>JAEEVC010000054.1 GCA_016287075.1 Bacteroidales bacterium | reverse complement strand
GATGGTGCGGGCGATTTTGATGATGCGGGTGTAGGCGCGGGCGGAGAGGCCGAGGCGGTCGATGATCTTCTCGAGGGTAGCCTTGCAGGCGTCCGAGAGGGGGCAGAACTGCTCCAGGTCGCGGCCGGACATCTCCGCATTGGTGTAGATGCCGCGGCCGGCGAAGCGCCGCTGCTGGATGGCGCGGGCGGCGCGGACTCGCGCGGCGATCGCCGCCGAGGGCTCTCCTTTCCGCCCGTGGATCAGTGCGGCGGTCGGGACCGCCCTGACCCACAGTTGGATATCGATCCGGTCCATGATCGGGCCGGAGAGTTTCGACAGGTACAGGGTGCGCTGGGAAACCGAACAGGTGCAGCGGTCGCCTTCCCCGTAGTATCCGCAGGGACAGGGATTGGAGGCCGCGATGAGCATGAAGGAGGCGGGATAGACAATCTTGGCCTTCAGGCGGGAAATCGTGACTTTCCGGTCCTCCAACGGCCCCCGGAGGGCCTCCAGCGTGGCTTTCGGCGCCTCGCAGAACTCGTCGGCAAAGAGCACGCCGCCCGAGGCGAGGGAGACCTCCCCGGGGAGGATGTTCTCGCCGCTGCCGCCGCCGAGGATGGCGGCCTTGGAGGCGGAAATGTGCGGGGCGCGGAAGGGGCGCCGCCGCAGGAGGCCGAGTTGCCCGCTGCTCCGTCCCGCGACCGAATAGACCTTCGAGGTGACCAGCGCTTCCGCCCGCGTCATGGGCGGCAGGATACCGGCGACGGCCTTGGCCATCGAACTTTTCCCGGAGCCCGGGCTGCCGAGGAAAAGCAGGTTGTGGCCGCCCGCCGCGGCGATTTCGACACCGCGTTTCGCGCTTTCCTGGCCGAGGATGTCCGCGAAGTCCATGTAATCCGTCGGTTCGCCCCCGGCCGCTTCCGCCCGCTGTGCTTCCCGGTAGGCGGCCGTGTTCCAGATGAGCAGGTCGGACGGGTCTTCCTCCTCTTCCAGGATGCGGAGGACGTCGTCCAGCGTCCGGACGCCGAAGACGGCGGCTTCCTGCCAGTCGACCGCCTCGAGGGCGGACTGCTCGGGCAGGATGCAGCCGGAGCGCCCCTCCCGGACGGCCATCTCGACCATCGGCAGGGCGCCGGCCACCGTCCGGATGCTGCCGTCCAGGCCCAATTCCCCCATGATCAGGTACTTCTCCAGTCCGGGCAGGTTCCGCTGCTCCGAGGCGGCGATGATGCCGAGGGCGATCGGAAGGTCATAGCCGCTGCCCTGTTTGTGCAGGTCGGCGGGGGCGAGGTTGATGACGATTTTCTTGCCGGGAATGCGGAATCCCTTGGCCTGCAGGGCCGTGACGGTCCGGAGCAGGCTTTCCCGGACGGCGGTGTCGGCCAGGCCGACGAGGTGGAGGCCGATGCCTCCGGTTACTTCCACTTCCACGGTGACGGGCACGGCGTCGATGCCGACGCATTTGGCCCCGTTGACATTGACGAGCATGTTTTGCGCGGTTTACGGTTTTCGCGCAAACATCGGGAAAAGCGGCGGGACGGACCGTCGGAAACGGAAAAATGTGGCGAATTTTTTTGCCTATCGGCGCAGCCAGAGCTCCGGATTCTGGGGCTGCCGGCCGGACCAGAGCTGGAAGTGGAACTGGTTCTCCCCGCCGATGGTGTCCACGGCGCCGAGCCGGTCGCCGGTCTTGACCTTGTCGCCGGCCTTGACGGTGACGTTCCGCAGTTTGCAGTAGAAGGTGAAGTATTCCCCGTGCCGGACCAGCACGCACTGGTTGTAGCCCGGCATCATGACGATCTGCGTCACGACGCCGTCAAAGACGGCCTGGACCGGCGCTCCGGCGGACGTGGCGAGGGTAACCCCGTTGTTGAAGGGGAGCTTGACGTTCTTGAATACGGGATGGTAATGCTGCCCGAAAGACTCGACGACCGTGCCGGCGACCGGCCAGGGGAGCCGGCCCTTGTTGGCGGCGAACTGTCCGCTGAGCTTCGTATCGACTTCGGTGCTGGTCTTCTTTCCGCCGGCTGCCTTCCCGGTCTGCGTCTTCCCGTCCCCTTTCTTCGGCGCGGCGGTCGCCTTCCGGATGATTACCGCGATTTCCCGGTTGAGGGCGTCGATTTCCCGGTTCTTCCGCTCGAGTTCCTGCTGGTATTTCTTCCGGTCCTTGTTGAGCCGGTTGACGAGGTTCTGGGATTCGCCCTCTTCAACCTGCAGGCTCTGCATGTCCTTGACCCGCGTGAGCCGGATGCCCTCTGCCTCCCGTTTCATCTTCGAGAGGGAATCGCGCTGCCGGGACAGTTCTTCGGTGAGACTGCGGACCTGGGTGGCCTGGCGGCTCATTTCCTTGGAAAGTCCGCGCAGGTAGGAGAAGCGGCGGAAGCCCTGCCCGAGGTTCTCGCTGGCGAGAATATACATGTACCAGAGGCGGTTGTCACGGTTTTTATAGGCGCTCCGGACCAGCCGGTTGAAATAGAGGTTCAGCGTGTCGAGCCGTGCCTGCTCCCGGTCGATTTCCTTCTGGAATACGCGGATGGAGTCACCGAGCGCCCGGATGTCCTTTTCGCTCTCGGCGATGAGCTCTTTCCGGTTGGCGATTTTTTTCTGCACGAGCTGGAGGTCGGACAGGGCGCGCGAACTGTTTTTCGCGTTGGCCTTCAACTGGCGGTTGATCTCCTCGATCTCCCGCTGGAGGACGGCCTTGCGGTTCTCCTGCTTCCGGGTGTTCTGTGCCGGGGCGCAGAGGGGGAGCAGCAGGAGCAGCAGGGAAACGATATGCCTGATCCTCACCATTTTCCGACGGCTTCCAGTTTCTTCCGCACCTTTTCTTCGAGGTTGACCACCTCTCCGTTGTTGATCTTGATGGCCTGCATCCAGTAGTGCTTGGCCAGGTCGTATTCCTTCAGTTTATAGAGGACTTCCGCATAGTGGGCGAGCATCACCGGGCTTTCCTTCCCGCCATAGAGCATGGCATGCTTGAAGACGGGTTTCGCCTCGGCGTCTTTCCCCTGCAGGTGGAGGATCCAGCCATAGGTGTCGAGGTAGGTCGCGTTGTCCGGTTCGCTCTCGATGGTCTTCCGGCTCATCTGCGCGGCTTTTTTCAGCCGTTTCCCGCCCTGGCAGAGATACCAGGCGTAATTGTTGAGGACGGGCGCATAGTCCTTGTTGATTTTCAGGGCTTTGTCATAGGCCTTGAAGGATTCTTTCTCCCGGCCGAGGGAATGCTGCATGTCCCCGATGGTGGACCAGGCGCGAAGGGCCCGCGCGGAGTCGCCCGGATGCCGCAGCAGGATGGTTTCGGCATTCCGGATGACCGTCTCGTAGTCCTTGAGGTTGAAGGCGGCCATACTGTTGTATTCCAGGAAGGCGCTCTCCTCCGGGAAGGATCCCATGGCCTTTTCCGTCTGTTCTTTCAGGGCCTGCCAGTCTTCGAGATAGGCGAGGGCCTCGACATAGGAGGCGGTGGCGGAAAGGCTCCCCGGATGGCTGGAGAGGTTCTTTTCAAAGAAGCCGCGGGCTTCCTCCTTGCGGTTGGTGGCATAATAATAGAAACCGGCCGTCTGCAGGAGGGTGCTGTCTGCGGGATGGCAGGCGAGGGCGCCTTCAAGGAGTCCGTCGAACTCCGGGAGATAGCGGCGGACGAAGGCCGGATCCAGGGAGCGGGTGACGTTGGACAGGTACATGCTCTTCGATTCGGCCGGGACGGTCGGGCTGCCGACAAAGGTGCGGAGGGTCTCGAAATAGGCGGGATACTGCCGCCGGGTGCGGTACACCTCCGATTTGCCGAGCAGGGCGGGAACATAGTCGCTCTGCAGGCCGAGCGCTTCCTCATAGCTCGCGAGGGCAAGGGAGTCGCGGAATTCGGAGAGGTAGAAATCGCCGATGGTCGACAGGATCGGGACGGAGGCGTATCGCCGGTTGAAGTCCTCGAGGGCGGCGAGGGCCTCGTCGTCGCGGTGGAGGGTGCGCAGGACCTCGTAGCGCATCCGGGTGACCTGCTCGGAAGGCCCCGCGACCAGTTCGACGGCATCGAGGGAGGCGAGCGCCTTCTCGTACTGCTGGGACTGGAGATAGAGGTTGACCAGGTCGTAATGGATGTCGATCTTGTCGGGGAAGTCCTTGAGCAGCTGTTCATCCATCTCGATGACCAGGCCGTATTCCCCCTTGAGCTGGTAGATGTCGGCGAGCCGCTGGCGGTACCAGTAGTTCTTCGGGTCCAGTTCGGTCGCCCGCTTGAGGTGGACGACGGCTTCGTCGGTCTGGTTCAGGGCCGCCTCGCAGAGGCCGAGGTAATAATAAGCCGCGTCATTACCGGGCTCCGCCTGGACCAGGATTTTCAACATGGCCCGGGAACGGGCGAAATCTCCGTTGTTATAGGAAGATACGGCGTCAATCAGCCGGTTTTCCGCCCTTTGGGCGACGAGGACGCCCCCGAAGAGCGCAAACGCGAGGATGACGGTGGACAATCTTTTCATTCCGATGCAATAAAAGCGTTGCGTGGTGTTTTACAAAAATAGTACAAATCCGAGAAAAATTTGCGAAATTTGTGGAGATAAGAATAATTTCCGGGACAGATGAAACGTTTTGATCGGGAATTGCATCTTATTATGTGGGCCGCAGAGACGGACGGCGCCGGGGGCATCACGGACTGGGATATTCTCCTGGACGGATGCCGGAAGGGCGACAGAAAGGCCCAGAAAAGGCTTTTCGACCGCCTCTCGCCGAAGATGTTTCCCCTTTGCATCCGCTATATGGGGAATCGGGAAGCGGCGGAGGATGTCCTTCAGGAGGGTTTTATCACCCTCTTTTCCCGGCTCGACAGCTATGCGGGAAAGGGGTCCTTCGAAGGTTGGGCCCGCAGGCTCTTTGTCAATACTGCCCTGATGCAGCTGAGGAAGAACGATGCACTCGCCGGAAGCGACGACATCGATGCCGCACGCAGCCTCTCCAGCGAGGCGCCGTCGGCGGTGGAGACCCTCGGCTACCGGGAACTGATGAAGCTGATCGCGTCGCTGCCGGAAGGTCTCCGGACGGTCTTCAACCTCTATGTCATCGAAGGGTACTCCCACAAGGAAATCGCGGAGGCCCTCGGGATGGAAGAAGCCACGTCGCGGTCGAAATTGCAAAGGGCCCGCATCAGGTTGCAGGAATTGATGAAAGGAATAAGGTAAGATGCAAGATTGGGATGAACATATCAGAAAGGTGATGCTGGATGCGGAGGAGGCCGTGCCTTCCCGTGTTTGGGATGCCGTTTCCGCGGAGCTGGACAAGGCTGCCGCGCCCAAGGTCGTCCCCTTCTGGTGGCGGGTCGCCCGGGTCGCGGTTCCGGCCGCGGCGGCCGTCGCCCTGGGCGTCTTCCTTGCGCTGCCCCGGAGCGGCCAGGCAGGGCCGGACCGTTTCGACGTGGTCATCGCCCGGGCCGAGCCTGCCCTCCAGGTTCCCGGGCTGGTGTCTCCGCAGGATATCGTCTTGAAGGACCGCCTGTTGGCGGATGCCTCCGCTCCTGTCCGCGTGCAGGAGGAGGGGACCGGGGATCTTTCTGGTCAGGAAGCCCCTGCCACGGAAGCCCCCGTCCCGGAAACGGATGCGGCCGGAAGCGTGAGACCGTCTTCCGTCCCCGACCGTTCGTCCGGGTCTTCCTATTCTTCCGACGAAGCGGCGTTCAATGCCCTGGCCTATGAGGAGATGAACCGCACCCGCAGCCGGAAGTTCGATTTCATGGCTGGCGGCAATATCCAGACGAACGGCAATCCCTCTTCGACCCGCACCAGCTATATGCGGTCGAGTCCCAAGCCGCAGACCGGCATCGTGGAAGGAACCAACCGCTATTATGGCATTCCCGTGACCTTCGGCGTCGGCGTCGGTTACCGTTTCGCCCCTCGCTGGTCCGTTTCGACCGGTTTGACCTATACCAGCCTCTCCCGGACGTTCACCGGCCGCTTCGTCGAAATCGACGCCGTCTCCGGAACGGAGGTCAGGAGCGTTTCCGGCGAAGTGGACAATGTCCAGCAGTACATCGGCATCCCGCTGAACCTGCGCTACCATCTCATGGACGGCGAACGGATCCGCTGCTATTCCTTTGTCGGCGGCACCGTCGAACGCTGCCTCTCCGACAAATACCGGATCCAGGCTGCGGAGAACCTGCTGTGGTCCAAGCCGATACGGGGTGTGCAGGTGTCCGCCGCCCTCGGCCTTGGCGTGGAATTCGCCGTGACGCCGCACCTCGGCATTTATGCCGATCCGAGCATCCGCTACTGGTTCCCGTGCAGGCAGTCCAAGAGCATCCGCACCCAGCAGCCGCTGATGGCCGGGATGGAGGTCGGTCTCCGTTTCGGATGGTAAAAAACGGAAAAGAACCCCCGCAAACGGAAAAATGTGGTGAAATACCCGGAGCCGGCATCCGCCGGTCCCGGGTTTTTTCTTAGTTTTCCGCAAAAAAACACATGCGGATGTTTTTCCCTTTCCTGCGGCGCCTCGCCGCCTGCCTGCTTTGCGGCGGCCTTCTCGCCGCCTGCCATCCTTTCGGCCTGGACCATCCGTTCGGGCAGCCGCGCCGGCCCCTCGACGGCGCGAACCGGCCGGGCCGCCGGCCTGCCGGCA
>JAEEVC010000013.1 GCA_016287075.1 Bacteroidales bacterium | reverse complement strand
GACACCACTGAAGTACTCACGGAGGAGCTTGCTCGTTGCCTTCATCTGCAACCTGTAACGTTGACTTTCGGTCATCATTAGTTTACTCTTTTTTGGTAAACTTTTTTCAGGACGGGACAGAACATTCAAATCGGAAGCGCTTGGGCCTTAGTGATTTGCAGAAAATCGCTCCCTCAAAAACGAGGGAGCGATTTCTCACATTACGCTATGTATCAACTACCTACGATTTGAATGTAGCTGTCGTCGGGCTACCAGATAGCCACCAAAGTAGCGGGACCCGCCTACGGCCGGGCCTGGGCGATGAGCGCATGCTCGATGCCGCGGAGCTCCGCGAGGGAGCGGAGGCGGCCGTAGCAGGAGTAGCCGGGATTGGAGCGGCGGCCGAGGTCGTCGCACATCTGGTGGCCGTGGTCCGGGCGGAGGAAGATGCGGAAGCCACGCTTCTGCTCCACTTCGAAAACGGCCTTCATCATCTCATACACAGGGACATCGCCCTCGAGGAGGTTGGCTTCGTAGAAGTCGCCGAGCGCGTTGCGCTTCGTCGCCCGGAGGTGGACAAAGTCCACACGGTCGCCGAACTCGCGCATCATCGCCGGGAGGTCGTTGTCGGCCCGGACGCCGAACGAGCCGGTGCAGAGATTGAGTCCGTTGGATGGATTCGGGACGGCCGCGACGAGCCGCCGGAAATCCTCCGCGGTCGAAAGAACACGCGGCAGGCCGAGGATCGGGTACGGGGGGTCGTCCGGGTGGATGACCATCCGGGAACCGACCTCGTCGCAGACCGGGCAGACCTGCTGGAGGAAGAAAATGAGGTTCGCCCGGAGCGTCTCGGCATCAACCCCCTTGTAGCGGTCGAGGGCGGCGCGGAACTGGTCAAGGGTGAAACTCTCCTCACTGCCGGGAAGGCCAGCGATCATGTTCCTGGTAATCAACTGCTTCTCCTCCGGACTCATCGCCTTGAAGCGGGCTTCGGCGCGGGCAATCTCCTCCTTCGTGTACTCCGAGAAGGCCGCCGGCCGCTCCAGGATGAAGAGGTCGAAGGCGAGGAAGGCGTCGCGTTCGAAGCGGAGTGCACGGCTGCCGTCCGGCATCTCCCACGACAGGTCCGTGCGGGTCCAGTCGAGAACCGGCATGAAGTTGTAGGTGATGCAGTGGATGTCGCAGGCGGCGAGGTTGCGGATGCTCTGCTTGTAGTTCTCGATGTAGCGGAGATAATCCCCCTCGCGCGTTTTGATGTGCTCATGGACGGGGACACTCTCCACCACGCTCCAGACGAGTCCCTTCGCAGCGCACTCGTCCTTGCGCTTTTGGATTTCCTCCACGGTCCATACCTCCCCGTTGGGGATGTGGTGCAGGGCGGTCACGATGTCGGTGACGCCCGCCTGGCGGATGTAATCGAGCGGCACGGGATCGTTCGGCCCGTACCACCGCCAGCTCTGTCGCATCGTATAAATCATATCGTAAAAGCGTTAAATCCGCCGTCAACGGCGACAATGGTGCCGGTAACGCCCTTGGAGGCGTCGCTGGCCAGGTACTGGAGGGCACCCACGAGTTCATCGGGCTCCAGGAAGCGGCCGAAGGGCGTGTGGGCGAGAATCTTGTGGGACCGGTCGGTGAGCGAACCGTCGGGGTTCGTCAGCAGCGTCCGGTTCTGGTTCGTCAGCAGGAAGCCGGGAGCGATGGCGTTGACCCGGATGCCCTCGCCGAACTTGGTCGCGAGTTCACCGGCGAGCCACTGCGTCCAGCTGGCCATGCCGGCCTTCGCAACCCCGTAGCCGGCGACGCGCGTCAGCGGACGGAACGAACTCATCGAACAGAAGTTGATGATGGAGCCGCGGCCCTTATCGACCAGCGCCTTCGCGAAGACCTTGGTCGGGATGATGGTGCCGAAGAGGTTGAGTTCGCAGACCCGCCTGGTCGCCGCGATGTCGAGGTCGAACAGGGTCTGGTCCGGGGCGACATTCGCCGGGCCCATGTTGCCGCCGGCCGCATTCAGCAGGATGTCGATGCCGCCGTAGGCAGCGAGGATGTCCGAAAGATTGCCCTGCAGCACTTCCTCATCCAGCACGTCCGTCGGCAGGAACATGGCTTCGCCGCCCGCCGCCTTGATTTCGGCGACAATCCGCTCCCCTTTCTCCGCCGTCCGGGGCAGGTCCAGCAGGACGACCTTGCAGCCCTCGGCGGCGAAATGCTTCACAATGGTTTCACCGAGCACCCCGCAGGCCCCGGTCATGACGGCCACGCGGCCGTTGATGGAAAACAATTCGTTCATATGCAATTGGGTTTACTTTCGTTGGAAATGCCTGTCAGCAAAGCGGATATACTGCATCCAGTCGTACGGCAGGACCGTATGGACGCCGGTATGGATGTGGTAGCCGAGGCTCCCGTTCCCGACCGGCGTATCGGGGGCGGGCATCTCCACCCCGTCGAGCCCTTCCAGTCCGAAGAGGCGATAGACCGGGGATGCCGCCCGGATGCCGAGGAATTCGCCTTTCGGATCCGCATTGCGGTCCTCCGTGGCGCTGACCACATAGACCGGACGCGGGGCGCAGAGGGCGATCAGTTCGTGCTGGTCGAAAGGCAGGTCGTCCTCCCGGCCGTTGTACTTGAGAAAATTGTCGCAGAACCACTGGGGGCGGTATTCATTGACTTTCAGGATGGTTTCCCCGTAGCGGCGGCGCGACAGGGCGGCACCGCAGTTGCCGGAGCAGTTGGAGATCACAAGGGCGAATCGCTCATCCTGCGCCCCCGCCCAGAGGGCCGTCTTCCCGAGCCGGGAATGGCCGAAAACGGCCACATGGGCGGCATCCACGTCCGGATCCGTCTCCAGGTAATCCATCGCCCGGCGGAGTCCCCAGGCCCAGGCCGCGATGGTCCCCCACTCGCCGGGACCGGGATAATCCTGGCCGGGCCGGTAGAAGAGCGGATGCACACCGTTCTCAAAGCCATCGTCATAGTCCGGGTCCACGTCGCCGCGGTAGAAGGTGGCGACGCCATAGCCGGCTGCGAGGACATCCCCGAGCGGCCAGCGGGCCGACGCTGCGCCCCTTACGAGAGTCTCCACCCGCCCGTAGGCCTTCAGTTCCTCCTCCGTCGGAAGCGGGATGTCCGTCTCCGGGGATACGGCCCAGTTTCCCTTGAAATTGATGCCGAGGAACACCGGAACCGGGCCGGAGGCATTCCGGGGCGTATAGACCATCAGGCGCAGGTAATGCCGGCCGGTCGTATCGAAATGGACCCGGACTTCCTTCCGGAGAGCCTGGCCGCCGAGTGCGGCTTCATTGCGGTAAATCTCCTCGAAATGAAGCGCTTCCGGCCGTCCCGGAGCCTGGCCGAACATCTCCCGCTCAAAAAGCGAAAGGAGTTCCGGCCGGCGCCGGTGCAGCCACTGCCGCCGCGTCCGGACCGGCCGCCCGGACTGCATCCGGAGCGGGTCGGGAAGGGTGTACGCCGGCAGCGTGGATTCTTTGTAATTGACTTTGATGCCCTTCCGGCCGACGTCCGTCACCTTGCCGGGCGTCTGGCAGGCCGCATGGGCGCAGAGCCGTGCGATTTCCATCCGGGCGGCATCATATTCCATGTGTTCGGGCACGTAGCCCGTCCCGTCCGGCGCTTCGCCGAAAAGCAATTCGTAGCACACGCAGGCGGCCGTGTACGCGCCGATGGTCCGGTTCAGGCCGGGCGGCTCCGGGCCCATCCAGTTCTCCCCGACATAGGTCAGCGCGAGGTTGTCGAGTGCGGTCTTCAGCGCCGCCTCATAGCCGGCGGGATACGCGCTCCAACCGGCAGGAAGCGGCCTCCCGTCCGCTGCGGCCAGTCCCGTGAGATGCCTTTTCACATCCGGGAACGCATCGCCCCCCCCCCCTGCACCCAGGCAGAGGAGAAGGGCAACCGCAGCGAGGAGGATCCGTTTCATCGTATCGTGAAATCTGCAAAGACCGGCCAGTGGTCGGAGATGAAATCCGTGCCGTACTTGGCCTCGTTGACGACCTTGTGGCGCGACGGGACGGCACCGTGATAGAAGATATGGTCCAGCCGTTTCCAGTCCGAAGCGCTCGCACTGAAGTGGTTGTAGGTCATGGACGGGTCGCTGAGAGGCGCATCCAGACGGGCATTCTTCATGAACGCGGGCACGGCGGCGATCCGGCTGTCCGTTTCGATGGCGTTGAAGTCTCCGGCCAGGAAGACGGTCTTGCCGGCCGCATCGGGGCCGGTGTTGCCGGTGATATCCCGGATCTGCGACACGGTGCAGGCGGCGCACTTGGCGAGGCAGTCGCCCTTGCCCGGGGTGACGAAATGGATGTTGAAGACATAGAATTCCCGGTCGGTGGCCAGCTCCTTCAGGCGGAGCCAAAGGGTCACCTTCTTGGATTCGGTCTCCGGGAAGGTGGACACCACGTCCGGCGTGTCACTGAGCCAGAAGCGCCCCCACTGCACCATGGAATACATGCCCTTCCGGACCATGGTCACGGAACGCGCGCCGCTGTTCTGGAAGATGTTGGACTGACAGGTTTCCGTCGCGCCCGACTTGAGGACGCCGTCATTGGCATAGCGGTAGAAGACATAGCCCGTCAGGGCGGCTTCCAGGTCATTGAGCTGCTCCTGGCGGCATTCCTGCAGCACGGCCACGTCCGGATCGATCTCGGCGAACATCGCGAGGACGGCCGGCTTGCGGACGGTCTTCCACTCATGTCCCGGCTCGTCGGTGGAGCCGTCCGCCTTGCCGCCGGTGCGGATGTTGAAAGTCATGAATCGGAGGGAAGAGGCGGGATCCTCCTCCCCGCCGCCTTCCTTGCCCTTCTGGCGCACGGGGACAAGGACCGGGTCGCAGCCGTCGGCCTTGACGGTGACGGTCCCGTCCCGGGATACGGCCGCCCGGTTGGGCAGGACGTTCACGGTGAAGGTCCCGTACTTGTTGCCCCGGGAAGGCGCCACGCCGATCCACTCGGCGGAGGCCTGGACGGTCCACATGCCGCCGCTTTCCACTTTCACCGTCGCGGAAAGGCCCTCAGCGGTTGCTTCCAGCGCGGAAAGGGCGCCGCCGCCGGCATCTTTCAGCCGGCAGTAGGACACCTCCTCCTGCGGGCCCCCTTCTCCGCAGGAGAGGAGGGCCGACAGGAAGAAGAGGATGATTCCCAGTCGCTTACAGTTCATAGGCAATCTCGATGAAGGGGCTGGTACGCGTATTGCCGGCAAAGCGGTGGGTACCGCCGTCGGGCACCGCCTTGTACTTCGAGGCCGTCGCGCTCGCGGTCATGTTGGCCATCGAGCGGTAACGGATCCGGAGGGTTCCGGAGAGCTCGGCCGTGAGGACATAGTTGGCATCCACGTCCAGATAGCCGTCACCGACCTGCTCGCAGTTGTAGGTGATGACGCCCTTCGTGCCTTCCGCATCGATGTCCACCTCCTTCTCCAGGAGGTCCAGCATCGGTTTCCACTCCCCGCCGTCGAGGATTTCCAGCGTCCAGTACTTGAGGCTGCCGTTGGAGGAACGCGGAATGGCGAAGAAATGGACGGTCGACCCGGCCTTGTAGGTCTTTTCAAGCGCCACGGAAAACTCCCAGTAATCACCGCGGTAAGCACCTGTGACATAGGGCTCTCCGGTCTTACCAATCAGGCGGTTGAAATAGTTCTTGGAGTCGATCTCGCGCTTGTCGACGCTCCAGTAGGTCAGCCGGCCGGCGCCTTCCTCGGAAGGAACGTACTTGCCGTCGTCCCCTTCCTCCTTGACATTGTCGGACTTGTAGATATTGCTCCCGTCGGGCTCCGCCTTGCCGGTGAACAGCGGACCGAGCTTGTCGCGGGTGAGGTCGTTGAAAAGCCAGCGGGCCAGCAGGTCGCTGGCCATGGCGGCGCCCTTGTCTTCCACGTCGGTTGCTACCAGACAGACCGTATTCCCGTCCACGAAAGCATAGCCGGTGACCGCCGCCAGGTGATGGGCGATTGCGGAGAACCCGAGCGATGCGGGCGCGGAAAGGACCGTCACGCCGCGTGTGGCGCCGGGCACGGAAAGGGCGACGTCGCCGGCCCCGTTGGCCGTCCCGACGACCCCCGTCACGGTCACGAAAGCCCCTGCTCCGGCAAAGCTGTCGAGATCCTCGACGGCCGTAGCGGAAGGAGCCGGCACCGTACCGGCCACGACATCCAGGAGATCGACGTCCGTCAGGCGGACAAGGCCCTTTTCAAAGCCTTTCACGCCCTTGACCGTCGCGGTCTCGCCCGGTTTGAGGGCGCCGTCCGTCAGGGCGAATCCCGTCCCGTCGGAAATGAGGACCGCCGAGGCCGTGGCAGCCACGGCCTGCGCATTCTTCACATGGGCCCGGCTGCCGTCCGGCAGGGACGGGACCTGGGCGAGCGTCGAGGCGGGCGTACCGGCATAGCGGTCGCCGCCCTGGGACACCGTGAGGGTGGCCCGGCTCAGGAGCTTGTCTCCGCCGAAAACCACCACGCCGGAGCGCGGAAGGGCCACTTCGCCGTTTTCCATGTTGTCAGACACCGAGACGACGATATCCGCCCGGCCGGTCCCTTCGGTGGGGCTGACCGTGATCCAGTCGGGGCATTCCTTGAGGGACCAGGCCCCGTCGGCCGCCACGCCGACGACTGTCTCAGGCGCCCCCTTCGCGGCGAATTCGACTACGGAAGGGTTCACCAGGGTCGCACGGGCCGAGCCGGAGCCCTCCTGCCTGCACGCAGCGGCCGCCAGGAGCGCCGCGGCGAGGATCAGTATTGCATATCTGTTCTGTTTCATATTCTTCCACTTACAAAGATACTAAAAATCAAGACCATCGTTCCATCCCGGGTTCTGGGAGAGCTTCGGATTGAGGGAACGCTCGTTGATGGGAACCGGGTACAGGTAGTCCCGCCCCTCGTCGAACACATGCGCGATGCCCGCGACGGGATCGACCAGACCGTCCGGGGAGAGGACGATATCCTTGCCGATCTCCAGGACGTATTTGGCACTGGTCGAGGGCTTGGTGCCCGAATAGAGGCAGTATTCCGCCGGGCCGTCGCCGTCGAGGTCATACTCGCCCGGACCCGGGAAGTACATGCCGTACATCCCCTGGTCGATGCATTTCCCCTCTTTCCAGCGCATCAGGTCGAAATAGCGCATGTCGCCTTCCTGGGCCAGCTCGACGGTCCGCTCGCGGCGGATTTCGAGGATGACACCCTTATTGGGCCCCGTCACGTTGCGGTAGCCGTATTCCGCGGATCCCAGGTACGGGTCCGGGTTGGCATTGGCCGCCGCCAGGTCGAGGTGCGGCATGGCGACGCGGTCGCGCAGCAGGTTGAGGGACTTGTCCAGGTCTTCCTGGGTCAGGGTGCCCAGCTCCGCCTTGGCCTCCGCGTAAATCAGCACGACCTCGCCGAAACGGATGACGGGCATGTCGCTGAAGGAGTGGTCGTAGCCGTCGGCGCCGAGTTCCATCGGCTGGACGTATTTGATGGTCTGGAAGCCGGTAATGGAGTTCTCAAACTCCGGTCCGTCAGGCAGTTCCGTTTTCTTCCCCTCCCGGCGGTAACCCGGGGTGCGGATGGTCTGGGCGAGACGGGGATCCCGGTCCTTCACCTCCTCGGTGAAGGGCATCGTCCGCCAGCCTTCCCGGTCCGTGAAACGGGAGCCGTCCTTCATCAGGTAGGAATCGACGAACTTCTTCGTGAAGCCCGCCCGGCCGGCGGAAGACTTGATCCCGTACCAGGTGGCATTGTGGTAGATGCCGATGGTGTTGTCGTAATCGACCGCGAGGATCGTCTCCCCGGCGATGGCGTCGGTGGACATGAAATATTTCATGTAGTCCGTCGTCGGATTGCCGGTGCTGTAGATGGTATATTTGTGGCTGTCAATGATTTCGCCCGCCGCCTTGGCGGCCAGGTCCAGGTAGTGGGCGGCATCGTGGTCATAGCCCGTGATGCCGTGATACTTGCGGAAAGTCCCCTCGAAGAGGCAGAAGCGCGCCTTGACGGCCAGGGCCGTATAGCGGTTCACCCGGTACAGGGAAGAGGTCTCCGGCAGGCCGGCGATGGCCGCGTCGATATCCTCGACCATGTGCGTGAGGACCGTTTCCCGGCTGTCGCGGGGATAGTAGAGGTCTTCGTCGTCGGAGCCGAGGACATGGTCGATCCAGGGATAGTCGCCGAAGCGGATGACCTTCGTATAGTAATAGTAAGCCCGGAAGAACCTGGCGAGGGCGATGTATTCGTCGCGGACATGCTGGTCCGGGCAGTTGCCGGCATATTCGATCAGGTTGTTGATCTTCCTCAGGAAGGTGAAGGACCAGCCGCCGCCGGAGTTCGGGACTTCCCGGCTGTTGCCGCCGCGGAGGTTGTCGCTCAGGCCGCTCTCGATGATGATGTCGCTCTGGTTCCGGAAATAGGTGCCGGAGAAGGCGCTGTTGTAGAAGGAGTTGGAGAACATCTTCAGGTCCGTCTCCGTCTTGAAGAAGGAGTCCGGCGTCAGCTCGTCCTGCGGGGAGAGGTTCAGCCAGTCGTCACAGGCGGACAGGCACAGCAGCGAAGCGAGAAGGGGTAGGATATACTTTTTCATGGCTGGATTCCTTTAGAAAGTGATGTCGATGCCGAACATGTAAGTCTTTTGCCACGGGTAGATGCCGTTCGGGTCGTCGTCCCCGTTGACGAGGTTGGCGGCCGCCTCGGGATCCACGTAGAGGGAATGCTTCTTGAGCGGGGACCAGTAATACAGGTTCTCGCCGGAGAAGTACACGCGGAGCCGGTCGATGCCGGCCTTGCGGGTCAGTGTCGCAGGCACGGTATAGCCGACCGAGAGGTTCTTCAGGCGCAGGTAGCGGATATCCTGGAGGTAGCGGGTGTTGACCGTGCTGAGCGCGCGGGTCGATTTGAGGGCGATATAGCCGCGCGGACGCGGGAAATAGGCGTCCGGATTGTCCTCGGCCCAGACATTGTCCATGAAATTCCGGGGCAGGTAGGTCACGTAAGGACGGCAGTAAGGGCCCCAGAACACCATGCTCTCGCCGCTGGGATACCAGTTCCGCCGGCCCGTCCCCTCGAAGAAGGCGGACGCGTCGAAACCGAGCCAGTCGAAGCCGAGGTTGAAGCCGTAGCGGAGGCGGGGGCGGGAATTGCCGATGATGCGCTTGTCTCCGGGCTTGTCCACGGTGTTGGAGCCGACGCCGATCTTGTTGTCGCCGTCGAGGTCCTCATACTTCATGTCACCGGCCTTCCAGCCGCCCTGGATGTAGGTGGAGACCACCGACTGGTCGACCCGGCCGGTGTATTCCGCCGCCTCTTCGTCGCTCTTGAAGAGGTCATTGACGGTATAGCCCCAGATCTCGCCGATCTCCTTGCCGACATAGTGCTTCTTGGCGAAGGTCCGCTCCTGGTTGTCGAACTTGGTGATGAAGGTCCGGGAGACGGCCATGTTGGCGCCGAGGCTGTAGGAGAACGGCTTGCCGAGCAGGTTGAACCCGTCCTTGTAGCGCAGGGACAGTTCATAGCCGCGGGTTGACAGGTCGGCGGCGTTCATGTCCGGCTCGGAGGCGCCGTAAACGGCCGGGAGCTCCGCGCCGTCCGTCAGCATGCCGATGGTATTGCGGATGAAACCTTCCGCCGTGAAGTCGATCCGGCCGGCGAAGAGCGTGGCATCGAGGCCGATGTTGGTCTGCCTGGCCACTTCCCAGGTCAGGTCGCCCGCGTTCGGGGCGGAGATGGAGGCGGATTTCGGCTTGGTCGTCCCTTCGTGGAAGACGTAGTCGAGGTTGCTCAGGCTGATGGTCTGGAGGTAGGCGAAATTGCTCACGTTCTGGTTGCCCAGTTCACCGTAGGAAGCCCGCAGCTTCAACTGGTCCACCCAGTGGCGGGCCGGGGCGAAGAAGGGTTCCTCGGAAATGCGCCAGCCGACGGAGGCGGAGGGGAAAGAGCCCCAGCGGTGCCCCTTGGCGAAACGCGAAGTACCGTCGCGGCGGCCGGATATCTCCAGCAGGTAGCGGCCCTTGTAGTCATAGTTGATACGGCCGAAAAAGCCCTGGAGGGCATAGGCCGACTGGCCGCCGGACACGCTTGTAATCGTGTTTCCGGTCGCATCGAGGCCGATGAGCGCCAGGTCGGACAAATTCTTCGTAATGAGGTTCTTACCCACGGCGCCGACGTTCTTGGACCAGCGTGTCTCGAAGTTGTAACCGGCCGTGACCGTCAGGTGATGGGCGTCGGCCCAGGTATTCTCGTAGGTCCCATAGACGTTGGCCGCATGGTAGTTGACCGTATTCACGGTCTCATTCATCCGATCCTCATAGGCGCCCGTGTTCGAGAACTCGATCAGTTCGCCGGGGTAGCGGGAGTAGGTGAAGCCCGTCCGGCGGTAGGTGTTGCGGCTCTGGTAGATCCGGTAGGTGTAATTGGCCTTGACCGTCAGGTGCTTCAGCGGGGTCAGGGTGAGTTCCGCCGTATTGGTGAAATCGGAGCGCCGCTGGAGGTTGACGTTGTTGCCCTCGTTGATGACGATGTGGCGGCCGTTGTTGACCTGGTAGTTGGTCCAGCTGGTCAGATAGACCCAGGTGCCGTCGGGATTCTGCGGGGTGAAGCAGGCCATCGCATGGCGGCCGCCGGAGGCGAAGGAATCCTCCGGATCCGAGATGCCCGGGAAATCGTAGGTGGACGCATAGAAGGTCGTGTTGTTGCTCAGCCGCGCCCACTTGTTGATCCGGAAGTCGATCTTCGAGCGGAGGTTGTACTTGTCAAACACGTCGGGACGGATGTTCATCACGCCTTCCTGGCGGTCGTAGGCCGCTGACAGATAGTATTTTACCTGCTTGTTGCCCCCGCTCAGCGAGATGTTGTGCTGCTGGACGGGATGGCGGTCGCGGTAGAGGTAATGGTACCAGTCGAAATTGCCGTAATAGACATACTGGTCCCGGCCGTCACGGTTCTGGATGGTCACCCAGGGGCGCTCCGGATTCTCGGTCTTGTCATTGATGCGGAGCATCAGCTCCCACATGTCCTGGTCGTTGTAGTGGACATAGCCTTCCGTCTGGGCATAGGAGCGCCAGAAGAGGTTGTTCACGAAGACGGACCAGTAACCGGTCGTCTCGTAATCGGTCGAAGTGGTCGGGGCTTCCCAGCCCCAGCGGCCGCTGTAGCGGACCGTCGTCTTCCCGTCGGATTCCGAGCCGGACTTGGTCGTCACGAGAATGACGCCGAAGGCCGCGCGGGCACCGTAAACAGCCGCCGCGGCCGCGTCCTTGATGACGGAGATGGAGGCGACGTCATCCGCGTTGACGCGGCCGAGGTCGCCGACGGCCCCGTCGATGAGCACGAGGGGCTCAGCCCCGTTGATGGAGGTGTAACCGCGGATGTTCAGGCTGGCGGAACTGCCGGGATGGCCGGTTGCCGTCGAGATGTTCAGGCCCGGCACGGAGCCTTGCAGCATGTGGGAGAGCGAGTGGGAACTCCTGTTTTCCAGGGACTTGGTATCCACGGTGGAAATGGCGCCGGTCAGGTTGACCTTCTTGGCGACGCCATAGCCCACGACGACGGTCTCGTTCAGGAAGAGGGCATCTTCCCGGAGGGTGACGGCGATCCGGTTCTGCCCGGGGGCGACGGTCACCTCTTCCGCGGAATACCCGAGCAGGGTTATCTGGAGAACGGTCTCCGCATCGGGAATCGAAAGGCTGAACGCACCGGCGTTGTCGGTCAGCACGCCCCTGGCGGAGCCCTTGACCACGACGGCGACGCCGGGGAGCGGTTCCCCGGACGGGTCCGAAACGGTTCCCGTCACGGTCCGGTCCTGGGCCCGGGCCGCCAGGGCGGCCGGCAGCAGGACGAGCAGGACAAGCAGGTGTTTGACTAAGGATTTCATATCATGATGGTTAAAGTGTTATTGCATACGGGGACCGAACGCCTTGGGCCGGCGGACGGTTTCTTCGTGGAGGACGGTCCCGTCCGCCGCCGTGACGACGACGCGGATGTCGGAACGGGGCGAGGAGGCGGTGGCCGCGAACATATGCCGGTTCGGCACCTTGTCCTGGGCGGGGGCGATCCTGTCGCCGGAGCGGAAGGCGCCGAGGTAGTAGTCCAGGTTGAAGAGCGGGTCCTCCCAGGTCACTTGCCGGACAGGGAGGGCCTTCCCGTTCTCATACATCGAGACCGTCTCGCCCGGGCGGAACATCCAGTAGTTCACCAGGATAACGTTGCGGTAGCGGGAATCGGCATAGTCCTCGCGCTTCGGGAAGGCGGCCATCTGGCGACGGATTTCGCGGCTCCGGCGGTATGTCCGCCCGACGCGGTTCAGGTCGTAGCAGCGCATCACCTTGCCGTCCACGCTATGGGCATGCCAGGTGCCCGGACCGCCTTCCGGGGGAAAGCGGACTTCAAGGGTGCCGCCCTCCTCCCCCTCGACGCCGAGCAGCCGGTTGGGGGCGGACTCCCACATGTCGCCGGAGAAGGCGGAAACGGTCCAGTTCTCGAAAAGGGGATATTTCCGGCTCGTCAGGTACTGCATCCGGTGCATGTGGCCGGAATAGACCATCACCTTCCCGAAGCGGGAGAAAAGGGTCGAGAGCGTGTCCATCTGCCCGGCGCGGAAAGAGGTCTCGCGCCTGTTGTCGGAGAGGATGGGGGCATGGGTGCAGATCAGCAGGTTCCGGTCTGAAGGCACCGTCGCGAGGTCCTGCTCGAGCCAGGCCATCTGCGTCCGGGTAAAGCCCCGGGAATAGCTGATCGAGCCCGCGGAGCCCTGCGGCCACGGTTTCGCATGGATGGACGGGTCGTTTTCGTAGATGATGTCGTCCATGAACAGCCAGTGCTCGTTGCCGATATCGACCGAATAGTACTCCGGGCCCAGGACCTTCCGGTAGAGATGGCCGGCGTCCCAGTCGGTGTTGCCCGTCAGGACGGCGCAGTCGTTCTCGTGGTTGCCGGGGACGCTGTACATCAGGGTCGGGAAGCCGCTGTCATGCAGCGTGTTGTAGGCATCCTGGAGGTCATATCCGTTCTGGTACCAGTAGCGCTCGTGGGAGAGGTCGCCGAGGTTGAAGGCATAGACCGGGCCCTTCGCCGCAGCGGCCGAGGCGACCTTCCGGAAGGCGGGCATCGCCACCTCGCGGAACAGGCGGATATCCTCTTTCCAGGGCGTCGCCGTCAGGTGGATGTCGGTCACGAAAAGGACCGTGTAGGCGGCCTGATCCTGCTTTTGGAGGCGGAAATCATGGACTTCATCCCCCTCTCCGGACAGGTGGGCATAGAAATCCGGGCGGACGCCGTCGGCGCTCACGGGGACATAGCCGGCGGGGACGGTGATGAACACAAGGCCGGACGCCTTGTCGGAAGGGAAGGAATAACGGCCGTCCGCCCCGGTGAGGACGACCGTCTTCCCATCCGTGACCTTGACATCCGGCACAGGCTTGCCGCCGCAGGTCACGGAGCCGCTGAGTACGCCCCCGGCGTGGAGCGAAGCGGCGGTAAGCAAGGCCAGAAAAGTGAAAAAGAAGTGTTTCATAGTGGTTACAAAATATATTTTCCACTGTCGGAATCGACATAGAGCGTGGCGTCAGGGTGGTGCCGGAGAACCGTCGCGGGGACCTTTTCGGTCACGGGACCGAGGACGGTCGCCCGGACGGCATCCGCCTTGGTCGCGGCCGGGACGACGCAGAAAATCCGGTCCGCAGCCACCAGCGCGGGGATGGTCAGGGTCAGGGCGTATTCCGGGACTTCGCCGAGCGTGGCGAAGCAGCCGTCATGGACCTGCTGGGTGCGGCAGGTCAGGTCGAGATCGACCTTCTTGATCCGCAGCGGGTCGTTGAAATCCGCCACGTGGGGGTCGTTGAAGGCGATATGGCCGTTCTCCCCGATGCCCATGAAAACGACATCGACGGGGCTCTCGGCGAGAATCCGGTCATAGCGGGCCATGACGGCCTCCGGGTCCCCCTCCGTGCCGATGTAGTCGATCCGGCCGAAAGGCACCTTGTCGAAGATGGCCGCCCTCAGGAAGTTGCCGAAGGCCTGCGGCGCATCCGCGGGAAGGCCGACGTATTCGTCCATGTGGAGGGCGTGCACCCGGTGCCAGTCGATGTCCGGTGCGGCCGCAAGGGCGGCGAGGAACTCGTTCTGCGAAGGCGCCGCCGCGAAGATGGCGCGGACGGTCTCCTGCCCTTCCAGGCGCTTCCGCAGCCAGGCCGCGGCCTCCGCACCGGCCGCCTCGCCGAGGCTTTGCCGGGTATCGAACACCTTCACCTGCAAGGCATCCGACTTGAATTCTTTTCTCAGCATGTGAAAACCGTTTTTCCTTTTATAAGGGTTCTTTGGATGTGGATATTGTCATCGAAAAGGACCACGTCGGCATCCTTGCCGGCCTCCAGGGAGCCTTTGGCGGCGCTGATGCCCATGATCCGGGCCGGGTTCGCCGTCACCATCCGGACGGCCGTCTCCAACGGGACGCCGCCCTCCCGGACCATGGTCCGGACCAGGCGGTCCGCCGTCGCCACGCTGCCGGCGAAGGCGCTGCGGTCGGGAAGCTTGGCCACGCCGTCCTCGACGATCACCTCCTGGCCGTCGGAGAGGCCGCCGAGGAGGCTCGGGCCCTCCGGCATCCCCGCCGCCCGCATCGAATCGGTCACCAGGGCGATGTGCTCCGGTCCCTTGACCTTCACGACGAGCTTGAGCAGGTCCGCAGGCACATGGATGCCGTCGCAGATGATCTCGATGTCCATCCCGTCCTGCCAGTAGCCGTATTCGATGACCCCGGCGATGCGGTAGGCGTTGCGGCGCGTGATCGTGCTCATGCAGGAGTAGAAATGCGTCATCAGGCTGCACCCGGCCCTGTAAGCCGCGTCACAGTCGGCGAAAGTGGCGTTGGTGTGGCCGATGGACGGGACGATGCCCCGCTTCCGGAGCTCTGCGGCGAACGCCGGCGAGCCGGGCCGTTCGGGCGCGAAGCTCCAGCGCGCGATGTGCCGGGTCCGGGAGAGGATTTCCAGGTATTCCTCCGGTCGGGGATCGCGCAGGTAGCGGGGGTCCTGTGCCCCGGCCTGTTCCGGGGCGAAGAACGGCCCTTCCAGGTGCATGCCGCCGAATGCGGCGCCATCGACCCCGCAGCGGGAGAGGGCCTTTTCATAGGTCTCGAAGCTCGCATACAGGAGCTCGTTGGTGCTGGTCAGGGTCGTGGGGTAAAGCAGCGTGGTACCGTGTTGCGCATGCATGCGCGCGGCGGTAAGGTAGGCCTCGACCGTCCCGTCCATGAAATCGGCACCGCCCGCCCCGTGGGTATGGAGGTCGATGAAGCCAGGGGCAACATAAAGTCCGTCAGCATCAATTATTTCCGCGCCGGCAGCCCACGGTTCCTCCCCTTCGGGAAGCACCCGGGCGATCCGCCCGTCTTCCACGAGGAGACTCCCCTTCCGGATGCCTTCCGGCAGGAGCAGCCGACCATTGACAATCAGTTTCTTCATTGCGTTGTTATTTTTTCCGGAAGGGTATAGGGTCCTGAACCTGTGGCCACCCTCGGCCACATAAGAGGGAGGGGCCCGCGGCTTGCCGTGGGAGGGGTCGCTGCCCGCAGCGACGGTTCAGGACCCTATACCCTGCAGGAATTAAAATCATGCGTGAAAATCATATGCGCTTCCATCGATTGATCCTGTGGCCGATGAAGGCGTAGAATACCATGTAGAGGGCCGCGGGGATGAGTATCCAGTAGGCCGTGTGCAACGTGGCGCCTCCGTCCGCGATGGCTGCGTACAGGAGCGGGAAAATGGCGCTGCCGCAGAGGGCCATGACGAGGATGGCGGAGCCGGGGTTGGTCCATTTCCCGAGGTCATGGATGGCGAGGGGCCAGATGCCGGCATAGACCACCGAATTGGGGATGCCCATCAGCACGAGGCACCAGATGGCCGCCCGCGGCGGAAGGAGGAGGATCAGCACGGAGAGCAGCAGGATGACGGTCGTCACCACCTTGAGCATGTTCTGCTGGCTGATGTACCGGGGGATGAGGACCACACCGATGAAATAGCCGATCAGCGTGCAACTCAGTGTCAACGAGGGGAATACGGCCGTCGACGTGAAGCCCGAGGCGTCCGCGAAGCCGATGATGGTGTTGACGCTGAGCGCCTGGGTGCCGAGATGGCAGAACAGGGCGAGGACGCCCAGCACCAGATAAGGATAGGCGAAAAGGGATTTCCGGCCCTCCCCTTCCGCGGCGGC
This sequence comes from Bacteroidales bacterium, assembly GCA_016287075.1. GTDB lineage: Bacteria > Bacteroidota > Bacteroidia > Bacteroidales > UBA932 > Cryptobacteroides. The sequence goes on along the minus strand of JAEEVC010000013.1, from coordinate 67,845 downwards.
ATTCCGGGCCGGATTGATGTCCTGGATGGGCGAACGGTAGAAAAGGATGCCGAACAGCACCAGTACCACGCCCAGCACCGCGTACGGAGCGATCACGCCGTGCAGCAGGTCGGCGAGCGCCGCGTCGCGTGCCGCACCCTCCAATGCCCCCGCTTGGATGGCCGCCATCTTCTCCTTCTGCGGAGCGATGACCAGGGCGGAAAAGGCCAGCGGGGCCAGGATGCCCGCCAGTTTGTTGCAGATGCCCACGATGCTGATGCGCCGTGCAGCGCTCTCGATGGGCCCGATGATGGTCACGAACGGATTCGCCACCGTCTGCAGGATGGCGAGGGCCGTTCCCATCGTGAAGAGGGCCAGGAGGAAGAGGTTGTACGCCCGGCTGAGGGCGGCAGGGATAAAAAGGAAGGCGCCGAGGGCCAGGATCCATAGGCCGATGAGGGCGCCTTTCTTGTAGCCGGTCCGGCTCAGCAGGGCCGAGGCGGGGATGGTCATCACCAGATAGGCGATATAGAAGGCGAACTGCGCCAGGTAGCCCTGCACCTCGCTCTGCAGGTCGCAGGCGACCTTGAAGTAGGGCACGAGGATCGAATTGACCCAGGAGACAAGGCCGAATACGAAAAACAGGGCGCCGAGCAGGATCAGGGAAACGGTGTATTCTTTGTGGTTCATAGCGGGAACCTGCTATGGTTGAACGACTTTCATGGCGATCTCACGGCAGCGGGCGGTCTGGGCGGGATCCAGCCCGCAGTCCGATACATCTTCCCCGAAAGGTCCGCCGAACAGCACCAGGTAATTGACGCAGGCCTTCAGGTAGGAACCGAGTTCCCCCTGGTGGAAATCATCCGTATAATACAGGGGCAGGCCCTCTGCCCGGCCCAGGGTGAACGCCCGCCCGATCGGCGAGATGTCGGCGCCCATCGCCGCGGCAAGTTCCACGGTTCCCTTCTCCAGCAGGCTGTCGTGCACCTCGGCGCTGCCATGGCCGTTCCAGTCGTTCTTCGGCGAGGCCCAGGTCCACTCCAGGATCAGGCGGCAGTCCGGGGAATACTCCCGGACCTCGGCGGCCATCGCCTCCGACATCAGCTTGATATAGAGGTATCTTTCGGGATCGGAAGCATAGAAGGCGGACGCCTGGCTCTGGTTCTGGAGCAGCGCGGCTTCATATCCGCCCGCGGCGATCACCGCACGGGAACGGTCCAGGGCAAGATGCTGGAGGAAGTTCTGGCCGCCCTTCACATTGACGCCGACGTCAAGCCGGTGCCCCTGGCTGTGGGCGATTTCCAGCAGGGCGAAATGGGAGGCGCCGAAGAAGGTGTAGGAATTGCCGAGCATGAGCACCCGTTTCGGCTTGTCCCCGCCGGATGGCCACGCGGCGAAATAGGCGGCACGGCGGATGCCGGTCATGAAATAGAAGGCAGCATCCTCGGCCGCATCCAGTTCCGTACAGCGCAGGCGGACCTTGAACATATTGCCCTTGAAGGCCTTCCGGAGCGTAAAGGTGCCGATGAAGGACGTTTCGTTGCTGTGCGGACCCTTGCTGATGGTCAGACCGAGGCCGGTATCCCGCCAGCGCCGGCCGTCCAGGTATTCCACGACCCAGGAAGAGGTCCCCTCCTTGTCCATGCCGATGTACAGGCCGAGATCGATGTCCGTCCCCTCCGGAAGGCCGGCGACCGGCGCGGAGAAGATGAAACCGTCGCCGGGGCGGACCTGCCGCACCTTCACAGACCCCTTCTTGGTATAGCCATAGACCGGATCAGACCCCTCGAATGAAAGGGTGGCGACGGCGCCGTTGTCCGGAACGGCATGCGCTGTCTGCCAGACACCCGCCTCGCGGGTCGCGGAAGAAAAGTTCCAGCGGGCGACGAAAGCCGGCTCCCCCGCCCACAACGACATCGCCGGAAGCAGGAGGGCAAGCAAAACAATATGAATACGTTGCATAGGATGTGGCAGGGCAGGTTTATTCACAGCCCTGTCGCAAATATACGCTTTTCACATATTCAAAAAGCGAAAAAAGCGAAAAATTCCCGTCAAAAAACGAAATAGTGCAGTGCCGGCCGTCAGACCGATGAAAAGGTGGCCGGGCGGCAAAGGCCTAAGCCGCCACAAGTGACGGAGATGTCCTGCAAATGACAGAGACGTCCCGCACGGGTGTCGGAGGCCAACTGCACATATGTCGGAAGCCGACCGTACACGGATGTTGGAGGCGTCCCGTAAATGACTGGGATGACCGCACGAATGTCGGAGGCCGACTGCATACGGATGTCGGAGGCGTCCCGTAAATGACTGAGATGACCGCACGAATGTCGGAGGCCGACCGCACACGGATGTCGGAGTCGTCCCGTAAATGACTGGGATGACCGCGCGAATGTCGGAGGCCGACCGCACACGGATGTCGGAGGCGTCCCGTAAATGACTGAGATGACCGCACGAATGTCGGAGGCCGACCGCACACGGATGTCGGAGGCCGACTGCCACAAGTGACGGAGACGTCCCGCAAAACGACCGGCCTCCGTCAAAAACGGCCTGTTTTGACGGAGACGTCCCATTTTTCTGCAGGTCTCCGTCACCCGCCCGCCGCATTCCGGGCCGGAGGTGGCAGAAGAGAGGCGATTCCGGCCCGGGGAATGGGCTTTTCGGGCCGGAGGTGACCGGCGGAAGGCAGTTCAGGCCCACAGAATGGCCTTTTCGGGCTGGAGGGGGCAGAAGGGAGGCATTCTTTTGGCCGGACCGTTGTTAGGGGTGTCATTTCAAGCACCCCTAGCAGCAAAAAGAGGCTTTTTCGTCGTTAGGGGTGCCGCGCGTGACACCCCTAACGACAGTCGTATAAGGTACCATGGCGATTCGCGCAACGGGTTATGCCATGACGGAAGCGAAAAGAGCAACCGAGAAGCGGAGAAAGCGGTGGGACAGGGGCCCGGAGGAATTTCTTCTGACTCCGGGCCCCTGTTCCGCAGCGTCGGAGCGGAGCATCAACAGCCGCGGATCCTGCCCCAGAACGGCGGAACGAAGCATTAGCAACGAAAAGCCCTGCCCCAGAATGTCGGAGCGGAGCATCAACAGCCGCGGATCCTTTCCCAGAACGGCGGGACCAAGCATTAGCAACTGCAAAGCCCCGCCCCAGAATGTCGGAGCGAAGCATCAACAGCCGCGGATCCTGTCCCAGAACGGCGGGACGAAGCATTGGCAACTGCAAAGTCCCGCCTCAGAATGTCGGAGCGGAGCCGCAGGCGGTTGCCCCACTTCCGCATAGAAGCGAAACGGCGAGGATGGCCCTTTCTTGCCCGCCAGAAGCCGTTCAGCAGCAAGCGCTTACCAGGAAACGGTGCGGGTCCAGACCTGGCCGAAACGGTCGGTGACCGAAACGGTGGCAGTGCCGGATGCGGGCGCGTCGGCACAGAACATGGTCAGCGGTACGCCGGGAGCGAAATCATCATATCCAGCACTGCGCAAGAGGGAATAATTGGCGTAGTAGAAGGACTTGATTTCCTTGTCGGCCCGGTCATATCCGATCCGGGCCTCCGGGCTTGTATCGACGGTCTCGACATGGGTCATCGGAACAGGGGCACCGCCTGCCGTCGTAAGCGTCGGGGTCCCCCACCGGCTGTCCCCAAGGAAAACGTTGACATAGAGCTTGCCGTCTCCATAGGCATCCGGAGGAAATACATGCATCTGGTAGCTTTCGTCAAGATCGGCTCCGGTGTCCTTCATTTTGGCGACCTTGGGACTGGTACCGGCGTAGTTCCAGTCACAATAGGTGTAAGATGGCTGGCCGTGGGTGCCGTGGAATTCGCTCTTGAGGTATTTGGTCGGATGGAAACGCCAGGAAATCTCACCGTCGACCACATCCACAACCGTAAAACCACGCGGCGTTCCGTCAGCGAGGTATTCATTGGTCCACAGTTCACCGGTAGAACGCGCGAGCGTATGCACCTGCACCCGCTTGTGCCGGTGGCTGGACGGATAGATGTAGTTGAAGGTGCTGTGGGTGTGTCCGGCCCAGGCATGGACTTCGGCATACTTGTCGAACAGGGCTCCGTAGTCCGGTCCGTGCCGTGCCGTATTCGTGCGTTCGCTGCCGCTCGACTGCTTGAACATGGGGGAATGGGCACACACCATGACAGTCGAAGTCTTCGGCACGAAAGCCATGTCCTGCTGGAGCCAGGCCCAGATTTCATCGGTCAGGCCCTGGTCGTAGGCAGTCAGGTTGCCGTCCTCGCGCTTCATGATGAGATTGTCCAGTACGACGAAGTGGATCCCGCCGAGATTGAAGGAATAGTTGCGCGGCCCGAAAAGGCTTTCAAACTTCCAGGCGCCGGCATCGTCATCGGCCTTGGTAATGTCGTAGTCATGGTTGCCGATGATGTTGTAGGTGGGATAACCCAGGTCGCCCAGTGCATTGGAATAAGTATCCAACAGCCCCATGTCTTCGTGGACGAGGTCACCGAGACAGATGCCATACACCTGCCTGCCCGAGACGGTGGCAGCCGTCTCCCGGAGGTCCTGATACAGGGCCTCACAGGCACGGGTGGACCGATAGGCGACATTGTCGACATTCCAGGAAGAGGAGCGGGGCTGCGGATCCGCGGTAACCAGCAGCGTAAAGCTGTCCGGATTGGCCACGGGTGTCAGCGTAAAGTCGCAGGTATAGACACCGCCGGAAGGCGTGATCTCGGAAAGCGCTTTGTAGAAACGCGGCTTACCGCCTTCCACGGAAGGCATATAGCCGGACGGCGTGGAAACGAAGATAAATTTCGACGCGGCCGTGTTCACATTCATGTAGAAATGGCCGGTTGTCGTGGTCGTGACGCACTGCAGGCCATCGCTCACAACGACGTCGGCAAGGGATCTGCCGTCGCTGTCCTGGACAAGACCCGTCACATTGTACGGATCGAGGATCAGATCTTCTTCCTCAACATCAGGAAGTTCCAGTTCCGAGGAAGAAGACGCCACAAATGTGACGGCGGAGAAATTGTACACCCTCCCGGACGCCAGGGTTGTGGATGCGCTCCGCTTCTTCTGCATCACATGGCCCTCGGAGTCCAGCAGCGTGAAGGTGAATCCGCGACTGTAGGTCCCGGCAGGAACCACGATAAACAGGTCCAGCGCATCGGTCGGTGACAGCGCTTCCGAAACGGTCATCGTCAGCGCATGGTCTTCCTCCGACGGAGCGGAAGACGGAGTCAGGAGGGCATTGTCATAGTCGATGGAGAATGTTCCCGACACCTGTTCCCCGCCATTAGCCCGGAAAACGACGGAAGAGAGGGTTGCGCTGCTGTTCGCAGCGGCCCTGACCGCAATGTGAAGGACGCTCGAGAGATATTCCATCACGACGGACCCGGAGAGGGATGTCACCTTCGCGGCCATCGGGAAAGCCCCAGGCGCAAAGGACCCTTCCGTCCATACCTGGACGGCGGGCAGCGTCACATGCGCGGCATCCGTGTAGATGGAAGCCGGATACAGCAGCATGTACGGCGCACTCAGCGAACCCGGGAAGGAGAAGTCGGCGGACTGTGCATCTTCGGCCAATCCCGACAGGGCATCGGACTCCACGCCGTTTGCACAGATACGGTCCCCGTTGGACCAGTACACGTTACGCTGACCGTTTTCCAGGGCGCCGAGGGACGTACGGGTCTCCGGCAAACCGACGGTGATGACCGTCCGTTCCGTTTCCACGACTTCGTCCGTTGGTTCCGGCAACCCTGTCTCCGGCGCCTCCATCCTCCTGCATCCGGCCACGCAAAGCGGCAGAATGAGGAGGAAAAGAGCCGACTGGATAATATGTCTGTTCATAATTGTGTTCCCGTTTACAGATCCGCGGCATTCCCGCCACCGTCGGTGAATGTTCCATTAGCCACTGCACTGGGCAATACATTTTTATAATGGCAGTTTTGTATCGTGTTCCCACTAACGGAAACACCAACTAAAGCTCCACCATATGTCCCGGCCCCACCTTTTTGAATAGTTGTGGCATAACTATAACAGCCGTCAATTGTACATCCGGTAATCTTTGAGGCGATTCCACCTCCGCCATTAGCCCTAATTTGCGAAGTATTAATGGTCGTGCCGCTCCAAGTGCAATTCGTCAGCATGGTGTTCACTCCGAAACCAATGATTCCGCCAACAAACCAAGCGCTACCGGCAAAGTTGACGCCGATGGTGTTACAATTAATCAGTGAAGCATATTCAACGTATCCGGCAATACCTCCGCAAAGGCCACGACGGGGACCAAGATTGCTCGTATTATGCTCGCAATCAGAAAGACTGATGGGATTGTCATTGGTGCCTTTTACATAACCAGCAATACCTCCAGTATATACGGATTTTGTTTCAGGGGCTGTTTGTTCATTATTGAACTGATCATTAAACACTATTGCAGAGTTGGTGCATTCAGATATGGAGGACACCCCAGCTAAGTATCCGACGATGCCGCCGGCAAAACAAGTTTCCCCGTTGGTTCCTTCTCCAACTTTTCCGCTATTCCCGCCATGGACGTATCCGGAATTAAAGCAATTGGAAATCGATACATTTTTCACAGTATAACCGAGGATACCGCCCATGTAATTTTCAGTACTGCTGACACTCGTGCTAGATGGTATAGCAAGGAAAACCTCTCCAGAATTGTCATCACCTCCCTCATTATCACAGTCGGAGATAATGCCATCACCATCCATCCAGCCGACAATACCTCCTATTCGTGCATTTTTGACAAGCCTGGAGTTGTTGTTCCAATTGAAGTGAACATATCCTGAGTTATAAAGATTCTGGAGAGATGCTTTAGAATAACCTACGATTCCGCCTAAACTGAAAACGCAAGTATTCTTATTAGAATTAGTATTAAAGTAAACCTTGCCGGTATTTGTAATGCTTTTACCCGCTCCGCCATTAAGTTCACCTTCATTATAGCCGATGACACCACCCATATGAACTGTAACAGCTGTCCCCATTTCAAAACGACTCAAAGTTAAATCCGCAGTGTTGTGGACATCTGAGACGGAAGAAGAAGTATTATTGCCGATAATTCCCCCGATGTAAAGAATACGACTTCCATAGATGGGATCTACGCCGCAGGTACCGGTAAGGATGGCGGCATTATTTGTGCATGAAGAGACCGTGCCGGCATTAGTGCCCGCAATGCCCCCCGTATATTGCAGTCGTGGATTAGAATTACTCATGACGGAACCATTGTTCGTAGAACCTGTGACACTGCCAGAAGGTCCTATCTTGCCGACAAGTCCGCCCGCTTGAATATATCTAGCCTGAGCATCGACATCAGTTTGTCTGATTATGACGTTCAAAATTGAAGCAGCGTTTGTACATGAATTGACTTCGCCGGATACAAGTTCACCGACAATGCCTCCGTCTGCACTATTGTATGAAGTTGTTGTTTTATTCACAATAATCCCGGCCGTATTGGAGTAATCACCGGAAATAGTTGCATGGTCTAATGTCGTCGCACACGAACTGACAGTCGCTCCGCCTTCAAGATGGCCCACAATACCCCCGATGATCAAATAAGGATTACTCTTATCAGTTGATGTAATTTGGGCTTCATTACTGATGGCACCGCTGAAAACTGAACCGGAAACGCTGCCGGCATTGGAAATCCTTCCCACTAGACCTCCGATGATGAGTTTTTTTGTTCCTGTGAATCCAGACGGAGTAGAGATAAGACCTCCATAAGTACAATTATTAAGGGTTCCGGTCGTGGCACGACCGACAATACCGCCAAACGACGTGAGATGGGCAACATTCGAAACAGCCGCCAAGGAAACATCCGCATTGACGGTAACGTTTTGCAAGTTCCCTTTATGATATCCCGCGACAGCGCCGAATTCTCCTTCAGCCGTATTGGAATGTGTAAAGACAAAGGAGCAGGAGCTGTCCAGCGTCAAGCCTTTGACCGTGCCGCCTCCGCCGGTGTACGCAAAGAGCGGCACCGTGGCCTTCAGGCCGGAAATGGTCTTGCCGTTGCCGTTAAAGATACCATTGAAATAGTTGGTTTCCCCATTCAGGGAAGCTGATCCGATGCCGCCTGTCCCGTTGAAATCCCCTGAGGTTCCGTCATCAAAAACGATATCCTGCATGACCGTGGCGATGAGACCGCCCGGTACGTCATTGCTGAGTTCTCCGCTGTTGTACCTTGTCGCAAAGGAAATCAGGTCTTCGGCGCTGTAGATTTCGATGCCGGTGGCCGAACCGCTCGGGATGAAGGGGAAAGCCGGCATGTTGTACAGTTTGCCGGCAGAGAGGGTCGTCGAGGCCCCGAGTGTCCGGGTCATCGTATGGCCCTGGGAATCCTGGACGGTGATGCTGAAGCCGGAAGCATAGGTCCGGGCGGGGACGACCAGGAAGACATCCAGCGGGGTCGAAGCGGAAAGCGCCTGGTTCAGGCTCACCTGCACCTTTTTGTCCGCCGCACCGGTGGAGGTCGCAGTCAGTGCGGCCGTCTGGTAATCGAGGTTGAACACGCCGGAGACCTGCTCACCGGCACCTCCGGAGAAGGTGACGAGGCGGATATTGTCCGTGTCGGGATCGGAAGCGGCCAGCCGGACGGATATCTTCACGACGGCGCAGAGATACTCGGGCAACGGAGAGGACCCGTCGGCGGAATAAGCCGCCATCGGGAACATACCGTCGTCAAAAGTTCCTGACTTCCAGGTTTGTACCGCCGGAAGGGTGATACTGCCCGGTGTGGTGTAGATCTCCGCGGGATACAAGATATTGTAAGGGGCCGTCAAGGCTCCGTCGAAACTGAATTCGGCGGATGTCGCCTCTTCCCCGATGTTTTCAAGCGCATCGGAAACGGTACCGTTGAGGACAACCCGGTCACCATCGGACCAATAGACTTTCCGGGCGCCGTCTTCGGACGCACCGAGACTGGTACGGGTCGGGGCAAGGCTGAGGCGGAGGATTGTCTTCTCCACGGAAACGGGAGCCTCGGACCATTCATCTTCCTGCAAAGAGCAGGAAACGGCGGCGGCAGCAAGCAGCATGACTGCGGCCGGAAGGATAAAATACATGTGTTTCATGGCCTGCAGTTTTTTAACCATTGAATTCATCATCCCAAAAAAGTTCTTCCTCCTGGATTGGTTTCAGGCGGATACTGTCGCAGAAATCCCGCTCGGGGCAGATGGGAATCATTTCACTTTCCGGGGGGCAATATGGGAATGTCCTGTTCCCGGAAAGGACCTGTAATGAACTGTGTATCATATTACTATGTGTTAGTTATTTGATTGGCTGCTCCCTTGGCCGCAACGAATCGGGCGGATGCGCGGCGTTCAAATGTACGTTTTTTTCTGAAAAACCGCAATAATACGCCCATCCTCCGCGCGTTAGCGCGCTGCGGACCGGTCGCGGAATTCCTTGGGGGAACAGCCCTGGAAGCGGCGGAAGATGCGGCCGACGTTGCTGCCGTCGGCGAAGCCGGCGCGGGCGGCCGCTTCTGCGAGGGGGAGGTTCGTGGTCGAGAGCAGGCGGGAGAGGGCCTCGACCCGGCAGGAGAGGAGGTAGCGGTACATGGTCATCGGGGCCATCTCCTTCCGGAAACGCATTTCGAGGCTGCGGCGGGAGAGCGGGATGCGGGACAGGACCCCCTGCAGGGGATCTTCCCGCATGTAGTTCGCCCGGATATGGTCCACCACTTCGCGGACGTACGGGTCCCGGATGATCCGGCCGCCCGTGGAGTCCCGGACCACGATTTCGCCCGGCTGGACCACGATGCTGAACGGCTCCCGGTGCCCTTCCAGGATCTGGTTGTGGAGCCGTTGCCCGAGGATGTAGCCGGCCCGTTCGACGTCCAGTCCGATCGAGGAGATCTCCGGGGCGGCGATCCCGCAGAGCAGTTCATCGTTGTCCACCCCGAGGATGGCGACCTCCCCCGGGACCGCGATCCCCTCCGCCTGGCAGATCTCGGAAAGGGACAGGGCATGGGCGTCGTCGCAGCAGAAAAGGGCGACCGGCTTCGGCAGGGAATGGAGCCAGCGGGCGACCCGGTCCCGTTCCCGGTACACGTCCTGTTCGATCATCAGGCTGTCGCAGGCATCCCCGGAAGCGGCCAGGGTCCGCTCGAAACCCTCCTTCCGTTCTTCCGACCAGACGACGTCCTTCACCCCGAAATAGGCGAAATGGACGAAGCCGCCGTGCCGGAAGAACCCCGCCGCGATCCGGCCCGTCCCGATGTAGTCGCCGGTCAGGTTGGAAAACTCCCGGCTCCGGCTCCGGTAATTCTGGATCACGACCGGAATGCCGAGGGAGGCAAGCCGGGAGGTATCTTCATACAGCCAGCGGCCGACGATGGCATTGGCGCCCCAGTTCCGGGCCATTTCGACAATCCGCTCCCCATCGCCGCGGGTGTCGCCCCCGTCGTGCTGCAGGGCAAGCGGAACCCGGAAGAACAGCCAGTCGCCGTTCTCCCGGGTATAGCGTACGAGCCCCCGAAGCAGCCTGCGGTCGAATTCCGAGGCGCCGTCGAGCAGGAGCATCAATTTATTCATTTCCAGCCCGTTTCAGGGCCTCGCAGGTGAAGCCGGAGAGGGTGCCATGGCCCTCGGTCACGCGGATCCGGAGGTCCGAGCCCTGCCGGGCGCCGCCGGAGAGGGTCACCCGCTTCGGCTGGGCCGTGCCCTTGCCGCTCCAGACCGGGTTGAAATAGCCGCCGCCTTCGTTGATCAGCACCTCAAAAGTGCAGTCGGCATCCATCAGCCAGGTGGCTTCGAAGCGGTTGAACGGGGTGTTCCCGTCGAGCGGGAACGTGACGCTGTCCCCTTTCCGGAGCGTGACAGGCAGCAGATTGCCGATCGGATCGTCCTCCTTGAACGTCCGCTCCGGACGGGCGGGGTCGCACATCGTGACGGTCGCGCTCAGGCGGAAATCGACGGAGGAAGCGCCCACATAGACGTCGAAGAGTCCGGGCTCGATGACCTCCTTCATGTTGCGGTCGAGCATCCGGAAAGCCTCGGCGGGAAGCGTGATCCGCACGGTGCGCGTCTCGCCGGGGGCGATGTCCCGCACCCGCTCGAAGCCGCGGAGCATCTTGTCATAGACGGTGATGGAGCTCTCGCGGTCATGAAGATAGACCTGAACGATTTCATCGCCCTTGCGGGCGCCCGTATTGGTCACGTCAAAAGTGAGGGTCAGGCTGTCGCCGGGCATCATCCTGTCGGCGGAGAGCCGGAGGTTGTCATAACGGAAAGTCGTGTAACTCAGGCCGTAACCGAAGTCGTACAGCGCGCCGGCAGCCCGGGTCTTCCGCCCTTTCGGGCCGACGCCGCCGTAGCCGTCCACCTGGGAATTGGGCTTGAAGGGGAAATTCAGCGGAATCTGTCCGACCGTCTTCGGGAAGGTCACGGAGAGTTTGCCGCCGGGATTGTAGTCCCCGAGCAGGGCCATGGCGACGGCCGTGCCGCCGTGGGCGCCCGGGTACCAGGCCTCCAGGATGGCGGCGGCATGCTTGTCCGCCCAGTTGACACTGAGCGGGCGGCCGTTGACCAGCACGACCACGAGCGGTTTGCCGGCCTTCGCGACCTCCTTGAGCAAAAGGTCCTGGCAGCCAGGCAGATCCAGGCTCGATCGGGATTTGTTCTCCCCGCAGGTGCGGGCGTCGCCGCCCACGACGACCACGGCGACATCGCTGTCCTGCGCCAGGGCGACAGCCTCGGCAATCCCGGCCAGCTCCTCTTCCGTGGGCTCATAGCCGTAGAGTTCGGAGTCCGGCCACTTGGCGTCCACATGGGGACAACCCTTGGCATAGACGACCTCCGCCTGCCCTTCGAGGGCTTTCCGAAGGCCTTCATAGACCGTCACGGATTCCGTTGCCTTGGGGCCGTAATGGATATGGGCATAGCCGTCCTCATTGGCATTCGGCCCGAGCACGGCGACCTTCTTCAGGGAGGTCCGCTCCAGCGGCAGGATGCCGTTATTCTTCAGCAGGACAAGACATTCCAGGGAGGCGCGAAGGGCCGTCACGTTGTGTTCCGTCCCGTTGACCTCCTCGTCCGCCGCCGCGAAATCCGTCTGGTAGGGGCGGTCGAACAGGCCGATGAGGAACTTCACCCGGAGGATGTCGCGGACCCGCTCGTCGACGGTCTCCATGCTCAGCGCGCCCTCGTGCACCAGCTCCCGCAGCGGCAGGACATAGCTGTCCGGGCTGCGGAAGGTGCAGCGGACGTTCAGGCCCGCCTCGACGCTCTGCCGGACCGACTCCTTCATGGAGCCGGAAACATGGTGCTTGAAATGGAGGTATTCCACCGCGTCGGAGTCCGAGACGACATAGCCGCGGAAGCCGAAATCGCCCCGCAGGCGGTCGTAGAGCCAGTATTTGCTGCCCTGGATGGGCTCGCCGTCGTAATCGTTGTAGGAGCTCATGGCCCCCAGCAGCCCCGCCCGGCGGATGACCTGTTTCCAGGGATACATATGGATGTTCTCCACCTCATGCGGCGTCTCGTGGGGGTCACAGCGGGCCTGGCCCTCCCGGGCGGCCTTGCCGTTGGAGTAGATGCAGTAATGCTTGGCCGTCGAGGCGACCTGAAAGTCGGTCTGCAGGCCCCGGACCATCTGGACGCCCAGTTCGGCGACCAGGTACGGATCCTCCCCGTACACCTCCTCGTAACGGCCCCAGCGCTGGTCGCGGCCGACATCGAGGATCGGCGCATAGACGTTCGTGTAGCCGAGCAGCCGCGCCTCGCGGCCCGTGATGTACCCGACCTTCCGGATGAGCTCGCGGTCCCAGGTGTGCCCCAGGCCGAGCTGGGTCGGGAAATTCGTCGCCTTGTAGGCCTCGACCCCGCGGATGCCTTCGTCCGTAAAATCCACCGGAATCCCCAGCCGGGTCTCCTCGATGAACCAGCGCTGGACATTGTTCAGGCCTTCCGCATGCTTGGATGCCGGCCAGATCCAGGGGCTCTCCAGGGTCGGCGGCTTTTCCGTCCCGACGAAGGAATTGAGGTGCTCGTCGATCGCCCCGATCCCGTCCTTCCAGAGCTTCTCCTTCCACTCGGGCGTCGGCTGCTGGTCTTCCAGCACCCGCCGGTAGCCGTACAGCGTGACCATCTGGCACGTCTTTTCTTCGAGGGTCATCTGCGAGAGCAGGTCCTCGATCCGGGCGTCCACGTCGGCGGAAGGGTCCTCATAGACATCCATCCGTCCGTTCTTGTTGAAATCGGTCCAGCCGTCGTGGTAGATGGATTTGGCCTTCCGGGCGGGACGCGCAGCGGCGGCACAGACGGAGAGCAGCGCGGCGGCAAGGAGCAGGAGGGCGCGGGATTTCATGGCAGGAGCATTAAGGGGTTATTTCCGGAGCGGCCGTCGTTCCGAGCGGGACGATGCGGCAGTTGTCGATATACCAGTCACCATAATCGGCGGAGCGGATGACCGGCTGTTCGCCGTATTTCCGCTGGACATAGGCCAGGACCGACATGTTGGCGATGTTGCAGCCATCGGGAATCGCGATGTCATTGAAAGTGAAGACCTTGGTCTCGCCGCCGGCGGTGGTGGAGAAGGCCTGGCCGAGCGCGGGGGTCACGGCCACCCGGCCGATGTTGTCATGGACATAACCGGTCGTCGTGCCGCCGGGCATGTTGTTGGTCTGCGTGGCGACCACGCCGCTTTCCAGCAGGAAGACGGTCAGGATATAATCCTCGGGGAAGGTGGCAAAGACCTCGGCCCTCACCTGCGCGACCCCGTCGGAAACAGTGGAAGAGAGCCCGATCGCTGTGACCACGGGATAGTTCTTCTCCGTCTCATCGACAACCGCGGCAACCCGTTCGGCGACAAGTTGGGTATCCTGGAGGTTGTCAATGTCGATCCGGCCGTCGACAATGCCGGTCGGGTATCCCTGGACCTTGTACTGGTCAGCCAGCACATCCGTCGCGCTGAAGGCCAGGCTGCTGCTGCCGGCATGGAGATTGACGACTTCGAAACGGTCGTCGAGCATCTCCTTGGCCTTGTGGAAGGCCTCGTTCATGTACGGGCACCAGCCGCACCAGGTCGCGGTGAAGCGCATGCCGAGGGAATGGTGGACGATGCCTCTGAGGTCACTGCCGTCCTCCTGGAAGACCAGCACGGGGAAACAGTTCCCGGAATCACCTGTACTGCAAACCGTTACGACAGCCATACGCGCTTCTCCCGTATTCCGGAGCGCCTTGAACGTATGCTTCGCGCCCAGGATCGGGACCCCCTCGACCTTGACCGGGACGATCCAGTCGCAGGTCGGATCGACATCCACATGGTAGTCGCCGGAGGACCGGACCTCGATGGAGAACTTGCCGCCGTAGGCCGTGACATTCACCTCCTCCGGGCTGAATTCCAGCACGTCTCTCACCCACTCCAGGCCGGCATCGGCATTCATCAGCGTGCGGAAGCCCGCCCGGTTGATGGTGACGGGGCTGGAGACGGTCTTGACGGCGACGGCATCGTCCCAGCGCTCGAAAACGAGGGAGAAGCCCTGGGAAAGCGTCGCGGGAACCGTCACGAAATGGTAGGCCTCACCGGGCTCAAAAGCATCGTCCTCCGGTTCCATGACCAGGATGGAAGCCGGGTTCGACACGGCCGTCACCTCCGGGTTCTTGGAGGTGGAGAAAGAGATGGACAGGTCCCCCGCAAGGGCCTCGCCGCCCGGAGCGATCAGGGAAACCCGGCGGATGTCCTCGTCCTCGACGGAGAACTTGACGCCGCCGCAGACATGCTTGAAAGACATGGCCTGGGTCCGGGTGCGGGCTGCGGAAATGAAAAGATTGTCCGCAAACGTCCCGGCAACGCCCTCCTGGACGGCGGGAAGGGTGGTATGGAGCGAAGTCCCATCAAAACGGCTGGCGGGATCGTAAGGATACAGGGCATGGTAATAACCGCTGCCGGAAAGGCTTTCCCCCTTGAAGGAGGCGGAGGCGGCGGGAGCGGTGATATCGGTCACGAAACGGTTGCCGCCGTCACCGGCCGCCGCGCGGAAGAGGCTCAGTTCATTGCCGGGGAGCCAGAACACCTTGCCGTCGGACTGGCGGACGGTACGGGTCTCGGAATCGGTGTCAAAGCCGGCTTCGAAGCAGATTTCGCCCGCTTGGGGAAGCGGATTCCGTTCCGCTGCCGGTTCGACGGAGCAGGCGAGGAGGGCGGCCGCAGCCGCGAGGAGGATTTCCAGTTTTTTCATCGCAGCATCCTCCTATTCAATGGGTTCATCAAAGGTGTCCTCCAGGGAACCGGAATTGGTCGTAGAGGTACAGAAAGCACGGTCCACCTGGTATTCAAGCGGACGGACAAGGGGAGTAAGGTACGTCTTTTTCATCCTGTCTATTCATTTATTCGTTTGATTCATAAGAACTTTCGGCTACGGCACCCACCGCACCGGGCAGCACGTTGTCCACCAGGCCGTCCCGGCAGACCAGGGCGACGGGCCGCCAGCCTTCCTTCGCGGCCACCTCGAAGCTGGCGGTCAGTTCCTGGCCCGCCGTGCACGCCGGGAAGGCGTCGCTGTCCAGCCAGGCGCGGAGGATGTTGTTGTGGACATGGTCCTTCTCTCCGCCGGTCTGGGCGGCGACGAGGCCGTCTTCCAGCAGGATCAGGTGGAGGGTATAGCTGCCGTCCCGGACGGTTGTCGCGGTCACGGTCGCCTGCAGTTTCCCCTCGGAGAGCCCGCTCTCAAGCTTGAGCCCGGCCGACTCGGGACGCGCCTCCAGCAGGCGGTCGACATGGGAAAGGATCAGTTCGGAGGAGGTCACGGAAAGGAGGGATGCCGGGTCGAGGTCCACCACGACGGACGGGTAGGCCTTCACGCCGAAGCGCTTGACCAGCGCATTGCCCGCGTCCGTTTTCATCACGTCGGCATAATGGACGGCCACCGGGACGATGCGGTCGGCACGGGCGGTCATCGCCTCTTCCACAGCCACTTCCATGCGGGGGCAGTTGACGCACCAGGTGCCGGTGAAGTCCAGCAGCAGGGTCCGCCGGAAGAAGGGCCGGGGCTCCGGATCGGGCTCCGGTTCCGGGTCGGGTTCCGGGTCGGGTTCAGGGTCGGGATCGGGATCCGGATCCGGGTCCATAACAGGGTCGGTCCCGGGGTCTGTCCCCGGGTCAGTGCCCGGATCCGCGCCGGGATCAGTGCCAGGATCCGTGCCCGGATCTGTACCGGGGTCAGTCCCGGGGTCCGTCGTCTCCACGGGAACCGGGTCTTCCACCGGATCCTCTTTCTGTCCGACACAGGAGAAGGCCACGAGGCAAGCGGCCAGTAGCAGCAGGATCTTTCTCATCTCAGAAGGACCATTGGAGGCGGAGGCTGATGCCTTTGTACGCCGGCTGCCAGCGGCACACGCCGCCCGAGCAGACCATCCCCTCGCGGTTGCGGCCCGCATTCAGGGACACGCTGAAGGAATTGTACGCGTAGCTCACGCCCAGGTTATAGTAATGGACACGGGTATCCCCGTGGTTGTACATGTCACTCAGGGAAACGCTCCAGTGCGGAGCGAAGGAAAGCTCCACGAGACTGGCCATCCAGTCCCGCGTAAGCTCCTGTGAATAAAGATATTGAAGCTCCACGCGCACCGAAGTGGTCTTGGTGAACCGATACAGGCCGTCCAGGACGAAGACGTTCTGGGCGTCGGTCGCCTTCCGGTTGCCGTGGGTCGGGGAATTCTCCTGGATGGAAACGAAGAGGATGGTCCGGAATTTCCGGCTCCAGGCCCGCTCCAGGTCGATATTGATGTCGCGGTAGGCCAGATACGGCACATCCCGGTCAGGCAGGGCGCAGGGCAGGGCATTGATCCAGCTGCCGCCGACATGGAACTTCATGCCGTATTTCCCTCCCAGGGCGCTCCCCCGCCGGAAACGGTAGTAGATGTCCCCCTGGAAACCGGCCTCGCCGTCGGCACAGGTCACATAGGGGTTCAGTCCGGCCAGCATATAGGTCTGCTGCATGCAGAGGGACGGCAGGTAATTCAGCGTATTGGCCGGCGAAGGGCTCTGCGCGGTCAGGAAGGTGCGCGATGTCATGTTCTCCAGCCGCCGCAGGGTCAGCGAGGCGGAGAAACCGCCCTTGGCGAAGTTCGCCTCAATGAGCTGGGCATTGCCGCCCTTGAGCCGGTAGCCCTCTTTGGCCCCGGGTAGCGCCTCCGTATAGAAATCCCGCCCCTTACCGACATATTCCCCGCAGAGGGAGAAGCCGCTGAAGGCATACTGCAGGCGGCCCGACCAGGTCAGGATGCTCCGCGGAATCCGGAAGTCGTTCAGGGAAGCGAGGTAGAGAAGGCCTGCATCCGTGTCCTGGCTGTACCGGTCCACGATGCTGCCCTCCAGCCGGATGGTGTGCTCCGACTCCTTTCCGAACAGCGGCAGGAGGTCGAAGGAAAGGTCGCCGCCGGCGACGGCAACCCCGGCAAGGGGCCAGACGCCGTAGCGCGGCGCTCCACCGAACATCTTGGCTGTCAATCCATTATAGCGGAGGACAGCCAATCCGCCCATCAGCGAATTGTTCAGGCCGAGCTCCCGGTCCTCCCAGCTGCGGAAGGCAAGCCCGCTGCCGAGTTGCTCGTAAAAGGTGCCGGCCGTGAGCTGCAGATGCTCCGCGTTCCAGGAAGCATACAGGCCGGGCAGGCCCGCACCCTTCAGCTCGGACGGATAACCGGCCAGCGGCTCAGGGTAATACTCCGCCTGGAGGCCCGCCGAGAACCGCCCTTTCGTCCAGTCCAGCTTGAGATAATTGTTGGAGCCGAAGGGGATGGGGGCCGCCCCGATGTGGGCGTCGTCGAAATAAAGGATGCTGCTTGATTCCACGCTGCCGGTCAGCCGGCCCCAGTCCCGGGCGGGGAGGGGCAGGGTCAGCGACAGGACAAGGAACAAAGGCAGGAGGCGTCTCATTTCGCGGCGCACTTGCGGACCTGGGCGAGCAGTTCCTGCTCGTCTCCCGGCCGATAGCCGATGTGGGTATAGAAGAGAGCGCCGTCCTTGTCATAGACGAATACCTGCGGTACGGAACTGACATTCAGCGCTCTGCGGAGATCGGCGTTGGGGTCGAAGAGGGGCGTGATGCCGTCCCACTCCCGGCCCTGGGCCAGGGCGACCGCCCGCTGCAGGGAGCGGCTGTCATCCATCGAAACGGCATAGATCCGCAGCGGGAATTTCGCATCCCAGTCCAGGATCTCCTCCGCAA
Source organism: Bacteroidales bacterium (assembly GCA_016287075.1). Classification (GTDB taxonomy): domain Bacteria; phylum Bacteroidota; class Bacteroidia; order Bacteroidales; family UBA932; genus Cryptobacteroides. The sequence continues at coordinate 49,712 of JAEEVC010000013.1, read as the reverse complement.
GGGTGTCGAGCTCCTTCAGGCAGGGCTTGCAGGTCGTCATCCAGATGCTGACGACGAAAGGGGTCTTATGGTCGATGAGCGAGGTGGTCTGCACCGCCTTTCCGGCCGCATCCTGCAGCTTCACCGCAGGTATCTGCTGGGCGGACGAGAGCATCCCGACACTCCATAGGAATAGGCACAACAACAACTTCTTCATAACAAGGTATCATCTAAACTTGCAAATATACATATTTTCTAGCGTTCCTGCAATAGCGGTTCTCCGGCCCGGAATGCAGCGATTCCGGACCGGAGAACACGGAACGTCAGGCGGAACTATTGCCTGTCAATTATCTGCGCAGAGCGGATGAGCTCCAGGATCTGCGCGCGATAGCCGTTGGGGTCGAAGGAGAGGGCATCCGTCACCAGCCGCGCGGCGAGGTCCAGGCTCGCATCACCCTTGTACGCCGAATCCCGGAGCGTCATGCCGAGGGCGGCGATGCCGGCGGCGAAGGACAGGTTCGCGGACATCGCCGGCTCGAGGGGAACGTCGAGCGACAGGGTGCCGGAGGCGGACCGGAGCGTATTCTTATACCGGACATCGAACGTGCAGCAGGCCTCTCCCGACGGGACGGAAGCCACGGGGATGAGTTCATACAGGGCGGTAATTGTCTGTCCTGCACCGATTTCGCCCGCATCCTTGCCGTCGTCTTCGAAGTCCTCGTTGTCCATCACACGGTTCTCATAGCCGATCAGGCGGTAACTGTCCACGACGGCGGGATTGAAAGACAGCTGCACCTTGGTGTCGTTGGCCACGGCGACAAAACGGTTCCGTTCATGGACGAAAACCTTCATCATCTCGTCCTCGGAATCGATGTATTCATAGGTGCCGTTGCCATGGTTGGACACCTCCTCCATCATGGCGTCATTCAGGTTCCCCGTGCCGAAGCCGCAGGCCGTCAGGTAGATCCCCTGTTTCGCGTTGGATTCGACGATTTCCAGCAGGTCCTCGACGGAGGTGACCCCCACGTTGAAATCCCCGTCCGTGCCCATGATGATCCGGTTGTTGCCCCCCTCGACATAACTGTCCAGCGCCAGTTTGTAGGCATCGCGGAGTGCATCACCGCCATTGGTGGAACCCGCGGCTTTCAACTTCCGGATCGCCCTGGCAATCTTGTCGGAATCGCGGACCCTGGTCGGCTTGAGCAGGATTTCCGACGTGCCGGCGTAGGTTACGATGGCGACCTGGTCTTCCGCATCCATCCCGTCCAGCATGTTCAGCAGGCAGGACTTCAGGAGCGGCAGCTTGTCGTCCGAGGACATCGACCCGGACGTGTCGATGAGGAAGACGAAATTGGCCCTCGGCGTCTCCTGCGGGGACATCGGCTTCCCCTTGAGCCCCAGCCGCAGCAGCAGATGCGCCGGATTCCAGGGGCAGGTTCCCGTCTCCGCATTCAAGGCCAGCGTCTCGCCGGAAGCGGGGTCGGGGTAGTCGAAGGTGAAATAATTGAGGTATTCCTCGATCCGGACGGCTCCGGGCGACGGCAGCCGGCCCATCTTCACCATCCGGCGGAAATAGGCGTACGCCGCCCCGTCGGCATCCACGGAGAAAGTGGACTTGGGCTCCTGGGAGACCTGGATGAACGGATTCTCCACAATCTCATTGAAACGATCGCCCGGCTCTTCCGCCTGGCCAGGTTCCTGATTCAACGCCTTTTCCGACATATCCAGGTACATGCCGGGCAGCATCATTCCGTCCTTCATGCATCCGCCCAGCACGGCGGCCAGGCACAGGACGGTCAAACCATTTTTCATCTTACGCATATCCTGTTTTCAATTGATTCCTCATCTGGAATCCGCCCGACCCCGGTTTCTTGCATGGGAAACTGAGACAAAGATCTTGCACCTGACGGCTCTTCCCTTCAATCAGTACCCAAAGCGTGTAATGTAAGATCCTCGGTTCGGCAACCTAAGACCCTGCATAAACTGAGGACGCTTTCCGTGGATGCTTTCCCTAGAGATCGCTGGCCCTGCTCATATCCCCGTATGGAACGGAGCGAATTCCCGGACAAGGCAGCAAGCTGCATCTGTGTCAAGCCGGCATTTTCGCGGATACGTTTCAGCGGGTTGTCCTTCGCGAGCCTGCCCTGTGCGAAACGCACGGTTTTGGATAGGTCCGCCTCGTGAAGTGTCGGGTACCGTTTATACAGGTCCGTTACCCCGATCCCGCCGGAGGCAAGCGAGCCATAGTCAATATCCAGGTACCAGGCAAGATATGCCATGGCCCAACCCGTCCAGTATTCCGGGCTTCCCATATCAATAAAGGGTTCCGCATCCGGAAGGGAAGCACCGGTACGGTCCGCCACGGTATGGGCCAGCTCCACCCCGGACATTCCGGCAAGATACTTGGGGTTGGCCCTGCTCAGGGACGATGCTACCCCACTGGCAAGGAACCGGTTCCAAAACAGTTCCAGCGGTTCCCCACAGGAGTTGACGGCATAGTCCAGCATCGCACCGACACTGGCCATCGCATCGTCGAGGTAGGCTATGTCATAAGCGCGGATCATCCTCTTTCCATCCTTCTTTAATTATATCCGAAACATATACTGCATTCGCGCCCGGATCTTCCTGAAGCATCTGTTGGAAAGCCAGCCGGGCACTCCTGTCCCTCTGCATCCGCCGGGGATGATATACTGAAGCATCGGCAGGTACTGCTTCGACAAAGTGTATCCGTTCGAAAGCGACCTGACTTTTGATGACAATCTGCTCACCGAGCTTTCCAAGGGACATTGCCTGCTTGAGCTGGTCAAGGGTTATTCCATTGGAGAGAAAAGCCCGGGAGAAAGAGAAGTAGGAATCATCCGCCCTGTAACCGGTGATGATATCGTATTTCCGGTAGTCGGGCAGGAAATTGTCAAGGATATACTTTTTTGCCCGAACAGCAGTAGGCAGCGACAGGTCGAATGTCCGGTTTTCAAGAAGGATAGCGAGCCAATTCAGGATATTATATCCGCCCTCATTAAGGTGTAGGTGCGAAAGGCCGTTTGTTTCAATCTGGTACCTGTTGGCAAAGCCATCTTCTTCTTCCGAGCACGCCCATTCTTTTGCAAGGTCAGCATCCGCCGTGCAATACAATCCGGGGCCATAATCATTCCTCGGGTTTCCCGCTCCAAAAATGGGGAGCCGGATTATCTTCTGGGAGCCGTGATATAATTCAACCATAATGCAAGTCACACTGTGGTGTCACCACAAAGATAGCAAAGTTTTTTTACCTGCACAACAAAAGCTGGATTCTACTCTGAAGTGCAACGCTTTGAAGCGTGACAGTATAACTTTACTGCCATAACCAGAAAAGCGTTATATATCCTCATGCATAAGAGCATTAGACGCGATATCCAACACATCCGCACCACGGCCTATACCGACAACGCCGACGCGTGGTGCATTCACTACATCGGCCGGGACTACCTCGGCAGCATCGATAATGGACATCATCGCACAAGCGTGTCCGATCCAATCAAAAAGGAGGCTGCCCATGCGGACAGCCTCCCGTCACTTCCCCAATAGAAGGAATTAGTCGGAGAGCGAGAAACGCTTGAACGCGAGAACCTTGGCCTCCTTGTCAACGGCGGCGAGGGCAGCCTTGACGGTCTGCTTGTCGTCGGAGAGCTGGTATTCCTGCTCCTCGAGGGTGTTCTCCTTGAGGAACTTCTGGATACGGCCATTCACGATCCCCATGATCATCTGCTCGGGGAGGGAGGCAGCCTTGGCGGCGCCGACCTCGGCGATGATCTGGCGGGCCTGCTGGGCCTGCTCGGGGGTGAGCCAACCCTTGGCGGTGTTGGACTCGATGTGGTCTTCGCTGTCCACGTGGGCGGGGTTGATGCCGGCCTTCTTCAGGGCGGCGTCAACAGCCTTCTGGACCTGCTCGTCCTTGGTCTTCTGGATGGCGACGGTGCGCTCGGACTCAATCACTTCGGCCGGGACGGCCTCGGCGTTGACGGCGACCGGGTTCATCGAAGTAACCTGCATGGCGATACCGCGGGCGATGTCGGCGGGGACTTCCTTGTTGAAGGCGACGATGGCGCCGAGCTTGCCGTTGAAGTGGACATACTCGGCCACGAACGGGGCCTCGAGGGAGCCGTAGTAGGCGAGAATGTGCTTCTCACCGGTCTTGCCGGCCTGGTTGGTGATATCCTCGTCGATGGAATAGCCGTCCGCGAGCTTCGCGGCCTTCAGGGCCTCGAGGTCAGCGGGGAACTCGGCAATCGCCTTGTCCGCGATCTGGGCGGCGAGCGCCTTGAAGTCCGGGGTGGCGGCGACGAAGTCGGTCTCGCAGCCGAGGCACACGAGAACGGCCTTGCCTCCCTCCACGCGGGAGAGGACGGCGCCCTGGGTGGTTTCGTTGTCACCGCGCTTGGTCAGGGTGGATTTGCCCTTCTCGCGCAGGATCTCGACGGCGCGCTTGAAATCGCCTTCCGCCTCGGTGAGCGCGTTCTTGCAATCCATCATGCCGGCGCTGGTCATTTCACGCAGCTTCTTGATGTCAGCTAATGAGATAGCCATACTGTTTCCTTTCTTTAAGGGGTGAATTATTCTTCTGCCTTGGGCGCTTCTTCCGCAACTTCAACCTTGGTCGCACGGCGCGGGCGGAGCTTCTTGGCCGGCTGGGCAGCCTGCTCAGCAGCCTCGGGCGCTTCCGCGTCGGTCTTCTCCTTCTCGAGCTTCCGCTCGTCGAGACCCTCCTGGATGGCCTTGCAGAGGACATCCATGATGATTTCGATGGACTTCGTCGCATCGTCGTTCGCCGGGATCACATAATCAATTGTGGTGGGATCGCAACAAGTGTCAACCATGGCGATAACCGGGATGTTCAGACGATTCGCTTCCTTGACGGCGTTGGCCTCCTTCTGGACGTCGACGACGAAAAGGGCGGAAGGGAGACGGCTCATGTCGCGGATGGAGCCGAGGTTCTTCTCCAGCTTGGCGCGCTGGCGCTCGACCTGGAGACGCTCTCTCTTGGCGAGCTTTTCGAAGGTACCATCTTCTTTCATCTTGTCGATGGTATTCATCTTCTTGACAGCCTTGCGGATGGTCGGGAAGTTGGTCAGCATGCCGCCGGGCCAGCGTTCCGTCACGGAAGGCATATTGATGGACAGAGCTTTTTCTGCCACGACTTCTTTGGCCTGCTTCTTGGTGGCCACGAAGAGGATCTTGCGGCCGCTGCGGGCCAGCTCCTTCATGGCTTCGGCAGCCTCGTCGATCTTGACGATCGTCTTATGCAGGTCGATGATGTGGATACCGTTCCTCTCGATGAAGATATACGGCGCCATCTTGGGGTTCCATTTCCGGGCGAGGTGTCCGAAATGTACGCCTGCATCAAGCAATTCTTGGAAATTTGTTCTTGCCATTTCTGGTAAAATAGTTTGTGTCGTTTTTTACTTCTATCCCGCTTTCGGCGGGCTCTTTTCATCAATTCCGGAGCAGCGAGGGAGTCGGTCTCCGGGATTTTCCGCAGTCTCGGCAACCTGTTTCCAGTAGTCCGCGGGAATTCACATCCCCTCTCGAAGTCTGCAGGTTTGCAACCGGACTGTGCGCGTAAACCAGGATCGTCAGGCGATTAACGCTTGCTGAACTGGAAGCGGCGGCGTGCACCAGGCTGACCGGGTTTCTTTCTCTCGACTTCGCGAGGGTCGCGGGTGAGGAAGCCGGCGGCCTTGAGGGCGGGACGGTAAGCCTCTTTGTCGATCTCGCAAAGCACGCGAGCGATGCCGAGTCTTGCGGCCTCTGCCTGGCCTTTGGTACCACCACCGACGAGGGTGACCTTGATGTCAAACTGGCCTGCGGTACCGGTAACCTCGAAGGGCTGGTTCACGATGTACTGGAGGGAAGCCTCCTTGAAGTAATCGGCCAGTTCCCGTCCGTTGACAACGATGTTGCCCTTACCCGGCACGGCATAAACACGAGCGACGGCTGATTTACGTCTTCCAAGGGCGTGTTTCTGTTCCATTTGCTCTGTTTAGATTTCGTTTAACTTGATGGTTTTGGGGTTCTGCGCCTGGTGCGGGTGCTCGGGACCTGCATAAACGTACAGGTTGTTGATGAGCTTGTCACCAAGACGGGTTTTGGGGAGCATCCCTTTGACGGACCTCCGGATGAGTTCGGCGGGCCGCTTGGCGAGGATCTCGCGGGGGGTCGTGAAGCGCTGGCCGCCCGGATAACCGGTGTAGCGCACATAGACCCGGTCGGTCATCTTCTTGCCCAGGAGACGGATCTTCTCCGCATTGACGACGATGACGTTGTCACCGCAGTCCACGTGCGGGGTGAAGCCCGGCTTGTTCTTGCCACGGAGGACAAGGGCAACGCGCGAAGCGAGACGACCAAGAACGAGATCAGTCGCGTCAATGACCACCCACTCCTTCTTCACGGTCGCTGCATTCAGCGATACCGTTTTGTAGCTTTGTGTGTCCACTGTCTTGATCTTTAATGGTTTATAACTATTATTTGCGATCCCTACACATTATAGGGGTCGCAAAGGTACGAAAAAAATCCGAAAACGCAAAATCCTTTCAATTCCCGGCTATCCGGCCCGGAACCTGCTTCCGGTAGGCGGCGTGGAGCCAGACGGAACGGATCAGGAGGTGGGCGAAATACGCCGCCATCAGCAGCTGGACGGGGCGGTCGCCTCCCAGGCCGCCGAAGGCGCCGGCGAGCGAGCGCCCGAGCAGCCAGATCCCGAAGAAGCCCACGGCGGAAAGGAGGGTGCCGTCCCGCATCGGACGGGTGGCCGCCGCGCCGGTGAAGATGCCGTCCCAGGTAAAGGCCGGACAGCCGACGAGGGGCATCAGCAGGAGCCACGGCAGGAAGGGACGGCAGGTGTCGACGACCGCCGGGTCGGAGGTCATCAGCCGGACCATCGGAAGGCCGAACGCCCCGTAGAGGACCAGGAACAGGCCCACGACGCCCATGCTCCAGGCGAAGGTCGAACGGACGGTCTGCCGGAGCATCGGGCTGTCCTGCAGGCCGATGGCACGGCCCGTCAGGGCTTCGCCGGCATAGGCGAACCCGTCGGTGAAATAGGAGAAGACCATCATCAGCTTCATGATGATGGCGCTCGCGGACAGGAGCGCGTCGCCGAAACGGGCGGAAAGGACCGTGAAGCCGATATAGACGGCGATCATCCCGACGGAGCGAAGGATGAGGTCCATATTCATGGAAAAGAATGCGCGCGCATCCGTGCGCAACGCGCGACGGGCGTCCTGCAGCGTATAGCCGGCAAAGACCGCCCCGCGGTATTTCGTCGCGACGACACCTGCGGCGAAGAGGAGGCCGGACCACTGCGCGATGACCGTGCCGGCGGCCACGCCGTCGTACCCGAGCGGCGTCCCGAAAGCGAGGGCGGCGCTCGCGGCCATGTTCAACCCGTTGACCAGCAGGTCCGCCCGCATGGCGCTGACCGTGTCCTGCATCCCGATGAACCAGCCCTTGAAGGCGAACAGCGACAGGGTCGCCGGCGCCGCCCAGATCCGGATGCGGAAATACCGCATCGCGAGGGCCTCCACTTCCGGGGAGCAGCCGATGAACAGGAAGGCGAAGCGCAGGAAAAGCCACTGCACGGCGATGAGGGCCAATCCGGAGAGCATGGCAATGCCGACTGCGCGGGCGAGGACATCCGCCTCGTCGCGCCGGGCGTGGTCGGCATCCGGGCCAGAGCCGGCCTTTTCCCGGCGGCCGAACGCCTGCGCCGCCAGTCCGCCGGTCCCCGTCCGGAGAAAGCCGAAGCCCCAGTACAGGAGGTCGAACAGCATGGATCCGATGGAGATGCCGCCGATCAGCGCGGCGGTCGTCAGGGCGTTGCCGCCGCCCCGCACCGCCGCGGCGCCGAGGTGCCCCACGACGGCGATGTCCACCATGCCGACGAGCGGCACGGTGATGTTCGCGAGGATGCTGGGCCCCGCGAGGGAAAGGATTTCCTTGTCGAGGCGCCTCATCGGAATTTCTTGTCCTCCTCGAGCATGCCGAGGTAGGAGTTGTAGCGCTCGGCGCTGATGGTGCCCGCATCGACCGCCGCCTTCACGGCGCAGCCGGGTTCGTGGGTATGGGTGCAGGGGGTGAAACGGCAGTCCGCCGAAGCGGAGAGCATTTCCGGGAAATACTTGGCGATCTCCTCCTTTTCGAGGTCCACCAGGCCGAAGCCGCGGATGCCGGGGCTGTCGATGACATAGCCGCCGGTCGCGAGGCGGTACATCTCATAGAGGGAGGTCGTATGCTTCCCCTGCAGGTGGACGAGGGAGATGGCGCCGATCTTCGGGTCCAGGGACGGGTCCACGGCCTTGATGAGCGAGGACTTGCCCACGCCGGATTCGCCCGAGAACAGGTTGATCCGCCCCTTGCAGGCCGCCCGGAGGGCATCGATCCCCTCCCCGGTCCGGACGGAGGTCTCCAGGACGGTATATCCCGCTCCTTCGTAGATGGCCCTGAACGCCGCAATCTGTTCCGCCGCTTCCGCCCGGTACAGATCCACCTTGCTCAGGACGATGGTCACGGGGATGCCGTACACCCCGCAGGTGACGAGGATCCGGTCGAGGAAAGGCAGTTTGATCTCCGGAAAATACAGGGAGACAATCACATAGGCCATATCCACATTGGCCGCGATGATGTGGGCCTGGCGGGAGAGGTTCGTCGAACGGCGGATGACGTAATTGGACCGCGGGAGGATCTCCGTGATGACCGCCTTTTCATCGGCGTCGTCCCAGCTGTAGCGGACCCGGTCGCCCACGGCGACGGGATTCGTGATTTCGCTCGCCTTCAGCCGGACCTTCCCGCGCAGGACGGCCGGAAACAATTCCCATGCAGGCAGTTCGGAGAGCAGAAAGTGGCTCCCCGCATTTTTGACGACCGTCGCTTCTCCTTTTTTCGGCATACGGACGCAAAGTTACCGCTTTTTTCGTACATTTGTTGCTGACACACACATGCATATGCTGAAAAAAATCCGCGTCCTCCTCGCCGTCCTTTTCTGGACCGGCATCATGCTCCTGCTGCTCGACGCTTCGGGCGTCCTGCACGGCTGGCTGGGCTGGATGGCGAGAATCCAGTTCCTGCCGGCCGTACTGGCCCTCAACGCCGCCGTCATCGCGGGGCTCATCCTGCTGACCCTCCTCTTCGGACGCATCTATTGCTCCGTCATCTGCCCGCTCGGCGTCTTCCAGGATGCCGTGGCCCATGTCAGCGTCGCCCGCAAGCGGCGGAAAAAGGACCGCAAGCCGTACAACTGGTCGCCCGAACGCAAATGGCTCCGGTACGGGGTATGGGTCCTGTTCGTCGCCGCGCTCGTCGCCGGCGTCCAGGTCTTCGTCGCCCTGCTGGCCCCGTACAGCGCTTACGGCCGGATGGTCCAGAACTTCCTGCAGCCCATTGTGTTATGGGGCGGCAACCTCGTCGAAACCCTCTTTGAGCGAGCCGGAAAGTATGTGCTCTACCCCCGCGATGTCTGGCTCCGGAGCCTGCCGACCTTCCTCATCGCCGCCGCGACGCTCGTGGCGGTCGTCATCCTCGCCTGGCGGAACGGCCGGACCTGGTGCAACACCCTCTGCCCGGTCGGCACGACACTGGGCTTCTTCTCGCGCCTCGCCCTTTTCCGTCCCTTCATCGACACGGAAAAATGCAAGGGCTGCCGCGTCTGCGAGCACAACTGCAAGGCCGCCTGCATCGACATCGACAGCAAAAAGATCGACCACAGCCGCTGCGTCGACTGCTTCAACTGCCTGGGAGCCTGCAAGTCCGACGCCATCCATTACCGTTTCGCCTATGGGCGGAAAGCCCGGACGAAGGATGCCGCGACGGAGGGCCAGGCGGCCGGGACCGCCTGCGCATCCGGCTCCGGCGAAGGCCGCCGGGCCTTCCTCGCCGGCACCGCCCTCGCCCTCGGCAGCGCCACCCTCGGTGCCCAGGGCAAGAAACTGGACGGAGGCTATGCCGCCATCCTCGACAAGGAGATCCCGGAGCGCGACATGCCCATAACGCCTTTCGGGTCCAAGAGTATCAAGGACTTCTACGCCCATTGCACCGCCTGCCAGCTCTGCGTGGCGGCCTGCCCGAACGGCGTGCTGCGCCCCTCCACGGACCTGCGCCGGCTGATGCAGCCGGAAATGTCCTATGAGCGCGGCTACTGCCGGCCCGAGTGCGTCCGCTGCAGCGAAGTCTGCCCCACGGGCGCCATCCTGAAAATCACGAAAGAAGAGAAGACGCAGTACCGCGTCGGCCTCGCCCGGGTGAACCGCGACCTCTGCATCGTCGAGACGCAGGGGACCTCCTGCGGCAACTGCGCCCGCAAATGCCCCGTGGGGGCCATCAAGATGGTCAAGGTCAACCCGGACGACCCGGAGTCGCTGCGCCGCCCGACCGTCATCGAGGAGCGCTGCATCGGTTGCGGCGCCTGCGAGAACCTCTGCCCCGCGCGCCCCGTCAGCGCCATCACGGTGAACGGCCGCTCGTCCCATTTAACGGAGGAAAGCCATGGATAGAAGACAGTTTCTCAAGATCACGGGCGCCGGCAGCGCCCTCGCCCTGGCGGGATGCGCACCCGGGAAGAGCGCCCCGGAGACCGGCGACGGCAAGGTCGTCCTCCGCACCAATCCGCGCAACGGGGACCGCACCTCCCTGCTCGGCTACGGCTGCATGCGCTGGCCGATGATCAAGGATGCGGACGGCAAGGACATCATCGACCAGGAAGCCGTCAATGAAATGGTGGACTATGCGATGGCCCACGGTATCAATTACTTCGACACCTCCCCCGCCTACCTGCAGGGGCAGTCGGAACGGGCCGCGGGCATCGCCCTGAGCCGCTATCCGCGGGATTCCTATTACCTCGCCACCAAGCTTTCCAATTTCGGCGACACCTCGCCGGAGGCCTCGAAAAGGATGTATGCGGAGTCCTTCCGCGACCTGCAGACGGACTATTTCGACTACTACCTCTTCCACGCCATCGGCCGCGGAGGCGTCGAGGCCTTCAACCAGCGCTATGTCGACAACGGCATGCTCCCCTTCCTCCAGGAAGAGAAGAAGGCCGGCCGGATCCGCAACCTCGGCTTCTCCTTCCACGGCAACAGGGAGGCCTTCGACTCCTTCATGAAATGGCACGACGAAGGGACCCTCGTCTGGGATTTCGTGATGATCGAGATGAACTATGTCGACTGGACCCACGCCGACCCGAAGCGCAACACCAACGCCGACTACCTCTACACCGAACTCGAGAAGCGCGGACTGCCGGTCATGGTCATGGAGCCGCTCCTCGGCGGCCGCCTCGCGAATGTTCCCGAGGCCGTCGCCACCCGGATGAAGGAGCGGGAACCGGATATTTCGCCCGCCGCCTGGGCCTTCCGCTTCGTCGGGTCCCATCCCGGCGTCCAGGTCATCCTCAGCGGCATGAGCACGATGGACCCCATCATCGAGAACTGCAAGACCTTCAGCAACTTCCAGCCCATGTCGGAGGAAGAACTCGCCTTCATGGAAGAGATGGCCGTGCTGATGAAGGAATACCCGATGGTGAACTGCACGGACTGCAAATACTGCATGCCCTGCCCCTGGGGCATCGACATCCCCGGCATCTTCCGGCACTACAACGAGGCCATCACCGACGGCACCTTCGCCGCCTCCCGGGAGCAGAAGGACTACCGCCGGCTCAAGCGGGCCTATCTGGTCAGCTACGACCGGGCCATCCCGACCCTGCGCCAGGCCGATCACTGCATCTCCTGCGGCGAATGCCTGTCGCACTGCCCGCAGAGCATCCCCATCCCCCGCGAGCTCCAGCGCATCAACCGCTACATCGAGAAGTTGAAACAGGACACCCTGTAGCGCCTCACAGCCAGCCGGTTACAAGAGAGAGGGCGACCCTTGCCGGGCCGCCCTCTCCATACAGGGTCGAAGACTGCGTTTACCGCTCGCTGTCCGAACGCTTGGCGCCATTGGCGTTGCGGGTAACGCGGCCGTAGGTCCAGCGGACCTGCTTGACGTCCTTGCGGGCCATCTTGACGGCATGCCGCGTCAGCTGCTCCGGCTCGAGCGCGGAACGGGTCTGGGCAGGGGCATGGGCGCCCTGCTTGACGAAGGTCACCGGCGCATCCAGGGCCCACCAGTAGTTGCCGCACATGAACAGCGGCATCTTCTTCATGAGGATATCGCCGGAAGGCATCAGCCGGAGGTCGATACCGGTGGACTGGGTGTCCAGGTCGGTGATCGTCCAGTTACCGGCACGGGTGTTTGAATAGAACACAGCTTCGTACGGGATCGAGATGAGGCCCGTGCGGGTATCCGACCAGATATAGACGGTCTTCTTGGTCCAACGGCCGCTGGCAACCCTTCTGTTGACGATGGTGAAGATTTCCGGGCAGAAGGAGGTGATCATGATGTCACCGGTCTCCTCGTCGTCGGAAACCTGGATTTCCAGCGTCGTGTCAAGGTACGGCTGCCAGCCGTTGAAGTAATAGTCGTTGTTGACCGTGTAGATGCCGGCGAAGTCCTCGGGCACATAGCCGAAGTCCTCGTCATCGCGGAAATAGTCGAAGACGTCCGTTGTCCACATCAGGTCGGCGGCGGCGGTGAAGCCCTCTTTCGCATGCGAGAGACCATACACGGCATATTCACCGCTCGGCGCATCCGCCGGGAAGTTGGCCGTGACCGTGCCGGTCGCCGTCGCGTTGGCCGCCTGGCCGCCCTCGATCATTTCACGGGCCTGCGCCTCATTGGCGGCGACGACGACATCGATCGATGCGACATCCTCGCCGAGGGTGACGCTCACGGACGCCGTGGCCTGGGCCGGGTTGGAACCGTTGACCGAGTTCATGGCCACGCTGCAGGACAGGTCGGACGGCTGGCTATCTTCGCCGATGAGGATCTCGATGAAGTTGCTCCAGATATAGGAATCGCCGTACCAGTTATTGGAAACGTAGGCCTGGTAGACCGGGGAGAGGATGATGTCGGTCGGCATGCCGTCCGCATCGTACTTGGCGACGAAGTTGTTGCCATAGCCGAAGTAGTCGTAATAGGACGGATAGTTGGAACTGTAGTAGTACGGAGGAGTGATGCAGAGTTCATCTCCGTTGCCGCTGTTCCAGTCTGCCATGTACACGCCCGTGCGGAAGAACTCCGGATAGGAGACGCGGTCGTTCTCGTCCACGGTCAGGACCAGGTTCTTGTCCGGTCCGCTGACCGTACCGGCCGGGGTGTAGCCGAACGCCGTCTTGGCGGCGCCGTACGGATCGACGATGAGGTACTTCTTCTCCGTCTGGTGCTTATAGACAGGCACGTCGATGAAGTTCATCGTCGCATCCTCGCTCTGACCCTGCATGTGGTACCAGACCAGCACATCGACGAAGTAGCCCGTACCCACGGAGACATACTCGGAGATGTTCTCGTAGTTGAAGGCATCGGACCGGGCGATCACATTCAGGGACTGGTTGAGGCCGGAGGCAAGGGTCAGCTTGCCGAAGACGGTGTAGGAGCCGGACGGCGCGTTGGCCGGAAGGCTGACCACGGCGTTGCCGGAGGCGCTCAGCGTCGTGACGCCGGTGCCGGCGGCGAAGGCGGCCTCGGCAGCTTCCTCGTCGGCGGCGATCACCAGCCGGACCGAAGCCACGTCGGCGCCGAGGGTCACGGAGACATTGGCGGTCGCGGCGTTGGGGTTGGTTTCGTTGGCGATGCCCTTGTAGGTGATGGCCGCATTGATGTCAACGGGGCTGGCACCCGGGAAGAGGATCTGGATCGGGTTGGACCAGATGAAGTTTTCGCCCGTCCAGTTGCTGGAGACGACGGCGCTGTAAACCGGGGAGAGGATGATGTTCGCCGGGGTCTTGCCGTCGGAGCCGTACTTGACCACGAAGTTGTTGCCACGGCCGAAGTCGGCATAGTACTCCGGGAAATTGGAGCTGTAGTAATACGGGTGGGTCAGGGCGACCTCGTCTCCCTGGCCGTCGTTCCATGCAGACATGAAATAACCGGTCATGTAGTCCGCGAAATCGACGAGACCACCGTCCTGGACTTCGATCACCAGCTGGCTGGAAGGTCCGTCGACCTCACCGGCGGGGGTATAGGAGAAATGGGTCGCGGCAGCACCGTACGGATTGTCGAGGAAGTATTTGTTCGTGCTCGCATCATAGGAGATGGCGACATCGACATAGTCGGAAGACTCCTGTTCACCGTTGAAATAGTACCAGAGAAGGTCGTCGTAGATGCGGCCGGTACCGATGGACTGCAGGTCGTAGGCGGCCTCGAGGGACGCGATTTCCGTCACGGTATTGCGCGCGATGGTGACGGCTTTCTTGAAGCTGCGCTCGTACAGGACGTTGAAGTCCTCGTCGTAAACCGTCAGGGACGTGCCGGCGGGCAGGGTGCCGACGGGCAGCGGGAGGTAAACCTCGGCGCTGTGGTCGGCCGCGGGCGTGATTTCCATCGCCGTGTAGTAGCTCGAATAGGCAGCGGTGCGCTCGCCGATCGTATAGGTGCCGGGACGGGCGCCGGCCATCGTCAGCGTGCCGTTCTCAGCCACCTCGAAGAAACCGGTCAGCTTGTTCTGCGAATTGCTGATCTGGATGATGGAGGCGGCCGGGTCGAGGCCGGTGAGGGAAAGCTTGAGGGCGCCGGTCATCGAGGAGAAGCGGAGGGTGCCGTCCTCCTGGACCGTGCCGAGCAGCGGCATGTTGGCCAGCGGCTTGTCGGACTCCGAGGTGTAGTACTTCTCGGAATCCCCGTCCATGACGGTATAAGACGGCATCTGGACATAGTAGGTACCGTCGAAGACGTCGTCTTCGTCCGTGCCGTAGTCGATTATGGCGCCGGCGGCCAGATAGAAGGCGGGAGCCGTCACGTTGTAGCCGTTCGGGATATCACCGACGAATTCGACGGAGGCACCGTCGGACTGGGCGACGAACTTGGCGAAACCGAAATTGACCATATCGTTCTCGTCCGGTTCGGACTGCACGCAGACCAGGATGCTGTCGTGCTGGAGCCAGGTGAAGGTCCGGCCGTTGTAATCGGAACGGGTCAGACCGGGGCCGAAGTCGGCGCAGAGGGTCTCCGAATGGGAGGGAAGCTTGGAAATGTCGATACGGACCATTTTCGTCCGTCCGGGGACGGCGAGGTCGGCCTCCTTGCTGCAGGAGACGGCAAAGATCGCGGAAAGTGCGATGACGCTGTATAAGAACTTCTTCATGATACTTTTCATTTACGCGTTGCACATTTCCATTACGACCAGGGGTCTTCTTCAATCGGCTGTTCCAGGTCTTCGCCCGAAACGTCTCCGATTCCAACCGTAGAGAGCAGGAAATCCCACTCTACCAGGATGTCCGCTTTCCGGACATCAGGAGATAAATACACTTTTTTCATACTGCGAAATATCGTTTTTCCTTTTGTATTTCCGCGTTTTTACCATGGGTGCACAATGGCACAAGTTCAGCAAAGTTCGGGAAATCTTCCTTGAATTGCAAGAATATCCGCCAAAAATGTTGATTTTATCGCATTCCAGGGCCCCTAAAGGGGCGGTCCGTTTGGAAAATTACAAAAAAAAACCGAACTTTGCAGTCTTGCATTTGTGCACCCTAAAAGTCAATTTTTAAAGTGAAAATAAAGGTTTTAGGCCAATGAGATCAAGATTTATCGTTTTTCTCCTCTGCCTGCTCGCCTTCCCCGCCGCCGTCCTGGCCCAGAACCGGACGATCACGGGACAGGTCGTCGACACCAAGGGAGAACCGGTCATCATGGCGGCCGTGTACGTGGAAGGGAACAAGTCCGTCGGCACCCAGACCGACCTGGACGGCAACTTCACCCTGCACGGCGTACCCGCCAGCGCCAAATTCATCATTGCCTCCAGCCTCGGCTACAAGGACGGCCGGAAGGCCGTCGCGGACGTGATCAAATTCGTCCTGGAAGACGACGCGGAAGTGCTGGATGCGGCGGTTGCGACCGGTATGCAGCAGGTGGACCGCCGGCTCATGACCGGCTCCACGACGAAGGTCGATGCAGACAAGGCAAAGCTTTCCGGCCTGGCGGACATCAGCCGCTCCCTCGAGGGACAGGCGGCCGGCGTTTCCGTCCAGAACGTGTCCGGAACGTTCGGCACCGCCCCGAAGATCCGCGTCCGCGGCGCCACGTCCATCTACGGCTCCTCCAAGCCGCTGTGGGTCGTGGACGGGGTCATCATGGAAGATGTCGTGGACGTCAGCGCGGACGACCTGTCCTCCGGTGATGCCACCACCCTCATCAGTTCGGCCATCGCGGGTCTCAACTCCGACGACATCGAATCCTTCGACATCCTGAAGGACGGTTCGGCTACCTCAATATATGGCGCGCGCGCAATGGCTGGCGTCATCGTCATCACGACGAAGAAGGGCAAGGCCGGCCAGAGCCACATCAGCTACACGGGCGAATACACCGTCCGCCTCAAGCCGCTGTACTCCACCTTCAACATCATGAACTCCCAGGACCAGATGTCCATCTACCAGGAACTGCAGCAGAAGGGTTACCTCAACTACGCGGAGACCGCCAACAACATGAACAGCGGTATCTACGGCAAGATGTTCCAGCTGATCAGCGAGTACGACCCGGCCACCGGCCAGTTCAAGCTCGCCAACACGGACGCCGCCAAGGCCGCCTACCTGCGCGCCGCGGAGTACCGCAATACGGACTGGTTCGACCTGCTCTTCTCCAACGCGATGCAGCACAACCATTCCATCAGCACCTCCGGCGGCACGGACAAGGGCAACTACTACGCCTCCCTCTCCGTGATGGAAGACCCGGGCTGGACCATGCAGAGTTCCGTCCGCCGGTACACGGCCAACCTCAACACGACCTACAAGTTGTCCGAGAAGCTGAGTTTCAACATGATCAGCAACGCCTCGTACCGCAAGCAGCGCGCGCCCGGCACCCTGTCGAGCGAGATCGACCCGGTCTTCGGCGAGGTGAAGCGTGACTTCGACATCAACCCGTATTCCTACGCGCTGAACACCTCCCGCGCGCTGGACCCGAAGGAATTCTACACCCGGAACTACGCTCCCTTCAACATCGTCCATGAGCTCGACAATAACTACATCGACCTCAATATCACGGACTTCCGTATCCAGGGAGAACTCAAGTACAAGCCCTTCCCGTCCCTGGAACTCAGTGCGCTGGGTGCGGCCAAGTACACCTCTTCCTCGCAGGAACACCACATCCTCGACGACTCCAACCAGTCCCAGGCCTACCGGATGATGGGCACTTCCTACATCCGGGGCGCCAACCCGTTCCTGTACCAGGATCCGGACAACCCCTATGCCCTTCCGGTCTCCGTCATCCCCGTCGGCGGTATCTATGAGCGCACGGAAAACTCGATGCTCGGCTACGACTTCCGCGCGACGGCGAACTTCTCCAAGACTTTCGCCGAATCCCACATCGTGAACCTCTTCGGCGGTACGGAAATCAACAGCATCGACCGCCACAGCACCTGGTTCCGCGGCGTCGGCCTCCAGTACGGGATGGGCGAGATTCCCAACTTCGACTACCGCTTCTTCAAGCAGAACTCGGAGCAGAATGCCAACTACTATTCGGTCATCAACACCTTCGACCGGAGTGCCGCCTTCTTTGCCAACGGAACCTATTCGTACAAAGGCAAATACGTCTTTAACGGCACCATCCGCTACGAGGGCACGAACAAGCTCGGCAAGTCCCGCCAGTCCCGCTGGCTCCCGACCTGGAACGTCTCCGGCGCCTGGAACATCAGCGACGAGGACTTCATGAAGCCGCTCTATCCGGCCATCTCCCACATGAGCCTCAAGGCCTCCTATTCGCTGACCGCCGACCGCGGACCGTCCTCCGTGACCAACTCCAGCGTCGTCATTTACAGCGAGACGCCCTGGCGTCCCTTCTCCGACGCCCGCGAGTCCGCCCTTTCCATCGCCCAGCTGGCCAACGGCGAGCTGACCTACGAGAAGAAGAACGAGCTGAACATCGGCGCGGAGATGGGCTTCGCCAACAACCGGATCAACCTCACCTTCGACTGGTACGCCCGCAACAACTTCGACCTCATCGGCGTCATCAACACGCAGGGTGTCGGCGGCGAGGTCCAGAAGTTCGGCAACATCGCCTCGATGCGCTCGGGCGGCTATGAGCTGAGCCTCACCACCACCAACATCAAGACGCGGGACTTCAACTGGACGACGAACCTCATCTACTCGCACGCCCAGAACATGGTCACCAACCTGAAGACCGCCATGCGCGTGATCGACCTGGTCGCAGCCACCGGTTTCGCCCAGGAGGGCTACCCGGTCCGCGGCATCTTCTCGATTCCGTTCCGCGGCCTGAACAACGAAGGCCTTCCCACCTTCCTCGACCAGGAGGGAGACGTCTCCGTGTCCGGCGTCTATTTCCAGGAATCCGACCCGGAGAAGCTCAAGTTCCTCGAGTATTCCGGCAGCGCCGATCCGACCGACTACGGTTCCCTCGGCAACATCTTCACCTGGAAGGGCCTGCGCCTCAATGTGTTCCTCACCTATTCCTTCGGAAACGTCATCCGGCTCGACCCGGTCTTCAGCAACACCTACAACGACCTCGACTCCATGCCGAAGGAATTCAACAACCGCTGGGTGGTCCCGGGCGACGAAGCCGTCACCGACGTTCCCGTCATCGCCAGTATGGTCCAGAACCGGAACAACACGGAACTGGCCTTCGCCTACAACGCCTACAACTACTCGACCGCCCGCATCGCGCGCGGCGACTTCATCCGCCTGAAGGAACTCTCCCTCGGCTATGATTTCCCGAAGAAGTGGGCGGAAGCCATCCGGCTGGGTTCCCTCTCCCTCAAGGTCCAGGCGACCAACCTCTTCCTGCTCTATGCCGACAAGAAGCTCAACGGGCAGGATCCGGAATTCTTCAACACCGGCGGCGTCGCCGTCCCGGTCCCGAAACAGTTCACCATGACCCTCAAGATCGGTCTCTAACAAAGGAGGATTGAGATATGAAGAAGATTAATACGCTTGTCCTTGCCTTTGCAGCGCTTTTCACCGCGGTTTCCTGCGACACGTTCCTCGACCGCATGCCGGATAACCGGGCTGAGGTCGACTCCCAGCAGAAGATTCGTGCTTTGCTCGTATCCGCCTACCCGTCAACCGATTACATGCTTGTAACCGAGTTCATGTCGGACAATGTCGACGACTACGGCAAGAACAACCCCTACACCGACCGCTTCATCGACCAGGTCTATGCCTGGGACGACGTGACCGAAACCGACAACGAGGATCCCGAGAGCGTCTGGGGCAGTTCCTACCTGGCCATCGCCTGCGCCAACGAGGCCATCCAGGCCATCGAGGCGCTGGGCGGCGCGAGCGCAGGCCTGCAGGCCGAGATGGCGGAGGCCCTCCTCTGCCGTGCCTACAACCATTTCATCCTCGCGAACGTCTTCTGCGAGGCCTACAACCCGGCAACCGCCGACAAGGCCCTCGGCGTCCCCTATATCGAGACCCCCGAGACCATGCTGAAGCCGGAATACGAGCGCGGCACCCTCGCCGAGGTGTACCGGAAGATTGAACGGGACATCGAAGCGGCCCTCCCCTATGTGTCGGAGGAATACTACGTCGTGCCGAAGTACCATTTCAACGTCAAGGCCGCCTACGCCTTCGCCGCCCGGTTCTACCTCTATTACGAGAAGTTCGAGAAATCCCTCGAATGCGCCAACAAGGTGCTGGGCAGCCAGCCCGCCGCCCTCCTGCGCGACTGGGCCTACCAGGCGGAAATGACCCAGGACTACGAAGTGCTCGTCAACCATTACATCGAGACGACCCTCGGCTGCAACCTGCTGCTGATGACCGCCTATTCGAAGATGGGCCTCGCCTTCGGTCCCTACAGCGTCTATTCCCGCTATGCCCACGGCGAGTACCTCGCCAACACCGAGACCGGCATCGCCATCACGGACCTTTGGGGCGGCAACAACGACACCTATTACAACGGCATGAAGATCTATGCGGCCACGAACCTGGACAAGACGATCTTCTGGCGCCTGCCCTACCTGTTCGAGTACACCGACCCGGTCGCCCGCATCGGCTATTACCGGACCGTCTATCCCGCCTTCACCGGTGACATGACCCTCCTGGAGCGGGCCGAGGCGAACGTCATCCTCGAAAATTACGACGACGCCGTCAAGGACATGAACGCCTGGGTCAAGAACATCGCGATGGAACCGCGCGAGCTGACCGTCGAACGCATCGAGAAGTATTTCACCAACACGAAATACACCGTCTGGGACACCTCTTCGGTCATGAAGCACCTCCACCCGAACGAGGCCATCCGCCTCGGACCGGAGCGCGGCACCAAGGAATGCATGCTCCAGTGCGTCCTCGCCCTGAAGCGCGTCGAGTCGCTCGGCAGCGGTCTCCGCTGGTTCGACATCAAACGGTACAACATCGAGGTCGACCGCCGCATCCTCAATGCCGCCGGCCGTCCCGCCAAGAAGACCGACACCCTGGTCCAGAACGACCCGCGCCGCGCCGTGCAGATTCCGCCGAAGGTCCGTGCCGCCGGCTTGAAGGCGAATCCGCGCAACGGGGCGACAGGGACGGAAAGCACCAACGAATAAACTGAAGGAGCCATGAAAGATATGAAAAAATATATCCTCATCGCGGCCGTCGCACTCCTGGCCGGCGCCGCCGTCTCCTGCGAGAAGGAAACGCTCAACCCCGAGAGCGTCATCCAGGTCTCCCAGACCGAGCTGAACGATTTCGACAAATGGCTGGAGGCCAACTACCGCAACCCGTACAACATCGACTTCAAGTACCGCTACGAGATGAACGAGTCCGACATGAACTATTTCACCATCCCGGCCGAATACGAGTATTCCATCGTGATGGCCCACCTGGTGAAGTACCTCTGCGTCGAGACCTACGACGAAGTGGCCGGTATCTCCTTCACGCGCAAGTATTTCCCGAAAATGTTCTTCCTCACCGGCGAATGGGAGTACCGCAACAACGGCACGATCATCCTCGGTACCGCGGAAGGCGGCAAGAAGATCTTCCTCGCGGGCATCAACCTGCTGAAGGAGACCCTGGAGGAAGGGTACGGCGATTTCTACGGCAACCCGGAGGAATCCCTCAACCACTACTTCATCAAGACGATCCACCACGAGTTCACCCATATCCTGAACCAGAACAAGGACTACCCCGTCGAGTTCAAGTCCATCACGGGCACCGGCTACGTGGCGGACAGCTGGAACGAGGAGCCGTATGAGAGCCACCACCTGGAATACGGCTTCATCACCGACTACTCCCAGCATTCCCACGGGGAGGACTTCGCCGAGATGCTGTCCGAGTACATCACCCACGACCAGGAATGGTGGGAGCAGCAACTCGAGGGGGCCGGCGACGCCGCCCAGTACCTCGAAGCCAAGCTCGACATCGTCCGCGACTATCTCCAGAGCGCCTATTCCATCGACCTGGACCGGCTCCGCGCCACCGTTCTCCGGCGGCAGGACGACGTCTTCTCCGGGAAAGTCGATCTGCATGACATCACCATCAAATAAGGAGGAACCTGCGTATGAATCTGAAAATAAACGTCCTTCCTTACCTGGCGGCCCTTGTTATCCTGCTCGTCCCTTCATGCCTGAAGGACCAGGTGAGCTATTTTGACCAGTCCGCCGCCGAGCGCCTGCAGGCCGTCCAGAAAAAAACCCGCGAAACCCTCGCTAAGCCCCGCTACGGCTGGCGCATGGAATATTTCATCGGCAACGTCGATTTCGATTTCGGCGGCAAGAACCTGACCCTCGAATTCGGAGCGGAGATCGACACCGTCCGCGTGAGGACCGAGGAGTACAAGGACTCCTCCTTCACGAGCTACTACCGCTTCACCAACGACGACGGTCCCGTCCTCTCCTTCGACTCCTTCAGCCCGATCCTCCACAAGTACGCCATCCCGAGCAGCGAATACTATGAATCCCGGGGCGGCGACTTCGAGTTCCTGATTATCAGCTGCAAGGACGAGGAAGTCATCCTGAAGGGCAAGCGTTCCGGCAAGATGTGCAAGATGTACCCGCTCGAAGAGCCTGCCGACCAGTACATCAACCGCCTGTTCGACATGAACAAGTCGTTCCATGTCAGCAGTTTCAAGGGAACCTGCGGCTCGACCGCGGTCCGCGGGACCATCGACGTGCTGAACAAGCAGTTCACCATCCAGGAAGACATCGACGAGTACTCCAGCATCGAGCCGGTCACCGAGACGGCACCGTACATCCTGACGGACCACGGCCTCAAGTTCTATGAGCCCATCACCTTCCAGGAAACCGTCATCGACCAGATCTCCTTCCAGCCGGCGGACACGAGCTTCAGCGCCGGTTCCGACCTCAGGCTGAAGGGCTACATCCCGAAGGACTGGCTGCCGTACGAATTCTTCACCGGCCGCTACATGTTCGAGCATGAAGAAGGCCTGTTCGAGATCGAACTGACTCCCGATGAGGAGGAGCAGGTCTATATCGTCGAAGGCATGAGCCCGAAATTCAACATGTACTTCGGCTACGACATCGTGGCCGGACGCCTCACCATGGAGGCCCAGTTCGTCGCCAAGATCGGATCGATGGAGGCGTACAAGGAGCGGGACGGCTATGTCATCTTCGTCCCCCTTTCGACGAACGGATACATCCTCGGCGAGGACCAGAGCGGTTTCGCCGCCGTCTGGAACAGGGACGAGGCGAATCCCCGCTACAAATGGCAGGACCGCGGCCTGACGCCGAAATTCATCACGGAGTCCTTCCTGCTGCGCCTGTACGACCTTTCCGAAGGCTTCGTCCGGGATGCCAACGGCTACTCCATGGGTCCCCAGACCGTCGCTTTCACGGCCTCCAACGGCAATGAGTCCGTCCAGATCACGCCGAAGGCCATGTACAAACTGAACGATTAGCAAGGAGGAATGACCATGAAAATCCGCTATTGCATCGCACCCGCCCTCCTGGGCCTGTTCCTCTCCCTGACCGCCTGCGTGGAGAAAACGCCGGTCGTGGAGGAGACCGCTCCCGCCATCAAGATCCTCAAAGGCGAGATGATGCTCCCGCCCACCGGCGGCGAGGACGCCTTCCTCTTCGAGTCGGAGAATGAAGTCAAGGCCGTCGCCGACTATCCGTCCTGGTGCCATGTCACCGTGGGGCAGGGCCGCATCAATGTGAAAGTTGACGACTACGACGGCATCGAGAGCCGCTATTCCGGCGTCACCCTCACCGCCGCGGACCAGCAGTTCCGCCTGACGGTCCAGCAGAGCGGCATCATCGTCGCCCTGGACAACAAGGACATCAACCTCGACAACAAGCCCGACAACGTGTCCCTTGCCTACGAGACCAACTACCCGATCAGCTTCGAGAGCCACGCAGAATGGCTTCACGTCAACGCGGACGAGCAGGGCAACCTGGCCATCACCGTGGACGAGAACGAGACCAAGGACTACCGCAAGGGCTATGTGGCCTACAACTGCGGCACCTACAAGGATTCCGTCGCCGTCGTCCAGTTCAACCCCGTCGATGCGGGCATGATGGGCGACTACGACTGGGTCTTCACGAATGCCGCCGGCAGGCAGATGACCTATTTCGCCTTCCTGGACCTCGAAACCGAACCGGACGAAGAGGCGCTGGAGAACGGCGAACTCTTCTATCTGGGCGTCGACAACGGCAACAGCCTCGTCTGCGACCTGTCGGTCAAGATGGAGGTCTTCCGGATGTATCTCCCGCTCGGACGGGTCATCGGTACGTACACGGCGCGCGGCATCGACTTCACCGTGGTCCCGCTCGTCGCCTATGCGCGCGAAGTGGAATTCTCCAATTCCACGCACAAGGGCTACTATCCCTTCGATTTCGAGAAGGGCGAGGACGGAAAATGGATCGCGAAACCGGACCATTCCGCCTTCGTGGGCGACTACTTCATGTTCTCGACCTGGGAGAAGGCTGACCTCTCCGGTACCTCGTACGAGAACTCCATCATCATGAACGACCTGGTCCTCAAGCAGCTGTAATCCCCATGCGTACGAGGCCCCTGCTGCTTGCCGCAGCAGCCCTCTGGACGCTGTCGTGCCAAAGGGCGGAACCGGCCCGGGAAACCATCCCGGAGCCGGTTTCGTCATGCAGGGAGACGCAGGAAACCGTCCTCCGCGTACGTGTTTCTGAAGCGCTGGCTGAGGAGCTCGGCGACGGGGGGAGCCCCGTCCTGCCGGGGGCTGTCGCCGGCCCGTGGAAGCGGCTGTTTCCGGACGCAGGACCCTATGAAGGGCGGACACGCCGTTCGGGCCTGCACCGCTGGTACGAAGTCCGCCTCACCGGGGAAGGGACGGCCACGCGGGCGGAGACGCTGCTGGAGGGACTCGAAGGTGTGGAGCTGGTCGAAACGGCGCCTCCTGCCGGCCTGACGGCGGAGTATAACGACCCGTACCTGTCCTCCCTCTGGGGGCTCAGCAACCCGGACGGACCGGATATCGGCTGCATGCGGGTGTGGGATTCGTTCACCTGCGGTGACCCCCGGGTCATCGTGGCCGTCATCGACGGGGGCATTGACCTGGGCCATCCCGACCTCGCCGCAAACTGCCTGTCCGCCGGCCATTACAACTATGTCGATGACAGCGCGACCCTCGTCCCGCATGTCCACGGGACGCATGTCGCCGGGACCATCGCCGCCGTCGGCAACAACGGCATCGGCACGGCGGGCGTCGCCGGCGGGAATGCGGCCCTGGGGAAAAAGGGCGTATCCCTGCTCTCCTGCCAGATTTTCAGGACCGTGGAAGAGGACGGAAAGAAGCGGGACCTTTCCGGCGGCATCGAAAGGGCCATCAAGGAGGCGGCCGACAAGGGCGCCGTCATCTGCCAGAACAGCTGGGGCTATCTCACCGACGCCGACGGGGACGGCGAAATCACCGACAAGGAACGGAAAGACATGCAGGAATTCTTCGCGCACACGCCCACGGCCATCCGCGAAGCAATCGACTACTTCATCACCTTCGCCGGTTGCGACGACAACGGGAAGCAATTGCCTGACAGCCCGATGAAGGGCGGTCTGGTCATCTTTGCCGCCGGCAACGAAGGCCTCCCCTACGGCTCGCCGGCCAACTACGCGCCCGTGGTCGCCGTCGGCGCCGTCGACCGGGACGGTACGCGGGCGGATTTCTCCAACTACGGGAACTGGGTGGACATCTGCGGACCCGGCGTCGCCATTACCAGCACCGTGCCGGAGGGAAAATACGGCCGGCTGCGGGGAACGTCGATGGCCTGCCCGCATGTTACCGGAACCGCCGCGCTGCTCGTTTCCTACTTCGGCGGACCGGGGTTCACCTGCGAGGAACTCAAGGAACGGCTGATGAAGGGGGCGGATCCCCGCATCCCGGCGACAGAGGTGGGGCCCTTCGTGAGTGCCTACGGGTCCTTCACCTACGACAGGAATCATCCGCCACAGGCGATAAGCGACCCACCCCGCATGCAACTGGAAGGGCCCGGAGCGGCCACGCAGGTCGATCTGACCCGCTTGTTCAGCGACCCGGACGGAGACAAGCTCACCTTCTCCGTGCAGAATGGGGCGGCAGACGCGCTCCATACAATGCTGAAGGACGGGGTCCTGTCCGTCACAGGCATCGCTTATGGGGCCGGGATTCTTGATGTCACGGCCTCCGACGAACGGGGAAGTACTTGTTCCCTGGCGATTTACGTCCTGGTCCGGCCGGCGGGGGAAGGCATCGGCCTGTCGCCGGCGGACGGGGTCACCCGCTTCCTGACCGTCCGGACGGGCTGGGAAACCCTGCCCACCCGGATCCGGATCCTGGGCAGTACGGGCGCATGCCTGTACGATGCGACGGATGCGGTCGGCGCCTTCGCGCCGAAGGTCCTCGACCTTGCCGGCCTGGCCCCCGGACGCTACCAGCTCCTTGCCGAATGGGAAGGCGCCTCCTGGCGCAAAAGCTTTGTCAGGCGATGAGACGGAAGGTGCTGATACTCAAGTTTCTTGCTGCTGCCGTTGTAGCGGGGGCCCTTTCCGCGGGAACCGTCTCCGCGCAGGAAACCGCACGGAACGAGGCCATGGCCTTCTGCCGCATCCAGACCGATCCGCAGACGGCGGCGATGGGCTATGCCGGACGGGCGTCCGGCGGTGCCTGGGCGGCCTTCCGCAATGTGTCCGCGACGGCGTTCCTTCCCGGGACCGCCGACGTGGCGGCCTCCTTCCAGCGCTGGGCGCCGGGCCTGGCGGCTGGTCCGCAGGGTTTTGCACCGGACGGGAGCGCGGCAGCCCAGGGGTCCGCGGCAGGCGGAAGTGCCTCTTACCAGGGCTCCCCGGCCGGCGGGATGCTGATTCCGGCCATTGCCGGGACTGCGCGTTTCGGGCGCATCGGCCTCGCCGTCGGCTACATGGCCAGTCACAGCCCGTATGACCCTGATCTTGGCTTTGCGCCTGTGGACCGCGCATTCGGCGGCGGTGCCGCGTATACGCTGAACGGATGGCTCTCCGCCGGCGCAGGCCTGCGTGTCCTGAGCAGCGGCCTGCTGCCGGATGACTCCCTGCATGCGCTGGCCTTCGACCTGTCCGCCACGGCCCTCCTGGGCGATTTCAGGCTTTGCGCCGCGGTCGCGGACCTCGGACAACTCGTCCGTGAATGCGGCCGCTATGGACTGCCGACCTCCCTCGCCCTCGGAGGTGAATGGAAGGCCTCTTTCGGTCCGGGGGCAGCGCAGGGCGCCCGGCATGGCAATTACCGGGCCGCCTCGCAAAGAGCCCGGGACAGGTCTGCCTCGCAAGGAGCCCGGGACGAGGCTACCTTGCAAGGTGCCCGGGGCAGGTCTGCCTCGCAAGGAGCCCGGAGCAGGTCTGCCTCGCAAGGAGCCCGGGGGGAGGCTGCCGGCATGGGCCTCCACAGCATCCGCCTCAACGCCGACCTCGACTGGTTCCCCGTCAGCGGCAGCCTCACCGCTGCGCTCGGCGCCGAGTACGGCTTCCAGAGCCGGTATTTCATCCGCGCTGGATACCACCTGGCCGTAGGGCATACCGTCGCCGGCGGCTGGACGGCCCACGGCGGTTCCGCCGTCCTCCCCTCCTTCGCCGCCCTCGGCGCCGGCCTCTGCCTGGACCGTTCCGCCCTTCCCTTCCTCAGCCGCACTTCCCTCCGCCTCGATCTCGCCTGGCTTACCGCCCATCCCGTCCTCGGCAACACCCTCCAGGCCGGCCTCGGGATTACATGGTAGGCCGTTGAACGGAAAGCCGGGAAGCGAGCCCGCGAGCGCCCGCAAGCGAAGGCAAAACGCTCGCGAACGCGACAAAACCGCCGGCATCTTTCGCGCTCACGGCAAAGGAAATGGGACGGCTCCGTGTCCTGCAATCAGTATCAACATTCAAATTACAACTTGTTGATTCATAGCGCAATACAAGAAATCGCCCCCTCAGAAACGAGGGGGCGATTTCCTACAAAAACCTATGAATCAGGTGTTTCTGATTTGGATGTTCTGACAGCAGTTCACCATTCGCCCTCTTCTTCGAACATGATCTGGCTGTAACCAGGGTATTCCGAACCGGGAGTATCCCACTGCGGAAGCACGAGGAAAGAGTCACCGGTTGCATTCCCCCAGACATAGGCGACGTCATGGCCTACGTAATCAATCGGGTTCGTATCATAGAGGCCGCCGGAGATCGAGAAACTGTTGTCTCCCAAATTGCTGACAAAAACGCACATGCCGGAACCGGTATTGTCAAACGTGGCAACGTTGCCCGCCCCCAGTGAAACAGCATTCTGCGAAAACTGATTGTTGGCAGGGAAGCCAACCATCGCCTGTGTCTGGTCTCCGGAATTATGGATATTGATATGGGATCCGGTCAGGTTCACGGTCACATTGTCGTCTTCAATCATGATGGTGCCGAAAGAATTTGACGTCCCGGAATAGTTGTTCGTTGACTCCAGCGTGCAGTCGGAAACGGTAAAGACCGAACCGGCAGAACCGGCGGAACTGTTCGGACCCTTGGCATAAATACACGCCCAACCCTTCAGCGTGCTCTGCGAAATCGTCATGTTGACGGGATTGAAGGTGATGATCGCATAGTACGCCGTACCATTATTGTTTGTCTGAATCGTACTGTTCGTGATGTTGACCGTTGCAGTCGAAGCCTGATTACCACCGATGGTCAAGGGCTGGGTGTACCCGCCGGCAGCCCCGTCCGTGCTGAGCGTTACGCCGTCCAGCGTCAGGGTACCGATCTTTCCACGGGTGTCGATGCAACGGGCGCCGAAGGATGTGTTTTCTATGGTGATATCCTTGAAAGTGACATTGACATCCGATGAAAGGTTACCCTTCACGTTCCCAATGCCAAAGCCGCGCTCTTTGGTAATGAGCGTATGGTTCTGGCCGTCAATGGTCACGCTCTTGTCGACGACGAACTGCCGGGTACCGGCCGACATCGCTTCGCCCGATGCATCATAATCCTTGACCAGTTTAATGACATCTCCGGCCTGGGACGCAGCGAGCGCTTCGGTCAGGGTGTTGTAGGGCGCGTCTCCGATCATGGCCACGGTACTGGCATTGAGTGCAGTGTATTGGTAAATGAAGTCACCGTCCGAAATCGGGATTTCGACGATCGAACTGCCCGCATCGGCCGCCGAGAAGATATCGGTCTGCTTGTCGGTCTTGACGCTGACTCCGGATTTCAAGGACACGCTGTAACTTCCCTTGGTAATATCATACGGGCCGAACGTAAGGGCAAAGGTACCGCCGGTCAGTTGGCAGGCGATATCCCCGGACAGGGAGACATCCTTCAGCAGTTCGATGAACTCTCCGTCACAGAGATAATTCTTGACGAAAGGCACGTCAAACAGATGATAGCTGCCTTTCTGGACATCATTCTCAAACCAATAGTAATAAACCTCGGCAGGAACGATTTCATACATGCCCGGCCTACCGGCGGACGGGGCGGCAGTAAACCCGTCAGCACAATAGGCGGAAACATCGGTCGAGAACAGTCCGCCGGTAACGAATCCGGACTTGACCCCGTCCCTGACGGCATAGCTGTAAAGATACCCATATAACTCACCGCCGCTGATACTGTATTCGACAGCTTCAAAGGAATCACCGTACGAATAGTCATACCAGGCATACGACGAAGCGCGTATTACGCCGCCGGTGATGTTCAGCGTGGCCAGTTTCCGGCTGCTGCTGTTGCTGCCCGGGAGCTGCGTCCAGATGGCGGCAGAGCCGTTGGTTTCAATGGTTCCGCCGGAGACATTGACAATATTCTGTTTTGCCGTGCTGTTGCAGAACTGGCGGACAACCGTACCTGCAGATGTCAGCAAACCACCTTTCATGTTAAGTGTAGCATCGTAGGAGGTGCTGTTGTTATCGACGGCATAGCAGATGCTTCCCTGGGCGGTGTTCTCGACCGTGCCGGCCTCCATGTTCAGTGTGCCGCTGTTCGTGATGACATTGGTAACATAATTATTGGTGGGCCAGGAGCCGACAGCCAGCCCCTCACCGGCCGCATTCGTCAGTTTACCTTCTTGTTCCGCGCTGGTGTCAGTAATGGTCAGGATGCCTCTGTTGGTAATAAGCTGTGATCCCTTGGACTCAGCTACGTTCAACGTGACGGTCTTTCCGTTCAGGTTCAGGATGACATTCTTTCCGGCAGGGATGGTCACACCGGCATTGCCCTCGATGGCATGGTCGGAAACCATCGTGATCGTCGTCTCGGTTCCTTCAGGCACGTCCCCGACCGCCTCGGCCAGGGATGCGTAACAGACGTCACCGATCATGGCCACGACTCCGACGACAGAATAATTATAGGTGAAGTCTCCGCCCGCAGGGAGTGCCGTCTCCTTGACGATATAGCCTTCAGGGGCAGAGAAGATGTCGGTCTGCCTGTCGGTGTTGATGGAAACACCCACGGGGATGGGGAAGGCATAGCCATTCAGGTCGATGTCATACGCTCCGAACGTGAGGGAGAAGGTACCGCCCTTGAAGATCGGATCGCCGAAAGAGCATTCTTCAAGGTAGGCGACATCCTTTGACAGTTCGATGTTCCCGAGCAATTCGATGAACTCACCATCCATCAGAACCGGGTCGGGACCTTCGAACGGGGCATAGAAGTTATAAAAACCGCCGTCCCTGCTGTTATCACTGTTGAGCCAGTAATAGTAAACGAGATTGGTCGGGATTGCCTCCCGGGGGTCGTCATTCGGGACCACGACATACATATCGCTGTCCTGTACGAACTTATAGCCCTCTGCCAGATATCCGGCCGAAGCATACATGGCCTCTTCGGTAAACCTGCCGGCCTTGATGAACCGCACCGTACCGTAGCTGACCAGATACGCGTGGTATTCACCGCCGGAGACATCGATATTGTCGGCAGGGATAGCCCCAGTGAAACCGACGCCTCCTTCGAAAACGCCATCTGTGATATTGAACTGGGAAGTCGCCCAGGATGCATTTCCGCCACCGGCATAGAGACCGTACGTACCGGAGAGGGTGCCGCCGTTCACATTGACGCTGACTCCATTGGCAGCGTTAACACCCATCACCTGAACGCCCATATAAGAAGCATCGCTTCCAATGATGCCGTCATTGATGGTCAGGGAGCCGCCATTTACATAGAACAAACGGATTGCGCTGGCCCGACTCGCATTCAGTTCGCCTCCGTTCACGGTCAGACTGGCAGAGCCATAATTGTCGACGGCATAGCAGGCACCGCCATTCCCGTCATTATAGATAGTACCGGCATTCACGGTGAGGACACCATCATTCCGTATGACGTTGGATGCCCAGTTCTTGTCCATCGGGGCGCCCGCATTCTCGTCACTGACATCGATGGTTATGGTACCGTTCTGACTGGAGCTGCTGTCAGTAATGGTCAGCGTTCCCTTGTTGGCAATCGCCTGTGCCGTCGTCGGCTGGTCGAAAGCGCCGGTTATCGTCTTTCCGTTCAGGTCCAGGATGACAATCTTCCCGGCAGGGACGGTCACGCCGGCATTGCCTTCGATCGTATGGTTGGAAAGCATCGTGATGGTTGTCTCCGTACCGGCAGGCACGGCGGCGACCGCTGCGGCCAGTGAACTGTACGTCACGTCACCGATCTGGGCGACAGGCGGTTCCAGGCCCGGATAGACGGTGACGGTATAGCGCTGGGCGCTGCCGGCGGCAAGGGCCTTCTTGGAAACGGCCGGGCTGGTGTAGACGTTGTCCTGGTCATCCTTGATGCGGACGATATACGCACCGGCCGCATAAGGCGCGACGACCATGGAGGCATTGAGTACGCCGTCCGTCACAGCGACATTGTCCAGGGCAAGCGTCATTTCAGAAGAAGTGGTCGTTGCCGTGAATTCCCCGGTGGTGGCATTGAGCGTGCCGCTGACGGCAAACGCATCACTGGCACCGGAATCCGCAATGAGCGAGAGCTCCGTCACCGTCATCGGTGCAGGGAGCGTCACCTCGAAGCGGACAAAGCCGGACAGATGCCGGTACTGGAAGGAGGTATTCCCGTCTGTGCACGTCGCAGAAGCGTACAGGCAGATATAATCACCCAGATGGGAGGCATCGCCGTCCGCCGCCTGCGTCTGCCCCGCGTATGTCGTGGTCAGGGCAAGATAATTGTCCCGGACGTTGCGGACCAGCGGATAGGAGGTATAATAGGTTGCTCCCTCGGTCAGGGTAAAGCCACCGCCGTCGAAGGTCGCATTGGCGCCATTGACCTGCGTGACATCATAGATCAGGAGCGTGCCGCTGTCCGACCAGATGTTGATTCCGTCACCGACTTCCCAATTGAAAGCCCAGCCGTTGTCGGGATCGAGCGTTGCCCTCGTGTCGACGGCATCCCCGTCGATGATTCCGGGAAGGGTACCATAAACCCCGGGCTCAACCATGCGGGAATCCCGAAGGTCCGTTTCTGCCTGTGAACAGGCAAACAGCGATACCAACGCCAAAGCGGGTATCCACTTCATTGAAAGCTTCATGTTGTTGATGGTATTAGATTCAATTGATTACTCTCATTCTTCCCCGAAAGACGCCTATTCATCATCATCTTCTTCGATGATGGGAGGCACCGAACCGGTTACAGTGAGCAGACCCGTCTCGATCGACGTCCAGATAATTTCCGATTCCGGATTTTCATAATTCTTTTTCATAGCAATGTATTTTTAACTGTTATTCTGCTGTGGTGGGGACGCATACAAAAAAATAAAAATCCTTGCCCTTTCACCTGAAAAGGCAAGGATAAAACCTTGAACTTATTGATATAGAGCTACTTACACCCCCCCCCCCCGTAAATCAAGGGGGTCAAATGCAAAGTTGTATGCGTCTCTTTGTTTCATACGAGTTACAAAGTTAAATCATTATAGGCAGGATTCCAAACTTTAATAAGCTGAAATAATGCTGCTGCTTATGCAACTGCTCAGGGCTGAAAATGTCCCGGCGACACTGCGGGGCCGGGATTCCGCCGGCCGGGGCCGGCGCTATCCCGGAGGGGGGAGAGGCAAACTGATTATCCGCAGCCGAAGGTCCTCCGGACCTTTTGGCTGTTTCCGGCTCCGGACCCTTTCGAAAACAAGTTTTCGACGGGCCCGTAGCCAAAAACAGCCAGCTGCAAAGCAGCCGGCTGCGGACAATCAGTTTGCGGAGAAACCGGGATTCGAACCCGGGATACCCTTTTGGGGTATACACGCTTTCCAGGCGTGCCTCTTAAGCCACTCGAGCATCTCTCCGGAATGGGACTGCAAATGTAAGCATTTTTTGCGGGAGCGCCAAATTTTTTTCGAGGACAAAACGACGGCCAGGCTCAGTGCGCCAGTTCCGCACGGGTGAAGCCCAGGGTGGAAAGACCATTCTGCACATCCGGGTCCTGCATGAAAAGCCGCCAGAGGAGGCCTGTGCGGTAGTTTTCCATCATGACGACGATGGGACCCTGGTCGATGGCGATATAGGATTTGGCGAACCAGTTGTCATCCAGGCTGAAAGCATCGTAGAAGCCGTACTCGCCCCAGAGGCGGTCGCCATAGACATAGTAGAACTCCCGGAGCGCCTTCAGGCTCTCTTCCGGCACATAAGGGAAGGAGGAGAGCGCAGCAGTCGGGGCGATGGTCCCCCGGTCATTGGTGGGCGAGGAGGCCGTGTACCCCTTGGGATAATCGCTGGCGGTCAGGCCCCAGCAGGCATCGGAGTAGCCGGCATGGCCTTTCGGGTTGGCAGCGCAGTAAGCGTGGTTGATCCGGGCATGGGCGACGTTCTGGTCCCAGTAGGAGGCGTAAGCATCCTTCAGTCCGCGGGGATCCAGCCCGAGGAAGGAGTAATGGGCGAAGAACATCGGGCCGCCGAGGTCGCTGCCGAGCGGAAGGACCGTTCCGTAGAACATGCGCCCGTTCCGCATCCCCCCGCTGCGCGCCCAGCCGGAGTCGTAGGCCTCCTTCCCGACAGCATGGGTCGGCGACGAGGCGGCAAGGACATAGACGATGAGCCCTTCGTTCCAGCCGTTGATCTGCATGTTCATGGCCCAGCCCTGATCGGGCGACCAGTGCCAGTAGAGGGCCTTCTGGCCGCCATGCGTGTACCAGTCCCACTCCACGGCCCGCCAGATGGCATCGATGCCGGCGCGGATGTCCGCCTCGCCGGACGCATCGAAATACTGCGCGGCCGTCAGCAGGCCCTGCAGGAGGAACGCCGTCTCGACGAGGTCGCCCCCGTTGTCCTTGCTGCTGAAAGGGATCACCCGGCCCGTCTCGCCGTTCATCCAGTGGGGATAGACGCCGTGGAAACGGTCAGCCTTGTCGCGGAGGAACGTGACGATGGTCCGGAGCCTTTCCGCCGCCTCGGCACGCGTGATGAAGCCGCGCTCGACGGCGACCGGCAGCGTCATGATGCCGAAGCCGGAGCCGCCGGCGGTCACGGTATTGCCCGAGCCGAGCCGCTCGCGCGCAAGTCCGCTCACCGGATGGCCATGCGACCAGAAATAGTCGAACGTCTTCTGCTGGACGAGGGTAAGCAGCTTTTCGTCAGTGATTTCCGGGAACTTGGGGGTACGGTCATACTCCGTCGTGAAAGCAAGGGTATAGGGCTCGACGATGTCAACGCCGAAACTTTCCCCCGCGAGGACCGTCAGCGTGTATTTCCGGCTCGGCGAGAGCGCCTCCACAGGCCTGAGGATCAGCATGGACGCATCCTCCCCCACCCTCGCTTCCAAATCGCCCCCGGAAAACTGCAGGAGCGCGACGGACAGCGCATCGACATGCACCTCCGACGAGAACTCGAGGACGATCTCGCACTTGTCCACGGGCACATCCCGCACGATCCCCGAGGAGGGGACCCGCTCACCGCCGACGGTGGCAGACAGGACAAGGGCGCGCTGGCGTTCCGAAAAGCCGTTACCGGAACACGCAGCGACGATAAAGGCCAGGAAAAGGGCTACATACTGACGCATGGGACAATCGATCAATGGCAACGGCAGGGAGATCCCTCCCCCTGCCGCCGATAAATAAAGGAATTACTTCCCGAGGGCGACCTTGAGCTCCTGCTTGTAAAGCTCGAGCATCTCCGTCTCGGAGAGGGCCTTGTTGTAGAAACGGACCTCGTCGATGGAACCGCAGAAGTAGTTCAGCCAGGTATCGCTGGCCTTGCCTTCGATACGGGAAGCCCAACCGCCCAGATAGAGGGTGTTGCAGTCGGAAGCGAACGCCGCATTGATGGCACCCACAGGATCCTTGCCGTCGTTCTTCGGGGTGAAGAGGCCTTCGAAGGTCTTGAGACCGTTGGCATAGGTGGCCCAGGCACCGGTCGTCGCATCATAGGTACGCGCGACGTGGATCCACTTGTCCTTCGCGGCATAAGCCTCGTCGGAGGCATTGGGCCACATGAGCGGCTTGCCCTCGACGGAGAGGAAATCGACACGGCCGTTGAACTGCATCCAGGCCTTGCCGGTCTCTTCATTGACACCTTCGTTGTCCAGCAGGTACACGAAGGAAGGCCACACGGGCTCGACACCGGTTCCGTTGAAGGACAGGATGGCGCCCTTGGCGGTCAGTTTCTTCGTAGGATCGCTGGGATCGGCAAGCGGGGTCGGGACATACAGCCAGGCCGAGAAGGTCATGCTCTCCAGCTTGGTGAAAGCATTGTTCTTGGCGAGGCTGAACTTGAGGTAGGCCTCTTCGATGTTCATCTTCTTGGTGTTGGTGTAGGCCTTGCCGATCCGTCCGTCGCCGAAGTCACCGGCGCCCTTCTTGGAATCGAACGTGATGCCCTCACCCACGGTGACCGCCTTTTCGGCGGACTCGAGCGGGAAATACGCCACGAGGTTCTCGGCGGCGACCGTCACCTGGGCACCGGGAGTCTGCTCATCCGTGCCGTTCGCAGGCTTCTTGCAGGAGAACGCGGCGAGCGTCAGCGCCGCGGCCATGAAAAGAAAAGCTTTCTTCATTTTTTTGTTTGTTAATGGGTTGATGATAAAAATGTTGATTTAGGTTTGTGACTAATAGTTGTAGCCCGGCGTGGCGGGCAGGTTGGGATTCAGCTGGCGCTGGGCCGACGGAATCGGGAAATGCTCGTGGGTCCCGGCCTTGAAGCCCAGCGGGCCAAGCACGGCTGCGGCATCGCCCCAGCGGACCAGGTCGAAGAAACGGTTTTCCTCGAGGGCGAGTTCGGCCCGGCGTTCGTCCTTGACGGCCTGGAGCGTCGGCTCCACCGCGGCGAGACCGGCCCGCGCACGCACCTCATTGAGCGCCTGTTTTGCGTCATAGCCCGACGTAGGAGCAAAAGACGCGCCAGAGACCATCGCCTCGGCAAAGTTCAGGAGCACCTCCGAATAGCGGATGAGGCGGATGTTGTAATCCCGGCCGTAGGCGTTGAACGACCACTTGTTGTAGCGGGACGGCGTATAGACCTTGCCGTTGTAGTACGGATTGACGCACAGCGAGGAAATCTCGTCCCCTTCCGGCGTCGTCGTGCCGCGCACCAGCAGGGTGGTGGACTTGCGGACCGTTTCGCCGCGGCTGTCGAAGAAATCGACCAGCTTCTGGCTCGGGACCTTGAAGCCCCAGCCCTGGAGGTTGGAAGCGGAGTTGTTGCGGGGGCCCTGGATGAAGGCGTAGAAGCACATCGGGGCGTCGCCGGCCGACTGGCCGAGCGTCGAACTCTGGATCTCCATCAGGGACTCGGTGTTGTTCTCGCCCTTGATCTGGAAGACGGTGCGGAAATTCGGCAGCAGCGCGAACTCCCGCGTGGCGATGACCGCATCGGCCTGTTTCGCAGCCTCGTTCCAGTCCTTCCGGTACAGGGCGACCTTCGACTTGAGCGCCCGGGCGGTATAGCAGGTATAGCGGCCGGGATACTCCTCATAGGACTCCGGGACATTCTTGATGGCCACTTCAAGGTCCCCATAGATAAAGTTGTAAATCTCCTCTTCGGAAGAGACCTTCATGGCCGCGAGTTCCTCGGACGTCATCGTCTTCGTGACCATGGGAACGGGACCGAAGATCCGGACCAGGTTGAAATAGGCCCAGGCACGGATGATCCGGGCCTCGCCGTCGCAGCGTTCCACCTCCTTGAGGCCTTCGGCCGAGGTGATGGTCTTCCGGAACAGTTCCATCGACTCGATGGCATAGTTCGCCGCGGAAGAGATGTTGTAGAAATAGTTCCAGACGTCGTTCACGCAGCCGTTGGTCGGATCCAGCGTGAATTCGTCGATGGCCTTCACGTTCGGGCCGTCTTCCGGCGAGCTTCCCTTGTCGGCATCGTCGGACGCGATTTCGAGCACAGCCATGTAATTGAGGCTCTCGCCCTCGCCGAGCCGCATACTGGCATACGCGTTGCTCAGCGGCATGATGACGTTTTCAGGCTTGGAGTAGTCCAGTCCCGAGGAAGGCATCGTCGCCTCCGTCCGGATATCCAGGAAATCGGAGCAGGCCGCAAGGCACAGGAGGGCACAGCCCGACAGGATGATGTTCAGATATTTGTTCATGGTCGTTCCTCCTTAGAAATGGATGTTGACACCGGCGGTGTAGATGGCCTGCATCGGATAGACGGACGAGCCGTCGATGCCGGTCGCGGTCGGGCTCCCGCCGATTTCCGTGGTGAAACCGTTGTAGCGGAAGAGCGTCAGCGGACGCTGGGCGGAGAGATAGGCGCGGATGCGGCCCTTCCCGAACACGTCGCGGAAGGTATAGCCGAGCTGGACGTTCTGGATCCGGAACATGGAGCCGTCCTCGATGAAGAAGCTGTTGGACTGGGCCATCAGCGACTCGGTCAGGGCGCGCGGCGAAGGATAGGTCGCGCTCGGGGCGTCCTCCCGCCAGGCGTGCTTGTAGAAGTCCATGTCGTAGTTGCCGTCCGGGAACACTTGCTTGTTGATCCGCTTGGCATTGAAGATCTTGTTGCCGATGTTCGCGCCGAGGACCATCGAGAAGTCGAGGTTTTTCCACTCAAAGCCGAGGTTCGCGCCAAGCATCAGCCAGGGCAGCGGGGAGCCGAGATAGGTCCGGTCCTCCTCCTTGATCATGTTGTCCCCGGTGGTGTCGTGGTACTGGAAATACCCCGCACCGGCCTGGGACTGCGTCACGTCGCCGAGGAGGGCGTCCACATCCGATTCGAAGACGCCGTCCACCTTGTAGCCCCAGAAGGCGCCGATCGGATAGCCGACCTGCGTGAGGGTCGCATAGGCGCCGTTCACCTGGGCGCCGGGGATGTTGTCCCGCCCCTCGAGGGCGAGGACGCGGTTGTGGTTGAACGTCGCGTTCAGGCCGAGGTTGTAGCGGAAATCCTCCCCGACGGCATCCGCCCACTTGAGGGACAGTTCGACGCCGGCGTTGAGCACCTTGCCGTTGTTGGCCAGCAGGTTGGCGACACCGCCGCCGCTGGCGATCGGGGCGTGGAAGACGACCCGGTTGGTCACGCGGTGGTACAGGTCGATTTCGCCGCTGAGGCGGCTGCCGAGCAGGGCGAAATCGAGACCCGCGTTCGTCTCGGTGACGACCTCCCAGCGGAGGAAGTTCTGATAGACGGTCTGGGCGCCGATGCCGTCCACGACCGTGTCGCCGAAGACGGCGGAGGAGCCGATGCCGGAAGCCCCGGCGATGTTGATGTCGTTGGCGGGGACATTGTCGTTACCCAGCATGCCCCAGCTGGCCCTGAGCTTCAGGAAATCGAAGGCGCCGCCCTTCATGAAGTCCTCGTCGGAGATGTTCCAGCCGAGGCCGATGGAAGGGAAGATGCCCCATTTCTCCTGGTACTTCGAGCTGCCGTCGGCGCGGAGGGTGATGGTGGCGAGGTACTTGTCGCGGAAATTGTAGGTGCCGCGGGTGAAGAACGAGAGGCCGTTGTAGCGCGTGGCGCCGTCCCGGGCCGTCTGGTTGCGGTAGGAACCGTTGATGAGGTAACGGGCCTGGTCGTCATAGTCGGGGACGTTCCGGACGATGCCGGTCAGCGAGGCCAGGTACTGCATGCGGGTGGACTGGCCGAGCATGAGCGTGAAGGCATGGCTGCCGACCTGGTCGCTGTAGGTCAGCGTGTTGTCCAGGATCTGGTAGGTGCCGTAACCGTAGGTCTTGGTCAGCGAGGACACGGACGTGCCCTGGGAGCCGCCGACGTAGTGCTCCGGAGAATAGGACTGGCTGTCGTAGAAATGGAAGTCCAGGTTGTAGGAGGTCTTGAATTTCAGCTTCTCCGGGACGATCGTCGCCTCCGCATAGGCGGAGAAGACGGTCTTGAAGCCGGTCTCGCCGCTGCGGCTGTAGAAGGCGGAGGCGGCGGGGTTGCCGTACGAGTTGCCGAAGCCGTAGCGCTGCGGCGAATCGAATTTCTCCGGATAAGCCGCCGCATTGGCCTCGTCATACACGCCGTACACCGGCGGGTTCACGAACGCCTGGTAGTACGAGGACGTGTTGGGGTTGTTGCGTCCATAGCGGGAAAGCACCGTGTTGAAACCGACCTTCAGCCAGGAGGACATCGTCTGGTCGAGCCGGGCGCGGAGGTTGAAACGGTTGTAGTCGTTCACGGTGTAGTTCATGATGCCGTCCTGGTAGAAGTAGCTGAGGCCCACCGAGTAATTGGTCTTCTCCGTCCCGCCGGAAAGGTCCAGGGAGTGGGAGTGCATGGGGGCCGGATGGACCAGCTCCGCGTACCAGTCGGTGCTGACGCCTTTGTAATCCGCCACATTCTTCGGGACGAAACCGCCGACATGCTGATAGGCGAGGTTATAGAGCTCCACATACTCAGCGGTGCCGGCCAGTTTCATCATGTTGGTCGGGACCTGGACGCCGCCGTAGCCCTCGTAGGTCACGCGGGCATGGCCGAGTTCGCCCCGGCGGGTCGTGACGATGATGACGCCGTTCGCCGCGCGGACGCCGTAGATGGCCGCCGCGGAAGCGTCCTTGAGAACCGTCAGGGACTCGATGTCATTGGCGGAGAGGAAGTCGATGTTGTCCATGAAGGCGCCGTCCACGATGTAGAGCGGGTTGGCGTAGTCGCCGATGGAGCCGACGCCGCGGATCTTCACGGACGGACCGGCGCCCGGCGCGCCGCTCTGGGTGATCTGCACGCCCGAGACCATGCCCTGGAGGGCGGACATCGGGTTGGCCGCCGCCTGCCTGGACAGTTCGGCGCCCTTGACGTTGACGATCGGGGCCGTCAGGTCCTTGGCCTTCTGGGTGCCGTAGCCGACGACCACGACCTCGTCCAGGAAGTTCGTATCCTCGGCGAGGGTGATCACGGCCGGCACGGCGGTCGCAGGGAAGACCTGCGTGGCATAGCCGATGCAGCTGACCTCGACCTGCGCCCCGGAGCCGGAGACGACAAGGGTGAAGTCGCCGTCCAGGCCGGTGGACGTCCCGTTGGAGGTCCCCGATTCCAGGACCGTCGCCCCGATGACGGGGCCGAGCGCATCCTGGACGACACCCCGCACGGTCACTTCCTGCGCCGATACCCAGAGGGCGGCGAACAGGCCGAGAAGGGAGAATAACGTTTTTTTCATATGAATGACAATCAGTTGGTTTTATAGTAAAATCCGAGCTTTTCCAGTCCGGGCCGGATCTCCGGTGCGGACATGAACAGGGACCACAACAGGCCGCTGCGGTAGTTTTCAATCATCACGGCGACGGGCCCCTGGTCGATGGCCAGGTAGTGGTCCACGACCGCGGGTTCGCGGGACGGGTTGTATGCGTCGTAGAAACCGTACGGGCCGAACATGTCCGTATCCTCATACAGGTGGCGCATCACCGCCATCGATTCTTCCGGCGTATAGACGATCGAACTGAGGGCGGCCGTCGGGGAGACCGTCCCGTTCTCGTCGGGCGTCCCGGGGTGGTGGGAACTGTAGCCCACGTCCGGATCGTCGGAGGACGTAAATCCCCACAGGTCAGCGCCGTATCCCTTGTGTCCCCTGGGATTGTCGATGGCATAGGCCCGGTGGATGAGGGTATGGGCGCGGTTGCGTTCGAAATAATCCGTGGCGCCGTCCTGCAGGCCCCGGGGGTCGAGTCCGAGCCAGGAATAATGGCAGAAGAACAGCGGGCCGCCGTATTCCATCCCGAGCGGGAGGGTGATGCCGTAGTATTCCTTGCCGTTGTAATAATAATCCGAGGTCTTGTAGGAGGCCTCATAGCAGGCGCGGGAGATGGGATAGGTCGGCGAGGACGCGGCGAGCACATAGGTGATCAGCGTCTCGTCGAAGCCCTTGATCCGATGGTTCATCTTCCAGCCGTAATTCTTGGACCAGTGCCAGTAGAGGGAATCCGTCCCGCCCTGGGTGTACCAGGACCATTCGACCTCCTTCCAGAGCCGGTCGCAGCGCGCGGCAAGGAGCGTATCCTTGTCACGGAGCCACTCGCGGGCCGTCAGCAGCCCCTGGACCATGAAGGCCGTCTCCACCAGGTCTCCGCCGTCATCGTATTTGCTGAAACTGAACGGGTTCCCGCTGTCAGCATCGTACCAGTGGGCCCAGGCGCCATGGAAACGCTCGAACTTTTCCAGCGAGGTGACCATGCGGCCGATGCGCGCGACGCCCTCCTCGCGGGGGAAATACGCGCGCTCGGCGCCGGCGATGACGGCCATCATGCCGAAGCCGGAACCGCCGATGGTGACGATGTTCCCGTTGCGGTCGTTGTTCCGCTCCCGCGCAAGGCCCGTGGCCGGGTCGGCGAAATCGGTGAAGTACTTGACCGTATAGCGCTCGACCGTGTCCAGCAGGGCCTCGTCAGACAGGGGCGCGCGCCCCGTTTTCGGGCCGCATGCCAGGAGGGACAGGGCGGCAAGGATGGGAAGGAACCTATTCAGCATAATCGAATTCCGCTTCCTTGACGGCATCCGAGGCGCCGCCGATGAAGAGTTTGAAATCCCCCGGCTCCGGGCCGAAGGTCATGTCCTGGCGCCAGAAGGAAAGGGTCTCCCTTCCGATGGTGAAGGTCACGGTTTCGGAGGCGCCCGGCCCGAGGGTCACCCGCGCGAAGTCTTTGAGCTGCTTCACCGGACGGGTGACGCTGCCCACAAGGTCGCGGATGTAGAGCTGGACTGTTTCCGTGCCGGCGACCGCGCCGGTGTTCGTCACCGTGACAGAGGCGGTCAGGCTGCCGTTCTCCGCGAAGATGGGCCTGGACAGGGTGATGTCGGAATAGTCGAAAGATGTGTAGCTCAGTCCGTGGCCGAAGGCATACAGGGGCTCGTTCGGCACGTCGAGGTAACGGGACTCGTACTTCGCCTCCGGATGGACATACGGGCGGCCGGTGTTCTTGGCATAGTGATAGACCGGCACCTGGCCGAGGTTGCGCGGGAAGGTGATGCTGAGTTTGCCGGAAGGATTGTATTCCCCATAGAGGACATCCGCGGCGGCATATCCGCCCATCGTCCCGGGATACCAGGCCTCGAGGATGGCGCCGGCGGTCTCCGACTCGGCGGAGAGGTCCAGCGGACGGCCGTTCAGCAGCACGACCGCGACCGGCTTGCCCGTGGCGGCGATTTTCTCCAGCAGCTCCGACTGGACGCCGGGGATGCGGATGTCCGAACGGGAGGCCGCCTCGCCGCTCCAGTGGCAGTTCTCGCCGATGACCATGACGACTTTCTTCGCGCGCTTTGCCGCCGCGAGGGCCGCGGCAAAGCCGCTGCGGTCGTCGCCCTGCTCCTTGCAGCCTTCCGCGTACACGACGTTCGCCGCGCCGTTGTACTCCCGGATGGCGTCCAGGATGGAGGCAGGCACCTTGTCCACTTCGCCGGCCGCGCGCCAGGTCCCGAGCAGATCGTCCCTGGAAGCGGCCAGGGAGCCGATTACGGCCACCTTCTCCCCCTTCACGAGGGGAAGGACGCCGTCATTCTTCAGCAGGACCATGCTCTCGGAAGCGAGCTTCCGGGCAAAGGCTTTGTTCGCGTCGGTCAGCGTCTCGGACGCCTCCCGCTCTTCGCTGCAGTAGCGGAACGGGTCGTCGAAGAGGCCGAGGGCCTCCTTGACGTTCAGCACGCGGCGGACCGCCCGGTCCAGCGTCTTCCGGGAGACGGCCCCGCTCTCCACCTGCTCCTTGAGGTAGTTGAAGAAAGCGGCGCTCTGCATGTCCATGTCGATGCCGGCATTGATGGCCAGCCGCCCCGCGTCGGCCTCGTCGGCCGCATAGCCGTGGCAGACCATCTCGTTGATGCCGGTGTAATCGGTCACCACGAAGCCCTGGAAGCCCCATTCGTCGCGGAGGATCTCCTGCATCAGGTGGTAGTTGGCCGTGGCGGGAACGCCGTCCAGCTCATTGAACGACGCCATCACGCTGAGCGCGCCGGCATCGACCGCCGCCTTGTAGGGCGGCAGGTAGAACTCGCGCAGCCAGCGCTCGGACATGTCCACCGTATTGTAGTCGCGGCCGGCCTGCGGCGCGCCGTAGGCGGCGTAATGCTTGATGCAGGCAAGGACGGTCGAAGGGTCGGAGAGGTCCCCGCCCTGGTAGCCGCGGGTCATCGCGGCGGAGATCCGGCTGCCGAGCAGCGGATCCTCGCCCGCTCCCTCGGAAACGCGGCCCCAGCGCGGTTCCACGCAGATGTCGCACATCGGGGAGAACGTCCAGTGAAGGCCGGCGGCCGCCGCCTCGCGGGCGGCGATGCGGGCCGATTCCTCCACGGCGTCGATGTCCCAGGACGCGGAGATGCCGAGGTTGATCGGGAAAACCGTCCGGAAACCGTGGATCACGTCATAGCCGAACAGCAGCGGGATTCCGAGCCGGGTCTCGTTCACGGCGATCTCCTGCAGCTTGCGGGTATATTCCGCCGTATAGGCATTGAAGATGTTGCCGCAGCGGCCGGCACGGATGTCGTCGATATACCCCTGGCGCATCGACGGCCCGGTCACACTCCAGTCGGAGGTGAAAAGGACGAGCTGGCCGACTTTCTCGTCCAGGGTCATTTTCGACAGGAGCGACTCGACCCGGTCCGAGGAGCGGACCTCTTTCCGTGCGGGGCCAGCACAGGAAACGGCCAGCACGAGGCTGATCGCTGCAAGCGGAAGAAATTTATTCATAAAGGGTTGATTGGTATTAGTTTCCGTGCAATGGGGGAAAAGAAAAGGTCGGAGCCTGATAACGGGTTCCGGCCTGTTCTGGATAGGAAAAACGCCTTATTTTACGCGCTGGCCGTAGGAACGGTCGGTGGTGTTCACGGTGATCAGTTCACCGGTCTCGATGAAGAGCGGGACCATGATCTTGGCGCCGGTCTCCAGGGTGACCTCCTTGAGGGCGGAGGTGGAGGCGGTGTTGCCCTTGACGGCAGGCTCGCTGTAGGTAACCTCGAGGGTCACGTAAGTCGGAAGCTCGCAGGTGAGGCAGCGCTCCTCCGGCTCGGTGACGAACATCATCTCCACGTGCTGGCCTTCCTTCATCAGGTCGGCGTTCTCGACGAGGTCGTGCGGGAGCGTGATCTGCTCGTAGGTCTCCTCGTGCATGAAGTTGAAGTTCTCTCCGTCGTCATAGAGGAACTGGTAGGGGCGGCGTTCGACCGTGATGGTGTCGATCTTGGCACCGGCGGTGAAGGTGTTCTCCAGGATGCGGCCGTTCTCGAGGTTGCGGAGTTTCGTCTTGACGAAAGCGGGACCCTTGCCCGGCTTGACGTGCTGGAAATAGACGAGAACGCACGGCTTGCCGTTGAAATTCAGATAAAGGCCGTTCTTGAAATCAGCTGTAGTTGCCATAAATACGTATTTAGTTAATCAATTGATCTTAATAACCCACAAATGTAACAAATTGTCAGCGAACCTGCAAATTTTCATTCACGGGGAGCCGGCGGACGGCAGCGGCCACTGCTTCCAGGAGCCATTTCGGCGTCGAAGTCGCCCCGCTGACGCCCACCCGGTCGCCGTCGCGGAACCATTCGGGGCGGACCGCTCCGGGCGCGCCGACGCGGTAGGAACGGGGGTTGACCGAGCGGCAGAGGTCGGACAGGACCTTGCCGTTGGAGCTGGCCTCGCCGGCGACGAACAGGACGACGTCGTGGCTGCGGGCGAAGTCCGCGAGTTCGCGGTGGCGGGTCGCCACCTGCTTGCAGATGGTGTCATGGACGGTCAGCCGGTCCGTCAGGGTGCGGAGCCGCGCGCAGAGGGCCGCGTATTCGTCGGGATTCTTCGTCGTCTGGGAAAAGATCTCGACCGGCTCCGAAAAATCGATCTCCCCCCCGGCGACCGCCGCTTCCAGCATGTCCAGGTTTTCGACCACCCGGGCGCCGCCGTCCGTCTGGCCGACGAGGCCGAGCACTTCCGCATGGCCGATCTTCCCGAATATCAGGAGGTTCCCGTGATGTCCGTCCGCATGGAGCCGCTCCCAGGCATCCCGGATGTCCCGCTGGAGTTTCAGGACCACGGGACAGGTGCAGTCGATGATCCGGAGGCCGGCATCCGCCGCGCGGGCATAGGTCGCCGGCGGTTCGCCGTGG
Source organism: Bacteroidales bacterium (assembly GCA_016287075.1). Lineage (GTDB taxonomy): Bacteria > Bacteroidota > Bacteroidia > Bacteroidales > UBA932 > Cryptobacteroides. The sequence continues at coordinate 4,879 of JAEEVC010000013.1, read as the reverse complement.
GCGCGGATCAGCAGGGTCGCACCGGCGGGCAGCATCTCCATCTCGGAGGCATCCACCGCAACAAGGCCCTTCGCACCGAGCCGTTCAAGCTCGGCTTCATTATGGACGATGGCGCCGAGCGAATAGAGCGGCGCGGCGCCCCCGGCCAGGAAATCCTCCGCCTTCCCGATGGCGCGGATCACGCCGCCGCAGAAGCCGGAGCGGGGGTCGGTTTCAACGAAAAGGGCCATTTCAATGGGTCAGCGCAGGGACCTCGAGGAGGCCGAACTTACCCTGGATGACGCCGAGGACCCAGACGAGCTCCTCGTGGAGGGTCATGTGGGTATTGTCCATCACGAAGGCGTCCTCGGGCTGACGCAGCGGGGAAGTCTCCCGGTGGGAGTCGATATAGTCCCGCTCCGCCAGGTTCTTCATCACCGCTTCCAGGTCGGCGGGTTCGCCCTTGGCGACCATCTCGTCGTAGCGGCGCTGGGCCCGGACGGCAGGGTCGGCGGTCATGAACACCTTCAGTTCGGCGTCCGGGAACACCGTCGTGCCGATGTCGCGGCCGTCCATGATCACACGGCCGCCCTCGCTGAAGGCGTGGAGCCGGTCATCGACATAGTTCCGCACGAAGGGAATCGTCGCGACGGGGCTGACGAGCGAGGAGACCGCGAGGGTGCGGATTTCCGTCTCGATGCAGCGTCCGCCGAGGTAGAGCTTCGTTTTCCCGTCCTCATGGGCGAAGTGCAGGTCGAGGTCCGCGAGGGCCGGCCGGAGGGCCGCTTCGTCGATGGTTCCGTCTTCGGAGACCATGCCGCTTTCCATGGTGAAAAGGGTCACGCCCCGGTACATGGCGCCGGAGTCCAGGTAGAGGAAACCGAATTCTGCGGCGACCATTTTGGCGAATGTGCTCTTGCCGGTTGCGGAGAAACCGTCCACGGCGATGATGATATCGGGAATGTTCATGGATCTTTGTGTTTCAAGGTTACAAAAATAGAAAAAAAAGTCCGATATTTGTACCAAATCCGGAGATTATGAAGGTATTGATCGTTGATGACGAGCGGGCCATCCGCAACTCCCTGAAGGAGATCCTCGAAATGGAGAACTACCAGGCGGAGACCGCCGAAAACGGCGCCGACGCCTGCACGAAGGCCGAAAAGGAAAAATATGACGCCATTTTCTGCGACATCAAGATGCCCGGGATGGACGGCATCGAGGTCCTGCAGAAGTTGATCGCCGACGGGGTGGAATCCCCCATCATCATGATTTCCGGCCATGCGGACATCAACACGGCCGTCGACTGCATCAAGAAAGGCGCCTTCGATTTCATCGAGAAACCCCTGGACCTCAACCGCATCCTCATCACCCTGAAGAACGCGACCGACAAGGCCACCCTCGTCAAGGAGACGAAGATCCTCAAGAAGAAGATCTACGGCCAGGAGATGATCGGCGAGGCCGAGCCCGTCCGCCATCTCCGGGAGATGATCGGCAAGGTCGCCCCGACCCACGCCAGCGTCCTGATCACCGGCCCGAACGGCTCCGGCAAGGAGCTTGTCGCCCAGAGCATCTACCAGCTGTCGCCGCGGTCGATGATGCCCTTCGTGGAAGTCAACTGCGCCGCCATCCCGTCGGAACTGATCGACAGCGAACTCTTCGGGCACAAGAAAGGCTCCTTCACCTCGGCCATCCGGGACCACAAGGGCAAGTTCGAGCAGGCCGACGGCGGCACCATCTTCCTCGACGAGATCGGGGACATGTCGCTCGCGGCCCAGGCCAAGGTCCTCCGCGTCCTGCAGGAGCGGAAACTCACCCCGGTGGGCGGCGACAAGGAAATCACGGTCGATGTCCGCGTCATCGCCGCGACCAACAAGAACCTCCAGGAGGAAATCGCCGAGGGCCGCTTCCGCGAGGACCTCTACCACCGGCTCAGCGTCATCGTCCTCAAGGTGCCCGCCCTCGACGAGAGGAAGGACGACATCCCGCTGCTGGTCAATTATTTCTCCGAGCGCATCTGCAACGAGATCGGGCAGCCGGTCCGCGTCTTCTCCCCCGAAGCGCTCCGGATGCTCGCCGAGCGCTCCTGGCCCGGCAACATCCGCGAACTCCGCAACGTCGTCGAGCGCCTCCTCATCCTGGGCGGCACCCCGGTCAGTGCGGACGATGTCCGCGACTATGTGAACCTGTAACACCGTTTTCTATATGGAACAAAATCGTCTGGACGTAGTGCTCGGCCTCCAGTGGGGGGACGAGGGCAAAGGCAAGGTCGTGGATGTGCTCACACCCGGTTACAAGATGGTCGCCCGCTTCCAGGGCGGTCCCAACGCGGGACATTCCCTGGTCTTCGACGGGGACAGTTTCGTGCTGCACACGGTTCCCTCCGGGATCTTCCGGGAGGGGACGGTCAATGTGATCGGCAACGGGGTGGTCATCGACCCGGTGATCCTTATGGAAGAGATCGCCGCCATCGAGAAGATCGCGGGCTCCATCACCGGCAAGCTGGTCATCTCCAAGCGTGCACACCTCATCCTGCCGACGCACCGGATGCTGGACGCCGCCAGCGAAGCCGCCAAGGGGAAGGCCAAGATCGGCTCCACCCTCAAGGGCATCGGCCCCACCTACATGGACAAGACCGGCCGCAACGGCCTCCGCGTGGGGGACATCCTCTCCCCGGCCTTCGAAGACAAGTACGAAGCGCTGAAACAGAAGCATTTCGGCCTGCTCGCCCAGTACGATTTCTCCTACGACATCACCGCGTATGAGCAGCAGTGGAAGGCGGCGGTGGAAGCCCTCAAGCGCTTCCCCTTCATCGACAGCGAGGTCTATGTGAACACGGCGCTGGACAACGGCGTCCCCGTCCTGGCCGAAGGCGCGCAGGGCTCCCTGCTGGACATCGATTTCGGCACCTACCCGTTCGTGACGTCCTCCAATACCCTTTCCGCCGGCGTCTGCACGGGCCTGGGCGTGGCGCCCACCCGCGTAGGCAAGGTCTTCGGCATCTTCAAGGCCTACTGCACCCGCGTGGGCAGCGGTCCGTTCCCCACGGAACTCTTCGATGCGGACGGCGAGCGCCTGCGCAGCATCGGCCACGAGTATGGGGCCACCACCGGCCGGCCGCGCCGCTGCGGCTGGCTCGACCTGGTCGCCCTCAAATACGCCGTCATGATGAACGGCGTGACCGACCTCATCATGATGAAATCCGATGTACTGGACGACTTCGACACCATCAAGGTGGCCGTCGCCTACCGGGAAGGGGACAAGGTCCTGGAGAGTTTCCCGTACGACGGCGGGGAGCATGCCACGCCCGTGTACCGGGAATTCCCGGGGTGGAAGACCCCGCTGGGCGGCCTGCGCCGCTTCGAGGACTTCCCGGCCGCGTTCCAGGAGTACATCGCCTTCATCGAAGCGGAAACCCGCTGCCGGATCCGCATCGTTTCCGTGGGACCCGACCGGGACGCGACGGTGCGCCGGTAAAAGGGGATCAGATGCCCACGCGGGCGAAGATTCCGTCCACGTTCCTGAAATAATAGTCCAGCGTGAAGCAGTCGTCCAGTTCCCGGGGCGACAGCAGCGCTGTCACGTCCGCTGACGCTTCGAGCAGGGTCTTGTAGTCCTTACCCTGGGACCAGGCCTCCATCGCGAGGGGCTGGACGGTGTCGTAGGCCTGCTCGCGGGAAAGGCCCTTCCCGATGAGCGCGTTCATCACCCGCTGGGCGAAGATGACGCCCCGGGTGCGGTAGATGTTCCCGAGCATGTTGTCCGGATAGACCACCAGGTTCTCCAGGATGCCCTTGAAACGCTGGAGCATGTAGTCCAGCAGTTCCGTGGCGTCCGGGAGGACGATGCGTTCGGTGCTGGAATGGGAGATGTCCCGCTCGTGCCAGAGGGCGATGTTCTCATAGGCGGTGGCCATGTAGCCGCGCATGACCCGGGCGCAGCCGCAGATGTTCTCGCTCCCGATGGGGTTGCGCTTGTGCGGCATGGCGCTGGAGCCTTTCTGGCCCTTGCGGAAGGCCTCCTCCGCCTCGCGGATTTCCGTGCGCTGGAGATGGCGGACCTCGACGGCCATCTGTTCCAGGGTGGAGGCGATCAGGGCCAGGGTGCCCACATAGCAGGCGTGGCGGTCCCGCTGCAGCACCTGGGTGGAGATACGGGCCGATTCGAGGCCCAGTTTCCCGCAGACATAGTCCTGGACGGCGGGCGGGATGTTGGCGAAATTGCCCACGGCGCCGCTCATCTTGCCGGCTTCCACACCGGCGGCGGCCGCCTCGAAGCGGGCGATGTTGCGCTGCATTTCCTCGTACCAGAGCGCCCATTTGAGGCCGAAACTGGTGATGTCGGCATGGATGCCGTGGGTCCGGCCGATGCAGGGCGTGTCCTTGAATTCCCGCGCACGGCGGCGGAGGACCGCCTGGAACTCCTCCAGGTCCCGCCGGAGGATGGCGTTGGCCTGCTTGAGCAGGTAGCCGTTGGCCGTATCGACCACATCGGTGGAGGTCAGCCCGTAATGGACCCATTTGCGCTCCTCGCCGAGGCTCTCGCTCACGGCGCGGGTGAAGGCCACGACGTCGTGGCGGGTCTCCTCCTCGAGCGCCCGGATGCGGCCGAGGTCGAAACGGGCGTTCGACCGGATTTTCTCCACATCCGCGGCCGGGATCACGCCCTGTTCGCTCCAGGCCTCGCAGGCGAGGATTTCCACGGTGAGGAAGGCGCTGAACTTATTTTCATCGGTCCAGACATCCCGCATGACCTTTCTGGAATAGCGCTCGATCATGGCTCTGCGGTCTCTGTTTCCGGGTCCTGGGGGGCGGCAGCGGCCTCGGCGCGGGTCGCAGCGGCAGGTTCGGCGGCGGGCTCGGCGGGGGTTGCGGGTTTGGCCCCGGCGGAGGTTGCGGCGGTT
>JAEEVC010000053.1 GCA_016287075.1 Bacteroidales bacterium | reverse complement strand
GGTTGCGGATGGTCTTCTCCACATCTTCCTCGACGATGCCGTCCGTGGCGGGGACGTAGGTCCCGCGGAGGGCCAGGACGGCGGACTGGACGGCGCAGGAAACGCCGGAAGCGACCTTCATCGCGCAGCCGACCTTCGCCCCGTCGCAGAGCATGCCGGTAATGTTGCCGGCCATGTTCTTCACGGCGTAACAGACTTGTTCATAGGTACCGCCCTGCAGATAGACGATGCCGCAGGCGGAGCCGGTCGAGGCGACGACGCAGCCGCAGAGGGCCGAGAGCCGGCCCAGGTAGCTCTTGATGTGGATGGCGACGAGGTTCGACAGGATCAGCGCCCGGGCGAGCCTTTCGTCGTCCACGCCGTATTTCATGGCATAGGCGACGACGGGCATGCTCGCGGTGATGCCCTGGTTGCCGCTGCCGCTGTTGGACATCGCCGGCAGGGTGCAGCCCGCCATGCGGGCGTCCGACGCCGCGGCGGTCAGGCCCATCGCATAGCTCAGGTAATCATCGCCGAACACCTCCTGCTGGTTCTCCCGGATGGTCTTCCCCACCTGCATCCCGTATTGCCCCTCCAGCCCCTCGCGGGCCAGGGCCAGGTTGAGTTTCCGGTCGTCCAGGATAAAGGAGATGGCGTCGAACGGCGCCGTGCAGGCAAAATCGAAAATCTCCCGGACCGTCAGTCCCCCGTCCCCTTCCGACGCGCCGGAAGCGGCGGCCGCCGACTCGGAACTCATCAGGACGTGGTCGGCAAAGCCCGTTTCCACGATCCGGTCGTGTTCATCTTCGATGACGGCATAGGCCCGGGGCGAAACGACCGCGGAGGCGGAAGCGCCGCAGATGGAAACCGTCGCCTTGACATAGAGCAGGTGCACGGTATCGGCGACGCGGATGCGGACGCTTTTGCCTGCAACCAGTTCCCGTGCCCGCCGGACCGCCGTATCCGTCAGTCCACCAAGCACTTCCAGGCCCTTCTTCGCATCCCCGCAGACCGCGCCGAGCGCCGCCGCAACGGGCAGGCCCACCATCCCGGTCCCGGGAATGCCGACCCCCATCCCGTTCTTGAGGATGTTGCCGCTGACGGCGACATCGATCTGGAAATCAGCGGAAAGCCTCCACCCTTCCGGGCAGAGGCCTTCGCTGTTTTCCGTCAGGATCTCCACGGCACGCGCCACGGCAAGCGACACGGCGACCGGTTCGGTACAGCCCAGCGCCGGCTTCACCTCCCGGTGCAGCAGGGCGAGGATTTCCGCGCAACGCCTGTCTTCCATGCCGTCAGGATGCCGCTGGCGCTTATTTGTAGAGGAAACGGCGGATGGACATCTTCGGGGTCTTCTCGAAGGGACGGTCCATCAGTTCCACCTTGGAAATCTGGCTGTAGGCGGGCAGCTGGCGGTTGGCGCCGAGACGGATGTTCTCAGGCACCTCGGCCTTGGCCTCCGCGTCGAGGAGCGCCTTCGCGAGCGCCTGCTCGTCGAGATAGACGAGGGCGACGAGCTTGCCGCCGCGGTCCACGACGACCGATTCCAGCACGAACGGCTGGTTGTTCACCACCGCCTCCAGTTCCTCCGGATAGATGTTCTGGCCGGAAGGGCCGAGGATCATGTTCTTCGAACGGCCGCGGATGAAGATGAAGCCTTCGGCGTCGATGATGCCGAGGTCGCCGGTCTTCAGCCAGCCGTCCTCGGTGAACGCGTTGGCCGTGGCCTCCGGGTTCTTGTAGTAGCCGATGGTGATGTTGTCGCCCTTGGCCTGGATTTCACCCACGATGTGCTGGGGATCTTCGGAATCGATGCGGATCTGGCACATGTCCACCGCCTGGCCGCAGGAGCCGGGCACATAGTTGCGCCAGCCCGTATAAGCCATCAGCGGGCAGCCTTCCGTCATGCCGTAGCCGACCACGTACGGGAACTTGATCTTCGCGAACAGGCGCTCGACCTCCGGATTCAGCGCCGCGCCGCCCATGATGAACTCCTGGACCTTGCCGCCGAATGCCTCGTACAGCCCGTCCTTCACTTTCTTATAGATGATGTTCCGGAGACCGGGAATCTTGGTGAGGAATTTCACGATGGGCTTGTCGAGGGTGGGTTTGAGCTTGCTCTTGTAGATCTTCTCCATCACCAGCGGGACCGTGATCAGGAGGTAAGGCTTGACCTCGGAGAAGGCCTTCAGCAGGGTGGCCGGGGTCGGGGCCTTGGCCATCCAGTAGATGGAGGTGCCGTTGCAGAGCGGATAGAGGAACTCGATCACCAGGCCGTACATGTGGGCCATCGGGAGCATGGAAACCATCTTGTCGCCCGCGGGCATGTAGCGCTGGTCATAATCCACGTTGGCGGAGAAGTTCCTGTAAGTCAGCATGACGCCCTTCGGATCGCCGGTGGAGCCGGAGGTATAGTTGATGGTCGAAAGGTCGTCCCAGTTGTCGGTCGGGAAAACGACGTCCTCCGGCCCGAACCCGTCGGGATACTTTTCGGCGAAGAGTTCGTCGAGGTGGTCCACCGCCTCGCGGATCTTCTCGTCGCGGCAGGCCAGGAGCTCCCAGGTATCCACGTCGAAGACGGCCTTGAGGGCGGGCATCTTTTCGATGTCCATCTTCTTCCATTTCTCCGAATCGGTGAACAGGGCGATACTGTCGGAGTGGTTCACCAGGCCCATCACGCTTTCCGGCTTGAAGTCGGCCAGGATGGGGACGATGACGGTTTCATATGTATTGACCGCGAGATAGGCGAAACCCCAGCGGGCGCCGTTGCGGGCACAGAGGCTGATCTTGTCGCCCTTCCTGAATCCGGCCTTCTCGAAGACAATGTGGAAACGGGCGATGTCCGTCGCCATCTGGGCATAGGTGAAGGATTCACCGCCGATGGTGTTGAGGGCCGGTTTGTCCCAATATTTCCGGGTCGCGTCCTGCAGGCGCTGAAGATAATGCGGGTAAGAATTCATCATTATAATTTTAAGTACACGTTTGCCATAGGGCGTTGCAAAATTAGCAATAATCTTTCAAAATACTTACCTTTGCCCCGTAAAAACACGGACATGAGGAGAAAACCCATCATCGCGCTCATCTACGATTTCGACGGGACCCTGTCGCCCGGGAACATGCAGGAATTCGGCTTCATCCAGGCCATCCACCAGACTCCCGAGGAGTTCTGGACCAAGAGCGACGGCATCGCCCGCGGCCAGGACGCCTCCAACATCCTCGCCTACATGAAACTGATGTTCGACGAGGCCCGGAAGAACGGGATCCACCTGACCCGCAGCGACTTCCACCGCTACGGCGCGGACGTCAAACTCTTCGACGGCGTCCGCGACTGGTTCCGGAACATCAACGAATACGGCGCCGCCCGCGGGGTGAAGATCGAGCACTATATCAACTCGTCCGGCCTCAAGGAGATCATCGAGGGCTCCCCCATCGCCCGCGAGTTCAAGCACATCTTCGCCGGCTCGTTCATCTACGACGAGAACGGCGAGGCCGAATGGCCGGGCATCGCGGTCGATTTCACGGCCAAGACCCAGTTCCTCTTCAAGATCCAGAAGGGCATCTTCTCCTCCCGCGACGCCCGGCGGGTCAACGAGAGCATGGCCGACGAGAACAAGCGCATCCCCTTCTCGAACATGATCTATTTCGGCGACGGGGAGACGGACGTCCCCTCCATGAAGGTCGTGAACATGTTCGGCGGCAACGCCATCGCCGTGTTCAACCCGGCCATCCCCGCCAAGCGCGCCGCCGCGCAGAAACTGCTGCGGCAGGGCCGGGCGAACTTCATCACGCCGGCCAACTATTCCCGCGACAGCCGCACCTTCCGCATCGTCACGACGATCATCGACAAGATCAAAGTCGAAAATGAACTGAAATTATTGTCCCGATACAAATAATTTTCATACATTTGCAGCGGAAAAGCCCTCCGGGCGTTTTCCGATGTTCCACCAAGACCTTTTTTATGAGAGTCAATGAAGAAATTCCTGGTAGTCTGCGCAGCCGCGACGCTGTGCTGCTCTCTTGTCAGCGCACAAGAGGCTGAGGACGCCGGCCGTGGTGCCGAGTTGTCCATCGTCCCGAGGTTAGATGCGGGTATCTTCCGTTCCTACGAAGATAAGAGCACGTCCTTCAACTTCGGCAACACATCTCTCTACACCTTCTTTGAAGGCAACATTTCCGAAAGCTGGTCCTTCTCGCTGAGCAACCACTGGGTCGCGAGCGACTGGGGCGCCACGTCCCTGCAGGAAGGCATCGGGATCCCCACCAGGGACCTCTACAGCATCTACAAGCCCTTCGGGGGCGAAGCGGCCAACAACTTCATCGACTGGGCCTACATCACCTATGCCCCCGGCAGCTTCGAGTTCTCCCTCGGCAAGATGCCGATGATCGTCGGCGGCTTCGAGTTCGAGGAGAACGACGTCGACGTCCACCCGATCGCGACGAGCCTTTTCTGGAACACTTTTACGGTGTACCAGCCCGCCTTCTCCGCCTCCTGGACGACCCCTTCCGAGATGACGACCTTCACCCTGCAGGTCTCCGCCGACCAGTTCAACCGCCGTCCCGCCTACGGCCTGAAATGGGCCGGCGAATACGGCCCCTTCAGCACCAACTGGAGCGCCGTCCTCGTATCGCACCTCAATCCGGAGGATCCTGCTTCCGTGACCCTCCGCCCCATCCTGAGTTTCGGCAACCGCCTGACCCTCGGGGACTTCTCCCTGACGGCGGACTTTATCAACCGTTGCGGCGACCCGGCCTACGAACTTCCTGACATCGACGGCCATACCCTCCTCGGCACCCTTGCCTACGCACCTTCCGAGCAGTTCAACATGGCGCTCCGCTGCGCCTGGAACCGGGCCAAGTCCATCCTCGCACCGGAAGGCCACGAAGACTTCCTGACCTCCTCCCTCCAGGCCAACTGGTACCCGATCGAGGACGACGACATGTTCCGGATCCAGTTCTGCGCCGGCCTGATGGACAAGAGCGCCTTCGCCGTCCTCGGCACGACCTGGAACTTCGGCTTCAAGATCTGGTAGGGACATGGCGGAAAAGATCATCGAAATCAAGCACCTCTCGAAGTCCTTCGGGGACAAGAGCGTGCTCAAGGATATCAACCTCTACATCAACAAAGGCGAATTCATCACCCTCCTCGGGCCGTCCGGCTGCGGCAAGACGACCCTCCTGAGGATGATCGCCGGTTTCCTCCAGCCGGACGAGGGGTCCATCCTCCTCGGCGGCAAGGAACTCGCCGGCACCCCGCCCCACCTGCGCCCGCTCAACACGGTATTCCAGCGTTATGCGCTCTTCCCGCACCTGGACGTGTATGACAACATCGCCTTCGGCCTCAAGCTGAAGAAGGTGCCCCAGGAGGAGATCGACAAGCGCGTCCGCCGCGTGCTCAAGCTCGTGGCCATGTCCGACTACGAGGACCGCGACGTCGAGACCCTCTCCGGCGGCCAGCAGCAGCGCATCGCCATCGCCCGCGCCATCGTGAACCAGCCCGAGGTGCTCCTCCTCGACGAGCCCCTCGCCGCCCTGGACCTCAAGATGCGGAAGGACATGCAGATCGAGCTGAAGGAGATGCACAAGAAACTGGGCATCACCTTCATCTATGTCACCCACGACCAGGAGGAGGCCCTGACCCTCTCCGACACGGTCGTCGTCCTCAACGAGGGCCGGATCCAGCAGATCGGTACGCCGGTGGACATCTACAACGAGCCGGTCAACTGCTTCGTGGCGGACTTCATCGGCGAGAGCAACATCCTGAAAGGTCGCATGCTGCGCGACCGCCGCGTCGCCTTCATCAAGCACGAATTCGACTGCGTGGACGAAGGGTTCGGCGAGGATGTCCCCGTGGACGTCGTCGTCCGGCCGGAAGACATCTATTTCACCACCGACCCCGCCCGCTGCCAGTTCAGGGCCACGGTCAATTCCTGCATCTTCAAGGGCGTCCACTACGAGATGTGGGTGGACACCGACACGGGCTACGAACTCATGATCCAGGACTACGACCCCTATCCGGTCGGCAGCGAGGTCATGCTGTACATCGACCCGGACGACATCCAGGTCATGCGCAAGGAACGCACGTGCAACAACCTGAAAGGCAAGGTCAAGGATGACGATACGGTGGAGGCGCTCGGCGTGGAGCTGCCCGTCCGGAGCGGCCTCGACGCCGGGACGGACGTCACGGTGGAGATCCCCTTCGAATCGGTGGACCTGCTCGACAACGTCGACGACGGCCTCCTTTCCGGCGAGGTCTATTTCATCCTCTACATGGGCGACCATTACCACCTGACCGTCAAGACCGACGACGGCGACCTCCTGTATGTCGACACCAACGACATCTGGGACAAGGGCGACCTCGTGGGCATCAATTTCAAAATGGACGGCGTCCGCGCCCGGTTGAGCGATGAGTAAGCGGAGTAGTTGGAGCATCCCCTACGTGATCTTCATGGTCCTTTTCGTGGTGCTGCCGCTGGTCCTGGTCATGGTCTATGCCTTCCAGGACAGCCAGGGCCGTTTCACGCTCGGGAACCTCGCGAAGTTCTTCACCGACGGCGACGCGCTCTCCACCTTCGCCGTTTCCATCGAGGTGGCGCTGGAGAACACCCTCCTGTGCATCCTCCTCGGCTATCCCGCCGCCTGGATCCTCGCCAACAAGCAGTACAACAGGAGCGCGGTGACCATCATCCTGTTCATCATGCCGATGTGGATCAACGCCCTCATGCGGACCCTCGCCACGGCCCAGCTCTTCACGATGCTCGGGATCACCCTCGGCAAGGGCACGCTCCTGTTCGGTATGGTCTATGACTACCTGCCGTTCATGATCTACCCGATCTACAACGTGCTCAACAAGATGGACAAGTCCTACGCGGAAGCGGCCGTCGACCTCGGCGCGACGCCCTGGACGGCCTTCTGGAAGGTGACGGTCCCGCT
>JAEEVC010000052.1 GCA_016287075.1 Bacteroidales bacterium | reverse complement strand
GCACGCGCCTACACCCGAATCATCAAAATCGCCCGCACCATCGCCGACCTCCGCGCCGCGGCAGCCACCCTCCCGGACACCGGGGCTGCTGTCGCCCCCGCCAATGCTACAGCCACCGGCCCGGGCACCGGGGCGCTTGTCGCCCCCGCCACCGGGGTAGCCACCGGCCCGGGCACCGGGGGGCTTGTCGCCCCCGCCACCGGGGGGCTTACCGCCCCTCCGGCACCGGGCTTGACAGCCGCCCTCTCCAGCGAAATATCCTCCGGGAACCCCTCAGCGCCAAACACAGCCATCATAGCGGGTGAACCGCCCTCCGGAACCCCCGCGGCGCCGGACCCCGCCGGCCCCATCCTGCCCGCCGACATCCTGGAGGCGGCCTCCTACCGCTTCCTGGACCGGAAAAACCTCCCGGAACTTTGAAACGCCCCGTCTCAAGGCGGCAACCGTCGTTAGGGGTGCCTGGAATGACACCCCTAACAGCAAAATGGCCCGTTTTCGTCGTTAGGGGTGTCGCGGCAAGCACCCCTAACGACAGCGGGGGAACATCCGCATGCTCCCAGTATACCCTTAACCATCAGACGCCATCCACGAGCCCCATGCACCACGGACATCAGGCGGCATCCCTTTCTCCCACTATTTACCCGACGGCATGTGCATGACTATCAAACATATGAGATATCTATTGATTTCTACGGACCACCTGACAGACGACCTGCTGTTCCGGGACAACGAAGATTTCAGGGCGGGGATGAATTACACGGCCGTCGTCAGCCATGTACTGGACGTCCATCCCCTCGCGTTTATCCTGATGTCGAACCATGTCCATTACATCCTGTATACATCCAAAGAAATGGCAAAGACTTACATGGACCGCCTGAAGCAGCTGTATGGCCGTTATTTCCAAAAAAAATACGGCATCAACGAGTTCCTGCGAAAGCAGCGCCTGGACATCCGGGAACTGAAAATGGAGGATGAATCCCTTCATCGCGGCATCGCCTATCTTCAGATGAACTGTGTCGCCGCGAACATCACGCCGCATCCCTTCCTCTATTCCTGGGGAACAGGCTCCTGCTTCTTTCAGGAGGCTCGCACAAGGGGAACGCCCCTGTCCGATTTCTCCCGCAGGAAGGCCATTCGCCTGCTGCACAGCAACATCCGCCTTCCCGGAAACTACCGGATGGGTGAAGACGGGTACATCCTGCCGGAGAGCTATGTGCTTGTCCAATGGGTGGAATCCCTTTTCAGAAGCGCCCGGCGGTATTCCTATTTCCTGAACACCTCTTCCAAAGCCAGGCTCCGGATCGAGAAGGATGCCGCCCCGGCTTTTCGGGACCAGGTCATCCTGGAAGCCATGACCGACCTCTGCCATTCCCTCTATCGATGCCATTCCCCCAGAGATCTGGACAGAAAGCAGAACGCAGACCTATTGCGCCAACTCTACCGCCGCTTCAACCCGGATGTCAACCAACTCGCACGGGTGACGGGAACCCCCTATTCGGAAATCGCCGCCATCCTGGATGATTTCGAATGAAAACCCCGAGAGCATGCGACAAAGTCTCTCCCAGCGGACGCCCCCGGGAATGGCTCGGCCTGGGAAAAACGCCCCGTCGGGCGGAAAGTGGCGGAAAAGCGCTATCTTTGCAGCGGGGGACCGGAGAGCGGCCGGAAGGGCCCGGTTCAGAGGATACCGGAGAGCGGCCGGAAGGGCCCGGTTCAAAGGGGACCGGAGAGCGGCCGGAAGGGCCCGGTTCAGAGAATACCGGGAAGCGGCCGGAAGGGCCCGGTTCAGAGGGGACCGGAGAGCGGCCGGAAGGGCCCGGTTCAAAGGATACCGGAGAGCGGCCGGAAGGGCCGGACAGGAAGGAGCCGAGGCAGAAGATAGAGCCGGGGCGGCGGAAGGGCCGGACCAGGGCCCCCGGGATTGACAATGGAACAGGGAAAGACGAAGATGCACCACGAGATTTGCATACGGGACCTGCAGGACCTGGGAAGGGCTGCGGAAGCGTTCATCCGGGAGATTGGAGCGCACAGACTGATTGCCTTCCACGCCCCGATGGGCGCGGGCAAGACGACCTTTACGACCGCCGTCTGCAAGGCGCTCGGCGTGCGGGAGGACGCCATCAGTTCACCGACCTTCGCGATTGTCAACGAATACCGCGCCGGCAACGGCGAGCCGGTGTATCACTTTGATTTCTACCGGATTGAGAAGGAGGCGGAGGCTCTGGATATCGGCCTGTACGACTACCTCGACAGCGGCTGCCTCTGTCTCATGGAGTGGCCGGAGAACATCGCCGGACTGCTCCCGGAGGAGACGCTCATCGTCTCCATCCGGGTCAATCCTGACGGTTCCCGCTCCCTCCTCTGGGACGACCCGCTTTAGGTCGAAGGTATTGAGCGAAGCGAATGTCTCCAGCAGGCGGCCGGCCCGGGACTTTTGCCGGTGTCGGCAAAAGTCGGAAAGGGTTCAAGGCCGCGGGGGTTTCAGGGGGCTGCCCCCTGACATCAAGGATGCATCACCGGCGGCGGCAGCGGCGGCATCAGACGCGGCGCGTCCACGCCGGTATGGCCCATGACGGCATTCGCCGCCTCGTCACGGATCGGGTCATCCGTCACATCCGCAGCAAAGAACGCATCCGCCGAATACGTCTCGCCGGCCAGCTGGAGGATCCGCTTGACGATCAGGATCCGCTGCCAGGCGGAGAAGTAGCGGCGGTTGTCGATCATGCAGCTGATCTTCTCCGAACGCCACTTGTTGTAAATCTCCGTGCCGGCGCCCTGGAAGACGCCGATCCGTCCATAATGCGGATCCATCGCCACCAATTGATCCTGGATATCAAGCAGTTCCGCTTTCCAGGTCGGGTTCTCGCGGTCCTCCGTGATGTTCAAGCCGACCGGAACCTGCCAGCTGTGGCCGCCGACCGGGACGGGCGTCGAATAATAAGAGTTGTACCAATATTCATCGTGAAGGCGCCCGATACAATGGCCGCCGAACTCGTGGAGCATGGTATTGCGCCAGTCACCCTCGCAGACGCCCAGTTCCGCGAGATCCGCCTCCGTCCGTGCCCGCGCGCCGGCCGCCGGCCCGATGTCATCTTTCGGAATCCACTCGGGATAATTCCAGGTCATCGACCCGCCGGAATACGTATACGGAGCCATGCAATAGCTTCTTCCGTTCGAATAGACATGGTTGATGCCGCCGTATCGGTCGTCATTGATGATCATGAGGACGGGAACCTCGTCGATGGTATGGGTCCCGGCAACGATTTCGGGACAATGCTCCGAAACATAGCCGAAAACCGTGGCCATATCCGCCACCATGTCATCGTAGCTGTCCGCCCCCCACTTCGCGCCGAAATAGGTATCACGGCGGGTCGTGACCGTTCCATTTCCGTCGGTGATGCTGGCGCCGGATTCCTCGGACGGGACCTTCATGAAATAGACGTTGAAATAGTCCTTATAAGTCTTGTACGGCTCGACATTGAACAGGAAACCGATCGCATTTTCAGCCAGTTCCGTAAAGAGCGGAAGTTCCTCGGTACGGAAACCTTCGGAGATCACGCAGATATCGACCGGGCGCTGTCCACGGGTCGCCTGACGGTACTGGATGAGACCCTCGCCCGTATCGGCCGTAGGGAAGGCGTCCCCGATGCCGATCGTTCCGAAATCCAGGATCCGGGAGCGCTGGAAGGTGATCGACTTGTCGGAATGCCGGCGGATCCGATGGCCTTCCGCATCCTCGAACAGCATGTTGAATCCGTTGACCGTACAGGGGGCCAGGGCGATGAGGTAATCGACACCCGCGACAAAATCACCCGACAGGACGATCTTGGAGGCACGCTCCTCCTTCGCCGGCGTCCAGTTGGTGTTGAAATTGGAACTTGGATTTCCGGAGGGAATACCGGTAACCGTCATGTCGCCGGCAACCGTCGTCCCGGCGTCGAAGGTCACGCTCTTGACGGAGGAGACCGCCTCGCCGGAAATCCGGAAACGGATGTATGACAGCACATTATGGAAGGTCAAGTCCGCCGTCTGGGTCGCCGAATAGGCCACCGCGAGGTTCAGGCCGTTCTCGACGCCTCCGGGAACCGCGTTCTGCTGGGACGGGACCGGGGCGATCAGGATGATCTCCCCGTTGACGGAGCCGCGGCCGCCGAAACGCGACGCGGGATAAAAACTGTAACAGGGTGTCCCGACGCTGTACGGTGTCGTGAATGTCACATAAGGGCCGGACTGCGTGGTGGTATAGGTCGCGCGATAACTGCCACCCACCATGGTGAAGGAATCACCGGCCGTCCAGAGGACGGAAGCCTGGGAAGTGGCATCATCCAGCGAAAGGATCGTCCGCGTCGGGTCTTCCGAGGGCTCCGAACCTTCGAAGCCGGCGACCAGGGTATAGACTTCCTCCGGTGCAGGGTCGGCCGTGGCCGGATGGGTCAAGGGCTGTTCCTCCCGGGTGCAGGAGAACAGCAGGGCAGCCGCGCAGGCCGCCAGAAGCAGATTTCTTCTCATGGCTATTCTCCGTTTAGGTCACCCCAGGACTGGGAATCGGTGAAGCCCGGATCGACGGGCACAATCGGAATCGGATCCGTACTCGCCGCGAGCAGGCCCTTGTCCAGGGCCAGGACCCGCAAGCGTGTTTCAGGACTGGAATACATCGCTTTCATATCAGGCAATCATTTGTTTCAAAGCATTTTCCACCCGCTCCCGGTCCCTTTCCGGGAGCCCGGCCGTCACGGGTGAAAGGAAAGACAGCATCTGGAGGAAGGCAGCTTCCTTTTCAGGGATGCCGCGGGAGCGCATGTAAAAGCGCTCGAGCGCATCGAGCCGGCCAACGGTCGCCCCGTGGGAGCATTTCACGTCGTCCGCATAGATCTCCAGCTGCGGACGCGTCTCGACGACCGCCGTCTCCGACAGCAGGAGGTTGTGGTTTTCCTGGTACGCCTCGGTCTGCTGGGCATCGGGGGCGACGAGGATGGTCCCGTCGAAACAGACGCGCGCCGTTCCGCCGGCAATGCCCTTGAACAGCTGGTGCGAGGTGCAGCCCGGCACGCGGTGATGGACCCGGAGGATGAAATCCACGCGCTCATCCGCGGGACAGAGGTAGAGCCCTTTCACATCGAGTTCGGCGCCCTCCCCGACCAGGTCCACATCCAGCCGGATCTCCCGGCTCTCACCCGGCAGGACGATGCAGCGGAGCTCCTTGCGCTCCCCCGCACCGATGCGGATGACATCACCGCCGAAATCAGGCTGTCTGTAATTACCGTACCCCATGGCCTCAGAACCGGTCAAATCCATGGGCCTCGATCTCATCCGCGAGCGCCGGCCCGCCGGTCGCGACGATCCGGCCCGCCTTCAGGACATGCACGACGTCCGGACGGACATATTCGAGGAGTTTCTGGTAATGGGTGATGACGATGGCCGCCTTCTCCGGCGTGTGGAGGGCGTTGACCCCGTCCGCGACGATGCGGAGCGCGTCTACGTCCAGCCCGGAGTCCGTCTCGTCGAGGATGGACAGGACCGGCTCCAGCATGGCCATCTGGAAGATCTCGTTGCGCTTTTTCTCGCCGCCGGAGAAGCCGACATTGACCTCGCGCTTGGCGAAATCGGGGTTCATCTTCACGAAAGCCATCTTCTCCTTCATCCGCTTGAGGAATTCCCCGGAGGACAAGGGCTCCTCCCCCCGGGCCTTCCGCTGCGCGGCGAGCGCCGCCTTCATGAAGGCGGTGATGGTCACGCCCGGAATCTCCACCGGGTACTGGAAAGACAGGAACAGGCCCGCCCAGCTGCGCTCCTCGGGCGCCATCGCGAGCAGGTCGCGGCCGAGGAAGGTCACGCTCCCTTCCGTCACCTCGTAATCCGGCTTGCCGGTGAGGACGGCGCTGAGCGTGCTCTTGCCCGCCCCGTTCGGTCCCATGACGGCATGGATCTCGCCCTTCCCGATGGAAAGGTCGATGCCGCGGAGGATTTCCTTTTCCCCGATCCGGGCATGGAGATTATTGATTTCCAGTAATTTATCCATTCTTCTTATACAGTTTCATCCAGGTGGCGAGCGACCACAGACCGTTCACCAGGTACAGGGCGCAGACAATGGGCATGAACACGTGCCCGACGCTGACGTGGAGGATGATCTGGGTGATGTTCACCAGCAGCCAGGCAATCCAGCAATCCCACTTCTTCAGGGCCGAGAGCAGCTGGGCCATCAGGATCAGCACCGTCACGCAGCAGTCCAGATACGGGTGCGGATCGGCCGGGAACAGCGTGTCCAGGATCCATCCCCACAGCAGGGCGACCAAGACCACCGACAGCAGGGCAAGTCCCCGCTCCGGCCAGCTCATCATACTGACCTTCAGGTTCTTCTCATTCTCCGCGCTCCGTTCTTCCTCCCGCGGGTGGGTCCAGCGGTAGTGTCCCAGGACGTTGATGGCGAGCGACACCGGCTGGAGCAGGAGGCTCGCGTAGAGATTCTTGTTCCAGAACATCAGGAACAACGCCGCCGTGTACAGGTATCCGACCCAGAAGTTGTACTTCGAGTTCCGCCCCGCCAGGAAGACGCACACCAGCCCCAGCGCCGACGTCACAACGTCGATCAGCAGCACCGGCGCCCCTCCGAGCGTAAACAGCGTATGGTTGATCCACTCCCACATAACAGGGTACAAAGTTACGAAAACCCCGCGGTTTTTCCGAAGAATTCGGGGATGTAACGCCGCGATTACCTCTAAATAATTGATTTATACTTATTTGCACATTCAAAATGTAACGCGGTTTCATGGGCGCAAGGCGGCCACTCGTCCTACTTTTGCCGAAGCGTTTTTAATCCAAAAGTATCATGAAAAAGCACCTTTTCGCCCTTGTGGCAGCGGCCATCTTCATGGCCCCCGCGCCGCGCGCAGCAGCCGCGGTGCAGATGGAAAACAACCAGACCCTCCTCACCGAGGACATCGGCTCGGTCATCATCAGCCGGATCAAGCCGACCGTCCCGCCCCACGCGCCGCGCAACTACGACAAGACGCCGATCCTCGCGGGCAAGTTCGCCGGTAGCGACGACAGCATCTTCCTGCTGGTACCGCACAGCGTTTCGGGGATCGACATCATGCTGATGGATTCCGGCTCCGGGGCCGTCACCTCCCTCACCCTCACCCCCGGCCTGCATTTCGTGCCCATCCAGCTGTCCGGCGCCCCGCTCATCATCCAGGGCCTCTCGGACGAGG
>JAEEVC010000012.1 GCA_016287075.1 Bacteroidales bacterium | reverse complement strand
CGAACCTCCCAGGCTATTTTTCCTTTCGAGCCGATAGAGGGATTCGAACCCACGACCCCGAGATTACAAATCACGTGCTCTGGCCAACTGAGCTATATCGGCAGCTCATTTGAATCCTTCAGTCGCTGAAAGGGATTGCAAAGGTACAAATTTTTTCCGAATCTGCAAATCTTTTCATCAAAATTTCATCATTTCTTCGAGGCAGTCGCTGATGCTGTCGGTATCCAGGCCGCAGTCGGCGCGCTGCGCGGCCTGCGTGTCCTGTCCGATGAAGCGGTC
This sequence comes from Bacteroidales bacterium, assembly GCA_016287075.1. GTDB lineage: Bacteria > Bacteroidota > Bacteroidia > Bacteroidales > UBA932 > Cryptobacteroides. Next base: position 89,335 of record JAEEVC010000012.1, on the reverse strand, counting down.
GGGGATGCCGAGGGCGCGGATGATCGGCCGCCGGGTCCTGGGGGCGAAATACTCGGAGACGGCGCCGAACAGGCCGCCCTTGATGCACCCGTCTTCCAGCGTCAGGACGGTCCGGAAGCGTCCGGCCTCCTCGAGGATGTCCACGTCCAGCGGCTTGAGGTAGCGGAGGTCGAAGACGGCGGGGCTGAGGCCCGTGCGGTCATGGCAGCGCCGGGCGGCTTCCACTGCGCGGTTCGCGACGGGGCCAATCGCCAGCACGGCGACCCGTTCGCCGTCGAGGAGCATCTCCCCCTTGCCGGCCGGCAGTGCCGTGTAGGGTGCTTCCCGCCATTCCACACCCTCCGCGCATCCGCGCGGGTAGCGGATGATCATCGGGCCGCCCCGCAGGGACAGTCCCGTGAACAGCAGGTTCTTCAGTTCCAGTTCGTTGCGCGGCGCCGCGATCATGCAGTTCGGGATGCTGCGGTAGGCAGCCATGTCGAAGCAGCCGTGGTGGGTGGCGCCGTCTTCCCCGACGAGTCCGGCGCGGTCGAAGCAGAGCACGACCGGCAGGTTCTGGAGGGCGACGTCGTGGATGATCTGGTCGTAGGCGCGCTGCGAGAAGGACGAATAGATGTTGCAGTACGGTTTCATCCCGGCGGCGGCGAGGCCGGCCGAGAAGGTCACGGCATGCTCTTCCTCGATGCCGACGTCGAAGAAGCGCTCCGGCGCCGTCTGCTGGAGGGCGGTCATCCCGCAGCCCGAGGCCATCGCCGGCGTCACCCCGACAACTTTCGGGTCGCGGGCGGCGAGGTCGGAGAGGACGGCGCCGAACACGTCCTGGTACCGGTCCGCCTTGTGTGCGGAGCGGATGCGTTCGCCGGTTTCCGGATCGAAGCGTCCCGGCGCATGCCAGACGGTCGGATCCGCCTCGGCGGGCGCATAGCCCTTGCCCTTGAGCGAATGGCAGTGGAGGATCCGCGGGCCCTTCAGGTCCTTCAGGCGGCGGAGCGTTTCCACCACCTGGCCGATGTCGTTGCCGTCGATGGGGCCGAAATAGCGGAGGCCGAGCGATTCGAAGACCGCGCCGCCGGTGTTCCGGACGAGGTTGGATTTCGTGTCCGTCACCTTGCGCTGGACCCACTGGCGGAATTTGTTGTCCCCGAGCACGTTCCAGACCTTTCCCTTGACGCGGTTGTAGTACGGGTCCGTCGTGAGCCGGAGCAGGTAGTCGTGGAGGCCGCCCCGGTTCTCGTCGATGGAGATGTCGTTGTCGTTGAGGATGATCAGCAGGTCGGCGTGGCTGGAACCGGCGTTGTTCAGGCCTTCCCAGGCGAGGCCGCCGGTCAGGGCGCCGTCGCCGATGACGGCGATGGCCTTCTCATCCTTGCCCTGGATCCGTGCCGCCTCGGCGAAACCGAGCGCCGCGGAGATCGAGGTCGAGGAATGGCCGGCCCCGAAGGCGTCGTACGGGCTCTCCTCCATCCGGGGGAAACCGCTGATCCCGTCCCGGGTGCGGATGTGGCGGAAGGCCTCCCGCCTGCCGGTGAGGATCTTGTGGGCATAGGCCTGGTGGCCGACGTCGAAGACGATCCGGTCCGCGGGCGTATTATATATATAATGGAGTGCGACAATCAGTTCCACGCTGCCGAGACTCGAGCCGAGGTGCCCGGGATTCTCCGCGCAGCAGCGGACCATGTAGTCGCGGATCTCCGCGCACAGGGTCCGGAGCCCCTCCAGGTCGAGTTTCCGGAGGTCGGCGGGCGAATCGATGGTGTCGAGGATCTTGTACATGTCCGAATCTTATTTTGCAGGCCGGTCCAGCCCCAGTTCCGGATGCCGGCGGGACGTCCGGGCGAACAGGAGGGCGATCCCCACGGCCGCGACGCACAGCCCCGTGAACATCAGTTCCACGGTGACCGGCGTGCCGGATGCGCTGCCGAGGATGCTTCCCGCGAGGCGCTTGAATACCAGCAGGCCGAGGTTCTGGACCCAGTAGATGAGCGCGAAGGTCGTCCCCAGGATCTTGTCGGGGACGATCTTCGTGACGCTGGGCCAGAGGGCGGCCGGGACGAGGGAGTAGCCGAAGCCGAGGAATCCCATGGACAGATACCCCCAGAAGGGCACGCCGGAAGGGGCGAAGGCCAGCATCAGGTGCGCGGCCAGGGCGAGGATGGAACCGAGGACCATCCAGCGCGTCCCCTTGCCCGCCTTGTCCACCATCAGCCCGAAGAGCGGGGCGAAGACGACGGTGGAAAAAGGCAGCATGGAGACCATCCAGCCGGCGGCCTCGGCGGGGACGCCGAAACGCGGGATCAGGATGGCGCCGGCGAATTTCTTGAAGGCGACGATGCTGCTGTAAAACAGGACGCAGAGCAGGCCGAGCAGCCAGAAGTTCTTGTTCCCCAGGACTTTGAGCGCATCGGCGAAGTGGAAATCATCGGCTTTGTTCTCCTGGCCGCCCCGTTTCGGGAAACGCCGTGCGTCCAGGGTGACGAACAGGGCCCAGAGGATGAGCCCCACCGCCATCAGGCCCATGCCGAGCAGGGCGGGCCGGGCGGTCTCGGAGAGCGAATACACATGGTTGGCCTGCTGCACGACCAGCTTCGGCGAGATGACGAGGGCGAAGGCCGTGCCGAGGCGGGCGATGGCCAGGTGGAGGCCCATGGCGAGCGCCATGCCTCCGTCCTTGAACCAGCGGCCGATGGAACGGTTCACCACCGTCCCGGCCATCTCGCTGCCGAGACCGAAGACCATGCAGCCCGCGTAGGCCACCGTCGCCGACTTCGCCTGTCCCGAAAGGAGGGCCCAGGTCACGAGCCCGGCGCCGGCGACCATCATCCCCATGTAGAGCGTGCCGGCCACGCGGACGCCCCACTTGTCCAGCAGCATGCCGAACAGGGCGAGGCCGCCGAAAATGCAGAGGACGCTGTAGCCGCTGGTGTATTTCCCGTACATGTTCTCGTCCCATCCGAGCGCGGTCAGGGACGGGTGCTCGAACAGGTACGATATGCTGGAGAACATATCGTCGAAGAAATACGATGCGAACATCGGGACCACCAGACAGGCGAGCGCGATCCAGCACGCCGACCGCCGGAGGTTGGGGCGGCGCGGACTCATGCTTCCTGTTCCTGCTGGATATTGGGCAGTTCCAGGCCGAGGTGCTTCTTCTTGTCGACGACTTTCAGGATGAGGCCGAGCACGAGGGCGGCGAGGCCGAGGCAGGCGAGCATCACGAGCGGGGCCGTGTAGTTGAACTGGGTCGGGTCCGTGACGCCCGGGTTGGTCTTGTCGAGGACCTTGCCGATCAGCAGCGGGAAGAGCCAGAGTCCGATGTTCTGGATCCAGAAGATCAGCGCGTAGGCCGAGCCGATGACCTTGGCGTCCACGAGCTTCGGCACGGAGGGCCACAGGGCCGCGGGGACCAGCGAGAAGCTGGCGCCGAGCACGAGGATGGTCGCATAGGCGACGATGACGCCGCCGACGGCGTTGCCCTTGAAGGCGGGCAGCACGAAGGCGAAGGTCAGGTGGCAGGCGATCAGGAGGATGGCGCCGAGTACGAGCATCGAAGCACCTTTGCCCTTCTGGTCCAGGTAGTTCCCGAGAATCGGGGTGATCAGCACCGCCAGCAGCGGGAAGACCGCGAAGATGGATTCGGCGCTCTGGCGCATGAAGCCCATGACGCAGTAGGCGATGAGGGCGGCGAAGGAGATCCCGAGCAGGGTGAACTGGCTGGCCTTCTTCTTCTGGAAGTTGCTCGCGAAGCCGGTCGCGGCGACCAGGAGCATGATGATGTACTGGACGATGGTCACGCTGGAACCGGCCCAGAAGGAGTCGGCCGCCGGCGGAACCAGGGTCAGGTTGCACTGGAGCATGTTCACGGCGTACTTCTGGAAGGGGAAGATGGCCGAGTAGTACAGGACGCAGAGCAGGGCGACGATCCAGAAACCGCCGTCGGAAAGGATGCGGCCGATGTCGCTGACCTTGAACGGGTCGTCCTTCTCCTCGGCCTCGCCGGTCTGCGCGTCGAGCTTCTTGTCCATGAAGAAATAGACGATGGTCATGATCAGGGCGATGCACAGGAGCACCACGCCGAACGCGACGGAGCGGGAGACGTCCACCTTGCCGCCGAGACGGGCGAAGAAGGGCGAGAAGATCATGCAGGTCGCGACGCCGAGGCGCGCCAGGGCCATTTCGGAGCCCATGGCGAGGGCCATCTCACGTCCCTTGAACCACTTGACGATTCCGCGGCTGACCGTGATGCCGGCCATTTCGCAGCCGCAGCCGAAGATCATGAAGCCGCAGGCGGCCACCTTGGCGGACGCGGGCATGCCCCGGTAGAAGGGGGATACCCCGAGTTCGTCGAAGAGGGGGATGTAGTTGAGGTTGTTCGTGAACCAGGTCTCGAGGCCGCTGCCCATGAAGGCCTCGCTGACGGCGAACCACTTGATGACGGCGCCGACCAGCATGACCGCGGCCGAAAGGACGGCGGTGAAGCGGACCCCCATCTTGTCGAGGATGATCCCCGCGAAGATGAGGAAGAACACGAAGACGTTGAGGAACACCTCGGACCCCTGCATGGTGCCGAAGGCGGTGGAATCCCAGCCCCGGGTCTCCTGCATCAGGTCCTTGATCGGGGAGAGGATGTCCATGAAAATATAGCAACAGAACATTGCGAGGGCCAGCAGCAGGAGGGCGGTCCAGCGCATCGCTGCGGAATCCCGCAGGGTTTTCTTGATGGTTTCAGCCATGATGGAAAGGATTAGGGATTAGAAAGGGAGATCGTCTTCGGGGCCTTGACCGGCATCCGGGGCTGCGGGCGGAACGGGAGCGGCGGGGCCGTACGCGGGCTGCTGGTAGGCTTGCTGGGGTGCCGGACGGGCAGGGGCCTGCTGGTAGCCGCCCTGCGGGTAACCGCCTTGCTGGTAGCCACCCTGCTGCGGGGCGCCTTCCTGGTCCGGCCTGCGGCCGAGGAGCTGGATGGTGTCGGCGACGATTTCGGTGGTGTAGCGCTTGCCTCCGGTCTGGTCGGTCCAGCTGCGGGTGCGGAGCTTGCCCTCCACGTAGATCTGGCTGCCCTTCCGGACGAATTTTTCGACGACGTCGGCCTGGCTGCGCCATACGACGATGTTGTGCCATTCGGTGTTTTCGCGCTGCTCGCCGTTGCGGTCGCGGTAGCGTTCCGAGGTGGCGAGGCGGATGGTGGCGACTTTCGCGTTGCCGCCGGGATTCTGGGGATTGGATTCAAGGTAACGTACTTCGGGGTCTTGTCCAACGTTACCGATCAGCATGACTTTGTTGAGTGCCATATTCTAAAGGTTTATCAAATTCTTTGCAAGGTACGCATTTCCGTTGGAAATCCGTACGGGGAGGGGCCGAAAAATCATTCGACTTCGTGGTGGATTTCCTCCCAGGAGGCGATGCCGATGACGGACAGGTACGGGGCGAAGACCTTTTCCTCGTTGCTGGTGCCGGCCGCCCAATAGACGTTCCAGACCGGCTTGACCGCGCCATTGTCCGGACTCTCCGGGAATTTCCGCAGGCCGATCCGGAGTCCGCCCTCCGCCTTGTTGTCCCGCCAGTTGTGCCACTGGACGGCGTCGATGCCGGGCAGGCGGGAGACCTTTTTCCACATCCAGCAGGCACCGGCGGCCTGGAGGGCAAGGTCGGCATCGCTGTAGGACGGGGAGTTGGTCCCGTTTTCGGAGAGGAAGACGATGCGCTTGCGCCCGTCCGCGGCCTTGTTCTCCGCCCGGAGCGCCCAGTCGCTGAGGACCTCCAGGTTCTTGAACGTGATGTAGGACGTGTTCCTGCCGTAGGTGGACTGGGTGTCGTTTTTCCAGAAGGCGGGTTGGGACAGGCTCTGCGGATAGGGATGGGCCGCGACGCCCCACCGGAAGTCGCCCTCGGCCGCGGAACAGGCCTTCAGGTCCTCCAGGAGGTCTTTCGGGGCGAACTGGCCGTCGGCCTTCGTCCAGCAGTGGGTGAGTGAGATCAGGGAGGCGGCATGCGCGTCGTACTTCCGGGCGATCAGGTTCGCCATCCGCATCGACTTGACGTAGGCGTCCATGTAGAGGAGTTCCGGCTGGTCGCCCATGTTGGTCCATTCTTTCTGGAAGTCGATCTCGTTGTGGAGGATCCAGTGGTGGATGCGGCCGTAAACGACGCTGCTGTACCGGGACGCGAGCCAGTCGAGGACGGCGGCGTACAGGTTGACGCTCTCGGCCGTGGTCATGTTCGGCATCGAATAAGGCCCGCCGGTGGCCTCCGGATGGGTCAGGATCCGCCCGGTCGGCGTGTCGGTGTTCCGCTGGGCGAGGAGGATGGCGGACACGACGATGTTGCGGCGGGAACAGGCCAGCATGACATTGTCCAGCGAGGACTGCTCGGAAGTGGAGATATAGTAGGTCTTGCCTCCGTACACATGTTCCTGGGTGAATTGCCCCGTTCTGACGGGACTGATGACGGCGTTGAGGACCACGTTGACCGTCACGCTCGTGATGCCGAGCGCGTCCAGGTCGGCGATCTGGGTGGATTCGCCGAAGAAGCCGCCGAGGCCCTTCTTGGACTTCAGGGTGGCCTCCGGCAGGCTCGAAACACCGGTGATTTTGTCGGCATAGCGGGCGTGCGAATCGATCCCGTCGCCCTTGACCACGACCCAGCGGGAGAGGAGCCGGTCATAGGTGAAGCCGTCATAGGCGGCCCGGCGGGGGAGCGTAACGGTGAAGCTGCGTCCGGTCAGCGGTGTCTTGCGGGAGAAGGTCCCGGCTTCCGTGAACGGGTCATAGGGAGTCACTTCCGCCAGGAAATAGCCGTCGGTGCCGGCGGCCGTCCCCGTGACCGTGACCTCCGTGGCGCTCACGGTCACGTCCGTAACGGCGGAGGGGTAATGCTTGCCGAGATAATCCCGGATGCGGAGGGCCTGCGCTTCCTTGCTCCTGTCGTTCTCGAGCTTTTCGTTGCGGGCCCGCTCTTCCTCCTCGGTCATGGGGCGGATCTGGATATTCCTGATTCTCAGCGTGTTGTTGGCAGTGTGCCCGAAATCGAGCCGGAGGAACTGGTTGGCGGAGCCCCAGTTGAACTTCAGCATGTCCGCCTCGATGAGGCAGGCAAAGGGCTTGAAAGCCGTGGTCTTGGCCATGGCGCCGTAGTGCCCGGAGCGGGCTTCCGACAGCGGCGGGAAGTAGAGCTGGAAATCATCGACGTCCCTGGCGGAGGTGTATTCGAAAGACAGGACGACACAGTCGTCCGGCAGGTCGGCGGCCAGCCGCTCCGAGAAGACGTACGGGTCGTCGGATGTCGTCGTAACCGTATAGGTGTCAGAACTTTCGTCGTAGGTGTAGTCCATGTTGGCGATGTTCGCCTTCGTCAGGACGATGCGCACCGGGTCCGACTTGACCACGGGCACCGGCGGCTCCTCGGGTTTCTCGTCGGGCTTTTCACCGGGTTGCTCTGCCGGCGTCGGCTGGTCCGGCGTCCTGCAGCCGTCCAGCGTCCCCATCGGGAGGAGCAGGCCGACCAGCAGGCATCTCAGCAGTTTTTTCATAGGGCGTTCATGATTTTTTCCTTGTCCGGCTCCACCCCGGTGAACAGGGCATAACCCGTGACGGCCTGGTACAGCAGCCATCTGCGGCCCGGCACATAGCGGCCTCCGGCGCGCTCCAACCGTTCCAGCAGGGCGCCCGGAAAGGCGGGATTCTTGTAATTCGCCTCCAGCACCACCTTCCCGGGGCAACCTTCCGCCGGGGCGAAATCGGCCTCCTGCAGGTCCAGGAGGGCATCTGTCGGCTGCGGAATGGTATAGATGATGACATCCGCCGCCCGTACGGCGGTCCTGAGGTCGTCTTCCACCGATCCGCCAAAGACCTCGGCGAGCACTTCCGCCCGGTTCCGCGTGCGGTTCTGCAGTACCAGCTGCATTCCGGCATCCACCGCGGCCGCTGCGGCGGCCCGCCCGGCCCCGCCGCATCCGACGACCAGGGCCGTCCGTGCGGCGTCGGTCCCGGCCTCCGCCAGGGCAAGCCGGACGCCTTCATAATCGGTGTTATACGCTTCGACACCGTGGGGCGTTTTGACGGCGAGGTTCACCGCGCCGATGCGCCGCGCCGCCGGCGCGACCCGGTCGGCCGCACGGAAAGCGTCTTCCTTGAAGGGCGCCGTGATGTTGATGCCCTTGTATTCCCTGAGGAACCGCGCCCAGGACGCGTCGAAATCCGCGCCCTCGATGAGTTCGTACGGCCATCTGCCGCCATACGCGGCGGTAAACAGCCGGGGACTCATCGACCCGGCGACCGGATTTCCTATGATTCCGAACTTGTCCATGGCGGGAAAGGCAATCTACAGCGCATTCAGTTCTTCCTCGGACAGGCCGGTGTACGCCCGTACCTGCTCCGGCAACATGCCGGAAGAGAGCATCTTCCCCGCTATCTTCCGGATGCCTTCACCATAGCCTTCACCATAGCCCTGCTCCTTTCCTTCTTCGTAGCCTTGCTTGCGGGCAAACTCCCGCTGTTCGATGATGTCGATTTTCGTTGTCATGGTCTTGTCGTATTCCCTTCTTGTTTTCTGTGTCATGCCGGCCAGTTCGGCCGCCTTGTAAAGCATTCGCTGGAACTCGTCGGAAAACCCTTTCGGCCGTCTGTCCAGCAGGTGCATGTATTTCAAGGAATAGGCCAATTGTTCGACCGGGGTCGTACATTGTTCCCATTCTCCCTGTCCGGGTCCCAGCCGTCCCAGCTCCAGATAGACGAAGTGGAGTGCCTCCGTCATCAGTTCCCCGTTCCCGTCATTGCGGATGGCGTAACGGCTGACCAGACCGTCTTCCAGGGCTTCGCCGCTTTTATGCGGGAGCTGGAAGTTCAGGATGCTCAGCACATAGACCGGATGGAGCGCGTAATCCATTTTGCATTTCGGATGCTCCGGATCCTGCTCCACGGCACGGATTCTGGCATCCATCTGGGCCCGGATGGGGTAGGTTGCATAAAAGAGCATGCGTTCGCGGTACGTCTCCTGTTCGGCAAACTGCATCTCCACGATGAACTGTTCTCCAGTTCCGGATGTGCAGAACAAGTCAAATGTAGTGTTTTTGTCAGAAAAAACAAAACCATGGTTTTCTTTATCGAGCCGTTGAAGCGTCCTGATTTGTTTTCCGGGGAGGAGCAATTCAATGATTTTGATCAGCAGCGGGTCATTTCCGGGTGCGCCCATGACGATCTTGAAGGTTTCATCGAACAGGATGTTCGCAAATCTTGTCTTGGATTCCATTTGGTCAGAAAAGAGTCGGATTCCCGGCGGCGCGGGCCCGGGGAACGTCGCCAGGTCTTGTAATACAAAAGGACCGGGTCCTCTGCAAAGGTCCGGACCCGGTCTGGAATAAAGAGCATTTCGTAAAAAACAAATGTCGGATTTTTCCGTTTTTTGCGACATTTAGCGGTTTTTGCGGTTTTTGAAGGGAATAGGGAAAGAAGCGGAAAATGTTTTCGACGATAAAATGATAAAAAAAGAGGGCGGAAACAGGCCACCGGCCCGTCCGCCCTCCCGTGAGTCCGGAAATATTAGACTTCCGCGCGCGCCATGGCGTCCTTGTAGTACTTCTGGTCGATGAAGACGTCTTCCCGGTACGGGTTGATGTGACGCTTCTTCGCGATGCAGATGATCCAGCCGAGGGCGACGGCATTGGTGATGAGGGCGAGCGCGCTGATAATCACCATCATGGTCGGATTGGCTGCCACGAGGGCGGGATCCACCGTAGTCCCGACGATCCCGTCAACGGCTGCCTGGCCGCCGGCGGCATAGAGCTTCTCGATGGTCGCGACGCCTTCCGGATAGAGGACGGGAAGCGTGGCCCAGGAGAACCACTGCTGACCGTTCTTGAAGGTCTCCTGGAACAGGGGGAACACCTGGGCGAACATGCACCAGATCGCGAGGGTGTTGGCACGGTTCTGGATCCAGCCGCCGCGGTTCCAGCAAAGGGCTGCGATGGTCGGGGCGAGGAGCAGCGCGATACCGCAGTACCAGCTGTGGGTCGGGAGGCAGTTGTAGGTGTAGGCGAAGTTCCAGATATCATAGACCAGGATATAGACCCAGGTCATGTCGGCCCAGATCATGTCCTTCCTGTCCTTGGAGGGATAGACCTTCCACCAGGCGGTCATGCAGAAGATGTTGAGCAGGCCGGCGACGCCGTTCATGACATTGTGCCAGCCGCCGTACTGCCAGACGCCTTCGGAGGTCAGCCACCACTTGTTCCAGCCCATGACGGCCGACTCGAAGTCGGAGACGCAGGCGATGAGGATGTTGATGGCCACGATGACGAAGGGGAAGGGCTTGAACCACTGCTTGGCACCGACGCCCCATTCGTACTTGATCATCATGAAACCGATGCACCCCGCCGTGGCGGCATAGAGCTTGGCATAATGGAACCAGCCCTGCATGTAAACATGGGTCTGGTTCTCCAGGGCCCAGGCCGCTCCCGTGCGGACGCCGATGGCGATGGCAAGGAAGTAGATGGTCAGCGCCAGCGGAATGACGAAGAAGGTGATGATGCCGCCAGCCTTGGTCCGGCGGGCGAATTCATTGAAAAGGATGAGGCCGATGAGGACGACAAGAAGCATCCCCCACTGGGCCAGGGCGTGTTCGCCGTAAACTTGGAAAAACATACAGTGTTAATAATTAGGTGATTATTAAAGGAATAGTCAAAAATCCATTGAAATGCGGTTCGCTTCATAGGACTTGCCTTGGGTGTCGGTAAGACCAATCCTGAATGAGAAAGCCCCCTTGCCGGACGGCCTTTTCAACAATCGCAATTTGGCAAGGAGACAGGAATGCCGGAGCGAGGGCCCCAGCAGGACCATGTCATCGGAAGAGAGCTCTGACACTTTTTTATAAACCGGGGACCAGCGAGGGTCCTTACGGGAAAGGAACCAGTCGCTGAAATCCTCTTTCTGTGTCGTCCAATCATAGGTGTCCTTTTGCCCGCTGCGTATGAACGGGTAGCAGGAAACGGAATAGAATGCAATCACATCGCCCAAATCGCTCCCGGCCGGGTGACCTTCGTCAAAATCCCTGTCGCAGGAAACAGAGACGGCTGTGAAGTCCTGTGCAATGGTGAAAATATTATCGTCAGACGGAACAGAATAGGTGTATTCCTCACACACATCCTGATGGAGCAGGTTGAGTGCCTGAGCTTTCTGCGTGGGAAGCGGGTCCCCCGCTTGACTCCATAGGAGGATGTTCCACTGGTCACGGACCTGGGCGGTAATCTTTTCAATGGGATAATACGCCTGTACAAACGATGTTGCCATCCGGGTTTCCGTGGGCGGAACCTCCGGTGAAACGCAACCCGAAAGGAAGACGGCGCAAATGAGGCAAATCGTTTTAAAAAGAGGGGGAAAAATAGTCATAATATGCAGACTCTAGAGAAAAGGGAACCGCTGTCATCACTCGTCCTCGGGCGGGAAAAAGGTGATTGCTGAATTTGTAAACTTGTAGTCATATCCATAACTGGAATAAGAAGAAGACGTTTGATGATCTCCGATGGATGTATCTTCGTGAATAAATTTAGATTCAAACTGTAATATGTGACAAGGGCCAATTGTCATGGTTCAGATGAGTTCCGACCGCTCCCGCATGTCCTTGAGGCGGAGCTGGAGGGTGGAACTGCCACGGTAGAAATTCTCGACGACGCTGTAGCAGACGTCGACGGGGTTGCCGGCCTTGATGTAGTCGTAGAACTCGGACATGTTGAAGCCGATGGCCGCGATCTGGTGGTAGGGCTGGGACTCCTGCATGAGGTCCAGCTTCATGTGGACGCCGCCCGCGCCGACCTTGCGGCCGTTGCCGGCGTCATAGACGTCTTCGGTCAGGAAGACGGGGTTGGCGTTGCCGGGCCCGAAGGGCTGGAACTGCTTGAGGATGCGGAAGAACTTCGGGGTGATCTGGGAGAAGTCGAGGCGGGAGTCCATTTCCACGACGGGGATGAGCTGCTCGGGGATGATCTTCCCGCTGACGAAGCGGTTCATCCGGCTGCTGAACTCCTGGAGGTGCTCCTCCCTGAGGGTCAGGCCCGCCGCATAGACGTGGCCGCCGAAATTCTCGAGCAGGTCGGCGCAGTGCTCGATGGCCGTGTACAGGTCGAAGCCCTGGACGCTCCGGGCCGAGCCGGTGACGAAGCCGTTGGACTTGGTCAGGACCACGGTCGGCTTGTAGAAGGCCTCCACGAGCCGGGAGGCGACGATCCCGACGACGCCCTTGTTCCAGGTGGGGTTATAGACGATCGTCACGTTCTCCGAAGCCAGCGCCTTGCCGCTCTGGACCATCTCCAGCGCCTCCTGGGTGATCTCGCGGTCGATGTTCTTGCGCTCGTTGTTGTTGTCGTTGATCTTCTCGCCGATGGCCACGGCCTCATGGTCCTCGGTCGCCGTCAGGAGTTCGACGGCGAGCCGGCCCGTCTCCATCCGCCCCGCGGCGTTGATGCGGGGACCGATCTTGAAGACGATGTCGTCGATGGAGACATGGCCCGGATCGAGTTTCGCGAGGGTAATCAGGGCCAGCAGGCCCTTCCGCGGGTTCTCATTGAGCCGCTTGAGGCCGAAATAGGCGAGGATGCGGTTCTCGCCGACCATGGTCACGAGGTCCGACGCGATGCTCACGACCAGCAGGTCGAGCAGCGGTTCGAGGGATTCGAAGGGGACGTTGTAGCGTTCGGAATAGCCCTGGACGAGCTTGAAGCCGACGCCGCAGCCGCAGAGGTCGTCGAAGGGATAATGGCAGTCTTCCCGCTTCGGGTCGAGGACGGCGACCGCCTGCGGCAGGCCTTCCTCCGGAAGGTGATGGTCGCAGATGATGACGTCGATGCCCTTGGTGCGGGCGTATTCGACCTTCTCGATGGCCTTGATGCCGCAGTCGAGGGTGATCAGGAGGGTGAAGCCGTTGTCGGCCGCCCAGTCGATGCCCTTGTACGACACGCCGTACCCTTCGTCATAGCGGTCCGGGATATAGAAATCGGCCGTCGGGGTGAAGCGGTGGATGAAGGACCAGACCAGCGCGACGGCCGTCGTCCCGTCCACGTCGTAATCGCCGTAAACGAGGATCTTTTCGCCGCCGGTGATGGCCGCATGGAGCCGTTCGACCGCCTTGTCCATGTCCTTCATGAGGAAGGGGTCGTGGAGATTGCCGAGGCTGGGACGGAAGAAGGAGCGGGCCTGTTCGAAGGTCTCGATCCCGCGCATGACCAGCAGGGAGGCGAGGACCCGGTCGATGCCGAGTTCCGCCGAAAGCCGCCCGACCTTTTCCGGATCGGGCGCATCCTTGAGAATCCACTTGCGCTCTGTGCCCATATTGCAACAAAGTTACGAAATCTCCCGTGAAAAACCGAATAATTGTAGGGAAATGATTAAATTTGCGGCTCAACGCAAAGAAAAGAGATTATGGCATACGTGAATGAGCGCAATGAGCAGGAGCTCGGACGGCGGGAATCCCTCGCCCGGCTCAGGGAACTCGGTATCAACCCCTATCCGGCACCGCTCTACCCGGTCAATACGACGACGGCGGAGATCGCCGCGGGCTTCGATCCCGAAAAGGGCAACTTCCAGGATGTCTGCATCGCCGGCCGCATCATGTCCCGGCGCATCATGGGCGCCGCCTCCTTCATGGAGCTGCAGGACCATGCCGGCCGCATCCAGGTCTATGTCAAGCGGGACGAGATCTGCCCCGGCGAGGACAAGACGATGTACAACACCGTCTTCAAGAAGCTCCTGGACATCGGCGACATCATCGGCATCAAGGGTTTCGCCTTCTTCACCCAGACCGGACAGCTCTCCGTCCATGCGAAGGAACTGACCGTCCTGTCGAAGTCCCTGCGTGTCCTCCCGATCGTCAAGACCGACGCCGACGGCACCGTCCACGACGGCTTTGCCGATCCGGAGCTCCGGTACCGCCAGCGCTATGTGGACCTGGTCGTGAACCCGCAGGTCAAGGAGACCTTCGTCAAGCGCGCCCAGATCATCGCAACGATGCGCCAGGCCTTCAACGAGGCCGGCTGCCTCGAGGTGGAAACGCCGATCCTCCAGCCGATTCCGGGCGGCGCGACGGCCCGTCCGTTCATCACCCACCACAACGCGCTGGACGTGGACATGTACATGCGCATCGCCAACGAGCTCTACCTCAAGCGCCTCATCGTCGGCGGCTTCCAGGGTGTCTATGAGTTCGCCAAGAACTTCCGCAACGAGGGCATGGACAAGACCCACAATCCGGAATTCACCTGCGTGGAGATGTACATCGCCTACAAGGACTACATCTGGATGATGGACTTCACCGAGAAGATGCTCCACCGCGTCTGCCAGGCCGTCAACGGCACCGACGAGGTCATGATCGGCGGCAACCTCATCTCCTTCAAGGCCCCCTTCCGCCGCCTCCGCATCCTCGACGCCATCAAGGAGTTCGCGGGCGTGGACGTGGCCGGCATGGACGAGGCGCAGCTGCGCGAGACCTGCAAGCGGTTGAACGTGGAGGTGGATCCGACCATGGGCGTGGGCAAGCTCATCGACGCCATCTTCGGCGACTATGTCGAGCACAACCTCATCCAGCCGACCTTCATCATCGACTATCCGGTCGAGATGTCCCCGCTGACCAAGCGCTGCCGCTACGACGACACGCTCACCGAGCGCTTCGAACTCTTCGTCAACGGGAAGGAACTGGCCAACGCCTACTCCGAGCTCAACGACCCCATCGACCAGCTCGAGCGCTTCGAGGAGCAGGCCGCCCTCAAGTCCAAGGGTGACGACGAGGCCATGTACATCGACTACGACTTCGTCCGGGCCCTCGAGTACGGCATGCCGCCGACCTCCGGCATCGGCATCGGCATCGACCGCCTCACCATGTTCATGACGGGCGCCGAAACCATCCAGGACGTCCTCTTCTTCCCGACCATGCGGCCGGAGGCCTTCTAGGCCGTCCCGCTCCGGCGCTGCGGAACAGGGCAGCCCAGACATACGGACACGCTCCGACGCTGCGGAACAGGGTTCAAACCTCAGAAAAATTCGGTTTGAACCCTGTTCCTTCGCTTTCTCCGCTTATTCGGCTCTCTCAGCTCTCTCCGCTATTTTGTTCCTGTGTTTTCCCGTGACGTGGGTGAACTTAAGTGTACCTAGTCCCGCATAATTTCAGCGGACTAGGCACACCCTGCGCTCCGTTTTTTCTGAGAGTCCGGTGACGTGAAATAGTGCTGCGCGTTTTTGGCGCTGGGAGGCGTTTTTTGTGCACAAGCTGGGGCTCGGAATCGCGGGTCGTGCACGCTTATTGCGCTCAGAGGCCGTTTTTGTGCAGCACTCTTGTCGGCCGTCAGGGCAGAGGGTGCCGGAGTCAGAAATAAATCCTCCGGCTCCCTGTCCTTCCGCTTACTCCGCTTCGCCTATGTCTGTTTTGTTATGAGCGGTGACGGAGACGTCCCATACCGTGGGACGTCTCCAGCAAAAAACGCTGTTTTTGACGGTAACCTGCAGAATAATGGGACGTCTCCGTCACTTGTGCACGGAAGGGCAGGACAAAACTGCCGGCCAAGGCTTCCGCCCTGCGATTACCGCAGTCGGCAGCGGGGGAGCGGGCGCTAGCGCCCGTGCCGCTGGCGGACGGCCTCGAAGAGGAGGATGGCGGCGGAAACGGAGACGTTGAGCGAGTCGAGGCGGCCGAGCATCGGGATGCGGATGTGCGCATCCGCGGCGCGGCGCCAGGCGTCGGTGAGGCCGGTGGATTCCGTGCCCATGACAAGGGCCGTCGGACCGGTCATTTCCGTATCGTAATACCACTGGGAATCCTGCAGCTGGGCCGTCAGGATGCGGATGCGGCGTGCCTTGAGCCAGGTGATGACCTCCTCGCCGGGGGCGGCTGCGACCTGGCAGGAGAAGATGCCCCCGAGGCTGGCGCGGATGAGGTTGGGATTGTAGAGGTCCGTGAGGGGATCGCAGAGGATGACGGCATCGGCTCCGGCAGCGTCCGCGCTGCGGAGCACGGCACCGAGGTTGCCCGGTTTCTCGACGGATTCCAGTATGACAATAAGCGGATTGTCAGACAGTTCCAGCGCATCGAGCGTGCGCTCGCGCTGCTCGCATTCGGCGAGGATGCCCTCCGTCCCTTCCCGGTAGGCGACCTTGGCGTACAGGGCGGCCGGAAGTTCGATGAGCAGGCAGTCGGGGTTCAGCGCATCCGCCTGCTCCACGAGCGCCTGCAGTTCGTCCGCCGGGATGATCTCCGGGCAGGCGAACAGCGTCCGCGGCCGGAAGCCGGCGTCCAGGCAGTGCCCGAGTTCGCGGCGCCCTTCCACAACGAAAAGCCCCGCCTCTTTCCGGGCGCGGGACTTTTCCTGCAGGGCAAGGAGCGCCTTGATCTTGGCGTTCTGCGCGGAAGTGACTGTCTCCGTGCGCATTACTGCTGCTCCACGGGCGGGTCGATCGGCTTGGCGGGAGCCAGGGCCCAGACGAAGACATAGGACCAGAAACCGAGGCCGCCCCAGAGCAGGGTGATCAGGAAAATGATGCGGATGACGGTCACATCCATTTCGAGGTACTCCGCGAGGCCGGCGCAGACGCCCGCGATCTTCTTGTTGGCCGTGTCGAGATAGAGCTTTTTCATTGCCTTTGTCAGTTTGTCATACAAGCATTTACCCTTCAAAAACTATGCTACCCTCCGCCGCCTGCCTCACAGGCAGGAAATGACGATTTCATCGGCGATCTGCTCGGGCGAGAGGCCGTCCGTGTCCACGGTGACATGGGCGGTCGCCTCATAGGTCGCCGCGCGGGCGTCCAGCAGGGATGCGATGCGTTCGCGAAGGTCCGGGGCGCCGCGCAGGAGCGGCCTGCCGGCCGCCTCGGGCGCGAGCCGCGCCGCGAGCGTATCCACGCTTGCCCGCAGGTAGATGCAGGTCGTCTTTTCGGCGACAAGCCGGGCGGAAGCCGGCGTGCCGAGCGTGCCGCCCCCGAGCGAAAGGATGGCGGTCGATTCGGCATACTTCTCCACGGCCTGCCGCAAAACCTTCGCCTCAAGCGTGCGGAAAGCCGCTTCGCCGCCGTCGGCGAAGATTTCCGGGATGCTCTTCCCGGCCTTTTTGACCACCAGGGCGTCCAGGTCAAAAAAAGGACAGCCGAGAAAGTCCGCGAGGACTTCCCCGACCGTCGTCTTTCCGCTTCCCATGAAGCCCGTCAGGGTGATGAGCATGGCCTAGAAGAGCGTCAGTTCGATGGGTTCGACATCGTCATCGTCCGGATTCTCCTCCAGGAGCTTCCCGGCCTGGCCGGTCTGCTCGATCGGGGCCGGGGCCGATCCCGCGGACGGCGTCGCCGCCGGCGTATCGTCCTCCTCCGTGACGTCGATATCGATGTCGATCACTTCCTCTTCCTGCGGCTCCACGTCGTCTTCCGGCTTGTGGAGCGGTTCGGTGAATTCGACCTTGGAAAGGTCGTAGGCGTGGCACTTCTTGCCCTTGGCCGTCAGGCCTTTCTTGGCGATATATTCCTCTGCATCAATGATTTCCGGTTCGCGGTGGGCGTATTTCCCGCCGAAGGTCACGAGCACCTGCGGGTGGAGGTCGTCGGCGATGTCGACGAGGTAGGAATTCCGCCCCTCGGCGATGAAGGAAACCGGGGAGTTGTTGCTCTCGGTGAAACTGAAGCGCTTGATATAGAACGCCTTGGCGCCGGCATCCCAGTACAGGGCCGTCCAGGTCTTTCCGATGTCGAGTTTCTCGATGCGGAGCACTTCGCCCTGGTACTTGTTGACGGTCTCGTAGTTGGTGGTGTAGTAGGTGCCGTCCTTGAAGATGGCGAGGACCCGGTCCTCGCCGCTGAACTCGCCGAGGTGGATGCCGCGGCCGTCCTCGTTGAGGCGCTGCACGTCGGCGTCGTACCAGATGTCCTTGCCGCCGATCGTGGAGACGCCCTTGGACTTCATGACGATCTTCTGGATGGAATTCTTGGATACCAGGTTGCCCCGGCTGGCCTTGCCCTTGATGCCGAGGGTGGAGAAGTCGTATTCGAGCTGGGTCTTCTTCAGCTTCGGCTTCGGGCGCAGGTAGATGCGGACGGTCTCCGCCTCGCCGTTGTGGTTCACCGTGAACCAGAGGATGGCAGAGCCGGGTGCGCCGGTGGTGATGTCGTATTCCTTGTCACGGGTGACGGAGGTGATATTGAAGCGCTTGGCGTAATAGACCGGGCTCTTGCCGTCGCGGTAGATGACGTTGTAGATGGTCCGGGCGTCGTTGCGGTTGAACACGCCGACATACAGGAGGTTCTTGCCGAAGAAGGCCTTGTCGGAGACCTTGGTGATGCGGTACTTGCCGTCCTTGCCGATGACGATGATCTCGGAAAGGTCAGAGCAGTCGCTGATGAACTCGCCGCCGTCGTCCTTCTTCAGGCCGATGCCTACGAATCCCTCCTCGAGGTTGGCGTAAAGTTTGGCGTTGTTGTTGACGACCTTCGTCGCGGCGATGGTTTCGAGGGAGGTGATCTCCGTCAGGCGCGGGTAATCCTTGCCGTATTTCTTCTTGAGCCCCTTGAACCAGTCGATGGTGTACTGGGTCAGGTGCGCGAGCTGGTCCCGGACGACCTTCATCTGGTCCTCGAGGGCATAAATCTTCTCGTCGAGGGCCTTCGTGTCGAACTTCGAGATCTTCCGGACCGGCTTCTCCACGAGCTTGAGGATGTCGTCCATCGTGATCTCCCGGTGCAGCAGGTCCTCGTATTCCTTCATCTTCGCGAAGACGTCCCCGAGCTGCTCTTCCCAGCTCATCTGGTTCTGTTCCAGGACCTTGTAGATCCGGTTCTCGAAGAAGATGCGCTCCAGGGAGGAGTAGTGCCAGTCGTCTTCCAGCTCGCCGAGCCTGATTTCCAGCTGGCGGCCGAGGATGTCCCGCGTATGGAAGGTGTCGTATTCGAGGATGTCGTTGACACTGAGGAACTGCGGCTTGTCCTCCTTGATGACGCAGGCGTTCGGATTGATCGTCGTCTCGCAGTCCGTGAAGGCGTAGAGGGCGTCGATGGTCTTGTCCGGGGACACGTCGTTCGGCAGGTGGATGATGATCTCGACCTTCTCGGTGGTCATGTCCTCGATCTTCTTGATCTTGATCTTGCCCTTGTCCTTGGCCTTGAGGATCGAGTCGATGAGCATGTGGGAGGTCTTGCCGTAGGGGATCTCCGTGATGGTGATGGTGTTCTTGTCCACCTTTTCGATGCGGGCGCGGACCTTCACCTGGCCGCCGCGGCGGCCGGCGTTGTACTTCGAGCAGTCGGCCATGCCGCCGGTCGGGAAGTCCGGGTAGATCTCATAGGGCTCGCCCTTGAGGATGGCGACGGACGCGTCCAGGAGCTCGTTGAAGTTGTGGGGGAGGATCTTCGAGGCCATGCCGACCGCGATGCCTTCCGTGCCCTGGGCCAGGAGGATCGGGAAGCGGACCGGGAGCTCGGTCGGCTCCTGGTTGCGGCCGTCGTAGGAGGTCATCCAGTGGGTCACCTTCGGGTCGAAGATGACCTCCTTGGCGAACTTGGAGAGCCGTGCCTCGATGTAACGGGGGGCGGCGTTGGAGTCGCCGGTGAGGATGTTGCCCCAGTTTCCCTGGCAGTCCACCGCGAAGCCCTTCTGCCCGAGCTGGACGAGGGCGCCGAGGATGGAGGCGTCGCCGTGGGGATGGTACTGCATCGCCTGGCCGACGATATTCGCCACCTTCGTGTAGCGGCCGTCGTCCATCCGGTACATCGCGTGGAGCACGCGGCGCTGGACGGGCTTCAGGCCGTCCACGATGTGCGGAACCGCCCGCTGGAGGATCACATAGGAGGAGTAATCCAGGAACCAGTCCTTGAACATGCCGGAAAGCTTGTACTTCCGGCTGTCGCTGCCGAGGAGCCGCGAGAATTTCCCGCTCTCCTGGGTCCCTTCCGCAAGGGGCTGTTCCTCTTCCTCGAGGGGTTCTTCCCGGATGTCGTCCCACTCTTCACTCATAGTCGTTCATGGTTTTAGAATTCATAGCCAAAGCGGCGGAGTTCCCTGCGGTTCTCGCGCCAGTCGGGATCCACCTTGACGAAGGTGGAAAGGAAGACCTTCTTCTGGAAGAAGTCCTCCATGTCGATGCGGGCCTGGGTGCCCACCTTCTTCAGCGCGGCGCCCTGCCTGCCGATGAGGATCCCCTTCTGGGAATCCCGCATCACGTAGATGACGGCGCTGATCTCGTAGCGCTCCTCGCCTTCGAGGAAGGACTCGATCTCGACCTGGCAGCTGTAGGGGATTTCCTCGCTGTAGTTGAGGAATATCTTCTCGCGCAGGATCTCGGCGGCGAAGAAGCGGAGGTTCTTGTCTGTGAACTGGTCCTTGTCGAACCAGGCCGGCGCCTCGGGAAGGCGGCTGGAAACGGCCTCCAGGATGTTCTCGAGGTTGAATTTCTCCTGGGCGGAGGCCGGGATGATGACCGCCTCCGGCAGCTGTTCCTTCCACCAGGCCATCAGTTCCAGGACCTTTTCCTGGGTGCTGATGTCGATCTTGTTGATCACCAGGATGACCGGGCAGGAGACCTTCTGCAGCTTGGCGATGTAGTCGGCGTTCTTGTCGCCCTTTTCGACCGTGTCGGTCACATAGAGGATGATGTCCGCGTCACCGATGGCGGTGTCCACGAAGTTCATCATGTTCTGCTGGAGCCGGTAGTTGGGCTTCAGGATGCCGGGCGTGTCCGAATAGACGATCTGGTAATCCTCCCCGTTCACGATGCCCATGATGCGGTGCCGCGTCGTCTGGGCCTTCGCCGTGACGATGGAGAGCTTCTCGCCCACGAGGGCGTTCATCAGGGTGGACTTCCCGACGTTCGGATTGCCGATGATGTTGACGAAACCTGCCCTGTGCATTATACGTACGCTCCCATCTTGAGGATGTTGACTTCGCCCTCGGTGAGGTAGCGCCAGTCGCCCTTCTTGAGGCCTTTCTTCGTCAGGCCGGCGAAATAGACGCGGTCGAGGGCCTTGACGTCGTAGCCGAGGGATTCGAAGATCCGGCGGACGATGCGGTTCTTGCCCGAGTGGATCTCGATGCCGAGCTTGCGGTGGTCCTTCTGGTCGATGTATTCGAGTTCATCGGCCTTGACGGGACCGTCGGTCAGTTCGATGCCCTCGAGGATCCTGGCCTTGTCCTCTTCCTTGAGCGGCTGGTCCAGGGTCACCTGGTAGATTTTCTTCTTGTTGTAGGACGGGTGGGTCAGGCGCTCGGCCATCTCGCCGTCGTTGGTGAACATCAGCACGCCGGTCGTGTTCTTGTCGAGGCGGCCGACGGGGAAGACGCGCTTCGGGCAGCCGCGGAGCAGCAGCATGACGGTCTTCTCGGCGTGGGGGTCGCTGGCGGTGGTGACATAGCCACGCGGCTTGTTCATCACGATATAGACCTTGTCCTCGCCCTTGAGGCGTTCGCCGTTGAAACGGACGTCGTCCATGAGGATGTTGACCTTCGACCCGAGTTCGGTGACGACTTCGCCGTTGACGGTGACGACGCCGGACTGGATGAGGGTATCGGCTTCCCTGCGGGAGCAGACGCCGGAATTGGCGATGAACTTGTTGAGGCGGACGACTTCCTGGATCGGGGTCGCCACGGTGTCGTTGTCGGAGAGGTTGTTCCGGTCATCGGCGGCCTTGCGCTTGACCATGGCCTCGATGCCGAGTTTCGCGGCGGGTTTCACGCCTTTCTTCGGATACGGCTTGGGAGACTGCGGACGGCCGTTGGCGCGTGCGGGACGGTCGCCGTACGGGCGGCCTTCGCCGTGGGGACGGTCGCCGTAGCCCCGGCTCTCGCCATAGGGGCGGCCTTCGCCGATCCGGCGCTCGCCGCGGCCATAGCCGCCTTCGCCGTAGCTGCGTCCCTGCGGACGGCGTTCGCCATAGGCGCGCGGGGCGCGCTCCTCGCCATCGTAACTGCGGCCGGTGTCATAGGACCGGTCGGAATGGTAGTTCCTGTCGCTGTGGTAGTTCCGTTCGGAACGGTAGGGCCGTTCGCCGCGGGCACGGTAATCGGCCTGGCGTTCGGCTTCGCTGCGCTGGTCTCCGCCGTCGGTGGTGAAGACGCGCTGGGCGCCGGCGTCCGGATAGGACTTTCTCGTTGTGAAGTGCTTCCGGCCGGAGCCGGTCTCATGCCGGTCGTAATCCCTACGACCCTGGTAGCTGTCGCTGCCTTTCTTGTTGTAATCCATTGTACAATGTGCCTTTCGGCTTTAAAGGTAAATACTTGTTCGGTGGCTCACGCCACGGGGTTAGTTTGCTGTCAGTTTGAAAACATAGGTTATCGTGCCCAGCTGGACGGCCGGGGCGTCGGCCTTCTGGCTGAAATGGGCCTTGAGCGCCGCGTTGCGGGCGGCGGTCCAGAGGGCGGAATCGGTGACGGTCGTCCCCTGGGCGCCGGGGACGGCTTCCAGGACATTGCCGTACGGGTCCACCTTGATCGCCACGACGACAGTCCCTTCCGTCTGGGACTGGTAGCCGGGCTTCTGCAGGGTCCCGATGACGGAACGGCCGGACAGGTGGGCGTTGGGTGCGCCGGTGGTCAGGCCTTTCTTCGTGTTGCCGTCCGGCTCGCCGGCCTTGAATCCCTCGGAGGCCTCTTTGGCGCTGTGGGGCGCCGTGGAGGAACTCGGTTCGGAACTCATTCCCGGGAAAGAGGCGCGGGGATCCAGTTTCGGCTCCTGCTTCTCGGGGACGGGGACTTCCACATCCCCGTGCGGGTCCGGCTTCGTCGCCGGGGTCTTGTTCGGCCGCTCGCCGGCATAGGGGGACTCCGCCTGCCGGACCAGCTCGACGGGTCGCGTCCTGTCGACTTCCTCCGCCTGGGGCTGGCGGCCGGTCCTGGCTTCCTCCGGCTTCACCATATCCTCCTCGTCCTCCGAAAAGTCCAGGAGGAACGTCGTCTCCGGCGGCGGGGGATAGAGGTAATGGAGCCCCGTGAATCCGCAGACGGCGAGGACGGCGGCATGGAGACCTGCCGTCAGGATGATGCCGATCCAGAGGGACCGGGTTTCCTGTGCCTTTCGTGTGCGGATGTACGGTTGCATGGGCCTGTTATTCGGGTTGTGTCGCGAGGATCACCTTGTAGTGGTTGCGCTTCGCGATGTTCATGATGGCGACGACCTCGCCGACGGGGACGCTCTCGTCGGAGAAGATGGAGAAGGTCGGGTCCTCCTCGTTCTGGAGGAGGGAGATCAGCTGCTCTTCGACCTGGTCATAGGGGAGCGGGTCCCTGTCGCCGTTGATGTGGTAGGTGTAGGTGTCGTTCTGCCAGTCCTTGATGCTGACGCTGACCGTCGCCTTCGCGCCGACCTGGCCCGTGCTCTTCGGGAGGAGGAGCTTGAGGGCGTTGGGGTTGATCAGCGTCGAGGTCACCAGGAAGAAGATCAGCAGCAGGAACACGATATCCGTCATCGAGGATACCGAGAACGAGGGATCGACCCGGGTGTTTCGCTTGAGTGCCATTATGCCTCTTCTGTGGGGTTAAGGACGATGTCGATGAATTCGAGGGTCGAGCTCTCCATCTTGTACACGAGGTCGGAGATCCGCGAGGTCAGCCAGTTGTAGCCGAAGTAGGCGATGATGCCCACGATGAGGCCGCCGACCGTGGTGATCATGGCCGTGTAGATGCCGCCGGAGAGGAGGGTGATGTCGATGTTGTTGCCGGCCTTGGACATGTTGAAGAAGGCCTGGACCATGCCGATGACCGTTCCGAGGAAACCGATCATCGGGGCGCCGCCGGCGATGGAGGCGAGGATCGGGAGCCCCCGCTCCAGGCGGGCGACCTCGACGTTGCCGATGTTCTCGATGGCGGACTGGATGTCGGCCATCGGACGGCCGATCCGGTGGATGCCGGTCTCGATCATGCGGGCGACCGGGTTGTCATACTTGCGGCAGAGGGTGACGGCGGACTTGTACTTGCCGGCGGTCACATAGTCGCGGATGTCGTTCATGAAGTTGGCGTCGATCTTCGAGGCGCTGCGGATCATCCACCATTTCTTGCCGATCAGGTAGATGGCCAGGATCGAGAGGGCGAGGAGGACCCACATCAGGACGCCGCCCATCCGGAACATCGAAAAGAGGCTTTCGCTCATCTCGACCGGCTGGGCCGCGATGGTCTGTTCTACGGTTTCAGCCGCTGCCTGGGCGAGTGTGTCTGCTTGTAAAATGTTGAAAATCATATGTTTAATCCTATTTGTCGGTGAATTTTACCTGCGCGTCGCGGGCGGGCCCGCGAAACGAAGCGCAAAATTAGCAAAAATTCTGCCAAATTCCCATCATTCAGCGAGGAAATGCACGTTCTCCGCATTCCAGGTCGCCGCCGTCCCGCCGTTGAAGGAAATGCCGAGGGACAGGTAGTTGTCCGGCGTGGCCTCCTGGGCCGAGGCGGCGTCCGGGCCGATCCGGCCGCGGATGTGGCAGTCGGAGAAGGTGGTCTCGACATTGGCCGAGGTGATGCAGCCTACGAGAAGACCCCGGGTGGCGTCCTTCGCGTAGATGTTGCCGCGGTTGCGGCAGCCGATGACCGTATAGGTGCGGTAGATGCCACCGATGCCGCCGACGTAGCTGGCACCTTCGGGGACGGTGATCGTGCCGGTGTTCTCGCAGTCCTTGACGTAATAGTTGTTGGCCGAAGTGGATGAGCAGTAGGCGGTTATGCCACCGACGCGGCAGCCCGTCACGCTGCCGCCGGCAGCGGAGGCGGACTGGGAGACGGTGATGTCGCCGTTGTTCGTGCAGGACTCGACATGGGCGTGGGTGCAGCCGGAGGTGATGCCCGCGACGCGGTGGGCCTTGACGTCGAGATCGCCGTCGTTGACACAGCGGAGGAAGGTCACCGTCTTGCAGCCACTGCCGTTCGGGATGCCGCCGCAGATGCCGCCGATGATGGAGGAGTTGGTGTTGGAATACCTGGTCCCGAGATCGTTCGTCATGGTCCCCTCGAAACGGACGTCGGTCAGGGTGGACGCGTTGTCGGCGGAGGAGGCGACGACACCGGCGACGCCGCCGATGGAGACATGGCGGGCAGCGGTGGACGTCATTTTCCCGCTGAAAGCGGCGGCGACGGAGACCTGTTCGATATGGGTGTCCAGGGCGCAGCCGACGACCGTGCCGATGCAGAGCATGTTGCTGCTGATCCCGGAGCTGTTGGCCGTCACGGTGACGTCTTCGAAGCGGACGTTCCGGATGGTGGCGCTGTGGGTGGCGCCGAAGAAGCCCATCGTGGTGAACTGGTTGGAATCGACGACCAGGGTCAGGCCCGTGATCGTATGGCCCTGTCCGTCGAACACGCCCTTGAAGCCGCTGGTGACGGTGGGCATGTCGGCGTAATTGACGCCGGACACCGTGCCGATCGGCTCCCAGCGGGTGCCGGGCAGTTCGATGTCCTCCAGCAGGACCACCTCACCGGCCGCGTTGCAGTACGAGGAGATGTCGCCGCCGTTGTTGTACACATAGGCGAAGGAGCGGAGCTGCTCCGGGGTGCGGATGCCGTTCTCGCCGGGCGTGACCTGCGACGGGTCGATCTCCCCGCCGCCTCCGCCCATGCCCTCGCCCGGGACGACCGCGGAGGCGTCCGGGTTCCGGTATTCGGAGACATGGCCGATGACGACTTCCTCGGCGATGTCGCGGAGTTTCTTCGCCGTCGCGGCCGGGACCGTGCAGTCGGGCGCATGCGCGTCGAACGGCTCGCCGAAGAGGATGAGGTAATTGACGCAGGCCTTGAGGTAGGCGCCGTTCAGGCCGGGATGCTTGTTGTCGGTATGATAGAGGGAAATGCCCGCGGCACGCGCCTTTTCGAAGGCGACGCCGACCGGGGACATCCAGGTGTCCGTCGCATCGGTGATGAGCAGGGCGCCGCCGAGGAGGGCCTTGTCGAAGACCTCGTAGCTGCCGTAACCGTTGTAGTTGTTGCTGCTTCCCGCATAGGCCCAGGTCTGCTCGATGACCGGCTGGACGGCGGGGGACTTGGCCTTGATCTGGCCGAGGAGCGTCTTCGTGTCATTGAGGATGGAGGCGTTCGTGGCCGGATCGGCATAGTAGGCGGCGTGCTGGTTGGACTGGTCCTGGAGCAGGGCGAAGTCGAAATCCCCGTCCGCGATGGCCGCCTGGCTGCGTTCGAGCTGCGTGTGGTTGTAGAAGGTCTGGCTGCCCTTGATGTGGGTGCGCATCCTGAGTTCATGGCCCTGGGTGCGGGCGATTTCCTTCAGGAGGAAGTCCGTCCCGTAGTAGTAGGTGAACGAGTTGCCGAGGACGAGGGTCTTCTTCACATCCTTGGCCGGGCAGCCCTGGTACGTGTCCAGGCGGGCGCCCTGCCAGCTCGAATTGACGATGGACAGATAGGCGCCGGCGGAAGGGGAGAGGCTCCCGCCCGCGTTGTTGAAGCGGCCGACGGCGCGGATCCGGACCTTCAGGTCCTCATTGTCCAGGGCCTTGGAGAGCGTGAAACTCTGGGTGAAGGTCGTGTACTGGTAGGCGCTGAAGTACTTGACATAGAAGGAGTAACGGAGCGTCGCGTCTTCGGATGCCGTCAGGAGGTCCTGCTCCACCGTCTTCCAGGCGCCGTCATCCCAGTATTCGAAGATCCAGTATTTCGGGGCGCTGCCGTTCGGGGTCATGAGCGAAGCCATGAAATCCACCGCGGTCCCGGCGGCGAGGGTCTGTCCCGGCCAGGTGAACAGGAGACCGTCGCCCTCGGCGATATTGGCTACGGAGAGGCGGTTGTTCTCGCTGGTGCGGACGGGTTCGTTCGACCCGGTATTGCCCTTGAACGTGCTGATATAGGCCTTGTTGGCGCCTTCTCCCTGGGAGGCGAAGAACTGGTTGGACCCCGTCCAGCCGCTGAGGCCGGAGGAGACGGTGGAGGAGGTGTTGAACCACTTGGCCGTCTGGTGGAGATATTCCGCCGCCGGCGCCGCTCCGGCGACCGGATCCATCAGCAGGAGGGTCCGGCGGGCGATGGTCTTGGGGGAGGAGGTCGCCTTCTGCGTCCCTTCGATGGTGACGCCGCCCTTCTGCAGTTCGACGGAGAAGGTGTACGTGCCCGTCGGGACGGGGACATAGAAGGCCTTCGGGTTCGAACCGGCCGGGAAGGTGATGGTTACCTGGTTGTCGGCGGCCGCTCCGTCGCGCGTCTTCGGGGCGCCTGCCGCCGCATCGGGGGCGACGGCGTTCATCGAGAAGAGGAAGTCGCCGGTAATCTTGGAGGAGGCCTTCAGGACAAAGGCGTCCGCCTCGGCGGGAATGCTTTCATAGACGACCTTGATGATGCCGCCCAGGTGCTTGAAAGTCACCGTCTTGGAAAGATCGGGCGAGGATGCGAGCATCAGCGCGTTCGTCTGCCCTTCCCGGTAGGTGTAATGGTCGGGCAGGGTGATCGTCGTGGCATCCTTTGCTACCGCTGCGGGGAAGATGGCCGCCGAGGCGCTGGTCGCCCCCGACAGGTCGCCCTCGAAGCTGGCTGTCGCCGCCCCGGCGCCGCCGGCCAGCGTCATCGTCCGGATCCCGGCGTCGGTAATCACCGCGACGGCATCCCCTTCACTCCAGGAGAAAGCGCCGTTGTCCGCGAAGGCTACGCGCGAGGGAACCTCTGCTGTCTCCAATGCGGCGCGGAGCACCGCGCCTTCCAGGCCCGCCGGCCGTTCCAGTTCACGGTTGCATCCCGCAATGACCATTGCCACAGCCGCCAGCACGGCAGTCAGGGCAAAATGCATCCTTTTCATATTCTATGGCTTGTTTTGTGTTTCAATTACAAGCCCTAAAGATACATTTTCCCACGGGAAAAAGCAAGCCCGCCCCGCAAAAAAAACGGGGCGGAGCGGGTGTTATTCCGTATGGTATGCGCAGAGCCCTTCGATGGGGGCCTGGATGAAGCGGGAGATCTGGATGCCGGACTTTTCGCAGAGCGGGCGGAGGATGTCCCGGCAGGCCCATCCGAAACCGCCCACGATGCCGACCGGATAGGCGGCGACGTCGTAGCGGAGGAGGGAGCGGTCGATGAAGTCCTGGAAGTTCCTGTCCACCAAATCCTTGGCGTAGGGATGGTCATAATGGCGCAGGATCATCGGCGCCAGGCTGCCGAGGTAGCCCGAGGGGGAGGCGCTGCGATAAACCCCCTGCACGATGCCGGCGTAGGAGGCGTCGAATTCCCGGGCGAAATCCGTCGCGAGGGGCTCCGGTACGAGCCCCTTGATATAGTCAGCGAGGAAACGTTTCCCGAGACTTGCGCCGCTGCCTTCGTCGCCGATGACATAGCCCCCGGAATAGACCTTCTGGGTCAGTTGCTCGCCGTCGTAAAAGCATGTGTTCGAACCGGTCCCGAGGATGGCGGCGATGCCGGGTCTGTGCCCGCAGGCCGCGCGCGCGGCGCCCGTCAGGTCGTTCTGGATGTCCACATCGCCGATCCTGAAGTGTTCCCGAAGCAGGCCTTCCACCATGCGCCGGACCTCCGGGGTGACGATGCCCGCGGTGTAAAGGTAGAACCCGCCGGCGTTCATCAGGCCTTCCCTCCCGACGGCCTCCGCCAGGGTGGCCTGCACGTCTTCCATCCGCATGGTGGAAACGTTCATGCCGGCGCGGAAGAAGCGTTTGACTTCCTTCCCGCCGCGCTCGAGCACCCGCCATTCGCTCTTGGTGGCGCCGCTCTCGACAAGGATGATATACGAAGCGTTCATGGGCTCATCAGATTTTCACAGGCCTTACAGGGCGACGCAGCGGACGGATTGGGCGGGGAAGTCCTGTTCCTGCCTGGTTTCAACCGTGCTTCCGGCCAGCAGGGAATGCTTCACATCCTGCAGCCAGTAATGGCCGATGCGGCCGACATCGGCCAGCTGGCCCGTGCCGTCCAGGTAACCGCAGGCCGGGAACCAGGGCGAATCCGCCCCCTTGTCATACCGGCCCATGCCCGATTCTTTCCAGTAAGTATCCTGCTGGATATAAGAGACAAAGAAATCCTTTTTCAGGGTCCAGCCCGCAGGGCAGGGATCCTGCCGGCTCTTCTGGCTGCCGAAGTTGTTCCAGGAGTCCGTTTCCGAAGGATGCAGGGTGTTCGTCTCGAATTCCTGGCTGCTGCAGATGATGAAAACATCCGGATGGGTGGTCGCGTAGGAGGTGGTGTAATGGAGGGACCCGGGGTCCTTCGGCGCCGGGAGGGCCGGCGTCGCTTCCGCCCGGATATCCGAACTGAGGGAGGCCGCCCCCGGGAAGGGGTCTTTCCGGTCATACTGATAGAACAGGCCGTTGGCGAGCGGATTCC
The DNA here is from genome assembly GCA_016287075.1 of Bacteroidales bacterium. Taxonomy (GTDB): domain Bacteria; phylum Bacteroidota; class Bacteroidia; order Bacteroidales; family UBA932; genus Cryptobacteroides. Next base: position 60,094 of record JAEEVC010000012.1, on the reverse strand, counting down.
CTCCCTCGCCGGACAAAGCGCCGAGATTCCGGTCCATGACCATGGCAGGATGGCCCGGGACAGGCAGGGCTGCGGGCGTCTCCCGGGTTACCCAGATGTGCCAGGACCAGAGGACGGTCCCTGACACGGACGTGGCGACAATGACGGCATTCCCCTGTTGCGAACCGGTTTTGACGGTGACCTTTCCGCCCGATGCGATGACGGAACGGATGACCGAGCCCTTGGCGGGCGCTTCCGCCGTTCCGGTGCTTTCCCAGCGTACGGACATGATGAACGTCCCGGTCAGTTTTTCCGTCGAGACGCCGTAGCGCGCCTCGAAGGAAAATTCGGAATCCGGGGCGGCGATGTAGCAGTTCGCGGGCGTTTCGGTGAACGCCGCCTTGCCGTCGATCAGTTTCAGGATGCCGAAGGTGGAGCGCTTGATGGCCTTTGCGGAGGACACCGTCTGGACCGCCTCGGACGATTCGCGGGTGAACATCCTGAATACGAGTCCCTTGGAGAGCGTCTGCGGAATCATCGGGACATAATACTGCGTCCCAGTGGCGAAACAACCCTGGGCATTCTCCAGCGTGATCTCATTCGTGCCGTTCGTCACGGAGGAGATGACGGGCGTCCCGTCGGTTCCCAGCCGGACCTTGATGTCGCCGGCGATGGCCTCGCCCCCGGGGGCGGTGATGACGATGCGGCAGATATCGTTCCGCTTCAGGGTGAACGCCACGCCGCCCAGTACATTCCGGAAGGCCAGCCGGCGGCTGTCCGCGGCGGTATGGGCGATAAAGGGATACTGGCCGCTCAGGTTCCTGTTGGCCGACTGCCGGGACTGTACATTGAAGGTGAAAACCCCGTTGGAATAGGCCTGTGCGGCATTGTACGGATACACGGCCCACAGCCCTTCCTCCGGAGCGGTGATGCAGATGGTCCCGTCAAAGGTCGCGACGGAAGCGCCTGCGGCACCCCGGTTCACGAACCGCCCGAAGCCATTCCCGTTATAGATACTGATCACGTCGTTGGCATTCCAGACGAACGAGGTCCCATCGAGGTAGGCCCGCGTCACGGGCAGCGCGCATTCCAGGGTAATCCGCCCGGGAGCGGCCTCTTCCGGGGACATTTCTTTTCCGCAGGATGCGAGGAGGCTGATGGTCAGGAACAGTATCGCTGTCTTTTTCATGGCTGTCTGCTTAAAAATCCCACACTTCCTGCGTGATGTCCTCGGTGTCCCCGTATTTCCAGACCTTGTCCTTGACGCAGCGGACGGAATTCGCGTCGGCCCGGTAGTGGGTGCCCAGGGTCAGGGTCGTGCGGTTGAAATACATGTAACTGGCAGAGTAATCAATCGTTGCCGAGGAGCCCGGGTCCGGTTCACAGTTCCAATAACAGCCGTTCGTGCCCGTCCCGCTGAGGATCTTGTCGATGCCGTCTATGGTGATCGAACCCGCTGCGGGGTACCAGCAGACCGTACCCGTCTTCATCCACGGCTGCAGGTCCACACCTTTCTTCGTGGCGTCGATACCGGTCCAGGGCGTGCCCGAAGACACGAGCCCGTAACCCATGGCAGCGCTCCAGAAATCCCGTTCCGGGACTTTCCAGCCCGCGGGACAGGGATCATAGATTCCCTTGTCCTTGTTCCAGCGGGTGTCGTCGGTCAGCTTGCTGCCGGAATAGAGCCAGTCATGGTTCTGGAGGTTGCCGATGAGGAACTGCATCGGGTTGGCGATGGTGTATGCGACGGTCCCGGTCTCTGAACCGGAGTAAACCGACATCGGCCAGGAACGGTTGGTCGCGGCGAAGTTCGTTCCGCCGATGGCGGATGCGCCCGTGAACGGGTCTTTCCGGCCCCACTGGTACAGGAGGCCCAGGGCACGGACATCTCCCGGCGTCGCCGAAAGGGCGCCGAGATTGCGGTCCATGGCGGTGGCGATCCCGTTGCGGCCGGTCTGGGCCAGCGATTCCAGGTCGGCGTTGGTCACCCAGACATGCCAGGACCAGACGATCTCGCCGTTGTCGTAGAGGGCTACGACCGCATTCCCTTCCTTCGCCCCGGCCTTGATGGTCAGGTCGGCGCCGCCGGACACGGAAGCGACGACGTCCCCGCTCCTGGGCGTGACGGAGGTGCCCAGGGTTTCCCAGAGGACCTTGGTCTCCATGTAGTGGACCTCGCCAGCGGCAGCCCGGGTACCCGGCCCCTGCAGGGCGGGCGCCAGGTAGGAGCCGGCGGACGCCACGCTGAAGCGCGTCTGGAAGGTCTTTGTCTGCCCGGGCTTGATTACCAGGCAGTTGGCGGCTTCTTCCGTCCAGTTCGCCGACGCGTCCAGGTCCCGCAGCCGGCCGAACTTGGAGCGGGCAATGGTGATGGGCCGCTCCGTGGTGAAAACCCCGTTCTGGTGGTCCGTGTAATACCGGATGGTCAGGCCGCATGTCAGTTCGGCCGGGATGAGCGACACATAGTAATCCGAACCCGGAACGAAAGCGTTGCCTTCCGCCGGCGTGACCGTGACGACATGGCTCGGTGTCGGGCCGGTGGGGCGGACGGACGGGAAATCGGAGGGATCCGCATGATAATAGTGGGTGATCTCCCTGCAGATCCGTTCGTTGTTGTTGCCGTAGATCTCGATCTTGCGGATGCCGGGTCTCCGGACGGAGAGGACGGCGCCGCCGCACAGGTTCTCGAAATACAGGTTGCTGCCGTTGGCGACGGCCACGGAAGGGAAGGCGCCCGGGGCAAAGGTGCCGGCGGGCACCGCCTGCTCGGTCGGGACCTCCACCGTAACGTACTCCTGCGTACCCGGCGTCCCCTGGAAGCTCACACGGTTGATCTTCAGTTCGGCATCCCGGGCGTTGGAGGCATACAGGGCGTAGAACGGGCCGTCTTCCTTGTCGTCATCGGGGAGGGAGCCCACGAAATCCGTGTTCGGGGCGTTCTCGGCGGTCTGTGCCGTAAAGAGCGCCGATTTGGTGCCGTGGAAAATGCGGATGACGTCCCCGGGCGCCCAGTAGATGGCGCCGCTGCCCGTCCGGACGGTCCGGGTCTCCGGCGTTTCCGCCACGGCGTGGAAAACCATGGTGTGTTCTTCCGGCGTCGCCGGGCCCGCCGGGTCCGTTTCCCGGGAACAGGCGGCCGCGAGGAGCAGCGGCAGGGCAAGCAAGATCGTCTTTCTCATGATTTCCATCCTTTAAAGTCCCCAGTCTACTTCCTCGGAGCCCTCGTGGCTGCCGTTCCGTCCTCCTTCCGAGATGCAGCGGACCGGGAACTGCCGGTACGGCTGGTTGAGGGAGTACGCCGGCGCGCAATTGTCCAAGTCCCCGTGGAAACAATAGGGGGCCAGTTTGCCGGAAACGGTCGTGGTGTTGCATCCCCAGAGGGAGAACTCCACCCCGAAGATGTCCGTGGTCGGATACCAGCAGCTTCCTTCCGTCAGGAAAACCGCCTGCAGGTCGCTTCCGCGGAGCGACGCGTTCCAGCTGTACTTCCCGGTGCGGCCCCGGGAGCCCAGGGCCCAGACGCCGTCGGGGCCGCCTTCCGGCACGCGCCATCCGGCCGGGCAGGGGTCGTAGAGCCCTTTCTTGGAGGACCAGCGCTCCGGCTCGATGCCGGGCTTGAACACCCAGTCGTCGGAATCGGGGTTCTTGACCAGCAGCGTCGCAGGGTGATGGACGGCGTAACTGACGGTCCCTTTGTTGACCGTAACGACGGCGTCCCCGATGGAGCCGGCATACGCTTGGTGGAGCGCCGGATACGGATCCTTCCGTCCCCATTGGTAAAATACGCCGAGCGCCCTGGCATCTCCCGGCGTGGCGGAGAGGGCGCCCAGGTTGCGGTCCATGATAAAGCTCGGGACATTGCGGTACCCCTGCTTCATGTCGCCCAGGGCCGTGGATGTCACCCAGATGTGCCAGGACCAGAGGATGTCGCCATACTTGTCCAGCGCAGCGACGACCGCGTTGCCTTCCCGGCTGCCGGCCTGCACGGAGATGGTGTTGAGATCCCGCTTGCCAACCCAGTCGGTGAAGACGGCTTTCGCGACGACCGAACCCGCAGAAACGGCGGATTCCGTCCCGCCGGACTCCCAGAGGACCTTTGCATCGACGGCGTCGACCGCAACGGCGGAAGGACCGTAACAGAGGTCGAGGGTGACAACATCCCCGGGCTTGACCGGATAGCAGTTGGCGGCGCCTTCCCGGACGGAAAGGGCCGGGAAACTCCGGCTGACAGAGGCCGCCTGGGAGTACCAGACCTCATCCCGCCCGGTGAAACGGGCGAAAGCCTTGAAGTGCAGCGTCTTCTTGGCCAGGCCCGCGAAGGTCGGCCGGTAGCAGTAATGATAGGAGTCCGGAATGGGGCTGCCTCCGATGGAATCGTTTTCTTTCAGGTCGTCCGTGAACGGAACCTCTTTCACATAGGCGGCCTGGTCGACGGTAAGATTCGCCGGGTCCGGATCCGCGACGACACCGAGGGCGGAGAGGGTGAAGGGGAAGGTCTCCTTCAGGTCAGGACGTGCGAGGAGGCGGACATACGGCTCATAATTCTTGTCGTATCCGGTTTTCAGGAAGTCGTAGAAAGCGTTGATCCCGATGATGTACCGGGCCACGAAATAGGGATACCAGTGCGATGAGAGGGCATAGGCAAGTTCACAGCCCTCCGGAACGGTCAGCTTCGTGGAGAGATAATTGAACACTTCCTTTCCAACGGTCGGCGGGGTCTCCCGGGGGTCGGTCAGCTGGGTGATCTTGCAGTTGTAGAAAACCCGGTCGCCGATGGAGGAGAGGTGGCTGCCGAGGGTGACCTGCTTCAGCAGCGTACCTTCGAACACGCCGGCGAGGATCGAATAGGTGTAATTGCCGTCCAGTTCGACGAACGTGACTTTCTCCAGCTTGCTGTTCAGGAAGGCATAGGAGCCCACCTTCATGCCGGGGGCATACCAGGTGAACTCCTTGATGCCGCTGCCGCTGAAGGCATACTGTCCGATGATGACCGAATGATTCTTGGGGTCGAACTCCGTCAGGGAAGTGCAGTGCCGGAAGCAGTCCTGGCCGATCTCTTTCAGGGACTCCGGGAAATTGACCGACGCGAGGGCCTTGCAGCCGTCGAAGGCAAAGGCGCCCAGTTTCTCGACTTTCTCTCCGAGGACCACCGCGGTGATGGATGCCGCATTTTGACAGCACTTGTCCGGCAGTGTCTCCCCGTTGAAATGGAGGGTGCCCGTGCAACTTGCAAAGGCGCCGCTCTGGACCGTGGTCAGGCTGGACGGGAGGTAGATGTCCGTCATGGAGGTACAGCCGTAGAACACGCCGCTCTGGATGGTCTTGACGGAGTTCGGAAGCGTGACGCCGATGAGCGATGTCTGGCCCTTGAAGGCGTCGCTGCCGACCGTGAGGATGTCGTCGTCGAAGATGAGGCGGCCGTGTCCGTCGGCATAGACATTGTCCCGCAGCTTGCAGTTGAAACCGGTAGTCTTGGGCTCGATCGTGTAACCGTACTTGGTCGTGTACCAGATCTCGTTGTTGGGGATGGACTTCGCGTTCTGCTTGATGGTGAACTGCAGGCGGGTCGTTCCTTCCGCGTCCACGATGGAAACGGCGGCCTGGCGGGGCGTGTAAAGCTCCGTCGGCTGGACGGAGAAGGTCAGGATGTCCGTGCGGATGGCCCGTGTGGAAATATAGGAGAGCCAGGAGGATGCGTCCGACGGGACGAGGATGCGGTAGTTCTCCAGGTTGGTGGAAAGCTTGATCTCGATGTTCCCTCCTTCCGGTCCGACCGTGTAGAATTCCTCGCTTTCCGCAACGGGCTTGAAGCCCTGCTTGACGGAAACGCCCTGGCGGATGCCGTTCTCCGCGTTGACGAGATAGACGGTGGCCTCCCGTCCGGCGCCGGTATCATTGTCGTCGATGGAGAGGATGACTTCCCGGTTTTCCAGGGCCCTCGTCTGGAGGTAGTGAATCCAGTTCACGCCCTTGGGGATTTCCACGGTGACGGGGACGTTGGTCCGCAGCGGAATGACGGCCTGGCCGGCTTCCGCCTTGACTTCCAGCGTCGTTTCACCCAGCACGATGGCGGGCGAATCCGGCTTTTCATCGGGCTCCTGCCCGTTGCCGGGGCCGCATCCGAAGAGGACCGCCGCCAGCATCAGGGCCAAACACTTCTCTTTCATGTGTATCCTGTTGTGCATATACAGGGACAAATATACAAAATACTGGGTTTCAATAACGGATTTTGCTGAGGAACAGGGCATGGCCGGGGACGGACTCGCCGGCGTCGGAGCGGGTGCCCGAGGCGATGAGTTCCGCAACCCAGGAGGGGTCATGCTTCCCACGCCCGACCTCGATGAGGGTGCCGGTGACGGCCCGGACCATGTTCCGGAGGAAGCGGTCGGCGGCGATCCGGAAGTACCAGTATGCCGGCTCCTGCCCTTCCGCGGCGCGCCCTTCCGTCCCGTCCGGGGTGGCGCTGCCGTATGCCATAATGGCAAGGTGGGTGGGGGTGTAGGGCGCCCAGAAGGCCTCGGAGACGGTGCAGATGGAGGTCTTGTTGTTGCCGCCGGTCTTCTCGAAGCAGGAAAAATCATGGGTGCCGAGCAGGTGGGCGCAGGCAGCGTTCATGGCTGCGAAATCGAGGACGGGATAGCTGCACTGCCAGGAAAAGGCGTCCATGAACGGGTCTTTCCGGCGGTGCAGGAAATAGGTGTATTCGCGGCGCCGGGCGTCGAAGCGGGCATGGAAATCCGGGGCGGCCGGGACCAGCGAATGGACGACGACGGAACGGGGTAAAATGGCATTTAATTTGCAGGCAAACAGCGCCGGATCCGGGATGGAACCGTCCGGTGCGTCGAAGTGCGCGAGGTAATCCGCCGCATGTACGCCCGCATCGGTCCGCCCGGCTCCCGTTACCGTCACGGCCGTCCGCAGGAGCGTCGAGAGCGCATGCTCAAGGGTCTCCTGGACCGTCGGGGTGCCGTTTTGGATCTGCCAGCCGGAAAAGGAGGCGCCGTTGTAGGACAGGGTGAGGGCGTAACGCATGACGAATGGTTTAGGATGCAAAATTAAGGAATTATATGGAAAGTGTAAACATCAAGGAACTCAATGAGCGCATCCAGCGCGAGAGTTCGTTCGTGGACCTGCTGACCATCGAGATGGGCAAGGTCATCGTGGGGCAGAAACAGCTGGTGGACAACCTCCTGATCGGCCTGCTGGCCAATGGCCACATCCTCCTCGAGGGTGTCCCGGGCCTGGCCAAGACCCTCGCGATCAACACGCTCTCCCAGGCGGTCGATGCGAAGTTCAGCCGCATCCAGTTCACCCCGGACCTCCTCCCGGCCGATGTGGTCGGCACCCTGATCTACTCCCAGAAGAAGGAGGATTTCGAGGTCCACAAGGGCCCCGTCTTCGCGAACTTCGTCCTCGCGGATGAGATCAACCGTTCCCCGGCCAAGGTCCAGTCCGCCCTGCTCGAAGCGATGCAGGAGCGCCAGGTGACCATTGGCGACAGGACCTACCCCCTGCCGGAGCCCTTCCTCGTGATGGCGACCCAGAACCCGATCGAGCAGGAAGGCACCTACCCCCTCCCGGAGGCCCAGGTGGACCGTTTCATGCTGAAGGTGGTCGTCAACTATCCGAAGAAGGACGAGGAGCGGCTGATCATCCGGATGAACAACCAGGGCGAGTTTCCCAAGGCGAGCCCGGTGGTGAAGCCGGAGGACATCGTGCGCGCCCGCGAGGTCGTGCGCGATGTATATATGGATGAGAAGATCGAGCGGTACATCGTGGACATCGTCTATGCCACCCGCACGCCCCAGGACTACAACCTGGCCGGCCTGAAGGATCTCATCTCCTACGGCGCCTCCCCGCGTGCGAGCATTTCCCTGGCCATGGCTGCGAAGGCCTATGCCTTCATCCGCCGCCGCGGCTACGTCATCCCGGAGGATGTCCGTGCCGTCTGCCCGGAGGTGCTCCGCCACCGTATCGGCCTGACCTATGAGGCCGAGGCGGAGAACGTCACCACCGAGGAAATCATCGGAAAAGTCATCAACGCCGTCATCGTCCCGTAAGCGGAGGCAGCCATGTCGGAAATGACCCCGAACGACCTGCTCAAAAAGGTCCGGAAAATCGAAATCAAGACCAAGGCGCTCTCGCACCAGATCTTCGCCGGAGAGTACCATTCGGCCTTCAAGGGCCGGGGTATGGCTTTCAGCGAAGTCCGTGAGTACCAATATGGTGACGATGTCCGCAACATGGACTGGAACGTCACCGCACGCATGAGCGCGCCGTATGTCAAGGTCTTCGAGGAAGAGCGCGAGCTGACCGTCGTCCTGCTGGTCGACATCAGCCGTTCCGGCCTGTTCGGCACCGCCCGGAAGACCAAGCGGGAACAGATTGCGGAAATCGCCGCCGTCCTCGCCTTCTCCGCGATCCTGAACAATGACAAGGTCGGCGCCCTGCTTTTCAGCGACCGGGTGGAAAAGTTCATTCCCCCGAAAAAGGGCCGCAGCCACCTCCTCCACATCATCCGGGAGATCCTGGACTATGAGCCCCAGTCCACGGGGACGGACATCTCCGAGGCGCTCCGCTTCCTGACCGGCGCCGTCAAGAAGAAATGCACGGCCTTCATCCTGTCGGACATGCTCGATGTCCGTGAGGACGGCATGCCCCGCTATGAGGACGCGCTGAAGGTGGCCGTGAACCGGCACGACCTCTCCGTCATCCAGGTCTATGACCCCCGCGAGCGGACGCTCCCCGACGTGGGGCTCGTCCACGTCAAGGACGCCGAGTCCAGCGAGGCCGCCTGGATCGACACGGGTTCGCGCAAGGTGCGCAGTGCCTATGGCGAATGGTTCCGGAAGGCGGGCGCCGAGGCGGAGAAGCTGTTCAACCGCTATCAGGTCGACAGCATCTCCGTCGCCACGGACCAGGACTACGTCCGCGCCCTGATGTCCCTGTTCCAGAAGAGATAATACAATGATATACAGTTTGTTCATATCCGTCCTGCTCGGCACCGTGCTTCCCGGGGGCCAGACCTTCCTGAAGGCGCTCCAGCCCCGCGACTCCATCCTTGTCGCGGACCAGCTGGCCTACGGTTTCGAGCTCAAGGACGTGCCGGACAGCATCCAGCTCGATTACCCCGAGGTCCCGCAGCCTTTCATGGAGCAGGTCGTCACCGTCCGCCCCTGGCAGGTCGATACCCTGAAGGTCCGCAAGGTCCGGGGGAGCGGGGAGCGGCGTTTCGACATCCGCTCGTCGATCGTCATCGCCCCCTTCGGGGAAGGCGTCTATGAGCTGCCTCCGCTCTTTGTCCGGCGGCTCTGCGGGGACGGGACGGTCGATACGCTCGTCTTCAATCCGCAGAAGCTGGAGGTCATGACCATGCCCGTCGATACGGCGACCTTCGTCCCGCACGACATCAAGGGGCAGATCCGCTATCCCGTCACCTTCCGGGAAATCCTCCCGTACCTGGTGGGATTCTGGCTCCTGGCCCTGCTGGTCAGCGGCCTGGTCGCCTGGCTGATCGCCCGCCGGAAGGCCCAGGAAGGGCCCGCCTTCCAGGAGCCCGCCCATATCACCGCCCTGCGCAAGCTGGACAAGTACCGCGGCGACAAGTTCTGGGCGCCGGACAAGCAGAAGGCCTTCTACTCCGGCGTGACGGACGCCCTCCGGGAATACATCGTCGCCCGGTACGGGGTCGGCGCGATGGAGATGACCACCGCGGAAATCTTCGAAGGGCTCAAGGGGACGGATGTCCCGGTCGAGCTCTACGAGGAGATGAAAGAACTCTTCGAGCGGGCGGATTTCGTGAAATTCGCGAAGTTCACCGCGACGAAGGAGGAGAATGCCAGCGTGCTCCCGCAGGCCGTCCGCTTCGTTACCTCGACATACCAGGCCGAGGTGGAGGAGGAGGCGGAGAACGGGGAGCAGGAGGCGCCGGCCGAAGACGCGCCGCAGCCGCAGCGGGAGGAACGCGCGGAAGACTACATGCCGAAATAGGAGGGAAGCCGTATGTACTTTGAGTATCCGAAACTGCTTTTCCTGCTGCTTGTTCCGCTGCTGCTGGTGGCCCATTACCTCTGGCAGGAGCTCGCGGAGCGCAAGCCCCACCTCCGTGTTTCGACCGTCCGGCCCTGGAAGGCGGGCGGAACGTCCGCCCTGGCCGTCATCCGCCATCTTCCCTTCGCCCTCCGCATCGCCGCCCTGTCGCTGCTGGTGGTCTGCATCGCCCGTCCCCGCTCCAAGAGCGAGGTGGAAAAGGTTGATACCGAGGGGATTGACATCGTCCTGGCGATGGACGTCTCGACCTCGATGCTCGCCCGCGACTTCAAGCCGGACCGCCTCAGCGCGGCCAAGGACATCGCAGTCGAATTCATCGCCCAGCGCCCGGCCGACCGGATGGGCATCGTCGTTTTCGCGGGCGAGAGTTACACCCAGTGCCCGCTGACGACCGACCGCGCCACCCTGATCAACCTGATGCAGGATGTGGAGACCGGCCTCATCGAGGACGGCACCGCCATCGGCAACGGCCTGGCCACCGCCGTGGCGCGGATGAAGGATTCCGACGCGAAGAGCCGCGTCGTCATCCTCCTGACCGACGGCGTCAACAACCGGGGCGAGATCACGCCGCAGATGGCCGCGGAAGTGGCTGAGACATACGGCGTCCGTGTCTATACGATCGGGGTCGGCGCGAACGGGGAGGCGCCCTATCCGGTGATGACCCCCTGGGGCCCCGACGTCCAGAACATGAAGGTGGAGATCGACGAGGACCTGCTCCGCCAGATCGCCGACGCGACCGGCGGGAAGTATTTCCGGGCCACGGACAATACGAAACTCGCCGAGATCTACGCCGAGATCAACCAGATGGAAAAGACCCGTACGACCGTGGACAGCTTCCCGGTCTACAAGGACCTTTATACCCGTTATGCGCTCATCGCGCTGGCCTGTTTCCTCTTGGAAATCCTGCTGGCCGCCGTGTTGAGAAGATTGCCGTAAGAAGATGTATTTCGCTCAGTATCAATACTTGTATCTCCTCCTGCTGGTGCCGGTGATCCTCATCGGCTACGGGGTGCTCCGCACCTTCCGCCGGAAACGGGTCCGCCGCTTCGGCGAGGAGGAACTGGTCGGGGCGCTGATGCCGTCCTGGTCCGGGGCGAAGGGGTGGGTCCGCACTGTCCTCTTCGCACTGGCCTTCGCCTGCTTCGCCATCGGCCTCGCGCGCCCGCAGACCGGGGCCAAGCTGGCCGAACACAAGTCGAAGGGCGTGGAGATCATGGTCGCCCTGGACGTCTCCAACTCGATGCTCTCCGAGGACTATTCCCCGAACCGGCTCGAGCGGGCCAAACTGGCCATCTCCCGCCTGACCGACAAGCTCCAGGACGACCGCATCGGCCTGGTCATTTTCGCCGGGACGCCGTTCGTCCAGCTGCCGGTGACGACGGACTATGTCTCCGCCAAGATGTTCCTCTCGAGCATCACGCCGGGGTCCGTCCCGGTCCAGGGAACGGCCATCGGCGAGGCGATCCTGCTCTCTATCAAGAGCTTCAGCGCCCAGAGCGAGAAGAGCCGGGTCATCGTCGTCATCTCCGACGGCGAGAACCACGAGGACGATGCCGTCGAGGCCGCGAAACAGGCGGCCGAGTACGGCATCCGCGTCTATACGATCGGCGTCGGCTCGCCCGAGGGCCAGCCCATTCCGGTGGACGGGGAACTCCTGAAGGACAAGGACGGCAACATCGTCGTGTCGAAACTCGACGAGGAGACGCTCCGGAAGATCGCCCGGGCGGGCGGCGGCGCGTACATCCATGCCGGGAACGAGGAATTCGGGCTCAATCCCATCATCGAGGACATCCGGCGGATGGAGGAGGAGGAATTCGGCAGCGTGATGTTCGAAGATTTCGACGAGCAGTTCATGTATTTCTTCGCCGCCGCCCTCGTCCTGCTCCTGATTGAAATGCTCATCGGCGAGCGGGCAGCGAAGCGCAAGTTCTTTGGAAACGATTGAAGATGAAAAAGATCCTATTCATAATGATGCTGCTGCTCGCGGGCGTTCCGGCGCTGGCCCAGCCGGACCGGCACGACGTCCGCCGGGGGAACCGCTCGTTCGCGAAGGGGCAGTGGTCCGCCGCGGACATCAGCTACCGCAAGGCCCTGATGGCGGACAGCACCTCCGTGGCAGCGAATTACAACCTCGCCTCCGTCCAATACCGGCAGGAGGATTACCAGGGGGCGGCCCAATCCCTGCAGCGGATCCAGCAGACCGCGCCCTCGACGGAGCATGGCGCCGACTATTACTACAACGTCGGCGACGTGGCCTTGCAGGCAAAGGACTACAAGACGGCGGTCGAAGCCTTCATGCAGTCTCTCCTCCGGAATCCGGGCGACCTGGATGCAAAGGAGAACTTCATCTATGCGAAGAAAATGCTGGAGAACCAGCAGCAGAATCAGGACCAGAACCAGAACCAGGACCAGAATCAGGACCAGCAGGACCAAAACCAGGACCAGCAACAGCAGCAGGACCAGAACCAGGATCAGGATCAGCAGCAGAATCAGGATCAGAACAAGGACCAGCAGGACCAGCAGCAGGACCAGCAGGATCAGCAGCAAAACCAGCAGGACCAGCAGGACCAGAATCAGGATCAGCAGCCGCAGGAAGCCCGCGGGGAACTGTCGCCCCAGCAGGCCCAGCAGATCCTCCAGGCGATGCAGGACCAGGAGAAGCAGACGCAGGACAAGGTTAAGAAAGAGAAGGCCGCGGTCTTCAAGTCGCGGCAGAAAGAAAAGAATTGGTAGCGATATGAAACGATTGACAGCAGCGTTGGCGGGACTGGTCGTGTCGGTGCTCGCATGGGCACAGGGGACGATCAAGGTGGAGGTACACGATGTCGTCGGGGTGGACGAGCGCTTCAACGTCGCCTTCGTCGTCGAAGGGGACGCCCCGTCGTCCTTCGAATGGGCGCCATCGGATGATTTCCAGCTCGTATGGGGCCCGCAGAAGGGCTCTTCCACGAGCGTGAGCATGATCAACGGCAAGGTCTCCAAGTCCTCCACGACGACCTATACCTACATCCTGCTGCCGAAAAAGACCGGTACCTTCCAGCTCCCGCCCGCGACCGCGAAGGTCAAGGGCGGCGAGATCAGTTCGCGCCCCTTCCGGATCGAGGTCGTGTCGAACGGGGGCACGGGCGGTTCCCGGCAGACCGCGCCTTCGCAGTCCCAGCAGCAGTCCCAGCCGCAGGCCACGGGGGAGGTCTCCTCGGAAGACATCTTCATGCGCCTGTCCCTGAGCCGCCGCGACGTTGTGGTCGGCGAACCGGTCACGGCGACGCTCAAGCTCTACCAGCGAGCCAACATTGTCGGATTCGAGGACGCCAAGTTCCCTTCCTTCAACGGTTTCTGGAGTAAGGAGACCGATACGCCCCAGAATGTGGAGTTCCGCCGCGAGGCGCTCGGCGACAAGATCTATGATGCGGCCCTGCTGCGCCGCTGGGTGCTGATCCCGCAGAAATCGGGCACCCTGCAGATCGACCCCGCCGAGATCGTCTGCCTGGTCAATGTGCAGACGGCCCGCCGCGGCAGCAGCATTTTCGACAGTTTCTTCGAAGACGGGTACACGACCATCCGCAAGCGGGTGACGACGCCCGCGGTCTCCGTCCGCGTGTCCCAGCTTCCGGCGGGCGCCCCCGCCTCCTTCAGCGGCGGCGTGGGCGAATACACCGTCACCGCCCGCCTCAGCAAGGATTCCCTCAAGACGCACGATGCTGCCTCGCTGCTCGTGACGGTCTCCGGCAAGGGCAACATCTCCCTCCTGGAGGCTCCCAAGATCAATTTTCCGCCGGATTTCGACGTCTATGACGTGAAGACGACGCCGAACGTGGACAAGGCCGGGACCACCGGCAGCAAGACCTTTGAATACCCCTTCATCCCCCGCAGCGCCGGTGATTTCACCGTCGATCCGGTGAAGTATTCCTTCTACAATGTGAATACGAAGCGGTACGCCACCGTCGCGACGGATTCGCTCCGGCTGCGCGTCGCCAAGGCGCCGGGCACGGAGAGTACCGTCGTCTCCGGCGGCCAGACGCTGGTCGTGGACCGCAAGGGCGTCAAGAACCTCGGCGAGGACATCCGCTTCATCCGGACGCGCAACGAAGGCTTCCGGAGCGGGCACAATTTCCTGGTCGGCCGGCCGCTCTACTGGGGCCTCATCGCGGCGCTTACCGCCCTGGCCGCCCTCTTCTGGCTGGCTTTCCGCAAGATGGCGGCCCGGCGTGCCGATGTCGTCGGCACCAAGAACCGCCGTGCCACGAAGATGGCCCTCAAGCGGCTCCACCTGGCGGGCGATTTCCTCGGGAAGGGCCTGCAAACGGCCTTCTATGAGGAACTTCACCGCGCCCTGCTCGGCTTCGTCTCCGACAAGCTGACCATGGACATGGCCGACCAGACCAAGGAGAACATCGCCGCCGCGCTGGCTGAGCGGGGCATTTCCGAAGGCCTTGCCCGGGAATTCACGGACCTCCTCGATGCCTGTGAATATGCCCGCTATGCGCCGGATGCCGGCCACGAGGCGATGAACAGCCATTACCAGAAAGCCGTTGACGTAATCACGGCCATCGATTCCAACATGAAAAAACCCGTATCCAAGGCGGGCGCGGCCCTGCTGGCCCTCCTGCTGCTCGCCCCGGCGACCCTGCACGCGGAGGCGCTGAGTTATCCCGACTCCCTCTGGCAGGCCGGCGTAAATGCCTATACGGAAGGACAATACGCGGAAGCGGCCGCCGCCTGGCAGGGCATCCTCGACGCCGGACTCTCGAGCGCCGACCTGTATTACAATGCGGGGAATGCGTATTTCAAGCTCGGGGAGACCGGCAAGGCCATCCTGAATTACGAGCGGGCCGCCCGGCTCGACCCGGCATCCGCGGATATCCGCTACAACCTTGATTTCGCGCGCGGAACGACGCAGGACCGCATCGACAGCGTCCCGGAATTCTTCCTGGAGGCATGGGGCCGGAAAGCCTGCTATCTCCTTCCGTCGAATGTGTGGGCCGTCCTCTCCATCGTGTTCTTCGCCCTGACGCTCTCACTGGTGCTGCTGTTCCTGCTCGGCCCTTCCTCCGCTGCGCGGAAAGCCGGGTTCTTCACGGGGATCGTGACCCTGCTCATCGCACTGCTCGGCTGGGATTTCGCCCACTGGCAGAAGCGGGAGGCCGAATCGGCGGACGAGGCGGTGGTCATGCGTGCCGTTTCACCGGTCAAGAGTTCCCCTTCCGGCGACAATGCGGCGAAGGACCTCTTTATTCTCCATGAAGGGACGAAGGTCCGGCTGCTCGACACCGTAGGCTCCTGGCACAACATCGAGCTTTCGGACGGCCGCCAGGGCTGGCTCCGCGCCTCCGACGTGGAGGTGATCTGATCCCATTTCCGCAGGACCATGGCCATCCATACCGAAAAGAACGAGACCCCGGCCCCGCGTGCTGAACGGCCGATGAACGGCTGGCTCGCGCTGAGCCCGCTCGCTGTGTTCCTCGTGGCGTATGTGGTGACGGCGCTTGTGGCGAAGGACTTCTACAAGGTCCCCGTTGCGGCCGCTTTCATCCTGGCATCGGCCTGGGGGATGCTGACGACCCGGGGGATTTCCATGGACCGGAAGATTTCCGTCTTTTCATCCGGGGCGGGGGACCGCAATGTCCTGCTGATGATCTGGATCTTCGTGCTGGCGGGCGCTTTCGCGGCGACGGCAAAGGAGATCGGCGCCATCGACGCGACCGTGAATGCGACCCTCCGGATCCTGCCCGGCAAACTGATCTATGCGGGCCTTTTCCTCGCCGCCTGCTTCATTTCCATGGCCGTCGGGACCAGCGTCGGGACGGTCGTCGCCCTCGTGCCCATCGCGACGGGCATCGCGTCGGAGACGGGCGTCGGGATTCCCCTGGTGACCGCCATCGTCGTCGGCGGGGCCTTCTTCGGCGACAACCTCTCCTTCATCTCCGATACCACCGTCGCGGCGACCAAGAGCCAGGGCTGCTCGATGCGTGACAAGTTCCGGGTTAACCTGTGGATCGCCCTTCCGGCGGCTGTCCTCGTGACGGTCGTCTATGTGGTGATGGGGCTCCGCGTCGAAGCGGTGCCGGACGCCGTTCCGGTGGACTGGCTGAAAATGCTGCCGTATCTGCTGGTCATCGGACTTGCGCTCGCGGGCATGAACGTGGTCACGGTCCTGACCCTCGGCATCGCCGTGAACGGTATCCTCGGCTGGGCGACGGGCTGTTACGGCTGGGTCGGCTGGATGGCCTCGATCGGGAGCGGCATCGCCGGGATGGGCGAACTGATCATCGTCTCGCTCCTTGCCGGCGGCCTGCTGGCGCTGATCCGCTACAACGGTGGGATGGACTTCATTATCAATGGTTTGACCCGGCATATCGGCGGGAAACGTGCGGCCGAAGGGAGCATCGCCGCCCTGGTCTCCCTCACCAACCTCTGCACGGCCAACAACACCGTCGCCATCATCACCACCGGTCCGCTGGCCAGGGATATCACCGAACGTTTCGGCCTCGACCCGCGCAAGACCGCGAGCCTCCTCGACACCTTCTCCTGCCTCGTCCAGGGCATCATCCCCTACGGCGCGCAGATGCTGATGGCCTCCGGCCTCGCCGGCGTCTCCGCCGCCGCCATCACGGGCTACCTCTATTATCCTTTCGCCCTCGGCCTCTTCGCCGTCCTCTCCATCCTCCTGCGCTTCCCGCGGAAGTACAGTTAATTAAGGAAGTGTGAAATAATAACCTGCGTCACCGGTGGCATTTACCCGGACAGGGCTGCGAAGCAGCAGACACCGGTGATGCAGGTTATTATTGCTGTTTCACGAAGGACTTTGCAGCTGGAACCGGAGGGCGGCGGCGTAGAAATCGTGGCGCTGCTGCGGGGTGATGGGGTAGCGGAGCATGCGGGTGAAACGCGGGATGCCCTCGCTGAGGTTGCAGACGTAGAGATTGCAGATTTCCGAAAGGAAAAGCCGTTCGTAGCGGATGTCGTTGTAGCGCTGCAGGGCCATGACGTAGCGGTATGTTTTCACCACCTGGGCGTCGTTCAGCGGATCTTTGCAGAAGATGTAGAGCCCGAGGTGGTCGAAATGACCGTACAGGCCCCTGGCGGCCTTGGAAACCTTGCTGTCGATGATGCGCTGGAGGGGGAGGGCCATCGCCCAGTATTCCCGTTCCTTTTCACCGATGTACTGTCCGTCCCCGAGGCCGTAACCGTAGCCGGTCCGGAGCATCTGTTCCAGGTCGCTCTGCCCGTCTGTCCGGGGAACGATGCCGGACATTTCTTTCAGGAAGGCGTCCGCCGCCTTTTTGCTGGATTCCATGGCGCGGGTCACCTCGATCCCGAGCGTCCGCGCGTCGGGCGACTGCAGGTCCGGCCGGTCGCGGTTTTCGAGCCCGTCATAGGCGGGCCCCAGCAGCGCCCGGAGCGACACCGCGGCATACTCTTCGAAGAAATCGGTTCCGTATTTGCGTACCATCCCTGCAAAGATACGCAAATCCCCGGGATGAAGTGACGGAGACGTCCCGCAAAATGGGACGTCTCCCGCAAAAACCGCCTGTTTTGACGGAGGCCTGCCAAAATTGGGGACGTCTCCGTCACCTGGCCACAAAAAAAAGGAGGGCGACGCAGTGTCGCCCTCCGGCTTAAAACGAGTTGTTCGCGTTCTGTAATCCGAACGGTCGCTTAGAACAGCATGGCGGCGCCGATCTTCAGGAGACCGCGGCCGACCTTGTGGCTGTCGCTCTTGATCATGTTGGTCACGCTGTGGTCGTAACCGACGGTGACCTGGAACTTGTTGGCGATGTCCATGCCGAGACCGCCGCCCGCATAGACGACGAAGCGCTGGGTGCCGTCATCGGAATAGTTGTCATCGTTCACGGTCGCAGCACCGGCGACATCCGTCTTGGTCTTGGAGGAAAGGCCATACTGGAAGGTAGGGCCGCCGAAGATGAAGGCGCGCATGTCACGGGCGAGGTTGTAACCGAAGTTCAGGTTGAGGGGAACATTGATCGCATGTTCGGTGGTGGAACCCTTCAGGAGACCCCAGGCAGCATCCTGCTTGTAGTTGGAGAAGGTGTAGTACACACCGGGAGCGATGCCGAAACCGCCGGCGAGCGGAATGTTGAAGGAAAGGCCGGCGTAGGCGCCGTTGCCGTTGGCACTGGTGTTGTCAAAAGACTGAGTGATGTTGAGGTAGCCGGCTCCGACAGACATCTGGGCCTGGGCCTCGACTCCTGCGAGCAGCGCCGCTGCCGCGAGGAGAGTGCAAAGAGTTTTTTTCATACGTTACAAATCATTAAATTTGTCCGGAGAATATTTTGTACAAAAACCATTCCTAATTTGGAATTGCAAGGGTAAAAAACGCGCAAATAATGAAAAATCAATGGGTTGGTGCCCTTTTCCTGCTGACAGCCTGCACCCTGTCACCGACCATTCCGCAGAACGGACTGCGGCCATCCGCCTATCCGCTCGTGACCATCGACCCCTATACCAATGCCTGGGCCGTGACCGAAAACCTCTACGATGCGGCGCCGCAGCACTGGACCGGCAAGGACATGCCCCTGACAGGCATCCTGACCGTGGACGGCGTGGATTACCGCTTCATGGGCGCCTCGTCCCCGACGCTGAAGACCGTCCTGCCAAATGCGCAGGAGGCCGGGTGGAGCGGGCGTTATACCTTCGAGATTCCCGAGGGGGACTGGACCCAGCCCGGCTATGACGATTCCCTCTGGCCGGAAGGCGAGGGCGGTTTCGGGACCCCCCAGGTGAGCGGCAACCGGACGGAATGGCGCAGCGGGACGGTCCGGGTCCGGCGTCCGTTCAGCCTTGCATCCCTCCCGGAAGGGGAGGTCTGCCTGCTGGTGACGGGAAATGACAGCGCGAAGGTCTGGCTCAACGGCCGCGAAATCTATGACACGGGCGGAAAATCGCGGGAAAATGACCTGGCTGCGCTGCCGGCGGGCGCCCTGCGGAAAGGAGAGAATGTCCTTGCGGCGGCGGGTGTCAACAACCAGGGCCGGGCCATCCTGGATTTCGGGCTGGTGGTCCGTTCCGGCGGCGCAGCGGCCGGGCAGACGGCGCAGCAGACCGCCGTCAATGTCCAGGCGATGAACACGGATTACCGTTTCACCTGCGGCCCCGTGGAACTGGACCTGACGTTCACGGCCCCGCTCTTCCTCGACCGGCCGGAACTGGTCAGCCGCCCGGTCAATTACCTTTCCTATGCCGTCCGTTCGAAGGAGCCGCATGCGGTCGGCATCCGTTTCGAGGCGGCCCCGAACTGGGCGCTCGACCAGCCGTTCCAGGCGTATACGCTTGAGAATGAGCGTCAAGGCGGCTTTGTGACCGTCAAGGTCGGCAGCCAGGCCCAGCAGGTGCTTGCGCGGAAGGGGGATGACCTCCGCATCGACTGGGGCTATTTCTACCTCGCGGGGGAGGAAGGGCTTGACAAGGCTTCCGGCATGACGCTTTCGCGCGATCTCGGTACGGTTGACAAGGCGGAAGGCGTGGCCTACGTCGCCTATGACGACCTGTACAGCGTGCGCTATTTCGGTGAGGACCTCCGGCCGTACTGGAACCGGAATGGCGACCGGAGCATCTATGATGCCCTCGGGGAGGCCCGGGACGCGTATCCGTCGCTCCTGCGGGAAAGCCGGCGTTTCGACCGGAACCTGTACAGGGAGGCGACGGAGAAGGGCGGCCCGCACTATGCGGACCTCCTCGCCGTCGCCTACCGGCAGGCCGTGACCGCCCACAAGCTGGTCCAGGGCCCCTCCGGCGACCTTTTCTGGCTCTCCAAGGAGAACAACAGCAACGGTTCGATCGGCACGGTGGACGTGACCTATCCGTCCGCCCCGCTCTTCCTCAAATACGGGCCGGAACTGGTGAAAGGCCTGTTGAACCCCATCTTCGACTATGCCGAAAGCGGCCGCTGGACGAAGCCTTTCCCGGCCCATGACCTCGGGACCTATCCCATCGCGGAAGGCCAGACCTATCCGTACGACATGCCGGTCGAGGAGGCCGGCAACATGCTCCTCCTCACGGCCGCCGTCGCCTTGTACAACGACGATCCGGACTATGCGGAACGGCACTGGGAGACGCTTTCCGCCTGGGCGGAATACCTCTCCGAATCCGGCTTCGATCCCGCCGACCAGCTCTGCACCGACGATTTCGCCGGCCGTCTGGCCCACAATGTCAACCTGTCGGCCAAGTCGATCCTGGCCCTGGCGGCTTACGGAAAAACGGCGGACCGGCTCGGGAAGCGGGAAGAGGCGGTGAAATATGGCGTCATGGCCCGCGAGATGGCCGTTTCCTGGCTGCAGCAGGCCGCGGACGGCGACCATTACCGCCTGACCTTCGACCGCCCCGGCACCTGGAGCCAGAAGTACAACCTGGTCTGGGACCGCATCCTGGGGCTGCATGTCTTCCCCGCTGAAGTCGCTGAGAAGGAACTCGCTTATTATCAGACTGTCCAGAACCCGTATGGTCTTCCCCTCGACTCCCGCCAGGCCTATACGAAGATTGACTGGATCCTCTGGACGGCCTCGCTCTCGGAGGACAACGAAACTTTCATGTCCTTCGTTGAACCCGTTTGGCGCTTTGAGAACGAGACCCCAGACCGTGTCCCGATGGGGGACTGGGTCTGGACGGACAGGCCCGCATGGCAGGCGATGAAGGCCCGCTCGGTGGTCGGCGGCCTGTTCATCCGGCTGCTGTAGCGCTGCCTGGTTATATCAGGAAAAGAACCTGCATCACCGGTGCCTGCTGCTTCGCAGCCCTGTCCGGGTAAATGCCACCGGTGATGCAGGTTCTTTTCCCCGATTCCTGAAGGAGCAGGCAAGAAAAAGGAGCAGCCCCCCTGCATGGCGGGCTGCTCCTCTTTAGGGATGAAGGCAGGCGATTAGCCGGCGATTTCGTTGAAGTAAAGGATGATGGTGTCACCGCCGAGGCCGTAAGGACCCCAGGAACTGTCGAAACTGAAGGTCAGCGTGTTGTTCAAGGTGTCCACCTCTCCGGAACCTCCGATAAGCATGCCGTCATAGGTTCCGTACGCTCCTCCCGGATACGTCCACTGCGGGGAGACGACCTGGTCCGGGAAAATCAACGAATAGTCCTTGGTGTTGATCCAAAGGATGATGGTGTCCGGGGCATACCAGATATCACCTTCGATCTTCAGGCCGACCACATCGTCAGCGGTCACGCCTTTCGGATAGGATTCGGGCTTGTCGTTGATCTGTGTGACGTTCACCGTGCCGTAATCGGAACCGTCCGCACCGCGCTGGGGAACGCCGACGCCCTGGAATTTCTCCTTCTGGAAAGGAGCGAAAGCCGTATAGGATACACGGTAGGTATAAGGGGTACCGTCATTCATCGGCCAGTTGGTGAACGCGATGTTGTTGAATCCGGCGACCGGGGACCAGCCGTTGACCTGGGTGCCGCTCTGGAGCGTCACGCAAGGGGTGAATTCGACACGGTCACCCGTCTCGATCCGGCTGATGCCCAGTTTGCTGCAGATGTCTTTCATCTCAACCTTCACCTCCTTCGGGAATTCGGTGATTCCCTCGGCGACGATCACACCCTTCTTATCCTTTCCGCGGGTATAGACGGCCATGACCTGCGCCTCTTTCAGCATGGACATGTCGCCCTGGTACTTCGGGACATCGAGGATAACCCGATAGTCGCCGGCGTTCATGTCGTTGTCCAGGATGAGGCTTGCTCCTTCCGCCTTGCTGATTCCGACGACAACAGCGTGCTCGGTACCGGCGAGGTCATAGGGCAGTTCCTGCTTGTTGCAGGCAACCAGCGCGGCAAGGGCGCCGGCAAATGCGAATATCTTGTTGGTTTTCATATTGAACATCCTCTAAAATTATTTGACATCCCAGAAAACGTTCTTGCTGGAAACAATGCGACCCTTGTTGGTGATGTTCGGGTTGACCGTCGTTTCGCTCTGGGGATAGTACAGGATCCGGGGGAAATCGAGGAGATTGACCAGTTCAAAGGAGACCAGGCCGGGGGTCGCTTCCACTTCCTGTGCATACGGGCTCCAGGCCAGGTTCTCGGCGTCACCCTTGAAGAGGACCGGATAACCGGTACGGCGGATGTCGTTGTAGGCCTCGACCGGGTTGTAGAAGTTCGCGATCCACTTCTGGGTCATGACGATCTCCATCTTGCGGTTGTCGTTGGCCGCGTCGTATTTCGCAAGCACGGCGTCGATGAAATCGGTCACTGCATCGCCCTCAAGCTTCGGGGCAGTGGCGTCGGCAGCGGCAGTCACGGAGTTGACATGGGCGATGGAAGACGCGATGCCCTTCTTGAGTTCCTCCTTGGCGTCTCCGGAAGCTTCGCCGGCGAGGATCAGTTCCGCCTTCATGAACGGGACGGAATAAGCCATGAGCATCTTGTCGGGAGCGATACCGTTGCCGCTCTTGGCATCGATGGGCGTTCCTTCACCCTTGTCAAACTTGCCGCCGATCGGATAGATGCCGAGGGTGGTCATCGCTTTCTCCTGGGTCATGGACGTGAATCCGGAGTTGGAACCGAACACGATGGAGATGAAAGCGCCGTCGCGGTAGTCCGTCTTGTTGGCAGCATTGCCGTCCGCAGCAACCTGGTTGTAGAAGTAGTACGGGATGCGCGGATCCTCGATGCGGACGAACGGGTTGTCCTTCCAGTTGTAGGTGTTACCGCTCATGCACTCGTAGAACCAGGGGCTGATATAGACCGTTTTCTGGCCGCCCTGATACTCGTCGACGTAACCGGAGTTGCGCTCGTCGGCGGGGGTCATCGCGGTGGAATGCGGGAACTGCAGGTCCTCGCCGTCTGCGAGGAAATTGTCCCCGGCAAGGAGGGCGTCGAGTTCACTCTTCCAGTCCTTGATCTGGGACTTGGCCAGGCGGCTCTGGACGAGGAGTTTGAGTTTCAGGGTGTTGGCGGCCTTGATCCACTTCTTGACGTCGCCCTTGAAGAACAGGTCGTTACCGGCTGGGGCGTTGGCGTTCGCTGCCTTTTCATCATTGAAATTGGCGATCGCGGCGTTCAGGCTCTCAAGCAGTGCATTGTAGATGTCCACGCTCTTGTCTGCCTTCGGCTTGTCGATGCCGGCGACGTTGGCCTCGGAATAGGGAACGTCTCCCCAGAGGTCGACCATGTTCAGATAGACATGGGTACGGAGCACCCGGCCGATACCAGCGCAGATGGCGTCACCGCTCTTGTCTGCGTTCTCGATCAGGGCGTCGCAGTTCTTGATGGAAAACTTGTAGGCATGTTCCCAGGTGTTGCCCAGGGTGGCATAGCTGGCGACCAGCGAATAGTTGTCAATTTCGCGGCTTACCGTGTGGTGGACGTATGCGGAGAAGTTGGCATTCAGGTAGTAACCCTCGGCGAAGTTGATACCGACTTCGTATTCGGTGGCAGTCAGAAGCTGGTCGAAGTTGAGGTTGGTGACGACGTACGGGTCTTTGTTGATATCCAGATTGCACCCGCTCAGCGCAAGGGCGGCGAGGGCAGTTCCGATCAGTGTGTAAAACTTCCTTTTCATATCTTCCGGCACATTAGAACGTTAATTTGAGATTGAAGGCCAGACGGCGGACGGACGGGGCGGACGTGTAGTCGATACCCTGGACGTTGGTTTCGCCGTAGGAGTTGACGACCGGGTCGTAGTTGGAATACTTCGGCACGTTCGGAGCCCAGAACCAGAGATTCCTGCCCGCGATACCGAGCTCGGCGCCGGAGAGTTTCAGGCGGGAGATCCACTTCTTCGGGAACGAGTAGGAGAAGGTGAGTTCACGCAGGCGGAGCACCGTCGCGTCGTAAACCGCGACCTCGTCACAGGAGTTGATGGCGAAGGTGGAATAGGTGCCGTCGGAGAACCAGAGGTCGTCCTCGCCGACGGCTGTCGTGTTGTGGAAGTAGTTTCCTTCGGCGTCCATGTACGGCTCAAGCGTATTGGGATCGGCCCAGTAGCCGGGGATGATACGGCTGCCGTAGTGGTCTTCCGTGTCTTTCGTGACACCACGGCCCAGCAGGTCGGTCAGATAGGAGGAATAGACGCATCCGCCTTTCTGGAAATCGAACATGAAACCGAGGGAGAAGCCCTTGTAACGGAAGGTGTTGGTCAGGGCGAGTTTGTAGTCCGGGTTCGGGTCACCGATGACGCCGGGGACCGGATCGTTGATGTACATACCCGTCGCCGGCGCGATGAGCGGGGTGCCGTCCTTGGCCCGGGCGATCTTTTCGCCGATCAGGATACCGTACGGCTCGCCGACCCGCAGGCCGGGCCTCGGCGTATCGAAGTCACCGCCGATGTAGAGTTCATCCATGCCTTCGGTCAGGGAGAGGACCTTGGAGTTGTTCTTCGTGAAGACCGTATAAATGCTCCAGCTGAAGTCCTTGGTCACGACCGGATAGACGTCCAGTCCGAGTTCGACACCGCGGTTGCGGATGGAACCGAAGTTGGTTACATAACTGTCGTAGCCGGAGGACGGGGACATGGTCATGGCACCGATCTGGTTGTCGGAGATCCGGTTGTAGAAGGTGCCGTCGAAAGCGATGCGGCTGTCGAAGAACTTGAGTTCCGTACCGGCCTCGAACTCGGTGGTGAATTCCGGCTGGAGGTTCTCGTCGTAGAGGGTGGTCGGGAGTTCCATGACGGCCTGTCCCATGTACGGGGCGCCCGTGACGAAGGTGCCGTTGTTGTAGTACGGGGAGGCGTCGTTACCGACCTTGGCCCAGCTGGCGCGCACCTTGCCGAAGTTCAGGAAGCTGTCCTGGAGCCCCAGGGCCTCGGTGAACACCACGGATGCGGAGATGGCGGGATAGAAGAAACTGTTGTTGGCGACCGGGAGGGTCGAGGACACGTCGTTACGGCCGGACAGGTTGAGGAACGCCCAGTTCTTGTAGTTGAGGAGGATATCGGCGAAGACACCCCACTTCCGTGCGCGGGCATAATTCTCGCCGGCCGTCTGGGACTTCGTGTTGTCGATGGCATAGATGCCGCGGTTGACGATTTCGGGGCCGTTGGCCGTGAAAGTCGACGAAGTCTCCTGGTTGTAGTTGTGACCGAGGGTGACCCGGAGGTTGAGGTCCTCCATGAGGTCCTTTTCGGCCGTCAGGAGCAGGGTCGATTCGAGCATGGCGTCATTGTAGACACTCTTGCGGATGTAGCCCTTGCCGCCGTAACCGCGGGACCCCAGGTTGATGACGTTCTTGCGGTCCTGGGTATAGTCGTTGTAACCGAGGGTATAGTCGAGGGAAAGCCAGTCCGTGAATTTGTAGCCGGCATTGAAATTGGCCACCGTACGCTTCTGCTGCGTGGTGATCTTGTCATTCTCCCAAGCCCAGTACGGGTTGTTCGCCTGTGAGGTGAGCTGGAAAAGCAGGTTGGCGCCGTCCGGTGTCTGGTACGGGAATTTCTGGATGTCCCAGCTACGCGGCATGATGAATGCGCGGGCGAGGGAGGAGAGGCCGCCGAGTTCGTCGCCGGACTGGTTGTAGCCGTACATCGGGCTGCACTGGTCGGTGACGGAATAGGACATGTTGCCGCCGATGGTGAGCCGCTTGGTGATCTGCTGGTGTCCGCCGAGGCTGAAGGAGTAGCGGTCGAAGTCGGAACCGGGGATGTAGCTCTTCTGGTTGGTATAGGACGCGGTGGCATTGAACATGCCCTTGTCGTTGATGTTCTGGACATTGATGGAATTGTCCCAGACGCTGCCCCGGCGGAAGAGGTTCTTGACGTTGTCAGGATAGGCCTGATAGGGAATCTTGCCGTCCAGGTCGGGATAGAGTTCCTTCGCGAGGTCCGGATACAGGGCGGCGATGTCCGCATACATGTCCTGGGTCATGCCCGGTTGGAATTCGGGACCCCAGGAACCGTTGGAACCGCCGATGTTGAACTCGGAGCCCTGGCCGTACCGGTTCTGGTACTCCGGCAGGGAGGCGATGCCCTCCAGGGCGTAGGAGGAACTGAAGGAAACGGTGTAGCCCTTCCTGCCGGCCGCGTTCTTCGAGCCGGACTTGGTGGTGATGAGGATGACGCCGTTCGCGGCGCGGGAACCGTAAAGCACGGCCGCGGCGGCACCCTTCAGGACGCTCATGGATTCGATGTCGTTCGGGTCGAGGGTGGAGATACCGCTGCCGAGCGCACCGCCCATGCCGGACGCGCGGCTTCTGGCGCTGCTGCCGTCGTTGCTGAACGGCACGCCGTCGACCACGTAGAGCGGCTGGTTGTTGCCGAGGAAGGAGGAGTTACCGCGGATGGTCACACGGGTCGCGCCGCCGGCATCACCGGACGGAGCGGAAATCTGGACGCCTGCGATCTTGCCGTCGAGGGAACGGAGCATGTCGGGCTCCGCCTTCTGGACGGCCTCTCCGGCATCAACCTTCGTGACGGAGTAACCGAGGGACCGTTCGGTACGCTGGATACCGACGGCGGTCACGAGGACTTCGTCGAGGCTGATGGCCTCCGGCTGGAGGGCGACGTCGATGCGGGTTCTTTCACCGATGGCTATGCGCTGCTCCTGGTAACCGAGGCAGGAGAAAAGCAGGACGCCTTCGTCCGGTGCACTGATGGAATAGGCACCGTTCTGGTCGGTGACCGTTCCCTTCAGTGTTCCGGAGACGGAGACCGTGACGCCGGGGAGGGAAGATCCGTCTTCGGCGCTGGTCACCTTACCGGAAACCTGCTTCTGAGCAAAAGCCGCCTGGCCCGCGAACAGCAGGAGCGCGGCGAGGAGAAATTTGATTTTACTCATAAGTTAAATTATTAAACAAAACACTACGTTACCGAGTATAATAGGGTCTTTATGCAAATTGCATAGGGTTATGCAAAAAAGCAACTTAGCCGCAAAGATGCAAAACATATTTCATTTCTGCAAATCGGCGGAAAGGCTCATAATATAATATATATGTGCGTGTTTCCGGCTGATTTTTTTATCGGTGAACCGATATTAAATATTTTGTTTAATAATTGTAAGAATCAGGCGTCGAAAAGTAACAGAATAAAAGCGAAAAAAATTAAAAATAAACACAGAAAATGTGGTCAGTCCTCCCGGAGTGACCACATCTTGCATAAACCCTATTATTAACTAAAACTAACCGTGTCTTGCTGGATACAAGCACCGTGCCAAACTCAGTAAACGGCCGTCTGGCGCTCGATTTTCAGTTGTTGGATCTGGTAGCCGCCTTCCTTGTAATTGACGAATACCGTCACGAGGAAGACTTCGCCGCCGGCGTTCAGCAGGCCGAGGGCGTATTTCATGTTCGCCCGCGAGGCCTTGTGGGTGATGTCGAAGGAGCGGGGCGTGTAGGTGTCGAAGAAGGATTTGAGGATCTGGCGGGCCTGGTTGCGGGAGGAGTCGCCGGTCTGGGAGATGACGGAGATCTCGAGGTTGTCGGCGAACCAGGCGGAGAGCCGGACGGCGTCGCCTTTCGCGATGTACTTGGCGATGGGGATGAATACGTCGTACCCTTCCTCCTGGGCGGAAGAGGCGGGAGCCGCGAGCAGCGCGACGGCGCAGACGATGATGCCGATCCATTTTCTCATCACGGCGCTTTTCTTGCAAATACCGAGCCATCTGCGTATCTTTGTGACGTTGATCTGCTGCGGGATGGATATCAAGCTGCTGACGGTCGGAAAGACCGACGTGAAATGGGTGAAGGAGGGACTGGACCTGTATGTGGCCCGGCTCTCCCATTATGTGCCTTTCACCCTGAAGGAGATCCCGCAGCTGAAAAATGTCTCCGCGCTGACCCGGGACCAGATCCGGGAACGCGAGGGGGAACTGATCCTGAAGGCTGTCCGGCCCGCCGACGAGGTCATCCTCCTGGACGAACGCGGCCGGGAATTCCGCTCCCTCGATTTCGCCCGGTACCTGGAGGAAAAGCTGCAGCGGGGGCGGGACGTCGTCTTCGTCATCGGCGGCGCCTACGGCTTTTCGGAAGCCGTTTACGCCCACAGCGACGGCAAGGTTTCCCTCTCGAAAATGACCTTCTCGCACCAGATGGTCCGGACCCTTTTCGCCGAACAGCTGTACCGTGCCTTTACGATCATAAAAGGAGAACCGTATCACCATGAATAAGCGCCGGATCCGTCAGGCGGCGGCCCTCTCGGTCCTCGCCCTTTCCCTGTTGCTGCTGGCGGCCTCGACGCTGGTGGGCCGCGGACCCGTGAACACGGACGCCGCCGCCCGCACCATCGGGCGGAAAGTGGAGAAGCGCATGGCCCTCCTCGGGCAATTCATGGACAAGGCGCTTTCCGCGGACCCTGCCGCCTGGCTGGACCTCGGGAAGCTTCCGGACGACATGGTCGTCTACCGGTATGTGGGCGACACCCTCCAGTCCTGGGCCCACCAGTTCCCGATCATCAGCGACGACATCCGCGACCGTACCGTATTCCCGCGCCTCGGCAGCAGCCGCAACCCGCTGGTCTCCCCGCTCTCCGAGGTGGGGGAGAAGCCCGGCTATTACAATTTCGGGCCGAAATGGTACCTGGCCCGGGCGAAACGTGACGGGGACGGCTGCCTGGTGATCGGCGGGCTGGAAATGGTCGATGAACTGGGGGCGAAGGGCATGAATGCCGTCAACCTCCGCCTCGGGCTCGGGTCGCGGTTCTCGCTCCTGCCGATTTCGGCGAGCGTCGGCTCCTCCGTCTCCCTCGAGGGCAGCCCCCTTTTCAAGGTGGCGGCCGAAGCGGTCGAGCCCGTCCGCGTGGTGTCGAATTACCTCCTGTTCTGGCTCGGCGTGGCGCTTTTCCTCATCGGGACGCTGCTGTTCCTTTCCTGCCGCAGGAGCCTGCTCCGGTATTTCCTGACCCTGCTCATGCAGGCCGTCCTGCTGGCCGGCGTTTACTTCTACGGGATGTTCGTCACCAGCGCCTCGCGGCTCTTCTCCCCGTCGATCTATGCGGACGGCCCGCTGCTGTATTCACTGGGCGCGGTACTGACGGTCAATCTGTTGCTTACGCTCGCCGCCCTCGATACCTACCTGGTGCGCTGGACGCTGCTCAAACGTTCCCGCGCGGCCCGGCCCCGCCTGCGGTTGGGGCTGGGAGCGGGCATCCTGGCGGCTGCCGCGCTCCTGCTCGCCGTTTATATCCATACGACCTTCCGGAGCATCGTGTTGAACTCCGGGATCACGCTGGAGCTTTACCGGATCGACTCGCTGTCCTATTATACGGCCGTCGTTTACCTGTCCTTCTTCCTGCTGGCGCTGGCCCTGCCGCTGCTCGTGCAGATGACCGCTCCGGCGGCCCGGCTCTTCTTCGGATGGCGCTATGACGCCTTCTCCCGCCGGGGCCGGCTCGTCTTCTCGTTCCTCGCGGCCGCCTATTTCGTCATCGCCTCCTCCGTCCTGGGTTTCCGGAAGGAGCAGAACCGGGTCGAGGTCTGGAGCAACCGCCTGGCCATGGACCGGGATATCGGCCTGGAAATCCAGCTCCGCGGGATCGAGGGGGCCGTCGCGTCGGATCCCGTCATCGCGGCCGTCTCCCCCCTGCAGAACAGCAACGGGCTGATCCAGAACCGGTTGGCGGAGACCTACATGGCCCGCCTGGCGCAGAATTACGACATCTCCGTCATCAATCTCTCCGTCGGGAATGACCCCGTCATCGCGTCCTTGCTCGCCACCCGGATCGGGGACGGGACGCAGATCGCGGACGATTCCCGGTTCTTCTACAGCCGGGATATGAGCGGACGCGCACGTTATGCAGGCGTGTTTTCCTATTATACAAGGTATTCCGGGACGGTGGACCTGCTGATCGGGGTCGAGCCGAAATCGAACCGCGAGGACCGCGGCTATCTCAGCCTGCTCGGCATCGCGGAGCCCGGACGCGTCGCGGTGCCCGGCCATTACTCCTACGCCAAGTACATTTCGGGCCGCCTGGCCTCCTACAAGGGCAATTACGGCTATCCGACCCTGCTTTCGGAACCGCTCCAGCCCATCTCCTCCGGCAGGGACCGGGGCACGCTGTCGGCCGACGGCTTCATCCACTTCGTCCACGCCATCTCGGAGGACGAGGTCATTGTCATCTCCCGGGCGAAGACCGAGGTTATGCACTATATCGTGGAGGGGTTCCTGTTCGCCATCCTCTCCTTCTTCCTGATCACCCTGGTCACCCGGCGGCGCCGCGGCGACAACGGTCGGGAAAAGCGCTATTACAAGACGCGGATCAATGCGATCCTGTATGTCGCCCTCATCCTGACGCTCGTCGCCATGGCCGTGTTCAGCGTCTATTTCGTCTACCGCCGCAACGACAAGGATATGCGCGAGATGATGTCCTCGAAGATCAATACGATCCAGACGATGGTCCAGGGCCGTCTCCGGCAGGCCTCGTCGCTCTCTGAACTGCGCGGGCAGGAGGTGATGGGCGCGCTCGAATACACGGCCGATGTCCTCAAGAGCGACATTACCCTCTATTCCCCCTCGGGCCGCGTCTTCCTGACGACGACCCCGGAAATTTTCGACCGGATGATCATCGGGCGGCGGCTGAACGAGGATGCGCTCTACAACATCGTATATGGCCACCGGCGGTATTATATCCATCGGGAACAGCTGTCCTCCCACCGGTTCTACACCCTCTATGCCCCCGTATTCGGGAGCGACGGCGAGATGCTGGCGATCGTCAGTTCCCCGTACACGGACCAGAATTACGACCTCGAGACGGAGGCGGTCAGCCACATCGCGACCATCATCACGGCTTTCCTCCTGCTGCTGATCCTCGCCCGGTTCGTCACGTCCGCGGTCATCGACCGCCTCTTCAAGCCGCTCAGCGAGATGAGCGCCAAGATGAGCGTCGCCGACATCGACCACCTGGAATACATCGATTATGACCAGGATGACGAGATCACCTCGCTGGTGACGGCCTACAACCGCATGGTGCGGGACCTGTCGGAATCGACGCGGAAACTGGCCCAGGCCGAGCGCGACAAGGCCTGGAGCGAAATGGCGCGGCAGGTCGCGCACGAGATCAAGAATCCGCTCACCCCGATCAAGCTCCGGCTCCAGATGCTCATCCGGATGAAGGCGTCCGGGAATCCCGCCTGGGAGGCCAAGTTCGACGAGGTGGCCGGCGTCGTGCTCGACCATATCGGCATCCTGACCGAGACCGCCAACGAGTTCTCCACCTTCGCGAAACTCTATTCGGAGGACCCGGTCCCGATCGACCTCGACGCCCTGCTGCGGGACGAGGTGATGATCTTCTCGGGACGGGATGACATGGATATCAATTACTTCGGCCTGGAAGGCGCCCGGATTGAAGGCCCTAGGCCCCAGCTTACGCGGGTGCTGGTGAACCTGATCACCAACTCGGTCCAGGCGATCGAGGGTGCGCGGGCGCAGGCGCTGGAGGCCGGCCGTACGCCGGAGAAGGGCGTCATTGCCGTCTCGCTCCGGCATTCAGCGCGGGAGGGCTACTACGATATCGTCGTGGAAGACAATGGCCCCGGCGTTCCGGAGGCCTTCCTCCCGCGCCTCTTCACCCCGAACTTCACGACCAAGTCCGGCGGCACCGGCCTCGGCCTCGCCATCAGCCGCACCGTCATCGAGCGCTGCAAGGGCGAGATCTCCTACGAGCGCTCCTTCGCCCTCGGCGGCGCCGCGTTCATCGTCCGTTATCCGAAACCTTGACGGGCGATTGTTTTTTTCTTATCTTTGTCTTTTGGAATTGTCAGGAGCGATGAAGGTCACGAAAGCGGAGTTCGTCAAGAGCAGTACCCGGGTTCACCAGAAGCCGGAGGACCGGCTGCCGGAATTCGCCTTCATCGGCCGTTCCAATGTCGGGAAGTCCTCCCTGATCAACATGCTCTGCGCCAACAACAAGCTGGCGAAGACCTCCCAGACACCTGGCAAGACGCAGCTGGTCAATCATTTCCGTATCAATGACAAGTGGTACCTCGTGGACCTGCCGGGCTATGGCTATGCCAAACTCGGCGGCAAGGCGCGCGAGGAACTCCAGGCCGTCATCTGGGACTACATCCTCCACTCGGAGGAACTGGTGATGCTCTTCGTGCTGCTGGATTCCCGGCACGACATGCAGAAGATCGACCTCGCATTCATGGCACGGCTCGGGGAGGAGGGGATTCCCTTCGGGATCATCTTCACGAAAGGCGACAAGCAGGGCCCCAACGTCCTCGCCGCCCAGGTGGAGAAGAACTGCGCCCGGATCCTCGAGGACTGGGAGGAACTGCCGCCCTGTTTCGTGAGCTCCGCCCAGACCGGCGCGGGGAAGGAGGAGATCCTCGGCTATATCGGAGAAGTACTTGAAACCCTATGATATCATGTTAAACGACTTTCACAAGCACAGGATGGAACTATTCGCCTGCGAGGCCACCAAGGATTTCGCGCAGCGCGTGGTAGATGCGATGAACCGCATGAAATCTCCGGAAGAGCCGGCCGTGGCGCTGGGCTCCCTGGAAGTATCCCGTTTCAGCGACGGCGAATTCCAGCCGTCGTTCTCCTCCAGTGTCCGCGGTGCGACCTGTTTTATCATCCAGTCCACCTTCCCCCCGTCGGACAACCTGATGGAGCTCCTCCTGACCATCGACGCGGCCAAGCGTGCTTCCGCCAACAAGGTCATCGCGGTCATGCCGTATTTCGGCTGGGCCCGCCAGGACCGCAAGGACCGGCCCCGCGTGTCCATCGGCGCGAAGGTCGTCGCCAACATGCTCGCCGCTGTCGGGACCGACAGCATGATGGTCTGCGACCTCCATGCGGACCAGATCCAGGGCTTCTTCGACATCCCGGTGAACCACCTCTACGCCAGCAACGACTTCCTCGGCATCCTGAAGAAACTCCGCGACAAGAATCCGAAATCCTTCACGATCGCGGCCCCGGACATGGGCGGCGCCAAGCGGGCCAACGCCTATGCGAAATACCTCCACTGCCCGGTGGTCATCTGCCACAAGACCCGTGCGCGGGCCAATGTCGTGGAGCGGATCCAGCCGATCGGCGAGGTGGAGGGGAAGGACATCGTCATCATCGACGACATCATCGACACGGCCGGCACGCTGACCGCTGCCGCGAACGAGCTCGTGAAGCGGGGCGCCAACAGCGTCCGCGCCTTCGCGACCCACGCGGTGCTCTCCGGCCCGGCGTATGAGCGCATCGATTCCTCCGCCCTGACGGAAGTCTATGTGACCGACACGATCCCGCTGTCCACGGACCCCGAAAAGGTGAAGCTCCAGGGCAAGATCCGCGTGGTCTCCCTGGCGGAAACCTTCGCGCGGATGATCCTGAAGGTCTATAACTACGAACCCATTTCCGACGAATTCCCGCTGTAACGGATGAAAGTCTTCCTCGCCGCCGTCATCTTCGTGGGCATCGCCGTCATCGGCCTCGGTGTCAACATCTTCTTCCGGGGGAAACCCTTCCCGGACGGGGAGATCAGCACCAATCCCGAGATGCGGAAGCGGGGGATCAAGTGCGCGAAGGAGGAGGAATTGGAGCTGCTCCGGGGTGGGCGGAAGCATGCCGCCTGCGACGGCAACTACAGCGACGCCTGCAGGGGCTGCGCCTTTTTTGAAACAGAGAAACAGTAGAGACTATGGCATTGGTAGCGATCGTGGGGAGGCCGAACGTCGGCAAATCCACCCTTTTCAACCGGCTTGTCGGCATGCGGCAGGCCATCGTGGACGAAACCGCCGGCGTGACGCGCGACCGGCACTACGGCAAGTGCGAGTGGTGCGGCCGGGAATTCTCCGTCGTTGACACCGGCGGCTACACCTCCAATTCCGACGACGTCTTCGAGGAGGCGATCCGCCGCCAGGTGGAAATCGCCATCTCCGAGTCGGACGTGGTCCTGTTCATGTGCGAGGCGGCGACGGGCATCACCGACTATGACGCCGAGATCGCCGACCTGCTCCGCCGCTCGAAAAAGCCCGTCGTCCTCTGTGTCAACAAGGTGGACAGCGGCGAGAAGATGTACGACGCCTTCGATTTCTACCGGCTCGGGCTCGGTGAGGTCTGGACGATTTCCGCGGCCAACGGTTCCGGGACGGGCGACCTGCTCGACGAGATCGTGAAGGTGCTGCCGGAGGATTCGGAGACGGTCGACGACCGGTCCGACCTGCCGCACATCGCCATCGTCGGCCGGCCGAACGTGGGCAAGTCGTCCCTGACCAACGCCCTCCTCGGCGAGGACCGCAACATCGTCACGCCGGTCGCCGGCACGACCCGGGACGCCATCTCCACCTATTACAACAAGTTCGGCCACGAGTTCATGCTCGTGGACACCGCCGGCATCCGGAAGAAGAACAAGGTCCACGAGGACCTGGAGTTCTATTCCGTCCTCCGGTCCATCCGCGCCATCGAGCATTCCGACATCTGCATCCTGATGATCGACGCGACCCTCGGGATGGAGGCGCAGGACATGAGCATCTTCAATGTCATCCAGAAGAACCGGAAGGGCTGCGTGCTCGTGGTGAACAAGTGGGACCTCTTCGAGAAGGAGAGCAACACGATGAAGGAATATACGGCGTCGCTCAAGGCGCGCATCGCGCCCTTCGACGACGTGCCGGTCATCTTCACCTCCGTGACCGGGAAGCAGCGGATCCTGCAGGTGCTCGATGCCGCCGCCCGCGTGGCGGAGAACATGGTCCGCCGCATCCCGACCTCCGAACTGAATGACGTGATGCTGCCGGAGATCGAGAATTATCCGCCGCCGGCCTGGAAGGGGAAGTATGTCAAGATCAAGTATGTGACCCAGCTCCCGACCCGGACGCCGCAGTTCGCTTTCTTCTGCAACCTGCCGCAGTGGGTGAAAGATCCGTACAAGCGGTACCTGGAAAACCGCCTGCGGGAGCATTTCGACTTCTGCGGCTGCCCGGTCCAGATCTACACGCGCTCCAAGTAAGTTATTATGGACCAGACGCTTCTGATTGTTGTCGCGGCAGCGGCGGTGCTCGTCATCGCCGCCGTGCTGCTGACGCGCCACCTGGTGCGGAGCCGTGCGAAGGCGGAACTGGAGGCGGCCGGTGCCCGTGCGAAGGCGGAACTGGACGCTGCGGCGGCACGTGCGAAAGCGGAGCTGGATGCGGCTTGCGCCCGCGCGGAGGCCGACCTGGCCGGGCGGGACAAGGAGATCGCCGTCCTCCGGGAACAGCTCGGGGAAAAGGACCGGACCATCGCCGACGCCCGTCAGGACAAAACCGAATCCGTCGCCCTCCTGAAGGAGAATTACAACCGGATGGTCACCGACCTCAAGACCTCGCACGAAAAGGCCCTGGGCGAGCAGCTGGCGGCGCTCCGGCATGAAATGTCCGCCCGCACGGAGGAGATCCTGAAGGCGCGGGAGGATGAACTGAAGGCCTCCGCCGAGACCTCCTTCAAGACCATTACAGGCGCCCTGGATGAGAATGTCCGGGCGATGAAGGAGGCGTTCGAGAAGAACAAGGAGGCGCAGACGGCCTCGTCCGCTTCCCTCCGGACGCAGCTCGAGACCGCCGTCGGCGCCCTGCAGAAACAGGCCGTGGACATCGGTTCCAAAGCCGACAGCCTGGCCGATGCGATGCGCGGGAGCAACAAGTTCCAGGGGGACTGGGGCGAGGTCGTCCTGGAGAACCTGTTCCTCCAGGAAGGACTCTCCGCGCCGCGGGACTATGAGACCCAGGAGACCCTCCGGGACGACACGGGCCACGTCGTCAAGAACGAGGACACGGCCTCCCGCATGCGGCCGGACTTCATCCTCCATTATCCCGACGGCTACGACATCATCGTGGACTCCAAGGTCAACCTCAGCGCGTACTACGACTGGTGCCAGGCCGCCGACGACCCGGCGCGGGAGGAAGCGGCGCAACGCCACCTGCTCGCCGTCCGCCGCCAGGTCGAGGGGCTGGCCCGGAAGGATTATTCGCATTACCTCGCTCCGGACCGCAAGCGCATCGACTTCGTCGTGATGTTCGTCCCCCTCTACCCGGCGCTCCGCCTCGCCTGCGAGTCCGACCACGCGCTCCTGAAATGGGCCCGCTCCCAGAATGTCCTCATTACCACCGAGGAAACCATCATGCCCTTCCTCCGGGTAATCAAACTGGCCTGGACGAACCTGGAACAGGTTCAGAACCAGCAGCTTATCATTTCCGCCGCAGAGAACATGGTCTCCCGCGTCGCCGACTTCTGCAAGGATTACCAGGCGGTCGGGAGCTCCCTCGAAACCGCCCTCGGCCAGTACCACCGCGCGGAGGTCAAGCTCCGCAACTCCGGCCCCAGCATCGTCACCTCCGCCCGCCAGGTCATCTCCTACGGCGTCCGCCAGAATCCCAGGAAACCCCTCCCCGCCCCGGTCGGCGGCCCGGATTCCGGCGAGGGGGCTGATTCCGTTATCGGCACCGATTCCGTCGGCGGCCCTGATTCCGTCGGCCGCCTTGATTCGGGCGCTGGCGCTGATCTTGTCACTGGCTCTGGTCCTGGCCCGGACGCTGTCACCAGCTCCGGCCCTGGCGCTGATTCCGGCCCGGACGCTGTCACCAGTTCCGGCCTTGGCGCTGATTCCGGCCCGGACGCGGAATCTTAAGCCGCCCCGGGCGCCCATCGCTTATAGTACGCGCCGCTATCCCTCGCCGCAGGCATACGGGGCTGTTTTTGCCCGCGACGCACGCTGAATGCCCCTGCCGCAGGCATACGGGGCTGTTCTTGCCCGTGGTGCACACTGAATGCCCCTGCCGCAGGCATGCAGGGCTATTTTTGCCCGTGGCGCACGCTGAATGCCGCTGCCGCAGGCATACGGGGATGTTTTTGCCCGCGACGCACGCTGAATGCCGCTGCCGCCCCTTGCGCACAAATAGGCCCAACGCGATCTCTTCCTCGAACTGACACGACAGCCCCGCGATTAATCTAAGTGTACATGCGAAGGCGAGTTGAAAGCCCGTTTGCTGTACACTTAGTGCGATAAGGGGCAATTCCACCCTGTTCCGATGCCTATGTGTACAAAAAACCTCCGCTCTGGCCCCCTTTCCGTGTACACATGCTAAGTGTGCCCCCTGCACTCGGTTTTAGGCCATTTCAGGGCCGGAGTGTCTGGTTGGAGGTGGTTCCGCAATGTCTGCGGCCTGCTGTGGATCACGAGGGCGGATGGAGGCCGGTGCTTTGCAGGCGTTGCGTGAAGATGCGTTAAAAAAAGTGGATAAGCGGCGAGATGGAATTCGGAATCGGTGGGATATGTGTTTTTTTTGTTTATATTTGTAAATCCCCCTATAAAAGGGGGAAACGGGTACGATGGACCGGGAGTTTGTGGATTTACGGACGCTGCAGGCGCAGATCAGGGAGGGGATCGGGGATCTCTTTCCGGAGAAGCTGTGGGTCCGGGCGGAGATCGGGCAGTGGAGTCCGCGTGCGAACGGGCATTGTTACCTGAGCCTGACGCAGTCGGAGCGGGGAAAACCTGTTGCGGAGGTGCGGGCGATGATCTGGAAGTGGCAGTTTCCTTCCATCAAGGCCTGTTTCGAGAGCGGGACGGGGCAGACGCTTCAGGCGGGGATTACCGTGCTGGTGCGGGTCCAGGTGAACTACAGCGAACTGTACGGGATCTCCCTGTTCATCGATGACATCGATCCGGCGTTCACCCTCGGGGAGAAGATGCAGGAGCGGAAGCGGACCATCGAGCGGCTGAAGGCGGGGGGCTATCTCGAGATGCAGCAGGAGCTGTGCCTGCCGGCGCTTCCGGCGAGGCTGGCCGTCGTGTCTTCGCGGACGGCGGCCGGGCTGGAGGATTTCCTGGACCACCTCTCCGAGTCCGGCTATGCCATCCGGGCCGACCTGTTCGAGGCGCTGATGCAGGGCGAATCCGCTCCGGAATCCATCATCTCCGCTTTGGAAACCATTCAGGATGAGGCAGGTTACGATGCCGTGCTGATTCTGCGCGGCGGCGGGTCGGAAACGGACCTCGCCTGTTTTGACGATTATGACCTCGCCGTGGCGATTGCCACCTGCCCGCTCCCCGTGCTGACGGCCATCGGGCACGAGCGGGACTACCACGTCGCTGACATGGCCGCGAACCGTTTCGTCAAGACGCCGACGGCGCTGGCGGACGTGTTCATCGACATTTTCGCCGCCGAGGATGCACGGGTGGCCGATTTCGGCGTCCGCATCGCCTCCGGGGCGCAGCGCCGTGTCCAGGATGCCCTCCGCGATACGGAAGCGCTTCTCGCCCGGATCCGCCTCGGGCTTCACCGGGGAACATCGGCGGCCGACGCGGCCCTGTCGCGGACTGCGACGCGCATCGCCCGCGGGCTGGACGCCCGCCTGGCGGCGGAGAACGCCCGCGTGACGCAGGCGGCGACCCGCCTTTCCCGCGGCGCGACCGCAAAACTCCATGCGGTGGAGAAGGGCCTGGCCGATGCCGTCCAGCGCCTGCGCTTCGGCATGAACGCGGTTGTCGGGGCAGGGGTGTCGGACATCGCGCTGAAGGAAGCGCGGATTGCATCCGCCGATCCGCGGGCGATCCTTTCGCGCGGCTATGTCCTCGTTACCGACGACCGCAACCGGATCCTCAAGACGGTGGAGCGGGTCGGCGTCGGGTCGCGCATCGGCGTCCGTTTCTCGGACGGTGCCCTCCGCGCCCATGTCAGCGAAGTCTGGCGGGAGGACGGGAATCAGGAAAAAACGGCCACGGCATAAAGACGGAAACAACTGATAGAAAGAACGATATATGGCAGAGAAATTCGATTATGCGAAGGCGGTCGCCGAACTGGAGGAGATTGCGAAAAAGGTGGAGAATCCGGAAACGAAACTGGATGACGTGGACCTCCTCGTGGGCCGCAGCAAGGAACTGGTGAAGGCATGCCGCGATTATCTCCGCGGCGTGAAGGAGAAGATCGACGCCCTCGACCGGGACTGATGCGACTGTCGGGACTGATACGGCTATGAAGAAAATTTACGATAATGATCCCTGGCTGATGCCCTTCAAGGGCGCCATCGATGCCCGCCATGCCCGCATCGAGGCCGCCTACCGGCACATCGCAGGGGACGGCAAGCTGAAAGACGCCGTCAACAACCATCTCTACTACGGCCTCCACCGCTGCGATGACGGCTCCTGGGTCTTCCGCGAGTGGGCCCCCAACGCCACGCGGATCCACCTGGTCGGCGAGTTCAACAACTGGAAGCGCACGGACGGCTACGCCCTGCAGGCCGTCGGCGGCGGCAACTGGGAACTGAAGCTCCCGGCGATGTTCCTCCGCCACGGCGAACTGTACAAGCTTTTCATCGAATGGCCCGGCGGCGGCGGGGAACGCCTGCCCGCCTATACGACCCGCGCGGTGCAGGACCCGGTCACCAAGGTCTTCTGCGCCCAGGTCTGGGATCCGGACGAAAAATACGTCTGGAAGCATCCCCGGGCCGGCCGGCGGCCCCATCCGATGATCTATGAGTGCCACATCGGCATGAGCTCGGAAGAGGAGAAAGTGGCCTCTTTCGAGGAGTTCCGGACGACGGTCCTCCCGCAGGTGAAGGAACTGGGCTACGACACCCTCCAGATCATGGCCCTCCAGGAGCATCCGTACTACGGCTCCTTCGGCTACCAGGTTTCGAATTTCTACGCGCTGAGTTCCCGTTTCGGCACCCCGGAGGAATTCAAGCGCCTGGTGGACGACGCCCACGGCAAGGGCATCGCGGTGGTGATGGACATCGTCCACAGCCACAGCGTGGACAACGAAGCCGAAGGCCTCTCCAACTTCGACGGCCGGGAGGACCTGTATTTCTACAAGGGCCCCCAGGGCCGCCATCCGGCCTGGGGCTCCCGCTGCTTCGACTACGGCAAGGACGAGACGAAGTTTTTCCTCCTGTCCAACGTGAAATACTGGATGGAGGAGTACCATATCGACGGTTTTCGTTTCGACGGCGTCACGTCGATGCTCTACTGGGACCATGGCCTCGGCAAGGACTTCGTCGGCTATGAGAATTATTTCAACGACGGGGTGGACGAGAACGCGGTGACATACCTCGCCCTGGCGAACCGCCTGGTCCGGGAAATGAACCCCAACGCCTTCACCATCGCCGAGGACGTGAGCGGCATGGCTGGCCTGGCCGCCCCCTTCGCCCGCGGCGGCGTCGGCTTCGATTTCCGCATGTCGATGGGCGTCGCCGACAACTGGATCAAGTGGATCAAGACCCTCTCCGACGAGCAGTGGTCCGTCGGCGAGATCTGGTGGCAGCTGACCAACAAACGGGACGACGAGAAGACCATCTCCTACGCCGAATGCCACGACCAGGCCCTGGTGGGGGACAAGACCCTCATTTTCAGGCTCATGGACAAGGAGATGTATTTCTCCATGAACAAGGAGTCCCGGAATGCCGTCGTGGACCGGGGGATCGCCCTCCACAAGATGATCCGCCTCGTGACGGCCGCGACCGCCGGCGACGGCTACCTCAATTTCATGGGCAACGAGTTCGGCCACCCCGAGTGGATCGACTTCCCGCGCGAGGGCAACGGCTGGTCCTTCGCCCATGCCCGCCGGCTGTGGTCCCTCGCCCGTCCGGACTATCTCCGTTACCGGTACCTGCGGAATTTCGACGCCGATATGGTGCATTTCATCCGCCGGGAACGCCTGCTCGGCGCGCGGCCGCGGCTGCTTGTGCAGGATGAGGAGAAAAAAGTCTTGGTTTTCAGCCGCGGAAACTGTATCTTTGCAGCCAATTTCAACGCAACGGGTTCCTTCGCGGACTACGGCTTCGAGGCGCCGGAAGGGGAGTATGTCCAGGTCCTGGACTCCGACCTCCCCCGCTATGACGGCTTCGACCGCCGTGCCCACGGGGAACACCACTTCACCGTAGGCGGTCGGCTGTCCCTGTACCTTCCTTCCCGTACGGTGTTGGTGTTAAGAAAGTTATAACGACATATGGCATTCCTGAAGTTCAACAAGGCCGAGCTCGTCAACCTGGCGTATTCCCTGAAGCGGGAGATCATCCTGGCCTCCAAGACCGGCGCGTTCTGCAACACGTCCATCGTGACGTGCAACACGCGCCGCTACCACGGCCTGCTCGCCGTGCCGGTGGATCGTTTCGGCGGTTCCCGGTACGTGCTCCTCTCCGCCCTGGATGAGAGCCTGACGCT
This sequence comes from Bacteroidales bacterium, assembly GCA_016287075.1. GTDB lineage: Bacteria > Bacteroidota > Bacteroidia > Bacteroidales > UBA932 > Cryptobacteroides. Next base: position 19,059 of record JAEEVC010000012.1, on the reverse strand, counting down.
CAACAGCAAGCGTTTCAACCTCGGCATCCACTGCTACGGGGACATCTACGAGCCCCGCGGCCACAAGTACATCATCGATTTCGACGCCGACCCGGTGCCGAAGATCACCTACAAGGTCGGCGAGATCGTCTTCACCAAGAGCCTCGTCCTCGTCCCGGACGGCAACCGGCTCCTGGTCCGCTACGACCTGGTCAAGGCCCCGTCCAAGGTGACGCTGAGCCTCAAGCCTTTCCTGGCATTCCGCCGGGTCCACGACCTGACCCAGGAGAACGGGGCGGCTCGGACGGACTTCCGCCCGGTCCCCAACGGCGTCTCCTTCAACCTGTATGAAGGCTTCCCGGACCTGGACCTGCAGCTCAGCTCAAACAGCGCCGTCTATCATCACAACCCCTTCTGGTACAAGGGCGTTACCTATTCCGATGAGATGCGCCGCGGCTTCGACTGCCGCGAGGACCTGCTGGTCCCGGGCGCGTTCGAGGTGGAGATGGCCCCGGGCGAGAGCATTGTCTTCTCGGCCTCCGCGGACGGCCCGGTGAACCCAGCCGGCCTCAAGCGCCGTTTCACCTCGACGATCGACCGGATCGGCCCGATCACTTCCTTCCGCGACCAGCTCGTCCGCAGCGCGGACCTGTTCATCCGTGACAACGGCGGCCGGAAGCAGATTACCGCCGGTTTCTCCTGGCTGCTGACCGGCCTGCTCCGGGAAACCCTCGTTTCCCTCGCCGGCCTGACCCTCTACGGCAAGGACAGCCCCAAGGAGTTCGAAGAGATCCTCGACAACCTCATCCACGACGAGCAGGAACGGCTCTTCAGCCGCACGACACAGGTGGAAGCACCGTTGTATCTTGCGGTTACGCTCCAGCAGTACATCGCTTACACGGGCGCGGAAAAGCACGCCTGGCAGAAATACGGCGACACCCTGAAGGGCGTCATCGAGAGCTATGCCCCCGGCCGCCGCAAGGAGGTCGCGATGCAGCCGAACGGCCTTCTCTGGGCGCAGATGGACGGCGTCGCCCTCTCCTGGATGAACGCCTACATCGGCGGCCGCGCCGTGACCGAACGCGCCGGCTACCAGGTCGAGACGAACGCCATGTGGTACAACGCCATCAGCTTTGCGCTCGCCATGGAGGCCAAGTACGGCCGGACGGCTTTCTCCGACACCTGGACGCCGGTCAAGGCCATGATCGAAGCGAATTTCCAGCCCACCTTCTGGAATCCCCGGCTGCATTTCCTCGCCGACTATGTGGACGGCGGCGGCCAGCACATGGAGCTCCGCCCCAACCAGCTCTGGGCCATCTCGATGGACTTCTGCCCGGTCGATGACGAGGTCGTCAGCCAGGTCATGCGCGTGATCGGCAGCGAACTGGTGACCCGCCGGGGCATCCGTTCCCTGTCTCCGCGCGATGTCGCCTACAAGGGTGTCTATGAAGGCACGCAGATCGACCGCGACCTGGCCATCCACAACGGAAGCGCCTGGCCGTACCTGCTCGCGCAGTACTGCTATGTCTGCTTCCGGATGTACGGCTCCGCTTTCATCAAGAAGGCCGAATGGCTGACGGAGGGCTTCTACGAGGACCTCTCCAAGCACGGCGTCGGCACCTTCTCGGAACTTTACGACGGCGACCCGCCCCACGAGGCGCACGGAGCCATTTCCTCCGCCCTCGCGACGGCCGCCCTGCTCAATGTCCATTATCTGATCGACAAATACAAGGAGGCTTAGACGATGCGTGTACTCATGTTCGGCTGGGAGTTTCCTCCCCACATCGCAGGCGGCCTCGGAACGGCCTGCGAAGGTATTGTCAAGGGATTGGCGTACAATGGCGTCGAGACCCTGTTCGTGATGCCCTCCGCCTCGGGGGACGAGGACCAGAGCGCCACGACCATCATCAACGCCTCCGACGTCGCGGTCGACGTGGTCAGCGAGACCGTGGAATCCTTCCTGGACAAGGTCAAGTTCGTCCACATCGGCACCAACATGGTCCCTTACGCCGACCCGGAAGAGTTCGCCCGGCTCGTCGACGAGGACCGGCAGCGCCAGGTCAAGGACTTCAGCATCTCCTACGGCCAGAAATACAAGTTCTCCGGCAAATACGGCGCGAACCTCCTCGAGGAGGTCGCCCGCTACGCGATGGTCGGCGGCACGATCGCCCTGCAGCACAAGGACGAGTTCGACCTCATCCATGCCCATGACTGGCTGACCTATTACGCCGGCATCGCGGCGAAGGAACTGACCGGCAAACCGCTCGTGATCCATGTCCATGCCACCTCCTTCGACCGCGGCACCGAGGACATGATCGACTCCCGCGTCTTCGCGATCGAGAAGCGCGGCATGCTCCTGGCCGACCGCGTGGTGACCGTGAGCGACTTGACCCGGAACATCGTCATCAACAAGTACGGCATCGACCCGTCGAAGGTCGTGACCGTCCACAACGCCGTCGATTTCTCCGGCCGCGAGAACCTCTCCGTGGAGCGCGGCGTGAAGGAGAAGACGGTGACCTTCCTCGGCCGCATCACCTTCCAGAAAGGCCCCGAATACTTCATCGAGGCCGCCGCGAAGGTCCTCAAGCGGACGAAGAACGTCCGTTTCGTCATGGCCGGCAGCGGTGACATGATGAACCGCGCCATCCGCCAGGCGGCCCGGCTCGGCATCACCGACCGTTTCCATTTCACCGGTTTCCTCCGCGGCGCGGACGTCCAGAAGATGTTCGCCCTGTCGGACGTGTACATCATGCCGTCGGTCTCGGAACCGTTCGGCATCTCCCCGCTCGAGGCGATGCGCACGGGCGTCCCGTCGATCATCTCCAAGCAGTCCGGCGCCGCGGAAGTGCTGCGCTACGCCTTCAAGGTGGACTTCTGGGATGTCGATGCGATGGCCGACGACATCTATGCCCTCCTGCATTATCCGGCCCTCGCCGCTTTCTCGGCGCGGCAGGGCTTCGACGAGGTCAACGCCCTGAAATGGAACGGGGCGACCGCAAAACTCAAAGCCGTGTATGAATCCCTCCTAAATCAATAAGGTTATGGCAAAGAAAAGCGTTTGCATGTATTTCCAGGTCCACCAGCCCACCCGGCTGCGCCTGTACCGTTTCTTCGATATGGGGAAGGACTCCCACTACTATGACGACTTTGCCAACAGGACCATCCTGCGCCGCGTCGCCCAGAAGTGCTATCTCCCGATGAATGCGCTCCTGCTGGAGCAGATCCGCCTCAGCGGCGGCAAGTTCCGGGTGGCCTTCTCGCTCTCCGGTTCGGTGCTGGAGCAGTTCGAGCGCTATGCGCCGGAGGTGATCGACAGTTTCCGCGCCCTGGCGGAGACGGGTTGCGTGGAGTTCCTCGGCGAGACCTATTACCATTCCCTCGCGTCGATGGCCTCCCCGTCGGAATTCCTCCACCAGGTGGTCAAGCACCGCCGTCAGGTCGAGGAACTCTTCCGCGTGACCCCGACGGTCTTCCGCAACACGGAGCTCATCTACAGCAACGCCATCGGCGAGCAGGTCTATGCCCTCGGCTACAAGACCATGCTCACGGAAGGCGCCCGCCATATCATGGGCTGGCGGAGCCCGAACTTCGTCTATTCCTCGGAGACCTGCCCGAAGCTCCGGCTGCTGCTGCGCAATTATACGCTCAGCGACGACATCGCTTTCCGCTTCTCCGACCGCGGCTGGGGCGACTGGCCGCTGACGGCGGACAAGTTCCTCGGCTGGATGAAGGAGAGCGCGGCGACGGACGACATCATCAACCTGTTCATGGACTACGAGACCTTCGGCGAGCACCAGGATGCCGCCAGCGGGATCTTCGACTTCATGCGCGCCCTGCCCGGGACGGTCATCGGCGACGGGACCTTCGAGTTCGTCACCCCTTCACAGGCCGTGAAGAAGCACAAGCCGGTCGGTTCCCTGGATGTCCCGGATGCCATTTCCTGGGCGGACGAGGAGCGTGACGTGACCGCATGGCTCGGCAACGAGCTCCAGCAGGAGGCCTTCAACAAGGTCTATGCGATGACCGAGAAGCTCTCCATCGTCAACGACGCCGCCCTCTGGGCCGACTTCGGCCATCTCCAGGAGAGCGACCACCTGTACTACATGTGCACCAAGTTCTTCTCCGACGGGGAAGTCCACAAGTATTTCAATCCCTACGATACGCCTTACGAGGCCTTCATCAACTACATGAACGTCCTTTCGGACTTCCAGATCCGGCTGGACGAGGCCCGTGCCGCGCTGGATGTCCGGGAAACGGCGGAGAAGGAGGAGGCGGCGCCCGTCGAAAAGGCGCCCGTGAAGAAGCGCGCGGTCCGGAAAAAGGCCGCCAAGTAAGCGTTAGTGTGTATTTACCTTATGAATGAAGCATTGATCCATCCGGACTACCTGTTTGAAGTCAGCTGGGAAGTTTGCAACAAGGTCGGCGGAATCTATACCGTCATCGCCACCAAATCGCTCCACCTTGCGGAGCAGCTCAAGCGCCGGCATATCCTGATCGGCCCGGATGTCTGGATGAACACCGAATCGAACCCCGATTTCATCGAGGATCCGCTCCTGTACCGCAGCTGGAAGTTCCAGGCGGCGACCGAGGGGATCCGCGTGCGGATCGGGAAATGGAACGTGCCCGGGAAGCCTGTGGCTATCCTCGTGGATTTCAAGCAGTTCCTGACAAAGCAGAACGATATCCTCACCGATTACTGGAAACAGTTCGGCGTGGATTCCCTCACCGGCAACTGGGACTACCGCGAGTCGGTCCTGTTCGGCTATGCCGCCGGCAAGGTCATCGAGAGTTTCTACAACTACAACCTCAGCGACAGCGAGAAGGTCGTCGCGCAGTTCCATGAATGGCAGACCGGCGCCGGCCTGCTCTATCTCAAGCAGGCGCGCATCCCCGTCGCGACGGTCTTCACGACCCACGCGACCGTGATCGGCCGCTGCCTGGCCGGCAACAACCTCCCGCTCTACGACGGGATGGCCGGCTATGACGCCGACGAGCGCGCCCGCCAGTTCAACGTAGTCGCCCGCCATTCCCTCGAGAAGAAATCGGCCCAGAATGCCGACATCTTCACGACGGTGAGCGAGATTACGGCGAAGGAGTGCGCCAGTTTCCTGGGCCGTCCGGTGGACATCGTGACCCCGAACGGCTTCGAGAACAGCTTTACGCCCGCCTCGGACGGACAGTACCGGGAAAAGCACGACGCGGCGCGCGCCCGCCTCGTGGATGTCGCGACGGCGATGTCCGACGAGCCGGTCCCGGCGGATGCCGTGTTCATCGGCATCGGCGGCCGCTATGAATACCGGAACAAGGGAATCGACGTGTTCCTCGACGCCCTCGATGCGGTCAACCGCTCGGACTATGCGGGCCGCAGCATCCAGGCCTTCATCATGATCCCTTCCGGCCACAACGGTCCGGACCGGGAGCTTGCCGCGAAACTTGCGGGGCGGGGGAATGAGCACTACCGCACGCAGACCTCCCACTCCCTGATGAACCCGGAATACGACATCATCACCCGGCGCCTGCGGGAGACCGGCCTGACCAACGGCATCTCCGACAAGGTCAAGGTCTATTTCGTGCCCTCCTATCTCAACGGCAACGACGGGATCTTCAACATGTCCTATTACGACATCCTCTGCGGGCTGGACCTCGCGCTGTTCCCGTCCTATTATGAGCCGTGGGGCTATACCCCGCTGGAGGCGCTGGCCTTCCGGGTCCCGACCCTGACGACCACCCTCGCCGGCTTCGGCCTCTGGGTCCGTTCCCATTACGGCAAGGTGCATCCGGGCATCACGGTCCTGGACCGCACCGACGCCAATTACGGCGAGGTCGTGGACGGGGTCGCCGCCCGTGTCCGCGAAATCGGAACCCTGGGGAAGGAACAGCGTGACCTCTACCGGGAAAATGCCCGCGACGTCGCCTCCATCGCCCTCTGGGTCAATCAGATCCATTATTATCAGGAAGCCTATTCCGCCGCCCTTGCCAAGGTGCGGGCCCAGGCTGACATCTACAAGAAGAAAGACAAAACCATGCAATATACGAAACCCGACCTGAATACCCCGTCCTGGAAGAGCGTCCTCGTGACGCGCCATCTCCCCGAAAAGCTTTCCCGCCTCGAAAAACTCTCCAAGAACCTCTGGTGGTGCTGGAACGAGAGCGCGAAGGACCTGTTCCGCTCCATCGATCCGGAACTCTGGCACAAGAGCGGCCACAACCCCTCCTACGTGCTGGACAAGACCAGCCTCAAGAAGTTCCGCCGCCTCTCCGAGGACGAGGGCTTCCTCGCGCGGATGAAGTCGGTGCTCGACGAGTTCGACGCCTACATGGCGGCGAAAGCGGACCGGACGGATCCGTCGGTGGCCTATTTCTGCATGGAATACGGCCTGGATACCTCGCTGAAGATCTATTCCGGCGGCCTCGGCATCCTCGCCGGCGACTACCTCAAGGAAACCTCCGACATGAACGTCAACCTGGTGGCCGTCGGCCTCCTGTACCGCTACGGCTATTTCACCCAGGTCATTTCCGCGCAGGGCAACCAGATCGCCCAGTACGACGCGCAGGACTTCACGAAGATCCCCGCCCAGCCGGTGCTTGACGCCGAGGGCAACTGGGTGGAGACGAGCGTCGCCTTCCCGGGCCGCAACATCACCGCCCGCCTGTGGAAGGTCGAGGTGGGCCGTACCGACCTGTACCTGATGGACACGGACTATGAGGCCAATATCCCCGAGGACCGCGAGGTGACCTATCACCTCTACGGCGGCAACTGGGAGAACCGCCTCAAGCAGGAACTCCTCCTCGGCGTCGGCGGCATGCGCGCCCTGCGGAAACTCGGCCTCGATGCTCAGGTCTATCACTGCAACGAGGGCCACGCCGCATTCATCGGCCTGGAGCGTCTCCGCGAGCTGATCCAGAACGACAACCTCGACTTCCCGGAGGCCCTGGAAGTGGTCCGTGCCTCTTCCCTTTACACGACCCATACGCCGGTCCCGGCCGGCCATGACGCCTTCGACGAGGGCCTGCTCCGCAAGTACATCGGCCACTATCCGAGCCGGCTCAAGATCGACTGGGAGACCCTCATGGCCCTCGGCAAGGACCACCCGGAGAACCAGGACGAGAAGTTCTCGATGTCCAACCTCGCCGCCAACTGCTCGCAGAACGTGAACGGCGTCTCCATGCTCCACGGCAAGGTCAGCCAGGACATCTTCGCCCACATGTACCCGGGCTACCTCCCGGAAGAGCTTTATGTCAGCTATGTGACCAACGGCGTCCACTACCCGACCTGGACGGCTCCCGAGTGGAAGCCGGTCCATGCCCGCGTCTTCGGCGAGGCCTTCCAGACCCACCATTACGACAAGTCCTGCTTCGAGGGCATCTACCAGGTCTCGGACGAAGAGGTTTGGGACACCAAGAAGCAGCTGAAAACCAAGCTGATCAACTTCATCCGCGAGCGGCTTCAGGATACCTCCATCTCGAACCACTATTCCCCTTCGCAGCTTGTCCGCATCCTCGACAGCCTCCGCGACGACGTGCTGACGATCGGCTTCGCGCGCCGCTTTGCGACCTACAAGCGGGCGACCCTGCTTTTCTCCGATCTCGACCGGCTCGACAAGATTGTCAACAATCCGGAGCATCCGGTGCAGTTCTTCTTCGCGGGCAAGGCCCATCCGGCGGACGGCGCCGGACAGGATTTCCTCCGCCGTATCGTGGAACTGTCCAAGGATGAGCGCTTTATCGGCAAGATTGTCTTCATCCCCGGGTATGACATCACGCTGGCGAAGCGGATGGTCCAGGGTGTGGACGTGTGGATGAACAACCCGACCCGTCCGCTGGAGGCCTCCGGCACCTCGGGCGAGAAGGCGGCCATGAACGGCACCATGCACTTCTCCGTCCTCGACGGCTGGTGGGTGGAAGGCTACAAGGAAGGCGCCGGCTGGGCCCTCCCGATCGAGCAGGTCTATCAGGACAACAACTACCAGAACGAACTCGATGCGGCGACCATCTACGGCCTCCTCGAGAGCGAGATCGTTCCGGACTATTATGCCGTGGACGGCAGCGGCCGTTCCGCCAAGTGGGTCGGTTACATCAAGAATACCATCGCCCAGGTCGCCTGCAACTTCACGACCAACCGGATGCTCAGCGACTACATCAACCAGTATTACGCGCCGCAGGCGGTCCGCGCCGGGCAGATCATCGCCGACGATTATCACCTGGCCCGCGAAATCGCAGCCTGGAAGAAGCATGTCCGCCGCGAGTGGGAGAATGTCAGCGTGATCTCCGAGTCCCGTCCGGACGCCTCCTACGACCTTTCGCAGGGGAATGAACTCAAGGCCGAGGTGGTCGTCTCCATGGGCGACCTCCAGCCGGAAGACATCGGTGTCGAGACGATCTTCGCCTACACGGATGCCCGGAACCAGCTGCATATCAGCGAGGTGACCGAGTATGACGCTGTGGAATTCAAGGACGGGATCTGCCGCTACCAGGTCTCCATCCTCCCGGATAAGACCGGTATGTACCAGGTGGCGACGCGCATCTTCGCCAAGAATCCGCTGCTGCCGCACCGCCAGGATTTCAACTGCGTCCGATGGCTGTAGTCACCACCGGGTTCTTCGACGGGGTCCATCTGGGCCACCGCGCGGTGATCAAGGCACTGGTCTCCTCCGCCCGCGAAAGGGGCGAGGAGGCCATTGTCGTTACCTTCTGGCCCCATCCCCGGACCGTCCTCCAGCAGGACGCCCGGGAATTCCGGATCCTGACGACCCTCGATGAAAAAAAAGCGCTGCTCGCGTCCCTCGGCGTGGACCGTGTGGAGGTCATCCCCTTCACCCGCGCCTTCGCGGCCATGACCGCACGGGAATACCTCGCGCTGCTCCGGGAACGTTACGGCGCCACCCGTCTCGTGATGGGCTATGACAACCGCATCGGTTCCGACCGCCTCACGGCCGCGGACCTCTCCGATCCCGACATCGAGGTGGTCGGGCGCTGCAGTTGGGCGGAAGAGGCTGCGCCGGAAGACGCCTCATCCGCCGTCAGTTCCACGCGGATACGGAATGCGCTCCTGGAAGGGCGCGTGGAGGACGCGGAGGCGATGCTGGGCTACCGGTACAGCCTGTGCGGGGCCGTCGTGGCCGGGAACCGGCTGGGCCGGACCATCGGCTTCCCGACGGCCAACATGCAGCTCTATGAACCGCTGAAACTCATTCCCGGGAACGGGGTTTATGCCGTTGAGGCAGAGGTACTTGGCTCCAAATGGCAGGGGATGACCAACATCGGCGTACGCCCGACGGTCGGCGGCTCCGCCCGCACCGTGGAGACCCATCTCCTTGCCTTCGTCGAGGACATCTACGGGCTTCCGCTCCGCATCACTTTCCTCCGCAAACTACGCGACGAAATCCGTTTCCCTTCCCTGGATGCGCTGAAGGAGCAGCTTGCGAAAGACCGCACGGCACGTGCTTGGATTGCGGAAAAATAACCATATCTTTGCGATAAGAAATAAAAATTGGTTTGCTATGAGACTGTTCAAGTTTGCATTCTTGGCGTTTTTCGCTGTTACGATCTCCGTCGCCTGCCAGAAGGAAAAGCCGGAAAAGTCGGATCCGGCCGAAGATGTGGAGCGGCATGATGGGTTGTGCGGGACCGGATGGGCGGCGAAGGCCCCGGCTATTTGGGACGGGGATGGTGATGTTGCCGGACAAGGGGATTATTATCTTTATTTCCTGGATGGCGGCGCGTGCATCATGCACTCGATCGTAGCCTATGTCCCGCTGTCCCTTTACCCCATGGGAATGATTGCCCGCGGCAGCTATTCGCTCAGTTCTTCTCCCGGCGTCCAGACCAAACATGTTTCCCTTACCCTCTCGGGCGATATCTCAGGTGATTTGGAAGGAGACTATACGCCGGGGAGCAAGAGTTTGATCCTCAAGGCGAAGGATAAAAAGTTCATGGGTCATGTGGACCAGATGGTCTTTACCGGTCTATAGTGAAACAGAAATAATAACCCGCGTCACCGGTGGTTGCCGCTTCGCAGCCCTGTCCGGGTAAATGCCACCGGTAATAGAAAGAATAACCTGCATCACCGGTGTCTGCTGCTTCGCAGCCCTGTCCGGGTAAATGCCACCGGTAATAGAAAGAATAACCTGCATCACCGGTGTCTGCTGCTTCGCAGCCCTGTCCGAGTAAATGCCACCGATGATAGAAATAATAACCTGCATCCCCGGTGTCTGCTGCTTCGCAGCCCTGTCCGGGTAAATGCCACCGGTGATGCAGGTTATTATTTCACAATTCCATAATAGTGGAATAATCATTACAACAATTATGAAAAGGACTTCCCTTGTTCTTCTGATCAGCCTCTCCGCAGCCGTTATTTCCGCCTGCGGCGGTGTGGAACCGGATAAGCCGGTTCCGGTCGATCCGACCCCGTCCGATCCTGTCCCCGTGGATCCGACACCCCAGGAGCCGGAAGAGGACGGCAATACCATCGCCGGTACGCTGATCCTTGCAGGCAACGACCTGGCCGGCCGCATCACCAGCACGGCGGACGGAAACGGCATCGCGGGCGTCACCGTCACCGACGGATACACCTGCGTCCAGACCGATGCGAACGGCGTGTACCAGTTCAAATCGAACGCGCGGACCCGTCTCGTCTATTATTCCACCCCGGCGGACTATCGGATCGAAACCGAGCCGGACCATCCCAGTATTCCCCTGTTTTACAAGGCGATAACCCCCGAGAGCGGGAAGGTTGTCCGGACGGATTTCGCCCTGACGCCGCTGGCGGAGAAGGAGACGACGTGGACCTTTATCGGGATCGGCGACCCCCAGTGCTCCAAAACGGCGGAAGTGAAGCGCTACACGGACGAGACGATGGCCGACATCCGGACCACGCTCGCCGGCACTTCCCACGTCTATGCGATGACCCTGGGCGACATTATCTATGACAGCTGCGACATGTGGCCGTCGATGCGGGATGCCATGTCCGACGTGGGCGCCGCCCCGGGCTGGCATATCCCTTTCTTCCAGACCATCGGCAACCATGACCATGACGCCCGCGTGAGCGACACCTCCGACGACGATGCCGACGACTATGCCGCCACGGCGACCTATATCCAGCAGTTCGGTCCCACCGACTACTCGTTCAACCGGGGGGACGTGCATATCGTCGTGATGGACAACATCCTCGTGCAGACCCAGAAGACTTCGAGCAAGAGCAACGGCCGGACCTGGAGCCACGACAGCGGTTTCACGGACACCCAGTTCGAATGGCTGAAGCAGGACCTTGCAGCCGTGCCGGACCAGGGGAGCAAGATGGTCATCTTCTGCGCCCACAAGCCCTTCTGCAATGCCGACGAACAGCACTTCTATGACGTGCTGTCCCTGCTGCAGCAATTCAAGGAGGCGCACCTGATGATCGGCCACACCCATCTGACCCGCAACTATATCTACAGTTCGTCCAAGGCGAACCGTCCGTGCGCCGGCGGCCTCTCCCTCTATGAACATGTCCACGGAGCGGCCTGCGGGGCCTGGTGGGCCTGCAATTCCACCACGACGGGGGAGCCCAACGGCTATACTATCTACACCGTCGAAGGCGCCCACATGCGGGACTGGCAGTTCAAGGGGACCGGAAAGGACATCGGTTACCAGCTGCGGATTTTCGACGGAAACGAGGTCTATTACGACGCCGGGAAATACCCGCTCAACTGGTACACCCCCTCCCAGCCGGTCGGTTCGCTCGGCTTCTCGATCATCGGCAACAAGAACAACAAGGGATGCTTCGTCGCCCAGACCTTCAACGAGGACAACACGTTCTGGACCCTCGAGATGTATGACAAGGCCACCGGCACCAAGCTCGGCGACTTCACGCGGATCACGAACGGCTCGTGCGCGAACGCGGCGATGTCCTCCTACTACTACAACGTGCTCGGAAAGACCACGGATTCCTTCGGCAAGAAGACCGTGAGCCACTACTGGTATTTCAAGCCGGCCTCCGGCAACCCTTCCGACCTGACCGGCTGGGAGGCGCGCCTGACCCACAGGCTCCCCGGCGGAGACGTGACGCACACCTACACCTGCTCGACCCTGACCCGGCAGCAGGATTTCCCGGACACGTTCTGAATGGATCCTTTCTTTTTATGCAGCATTGACGTGCATACTTTCCGCTGACTTTTCTTCAAGGATTGCGATTCTGAAAAAAATTGCTACCTTTGCAAATGGAAGAGGGTTCTGCCGCAAAAAAGGGCAGGACTCCTTTTTCATTATCGAATCCGCTGAATATTAAAATTTTAAAGAATATGGAAATCGAGTACTTGACCCAGGCGGGTCTTGACAGTCTCAAGAAGGAACTGGCCGACGCCCTGGCGCAGCGGCCGGTCATCTCCGCAGCGATTGCGGAGGCGCGGGAGAAGGGCGACCTCTCCGAAAATGCGGAGTATGACGCTGCGCGGGATGCGCAGGGGCTCCTGGAAGTGAAGATCGCACGGCTGAAGAACAAGGTGGCGAACGCCCGTGTCATCGACGAGTCCAAGCTCTCGACCGACACGGTCCAGCTCCTCTCCAAGGTGAAGGTCCGCAACCTGGCCAACAAGATGGTGATGGATTTCACCATCGTCGGCGAGACCGAGGCGGATTTCGCCAAGGGCAAGCTGGCCGCCACGACCCCGATCGGCAAGGCCCTCATCGGCCACGCCAAGGGTGAGACCGTCGAAGCGAAAGTGCCGGCGGGTACGCTGAAGTTTGAAATCCTCGATATCTCCATCTAGCATGGCTACGATTTTTACCCGCATCGCCGCCGGGGAGATTCCTTCCTGGAAAGTCGCTGAGAATGAAGACTTTTATGCCTTCCTCGACATCGCCCCGCTCGCCAAGGGCCACACCCTGGTGATCCCGCGCCACGTCGAGGACGACTACCTCTTCCACCTGGATGAGCAGACCTACACGGGCCTCATGGCATTCGCGCGCAAGGTCGCCATCGCCCTGAAGGCGGCCGTCCCGTGCAAGCGGGTCGGCGTCGCCGTCCTCGGGATGGAAGTGCCCCACACCCACATCCACCTGGTCCCGCTCCAGAGCGAGTCCGACATGGATTTCCGCAAGGAGAAGCTGCAGCTCTCCCCGGAGGAAATGAAACGTATCGCCGACGCCATCCACGCCGAATATGAAAAGTTATAGGCTCATTGCGGCTGCCGCGGCAGCCGTCGTCGCCTTGGCCGCCTGCCAGAAGCAGACGCGGATCGAAGGGCACCTCGCCGACGCACCGGAAGCGGAAGTTATCGTGAAACTCCTGGATATCAACCGGTACCAGACCCTCGATACCCTGAAGACAGACGCCGCCGGCACCTTCTCGTACCGGCCGTCCATCGAGGCGGGCAAGCCGGAATTCCTCTACCTCTTCTATAAGGACACGAAGGTGGCCTCCCTCCTGCTGGAGCAGGGGGACGCGGTGACGGTGTACGCCGACACGCTCGGCCGTTATACCGTCGAAGGCTCGGAAGAATGCCTGAAGCTCCGCCAGGTGGAGAAGGATTATACCGACTTCCTGCTCGATATGCTGCGGCTGCGGGAGAAATACGCCGCCGTGGAAGGCACGCCGGCCGCCCAGGAGGTCAATGCGGAGATTTCCCGCGCCTATATCGCCTATTACCGCAAGGCCCTGGCCTATCTCTCCGGAAACCGGAAGTCGATGACCGCGGTCCCCGTCCTTTTCCAGGAGGTCGATACCGGATTCCCGGTGTTCAGCCAGCTGACGGATGCCATCCATTTCCGGACCATCGCCGATTCGCTGAAGACGGTCTGGCCCGAATCCCGCTATGTCAAGGCGCTGGACAAGGAGGCCGAACGCCGCTTCCAGCTGCTGGAACTCCAGTCGCGCATCGACGCGGCCGGTGAAACGGGCTATGTGGACATCGAACTCCCCGACGTGACGGGGAAGAAGGTGAAACTCAGCGAGGTGGAAGCCGCTTCGAAGGTTGTCCTCCTGTACTTCTGGGCTGCGACCGACGAGCAGAAGATGTTCAATCTCGACGTGCTCAAGCCGGTTTATGAGGCCTATCACGGCCGCGGTCTGGACATCTTCTCGGTCTCCCTGGACATCGACAAGACGGACTGGGCCCGGATCGTGAAGAACCAGAAACTGCCCTGGGTCAATGTCTGCGACACCCGCGGCATTTCCTCTCCGTATCTTGGCTTCTACCGGGTGGAAGCGCTGCCGCGCATCGCTTTCATCGTAAACGGCGAGATTGACGTCGCGCCCGCGATCGACGGGGAGGCTGCCCTCCGGAACTATCTGGAATCCAAACTGTAATAAGCCGCTCCACCGCTACGGGAACGGAAACATCCGCTTGAAATACGGGCGGAAGGGATCGTCTACCGTGATGCTGGCACGGGCGACCGGGCAGACGGCGAAGTAGCCCAGGACATGTTCGCCCCGGATGTTGGTCGGGGCGTTCGCCGGTTGCGGCGAGAAGAGGGGAATGGATACGCCGCCCATCGTCAGGGACAGGAGGAAATCGTAATAGCCCTTCTCGAGGGTCCACAGTTCCAGGGTGATCACATCGCCGGCCTCCAGGTACTTGAAGCAGTCCCCGTAGCGCTTCCGGAGGTGTTCCGACTGGAGCAGGGCTTCGATCGGGAATCCGGCTACCTCATTGTGGTTGAAGAATTTGTCGTCGGTCACCTTGCCCATCACGAAGGGCTGGTAGAGCCCGTTGACGGCGTGTGTCCCGAAATAGTAACTGTCGATCTCCTTCTCGTGGCCCCAGACGCCGACGGTCCAGAGGCTGTCCGAATCCAGGGTCTTCCCGCCGGCGAAGGCGTAGTCGATGGCGTCCATCCGGAAACCGGGCTCCGGCATCGTCGCCTCGGCCTCGTAGGACGCGCCGTCGGAGAGCCGGATCCGGAGCCGGTATTCCACGCCGCTTTCGCAGGCGTATCCGTCCGGGGCCTGGTAGACTCCGTCCGATATCTCATTGAATACCACGTCATTGACCTGGACGGACGCATCGCTGACCATGGGCTGGGGCTCGTCGTTGAAATAGGAAATGGAGCGGGAGAGAATGACCTGCTGGACGTCTTCCGGCCGGTCGTTGAGGGTTGCCTCCACGGTGAGATAGTCGTGGTAATCCGACCGCGAGCGGAGGTCGATGTCTTCCGTGCAGGCCGTCAGGAGCAGCAGGAGCGGGATCAGGAACTTCTTTCTCATCGGTCAGAACTGGATGTTGCACGAAATGGCGGGAATGATCGTGAACAGGTAGATCTTCCCGGCCTTCGCCGTTTCTTTTTCCCGGTCATAAGTAAAGGCGATGGACCAGGCGTTGTGGCGCGAATACGCGTTGTAGAGCGACAGGTTCCATTCTGTGCCCCAGCGCCTTCCGGCGATCCGGCGCCGGGTGCGCCAGGTCAGGGAAAGGTCCATCCGGTGATAGTCCGGCAACCGGTCCTCGTTGCGGCTGGAATAGACGGGGACCCAGCGGTCCTTGTAGTTGAAGCGGCCCACGGGATAGGTGGTGGGCGACCCGCTGTAGAAAACCCATTCCGTGGAGGCGGCCAGCCGCTTGGAGAAATCGTACGTGAGGACGAAGTTGACGGCGTGCTCGTGGTTCAGCGGCGAGGGATACGGCTTCCCGCCGTTCAGTTCGGGAATGTGGTACCAGGACCGGGACCAGGTGTAGGACAGCCAGCCGTTCCAGCGGGCGAAATCGTATTTGAGCATGAGCTCCGTGCCGAAGGACCAGGAGGTTCCGAAGCGCAGGAGGCCCTCCCGGTCCGGGTCGGCCAGGACGAGCCCCGGGTTGTCCACGAAGTCCATCGTGTTGCGGTTGTCCTTGTAGAAGCCCTCCAGGGAGAGTTGCAGCGCCTCCCCGGACAGAAGGGCATTCACCCCCAGCGAATACTGGTCCGACCGCTGCGGCTCCACGTTCGGCGAGGCCGTGAACCAGGCGTCCACGGGGCTTCCGGTGATGCTGATCCGCGACTGCTGGAGGTACTGGAAACTGCGGACCCAGGCGCCCTTGAGCGAGAAACTGTCACCGAGGGGCAGGGAAGCGGAAATGCGCGGCTCCAGCCCGGAGAAGCGCCGGATGACTTTCCCCTTTTCCACCGGAACCGTCTTCGTAAGTTCGTGGGTCACGGGGTCGAAATACTTCTGGTCGGTGGGGCCGAGGGTGTAGAAAGAGGCGAAGCGGAGTCCGTAACGGAGCGTCAGCGGACCGAGCTTCTGCTCGTTCTGCAGGTAGGCGGCGGCCTGGAAGGCGAAATTCTCCGGCAGCCGGACCTCCTTGACCATCGAATCCTCGTTCCGGGGGACCGTATTGCCCGGGACCACGCCGAAATACGCTGCCTGGAGCCCGGCCTTCAGGGTGTTGGATTCGTTCAGGTACCAGGTCCATCCGGCCTTGAGCCCGGTCTCTCGGATTTCCTGCCGGGTATCGAAGTCGGCGCCGTCCATTTCGGTGCCGATGTCATTGCGGTACAGGGAGTTGTACAGGATGACATCGGAGGTGAGCCGCGGGGAATACACATGGTTCCAGCGCAGCGACTGGGTATGGTTCGCGAAGCCGAAGACCATCTCCGCGAGGTTGAACTCCTGCATGCTGAAGCCGAAGACGTCCTTGCCGCTGAAGGCGCTGAGATAGACCCGGTCCTTCTCGCCCGCGACCCAGCTGAGCTTGCCGTTCAGGTCATAGAAGTACATCTGCGTCTTGTCGGGCAGCTTCTTTCCGATGAAGGGCACGAGCAGGTCCATGTAGGTCCGCCGTCCGGCGAGCATGAAAGACAGTTTCCCGGGGACGACGGGCCCCTCGAGGAACAGTTTGGAGGTGATCAGGCCGAAGGAGGCGTTCGCATTGAAATTGCGGTTGTTCCCGTCCCTGGTCGAGATGTCCAGGACCGAGGACAGCCGTCCGCCGTAGGATGCGGGGAAATCGCCCTTGTACAGGTCCGCGCCGCGGATGGCGTCGCCGTTGAACATGGACAGGAAGCCGAGGAAATGGCCGCAGTTGTACACGGGGGCGCCGTCGATCAGGATGAGGTTCTGGTCGATGCCGCCGCCCCGGACGCTGAAGCCGGTGGAACCCTCGCTCGGGGTCTGGACGCCCGGCATCATCTGGATGACGCGGATGATGTCGGCCTCGCCCATGAGGGTGGGCATTTTCTTCACGAGGGCCGCGTCCACCCGTTCCAGGCCCATCTGCGGAAGCTTGATCTCGTCCCGCTTGGACCGGGAGAAGACCGTGGCGGCCTCGAGCTCGCTCCGGTCCGTCTTCAGGTGGAAATCCAGCTTCTGCGCCTTCTTCATCTCCAGGGGCGCCTCTTCCGTCACATAGCCGAAATACGCGCAGTAAACGGTGTGTTTCCCGGCGGGGACATGCAGGGAATAGAATCCGACGGCATCGGCGGCGACCCCCGTCTTGCGGTCCTCCAGGTACACGACCGCCTGGGGAAGCGGTTCACCGCTTTCCGCGTCCCGGACATAGCCGGACAGGACGAAGGTGCGCGGTTGGGAGAAGGCCGGCAGACATGCCAGCAGGAGCGCCGCTGCGATGAGGATCTTCCGCATCATTTCCCCAGGGCGGAAAACAGGTTCCTGCGGGGGACGGTCGCAACGAACTCCTTGAGATAGAAAGGTTCGAAGTAGGCGACGTTCTCGAAGCGCCCCTCCCGGAAGGCGGCGAAGGCCGGAACGGCCATGGAGGCGGCCTTCGGGGCGCACGGGGCGAAGCAGGCGCGGGGCGAGGCGAGCACCTCGCGGCACTTGTCGACACCGTCCCCGATGAACAGGACCGGCCCTTCGGAAAGAAGGTCCGCAAAAGACGATGCATCAATGATTTCCGGCTTCGTCTCACGGATCTGGCGGGCGTCCGGCGTAAAGACCGCGGAATACACTTCCATCCGGCGGGCGTCGATCATCGGGACGACGTAGCGGCAGCCTTCCGGCAGGAGTCCTTCGGCGCGGGCCTGATAGACAAGCGTGTCGAGCGTTCCGACCGAGAGGAGGGGGATCCCGGCGCCGAAGCAGAGGCCCTTGGCGGTGGAAACGCCGACCCGGAGGCCGGTATAGGAGCCCGGTCCCTTTCCGACGCAGACGGCGTCCAGGTCCCGTACGGAGCGGTCGCCGAGCACTTCCTTGACATACGGGGCGGTCATCGCGGCGTGGACGCGCGGTTCGGCGCTTTCCCGGGTGGCGACGATGCGCCCGTCTTCGGCGAGGGCGACGGAACACAGGGCGGTGGAGGTCTCGATCAGGAGGATGCGTGTCATGGTCTTATTGCTTGAGCAGCAGTTCTTTCAGGTAGGGGAATACAAAGTAGGCGAAGTCCTTGACCGCCCCGTAGAGGAGGGAATTGTCGAGGATGTCGCCCTTGACGAGGCCGAAACGGATGTTGACCGTGTCGAAGAGGACGATGACGACCCCGAGGATGAGGGCGGTCACCAGGAGGCCGAAGGCGACGCCGAGCAGTTTGTTGAGCCAGCCGAGCATCGCCACCTCGAAAAGCTTGGTCAGGAGTTTCGCCAGGAGCAGGGCCCCGACGGAGATGCCGACCAGCACGATGGCGAAGGCAATCACGTGCAGGAGGGTTTCCGACACTTCCAGATACGGCTGGATCCACCCGCAGACCAGTTCCGAGAAACGGAAGGCCGCCCAGACGCTGACAAACAGGCCGACCAGGCAGATGGCCTGCTCGAGGAAGCCCTTTGAAAGGCCCCGGATGACGGCCGGGAGGAAACAGATGAGGAGGATGATATCCAGCGGGTTCATTCTTTGGAATCTATCGTGAAAATGCGTATCTTTGCGGACTGCAAAATTAGGCAAAAAATATGACATTCAAAGAATACAAAGGGCTGGATTTGGTCGCGACGGGAAATGCCGTCCTGGAGCGCTGGCAGCGGCTTCATGCGTTCGAACGTTCGCTGGAACTGCGCGAGGGCGCGCCGGAGTTCATTTTCTTTGAAGGGCCGCCGTCCGCCAACGGCATGCCGGGCATCCACCATGTGATGGCCCGTTCCATCAAGGATGCCATCTGCCGCTACAAGACCCAGACGGGCTTCAAGGTCGCCCGCCGGGCCGGCTGGGATACCCATGGCCTCCCGGTCGAGATCGGG
>JAEEVC010000033.1 GCA_016287075.1 Bacteroidales bacterium | reverse complement strand
TGTGAAATAAGAACCTGCACCACCGGTGTCTGCTGCTTCGCAGCCCTGTCCGGGTAAATGCCACCGGTGGTGCAGGTTCTTATTTCCGGTTCACTTACAACATTCGCTGCGAAGCGGGGTAAAGATACGCACAGGGCACAAAACGAAAAGGTCCATTCAAGGTCCATTTCCGCATCGCAACGCAAAATGGCGGTCGGAACGGAAAAAATGATTACCTTTATGCCACTGAAACGAAAACCCAATTCCTATGCACGGAGAATTTGAGATCTGGTGGTCGTCCCTGGCCGTCACCCAGAAAGAAAGAATCGCAAGAAAGGCCCTCACCAAGACCGCTGCCGACGGAGTCGTCGATGAGGAAATGGTCCGTTATCCCGCCTGCACCCGCTGGTGGAACACCCTGGACGAGGAGCGGAAACGGGCGATCCACGACCACTGCGTCGACCGCCACGGCCTCCTCCTCCCCGAGTGGGACAACGCCAACCCTTACGGCGACTGATCATGTGCTGCCGTTTCTTCCGCGCCGCGGTGCTGCTTCTGCTCCCGGCGCTCGCCGCCTGCCGGCAGGCGACGCCCGTCCAGGTGCTGGACGGGGAGATGGCGAAGGTGCGGGACTATGTCCCCGCCCGCGCCGTGATGGCCCACCGGGGCTCGACCTACTGGACCCCGGAGGAGACGGAAAGCGCCTGGCGCTGGGCGCGCGAAATGGGCGCCGACTACCTGGAATCCGACCTGCAGTGCACCAAGGACGGGGTTATCCTCGCCAACCACGATGAAAACCTGGCCCGCACGACGAACATCGAGGAGGTCTTCGGCGCGGATATCCCCGCCTGCCGGGTCAACCTCTACCTCGCCCTCGGCTTCACCCGGAAGGACGCCGAGGCCCAGGTCGAGCGGGACAAGGAGACCTTCCGGCCGTTCTACGCCGCTTCCTATTATTATGCGGAACTGCTGACCCTGGATGCCGGCAAATGGTTCAATGCCGCCCGGCCGGGGCAGGCGCGGGCGCGCTATGCCGCCGGCTACGACGGCTCGCGCGACCGCGGGTCCCTCGCCTACGCCAACGGCCAGTACGTCTCTGCCCTTCAGGACCAGATCGCCTATGCGGAGGGGAAATGCCTCCGGCGCGGCAGCGACGGGCGGCGCATCCTCCCCTTCCACCGGCGGGAATCCTGCGTTGGCAGGACCCTTGCAGAAATTGCCGCCGAGAGCGGGAAGTATCTGGAAATCATTGATTACGATTTCTCCGAGGCCTACATCCCCGACCCGGAGGACACCGGCAACCGGCCCGGCATCTACATCGAGTTCAAGGAGCCCGCGGTCAATCCCGAGGACATGGAGCAGCGCATCTATGACATCCTCGACGCGGCCGGCTGGAACATCATCACCCGGCCTGAGACCGAGACGGCCTTCTACAAGGACGGCAAGGTCAATGTGGGTCATACCAACGGGAAAGTGATCCTCCAGACCTTCTCCCCCGCCTCCCTGCAGCGGGCCCATGCCCTTTTCCAGGGCCGTGTCCCGATGTGCTTCCTCCTCTGGCCGCCCTGCCCCGAAGAGATCGCGGGCGGCGACCTGGCCACGCCGGAGGGCTTCGCGGCCATCCTCAAATGGGCCCAGGACAACGGCGCGCACATTTCCGGCCCCTCCATCGCCGGAGAGCCCAACAATTACGAGGAACTCAACGCCCCCTGGCAGGCGGAGCTCGTCCGCCGCAGCGGGATGCTGAACCACCCCTACTCCTTCGACTCCACCGCCCAGATGGACGCGCAGGTCAACCTCGCCGACGGCTATTTCACCAACCGCACCGAGATGACCCTGCAATACCTGATTGACAAGGGCTTACGCAACAAGGACGCAGCGCAGACCGTGCCCGATGCGGAAGCCACCCTCGCCCGGCTGGGCTATTGATTCCCTGAAATCCACTAAATCCACCAAACAATGAACCGACTTTTCCCTTTGATTACAACAGTCCTGGTGGCGATCACCGGCTGTACCCGTGAGCAGGACCGGCCAGTCCCCTGCCTTTCGGGCACCATGACCGCATCCCTCGAAGCGGGCACACGTGTATCCCTTGCCGACGACGGCGCCTTTTCCTGGGCGGCCGATGATATCATCACCTTCTTCACGGACGCCGGGAACCGGACGTATACCCTTGCCGACGGAGCCGGCGAAACCGTCGCCACCTTCCAGGGCGACGCCCAGGGCGTGACGGTCCTCCGCGGAGCCGTCATCCCGGGAGATATCGCCAAGGATGAAACCACCGTCACCCTCCCGGCGGAATTCACCTTCTCGGAGGGACAGACGCGCGCGGCCATGATCGCGACCGAAATCAAGGACGGGAAGCACGCTTCCTTCAAGCACCTGGGCGGCGTGATCAAGGTCCGCTACGAGGGGATTCCGGACGATGCCGACCGGCTTGTCTTCACGGCGGACGCGAAGATCGCCGGGGATTTCCCCATCAGCGACGGCCAGATCCGGACCTCCTCCGCCACGACGGACAACCAGGTGACGGTCCGCATCCCGCAGGGAGCCGGCCCGTCGGCCTTCTATCTGCCCGTCCCGACGGGCTCCTTCCGTTTTTCCGTCGAACTCTTCAAGGGCAGCGAGCCCATCGCCGGGACCCGGAAAGAGACCTCCAGTGCGGTGACCATCGCCCGCCGCACCCTGCTCCTGATGGATGAGATCGGCGCGGGAGACGCCCAGGGAAGCGGTACGGCGGAAGACCCGTACGTCATCGTGACGGCCGCCCAGTGGAATGCGCTGGCCACCGCGGCCAACGCGTCGGACGCCGCATCCAAGGCCTGCTACCGCCTTGCATCCGACATCGATTTCACCGGACTGACGCCGGTTCTCTTCGGCGCCGCGGAATCCCATCCGTTCAAGGGCAGCTTCAACGGGAACGACCACACGGTCAGGAACATGACCATCAAGGCCACGACGCCCTCCCCCGCCGCGCCCTTCGGCTTCACCGACGGCGCATCCCTGCAGGGAATCCGCTTCAAGGACATCGATATCTCCACGAACGGCTACTACTGCGCCGGCGTGACCGGCTACGCCAAGGGAACGACCATTGAGGACTGCGCCGTCGAAGGCGTCCTCTTCAGCAGCGGAAACCTCAGCAACTATTCCTACACGGCCGGCGTCGCCGGACGCACGAGCAAGTGCACCATCAAGGACTGCACCGTCCGCGCCGATATTACCGCCATCTCCAACCAGGTCGGCGGCTTCGTGGGCACATCCCAGAACACCGTCATCGAGCGCTGCACCTTGCAGGACGGCTCCAGCGTGTATGGAAGTTACTACGCCGGCGGCATTTGCGGAACCGCCCTGGGCGAAGAGACGCTCATCTCCGCCTGCAGGAGCGAAGGCCGCGTCACCGCGGGCAACCAGTGCGCCGGCGGCATCGTCGCCCAGCTGGTCCAGGGTACGGTCCAGGAATGCTGCGCGGGCAGCCGGGCTTCCATCCGCTCCCGCGGACACGACAACGGCGGCATCGTCGGCAAGATCCTGATGGGCAATGCCACCGACGGCGCCCGGCTCGTCATCGACCGCTGCGCCGCCTACTGCGACGTGACCGGCCTGTACGAGAACGGCGGCCTCATCGGTCTCCTCAACGCCAACAAGGCCGGTGCGACGGTCGAAGTCACCAACTGCGCGGCCGTCGGCGGGGAGATCACCTCCACCGGCAAGAACAGCTACAGCTATGCCCTCGCCGCCGGACTCATCTCCTTCGTGCAGGGAACGGCCACGATCCGCATCGCGAACTGCACCGCCCGGCCCGGCTTCGTATCCGGCGTGATCCAGAGCATCGGCGCCTTCGCCGGCCTGATCGGCTACCAGAGCACCGCGACAGCCACCGCCGAGAACTGCTGCACGTCCGCCACCCTCGGGGATTTTGCCTTCCGGGGCGCTTCCCTTTCCGATTCCGGACTCAAGTATTACGGGAGCGTCCTGGGCCGCTGCTCGGCACAGAATGTCACCTACACCCGCTGCCACCACGACGCCGCATTCGCCTTCTGCGCCGCCGGTTCCAATACCTATGAGACCCGGGACAACTGCCAGGCGCTTGCCACCCAGGCCATGACGGACGGGACCCTGCTCGCCCTGATGAACGAAGGGAAGGGGTCCTGGAGCGAATGGGTGGCCGATGCGGAGGGCTATCCCGTCCCCGCCGGCATCCCCGCGGACACGAATCCGAAGGAAAAACCGGTCAACCCCAAGCGGGTCAGCATCATCGGCGACTCCATCTCCACCTTCTACGGCTGGATGCCGAACGGCTACACCTCGCACTACCCCAACGGCAGCAACTGCGACGTCACCACCGTGGAGAAGACCTGGTGGTACCGGCTGATCTATGACTACATGC
The DNA here is from genome assembly GCA_016287075.1 of Bacteroidales bacterium. Taxonomy (GTDB): domain Bacteria; phylum Bacteroidota; class Bacteroidia; order Bacteroidales; family UBA932; genus Cryptobacteroides. The sequence continues at coordinate 26,233 of JAEEVC010000033.1, read as the reverse complement.
AGAATGCCGTGCTCGACATGAACCTCTCGTTCTCCAACTCGACCGTGACGGAGAACTCCGACCCGAACAATACGGGCCAGTACTGGTACGGCCACGACTTCTGCTCGCGCTTCGTCGAGTGCAACGGCATGGGCCGCCCCGACATCATCGTGATCCACGGCGGCACCAACGACTATGGCCACAACTACGGCGAACAGCTCGCGCCGGGCTACACGATGCGCGGCGCCGCGCCCGCCAAGTCCGTCTTCGACGCCATTTTCGCCGACGCGGACGCCTGCAAGACCATTGCCGACGCGGAGAACCTGGATTTCAGCACCTTCTGCCACTCCTACACGAAGCTGCTCCGGATGATGCAGCTGCGGCACCCCGGCGTGAAGATCGTCTGCATCATCGGCGACTCCGTCTCCGCCGGCATCCAGACCTGCATCCAGACCATCGCGGACCACTACGGCGCGAAGGTCGTGGACCTGCTCGCCGTCAACGGCTTCCGCGACACGGTCTACCAGACCAAGTACGACACGGGCCATGTCCACCCGGATTCCAACGGCATGAACTTCATCGCCAACAAGATCTACACGGAACTGGGCGCCTGGCTGGAGGAATAACCCCCCACCGGACATGAAAGAAGGGCTGACCCGTCGCGGGCCAGCCCTTCCTTTGTTGGAGGATGTGCAGGAACTACTTGGCGCCGAAGACGTTGCCATCCTTGACCAGTTTCGCCACCTTGGTGGTCTCCAGGCAGATGAGGCTGTCGAAGTTGTCGGCCGTTACAGTGATGACCGGCTTCTCGGCCGTCGGCGTGAAGGGGCCGATGGCGCCGCCGACCTTGCAGCCGGTGATGGTCAGCACCTTGTTGTTGACGTTGCCGATGATCACGCCCATGTACACGGTCGCGCCGAAATACATGTCGGAGGTGATCGTACCGTAGTTCTCGCAGGCCTCGATCTTGGAGTTGTCGCTGTTTACCTGGCCGATGATGCCGGCCGCATAGCCCTGGGTGTCGTTGCCGGCCACGGCGTAACTGACGTCCCCGTTGTTGATGCAGCCCGTGATGTGCGTGTTGGCGCCCATCGCGGAGACGATGCCGGCGACGCGGCTGTTGCTCGCCTTGATGTCGGTGCAGGTGATCTTGGCGTTGTTGGTGCAGTACTCGGTCTTGCTGAACTTGTTCATCGAAGCGACGACACCCGCCGTACGGGTGGCTTCCGCCGAGATTTCCCCGTTGTTGGTACAGCCGGTCACGAGGTTCGACTTCTCGACGTCCGCCACGCTGGAGTGGGCATCCGAGAAGGCGACGATACCGCTGATGGAGGTACCGCTCGCACCGTTGTTCGTGGCTTCGGTGTTCTTCGCGGTCAGCTTGCCGTTGTTTTCACAGCCGCTCACCGTGGAACCGCCCGCTTCGTCCGTCGCGGCGATGCAGCCGGCGATGCCGGCGAGCAGCGTGCGCTTGTTGTTCGCCTTCCCTTCATAGGAGAAGGTGGCGGCATTGGAGCAGTTCTCGATCTTCGAGCTGACGGCGAAAGCGACCACGCCGCCCATGACGTTGATATCGGTCGCGAGGGACTGGAACGTCGCCTTGGAACCGATGCTGACGTTCTTCACGGTCGCACCCTTGATGGTGCCGAACAGGCCGCCGGTCGCGCCCGAAGGGGCATCCGCGGCGATGGTGACCTTGAAGTTGTCCACCGTGTGGCCCTGTCCGTCGAATGTGCCGGTAAACATCACACCCTCAGGGGCATTGCTCGTGACGTAGAGGGCGGACCCGATCGGGGTCCACACCTCGCCGCCGAGGTCGATGTCCTTGTTGAGCTTGACGACGCCGTCCTCGGTCCAGGCGGAGAGGTCGCCGCTGGCATTGACCGCGTCGCGGAAGGCCTTGAGGTCATCGGCGCTGTTGATGCCGACCTTCGGCTCCTCCGGTTCCACCGGGCCGCTGCCGCCCGCGAAGACGTTGTTGTCCTCGATGATGGCCTTGCGGTTGCGGTAGCTGTTCAGGCTGAACAGCTCCATGAAGTTCGCGGAAGTGGCTTCCACGACCTCCGCAGCGGCGGAATAAGGGCCGAGCTTGCCGCCGACCTTGTTGTTGCGGAGCGTGCAGGCGGTGGAATTGCAGCTCGCGATGATCAGGCCCATGAAGGTGTCACGATAGACATTGTCGCCTTCCGTCTTTTCCGTGTTGTCATACCACATGTCGGAGAGGATCGTGCCGTAGTTTTCACAGGCATCCACGGTCACCGCGGCATTGTTGATCTGGCCGATGATGCCGGCCACATAGCCATGGGTCTTGTCCCCGGCCACGGGGAAGACGACGTCGCCCTTGTTGATGCAGCGGGTCAGGTAAACCTCGGCGCCGGCCGCGGAGGCGATACCGCCCAGACGGCTGTTGGTGGCGGTCACGTCAGAGCAGGAAATCTTGGCGTTGTTGACGCAGTCCTCGACCTTCGTATATTTGTTCAGCGTGGCGACGACACCGCCCGTACGGGTCGCCTGGACGTCGAGCTCCCCGTTGTTGACGCAGTTCTTGACCACATTGAACTCGGAGGCCTTCGCATCGGTGAAGCCGATGACACCGCCGATGGAGAGACCGGTCGCGCCGTTCTTGGTATTGGCCGTATTGACGGAGGTCAGTTTGCCACGGTTGACGCAGCCGTCCACGACCGAGCCCTTCGCGTCGGAAGCCGCGACACCCAGCACACCGCCCATGCAGAAGCGCACGTTGTCCGCGCTGCCGTCGGAGGACATCTCCGCATAAGAGGTGCACTCGATGATGTTGGAATCCATGGCATAGCCGGCAACGGCGCCGATGCCTGCGAGCGCAGTCGTATGGGACGTGAACTTGGATCCGGTACCGATGGTGAGGTTGCGGACCGTCGCACCGTTCAGGACGCCGAAGAAGCCGGCCGTCGTGCCCGCAGGGGCGTCGGCAGGGATTTCCATCGTCAGGCCGGTGATCTTGTGGCCGCCGCCGTCGAAGGTGCCCGTGAAGGCGCCGCCGTCCAGGACGTTCCCCGTCGTGAAGGTGCCCTGGCCGATCGGGACCCAGGTCTCGCCGGTCAGGTCGATATCGTCGAGCAGGAGAACGGCGCCGGTCGCATCCATCCAGCGGTCGAGGCCTTCCAGCCCCTCGTTGACGGCTTTGGCGAAGCGGAGGAGTTCCTCCCGCGACGGGATGCCGCCGATGGAGGCGTTCGGGTCGATGGGCTTGGTGTAGCCTTCCTGGGTGATGGGGATGGTGATGCTCTTCCGGCCGCCTTCGATGACGATTTCGCCTTCGCGCGGCGTCGAGTTCTGGTTCTCCTTGTAGTTGCTGTCAATCGTGAAGACCACGGTCCCGTTGCCGTTGCCGTAGGTCACGGACGGGGTCACCCACTTCGGGGTAAAGACAAGCCAGGTCGTGTTGGAGGTGATCATGACCGCCTCCTGGGCCGGGTTCTGGGCCGCCACCCCGCTGATGTCGGGCCGGTCCACGGTAAGGATGCTCTCCACCTCTTTCGGCTGGCAGGCCGCGAAAAGGGCCGCCAAGGCGAAGGGCACCATCAGTTTCAGTGTGCGTTTCATATTGGAAATCATTTCTTTCTGACAAGGATATAATTCATACAGCTGCGTTCCCCTTTCGAGTCGCAGGGCCGGTTGACAAGGGATCCCTTGCCGGCGGAAGCGTTGTAGACCCACATACAGGAGGAGCCGCCGCCGTCGAAACGGGTCATGTTATACCCGCCGAGTTTCTGGGCGATGCGGGCCATCTCGTAGGCCTTGAGGCCCAGCGAGAACCATTCCTGGCGGCCGTCCACCTCGACCAGCCAGACCTTTGTACCGTCCCGGCTGACAACCGGGAACGAGACAGGGTCATAGTTCGTGTTGTTCGTGTTGGTCTCGGAGACGGATGTGGTATCGTACTTCCCGTCCTTGAGGAACTGGTACATGGTCGAGATCTGCGTCTGGATCGGCCTTGAGACCCCGTCCACGGTAATGTCGCAGCGGAGGCGGAGCGTTTCGCCCACCTTGGCGAGCGAGCCGATCTCCTGCGTGCAGGTGGCGATGGCCACCTCCTTGGAGGAACTCAGGTACGGCGCCTCGGAAAGCGGGGAATCCATGCCGTCGTAAACGGCCTTGACCTTCGCTTCGGCCCAGCCGGCGTTGACCTTCATCGGCTCGCCGGTGTATTCGGCGACGACATAGACCACATTCTTCGCAAGGGGGTTCGTGAGTCCCGCATGCGGCGTTTTCTTGTACCGCGCGGTATAGAGGTTGACCGGATAAGTCGTATTCCTGTGCCTGAGGATCGTATCGTTGACGGCGTAGTAGCTGAACTGCTTGCCGCCGACCTCGAGCCTTCCCGTGAAGGCCTTCACCCCGCAGGAGGCAATCCCGTCCGTAAAGACGGTGAATCCCCAGCGATGGTTCGTCAGGCGGTCCTGGACGGACTTGTTGTTGATGAACACCGGTTCGCCCCCTTCGATGTGGAAACCGCGGCCGAAGCCGTCGTTGCTGTCGAAGAAGCCCGCATTCATGCCGGCGAGGATATCCTGGCCCTCCGCCCGCTTGCGCGTGCAGAGCATGCTCAGGGTCTCCCGCTTGTTGTAGCCGTTGTTGTTGTTGCCGTTGCCGTTGGGGTTCGGGACGATGTCGTCGGCAAAGGCCGCCGTCAGTTCCACTTCCGTGCTCTTGAGGTCCACCTCGAGGACATTCACGATCCGGGGCACGGCATCACAGTCGTACTTCGTCCAGGTCAGGCCTTCGGCCAGTTTCTTCGTCTCGACGACAGTCCAGGCATAGTAGTCGTCCAGCGTCCAGTCCACCGTCACCTGGTCGTTGGAGCCGTCCAGGGTGAAGGCGTTCGTCTTCGGGCGGCACACCGCATTGCGGTACATGCCGGCGGGCGCCTTCGAAGGGTCGGAGCCGTACAGGGCATAGTCGCCTGCCCGGCCGCCGGCCTTCATCTTGAGGAAGAACGCCTTGACCTTGTTCGAGCCGCAGGCCCAGCCCGGGCCCCACTGGCCGTCGGAAGAACGGACGGCCAGGACGGTGCCCGTGTTCGTGCACTCCGAGATCTCGCCCTCGTTCTCACCGATCAGGCCGCCGACCAGGCCCTCGCCGTCGCAGATGACATCGCCCTTGTTCGTGCAGGCGGTCATCTTCGAATCCGAGGAGAGGTAGCCGGCGAGGCCGCCGATGCGCGGATGGCCGGTCGTCTTTTCGGCAATGAGGGTGGCGCCGAAAGTACAGTCGGAGAAACTCGACGAAACCGCACTGGCGGCAATGCCGCCGTAGCGGTTGTCCCCGACCGGCTCGATGGCGATCCGGTCGCCGGCGACACCATAGGTGAGCCCGCGTACCGTCGCGCCCCGGATCGTGCCGAAGAGCGGGGCGGAAATCCCCTTGATGGTATGGCCGGCCCCGTCAAAGATGCGGGAGAACGGTTCGGTGACCAGTCCTGCGGACAGGTAGGGAACCCCGGTCATGTCGATATCCGCCGTCAGGGTAATGGCGCCGTTCACGTAGAAACGGTCGAGCGACTGCCCTTCATTCACGGCCTCGGAGAAGGCGACGAGGTCAGCGGCCGTCGCAATGCCGGCGACGATGCCGCTGGAGGCCCCGGTCTGCGTCAGGGAAAGGGTGGCCTGCTGGCCCGAGACCGTCTTGAGGGTCACGGTCGCGCTCCGTTCACGGCCCGTCTTGTTGGCGGAGAGCCGGAGTTCGACGGAAACCGGATCCGGGGAGCCGTTGCCCCCGGGAGGGGCGAACTTGACCCAGCTCTGGTCCGCCGACAGGCTCCAGGCATCCACGGCCTTCACCTGGACGGAATGCACGGCGACGTCGGCGGGGACGCTCACCGACGCCGGAATGATTTCCGGCGCGGCGGGCGTCACCGCCGGCTTCTCCCCGCAGGCGGCCAGCAGCAGCACACCTGCGATCAAAGCATTCATATATAAATACTTCCGCATAGTCATCCTACAAACCATCATCCCAGCCCGGATTCTGTGTCAGGGCGAGGCCCGTCTGCTTGCGCTGTTCGTAAGGGACCGGATACAGGTAGTCCCGGTTTTCGTTCCACGTGTAGTCTTCCGATGCGTAATAGGTCAGGAAACCGGAGTCGCCTCCCGAAAGCGTGAAGTTCGTGCCGATGGCAATCTGATTGCCCGCAGCGACGGTGGTGGAAGGCTTTGTGCCCGAATAGAAGAGCACGTCGTTCTTACCGTCCCTGTCGAGGTCATACTCGCCGAGTGCAGGGACATAGATGCCCTGGAAACCGCCCGTGGGCTTCGGGGTGAGCCACTTGCCCTCTTTCCAGCGGAGCAGGTCCCACATGCGGAAGCCTTCGGAGAAGAGTTCCACGGTCCGCTCGCGGCGGATCTCCAGGATGGCGGCGAGCTGGGAGCCCTTCGCATTCGGATAGTATTCCTGCATCATCGGATCGATGACCGTCGGGACATCGCCCATGGCCGGCATGCCCACGCGGGCGCGGATCGGGTCGATGGTCTTGTTGACGTCCTCCTTCGTCAGTTCGCCGAGTTCCGCCTTCGCCTCCGCATAGTTCAGGAGGACTTCGGCGTAACGGATGAACATCCAGGCCGTCGTGGAGGTCGTGGCGTTCTCGTGGTCGGTGTTGCTGATGTGCTTGATGATCCGGTAGCCGCTCCAGGTGCGCTTGCCCCAGTCGATCGTCTCATGGGCTTTCTCGTCCAGGGCGACGTATTTCGGGCCGTGGAGGCTCTGGGCCATGCGGGGATCGCGGTTCTGGAAGGACGTGTAATAGTCCATCCTGTCATAACCGTCGACCGAGGAAACCGGCTTCCCGCTCTTCAGGAGATAGTGGTTGACAAAGCGGTGGGTTGCACTGTGGCGGCCGTTGGCATAGTCGAACTGCAGGCCGTGACGGATGGTCAGGGACGCGTTGTAGCGGCGGGCGAAGATCGCCTCGTCCGGGCTGGCATCGTCCAGCAGGAAAAGTTCCCGGTAGGAGGCGTCGGTCGCAGCCGTCGCCAGCCCCATCGTATTGCCGGTATAGAGTTTCTTCCGGCCGATCACCTGGGAAGCGGCGTCGGCGGCCTGGCGCAGGAACCAATCGGAGCTGATCTCCTTGCCGTCGAAGGTCTGCTTGTCTTCCGGGACGAACGCCGTGCCGGCGAAATACTTCCGGAACGTGCCTTCGAAGAGGGCGACGCGGGACTTGAAGGCGAGGGCCGTGAGGCGGTTCACCTGGTAGATGTCGTTGTTGTCCGGCAGTTTGGCGGCCGCCTGGTCGAGGTCCTCGAGGACCTTCATCATGACATAGCCGCGGGGATCGCGGGCCTTCTTCATGCCGAGGGTATCCGCGGAACCGATGACATAATCATAATAAGGGACGTCGCCGAAGCGGCTGACCATGTCGAAGTACCATTTGGCGCGGAAAAAGTGGGCGACGCCCTCATAGCGCCTGCGCGCGGCTTCGTCCGGACAACGGGATGAATTCTCGAAGAAATAGTTGATATTCCGCAGGTAACCCCACTGGGTGCGGGTCCACATCCCTTCACTGGAGGGCGTTCGGTTGCCCTTGGCGATGGAGCTGAGGCCCGTCGTCACGTGGTCGTCGGCCGTCATGTCGCCGAGGTCGTCGGCCCCTTCGAGCTGGTTCACGTAGAACGCATTCGTCCAGAGGGCCAGTTCCGATTCGGAAGAGAAGAAGTTGCCGGTCACCATCTTGGTCTCCGGGGCCTTGGTCAGGAAATCCGGGTCGCAAGCGAGGACGCACAGGGCGGAAAGAAGCGGGAAAAGTATCTTTTTCATATCGTATCCTCCTGAATTAGAAAGTGATGTCCACACCGAACGTGAAGGTCCGGGAGTAAGGGTAGATACAACTGTTGTACGCGGAGGAGGTGGCCACCTCCGGATCGATGTACTGCGTATGCTTCTTCAGGGGCGACCAGTACCAGAGGTTTTCGCCGGAGAAATAAATCCGGGCGCGCTGGATGTCCTTGCCCTTGAACGGAAGCGTGTAACCGAGCGTCAGGTTCTTCAGGCGGAGGTACGCTGCGTTCTGCAGGTAGAGGTCCGTGTTGATGATGCTCGAATCGGTATATTTGGAACGGCGGCGGGGGAAGTAGGCGTTGCTGTTGTCAGCGCCTTCTTCCGAAGACCAGCACTGCGCCTCGAAATCCTTCGGAACGAAGGAAGGCCGCTGATAGGCGTACAGCGACCAGAAATAGTCGCTCCGCGCCTCCGGACGCCAGTCGATCTTGCCGATGCCCTGGAGGAAGACCTGGAGGTCGAATCCGAGCCAGTTCACGTCGCCGCGGAAGGAGTACAGGTAGCGCGGACGGGAGTTGCCGATGATCTCGCGGTCGCCGGTATCGTCGAGGGACTTGCCCGGGGTGATGATCTTGTCGTCGTTCAGGTTGAGGAACTTGACGTCGCCCGCCATCAGGTGGTTGTTCGGGGCCTTGCCCGCGTAAACGGCCTTGTTGACGCTCTTGTCGTCGATTTCGGCCTCATACGCAGCGGCTTCCTCGTCGGTCTGGAACAGCGTCGCGCGGTAGCCCCAGATCTCGCCGAGGACTTTGCCGACATAGTTGTCGGACAGGAGGAATTCCGGATTGTCGAACTTGGTGATGACCGACTTGTAGTCGCCGAGGGTACCGGTGATCCGGTAGGACATCGGCTTGCCCGCCACGCGGACCCGGTCGCGCCAGGTCACGGAGAGTTCGTAACCGGTCGTGCGGAGGTCGGCGGCGTTTTCCTTCGGGGCCTGCGCACCGAAAGTGTTCGGCGTCGTGAAGCCCTTGGTCAGCATGTTCTTCGTATCACGGATATAGAAGTCCGCCGTCACGTTGAGCCGGTCGCGGAGGAAGCCCAGGTCGATACCGAGGTTCTTCGTCGTCACGGTCTCCCAGGTCAGTCCGGAAGAGACCGGGGCGGAGGAGGAGGCGGAGGAAATCTTGTTGGAGCCGTCGAAGGTATAGGATTTCTGGCTCGTAGAGATGGTGTCCCAGTAGTAGAAATTGTCAATCTGCTGGTTGCCCAGGGAGCCGTACGAGAGGCGGATCTTGGCATTGTTCCACCAGTCGCGGATGGGCGTCCAGAAAGGCTCCTCGCTGATGCGCCAGCCGGCCGAGACGGACGGGAAGGCGGCCCAGCGGTGGCCCTTCGGGAAACGGGAAGAACCGTCATAACGGCCGGAGACCTCCAGGAGATACCTGCCCGCATAGTCATAGTTCAGACGGGCGAAGTAGCCGAGCGTGCGGTAGCTCGAATCGCCGTTCTTGGCCGTCTCCAGGAAGATCGGGTCGCCGAGGCTGATGTCGATGTAGGAGAGGCTCTCGCTGAGGGAGTATTTCTGCTTGACCGTCAGGGTCGAGGAGTGGAAGTCGTTGAAGTTGGCACCGGCCGTCAGGCCGACCGAGTGCTTGCCGAAGGTCCCGTTGTAGCGCGCATAGGCATTGATGATGTGCTCATCATAATAGTAGCGCTGGTCCTCATAGAAGTCATAGACGGAACCGTTGTAGAACTGGCCCTGGGGGACGAGCGTGTCGGATCCCTTGTACATCCGCTTGTTGGCGTTGTCATAGGAGTTCGGGGTCGGAAGCGAACGGTACGCGGACAGCTTGTCGCGGCGGCGGTAGGAGTAGTCGCCGACCAGTTCCATTCCCGGGAACAACTTGGCCGTGAAGCGGTTGGTCATGTTGATGTAGTTGTTCGTACGGTTGTTGTCGTTGGTATCCACGATATAGGGACCGCCGCGGCCGGAGAAGAGCGGGGAGGTCGCATCGGCCATGAAGCCCGGCTGGATATTGACCGTGCCGTCCGGGTTGAACGGGACGTAGTTCGGGCCGACGTTCTGGATGAGGTTGTAGAGGACGCCCGTGGAATTCAGGCCCTCGGTACCGTCGATCTCCCAGTAGCCGCCGTAGGAATACTGCGTGCGCTCGAAGTTGAGGTTGTTGGAATAGACCAGCCAGGGGGTCACCTTCACATCCACCTTGGAACGGAAGGAGAAGCCGTTGTAGGTATCCTGCGCCACGCCGCCCAGGAAGCCTTCGCGGTACAGGTAGCGGCCGGAGGCGTAGTAGTTGACCTTGTCGTTGCCGCCGGAGACGGAGATGTTGTGCTCGGTCTCGGGACGGGTGCGGTTGAACAGGTGGCCGTACCAGTCGTAGTTGCCGAGATAGACATATTTATAAGTCTCGGTCACATCCGGGATGACCCACGGGCGGGAAGGATCCTCCGTCACGTCATAGCGACGCTCCTTGAGCATTTCCATCTGGTCGTCGGAATAGGTCCAGGCCCCATAGCCCCTGAGATACGTATAGAACTCGTTGCAGAGGGTCACGTAGTCATAGGAGGAGGTCATGAAGTCCGTCCGCGTCGTATTGTCGGAGATGCTGTAACGGCCGTTGTAGTTGATCCGGAGCTTGCCTTCCTCGCCGCTCTTGGTCATGATGAGGATGACGCCCGCGGAGCCCTTCGTGCCATAGATGGCCGTCGCCGAGGCGTCCTTGAGGACGGAGATGCTCGCGATGTCGTTCGGGTTCAGCTGGGTCAGGGAGCCCTCGACGCCGTCCACCAGGATCAGCGGCTCGCCGCTGTTGAGCGAGAGGGTACCGCGGATGGAGACGTTGTAGTTCTTGGACTCGATGGTACCGCTGCTGGTGGTGATCAGCAGGGACGGATCCGCACCCTGCAGGGCGCCGACGGCATTGGTCACCGGACGCTGCTGGAGGTCCTTGCCGTCGATGACGCTGACCGCGCCGGTGACGTTCACGCGCTTCTGCGTGCCGTAGCCGACCACGACGACCTCGTCCAGGACGGTCTGCTCGTTGAGGACGATGACATAGGGTTGGCGCTCGTTGCCGGTCAGGTGGATTTCCTTGTCCGCCATTCCGATGAAGCCGACCACCACGGTCAACGGGAAGTCCTTGGCGAGCAGGTCGAAATTACCGGCCACATCCGCGGAAACACCCTTGGAGGTGCCCTTGATCACGACGGATGCGCCCGGGAGCGGCTCGCCGTTCCCATCCACGACCTGGCCCCGGAACAGGGCGGGGCGTGCCTGCGAAGCCGCACGCTCCTGCGGCTTGCCCGTGACGGTGATACGCCGTCCGTCGATGGCCCAGGCCACGTTCTGGCCGGCAAAAATCTGCCGGAGGACCTCGTCGATGGTCGCGTCTTTCGCCGAAACGTTGACACGGCGCGAGAGATTCACTTCGTCCGAGTTCACGATCACGGAGTAATTCTCCGTACGGTTGAGCGTCGAAATGGCGTCACCGACCGTCACCCCGGACAGCTGCAGGTTCACCTTCTGCGCATACGCGCCCGTGGAGAGCGCCAGCGCGCAGCAGGTGAGCAGTGCTAACAATCTGTGCTTGGTTGACATGACAGTTGATATTAATTAGATGATTTGGTTATATTGGATGATTGCAGGTAAATGACGCCGTCCCGCCGGACAACCCGCATCCCGCGGCCCGCGCTGATTGCGGCGAGGATCTCGTCCAGCGACTCGCCGTTGGAGAAGATGGCGAAGTAACGGGAACGTGCGAGGGCTTCGTCCGTCACCACGACCTTCGTGCCGAAATTCCGGCTGAGGTCCATGGCGATGTCCTGGACGGTTTCGTTATAGTAATACAGGGTATTTCCCTTGGCATAATCGCCGAAGAGGGCGGGATCCACATCCCGGATATCCACGGCGCCGGTCACCCGGTCGAAACAGACCAGGTTCCCCGGGCGGAGCAGGATATGCCGCCCGCTCTCTCCCGCGGCCAGGTCCAGCCGGACGGAGCCCTCGATCAGGAGGGTTTCCACGCAGCGGGCATCCGGGAAAGATTTCAGGGAGAAACTGGTGCCGAGCACCGTCAGGCAGGCATCCCCCGCGCTGATGACGAAGGGATGGTCCGCATCCTTGGCAATGTCGGCATGGATGCCGCCTTCGACGAAAATCTTCCGCTCCGGCCCGTCGAAGAAGGAAGGATAAACCACGCGGGTGCCGGCCTTGAGCTGCAGGACGCTGCCGTCGGGAAGCTCCAGCCGCTCCGTCGCCCCGACCGGGACGGTCTTTTCCCTCCACTGCGCCACTGGACGCGGCGGCGGAACCGCGTCCTTCCCCGCCCGATAGCCCAAAGGCAGGCAGAGGACGGCGGCAAGGACGGCGGCGGCCGCCAGCGGCCAGAACCGCTGGCGGCGGGCGGACGCCATATGAAGCCGGGCTTTCAGACGGCCGAATACGGAGGCGACGGCGGTTTCGTCGGCGGACTCCGGTGCAGCGGAAAACAGCGACTCCAGGATACGGGACACTTCCGGATCGTCCGCGTGTTCAGCAAGCCATTGCTGGACGGCCACTTCCTCTTGGGGAGAAAGCCGGCCGGTGAAATAATCGACAATACGGTCCAGATCCATCGGAATGAGGGTTAAAAGTTAATTCGATGCAGCAAAGGTAATGTTTTCTTTCGTTACCGTCGCATTGCTGCTTTCCTGACCGACATAGAGGAAGTAATTCTCGGCGGTGAGGGTCTCCAGGTTATCGAGGGAAGGACCGATCCGGCCGCTGACCGAGCAGTTGCTGAAGACGGCCGTGGAACTGTTGCAGTTGCCGTAGAGCATGCCGTTGTAGGTCTGGACCGCACCGATGACGACCTTCTTGCCGACCACGGTGGCGCCGATGCAGCTCGTATTCCGGATCTGCGCGTTGGCACCGTTGACAAGGGCGGCGACGCCGACGACGGTATCGCAGTTCGGAGCAATCAGGTCGCCGCGGTTCACGCAGCCGTCCAGGACGCTGCCGTCTCCGAGGATGCAGGTGATGTTGGCCGGACGCTGGGAGCCGCTGGAATAATAATAGACGTCCCCGTTGTTCGTACAGTCCTTCAGGATGGTATAGCGGTTGGACGAAGAGACGATGCCGCTGCAACGGCCGGTCTTCGCATGGATGACGCCGTCATTGACCAGGCGCGTATGGGTCTGCGTATACGAATTGGCGCAGTTCGAGGAGAAACCGATGAGGCCGCCGACCATGAAGCCGTTGGCGCCGGTGCCCACATTGGCGCCGCCGGTGAACGGATCCGCCTCCGAGACGCCGATCGGGCCGCCGTTGTACAGGTCGGTCGTCGTCACGTCCGCAGACGCGGCCATCACCCAGCCGATCAGGCCGCCCACGGCGACGCGGCCGCCGGCGGCGTTGTTCGGAAGCGAAGACGTGCCGCCACCCTTCAGCGCAGCATATGTCCTGACATTGGACACGCTGCCGTCGACCAGCAGGCCGGCCAGCATGCCGAAGACACCGGACGTGGAGGTGGACAGTTCCAGCGAGCAGGAAGCGTCGAAGACCAGGTTCTTTACGGAACCGCCCTTGCCGATGCCGCCGAACAGGCCCCAGGCGCCGGTTGCCTCCCCGGGAGAGAAGGAAAGGTGGAGATTCTTGATGCTGTGCCCCTGGCCGTCGAAGCTGCCGCAGAAGAGGTTGCCGGAGGTATTCATGGAGTTGTGGGCCCAGGTGGGCATCGTACAGTAGCCGATGGGGGTCCAGTTGCTGAGGGAGGAGCAGTCGATGTCGGAGGTGAGGGTCACCGTCGCATAGATCGCCGCCTCCTCGCCCTTGTTCACCCGATCCGCGAGGGCCTTGAGGCCGGCCGCGTCGGAAATGGCGATTTTGTCGCCCTCGACCGGTCCGGGAGGCTCCGGCGTATCTCCGCCCATATTCGTTACCTCATAGGGCTTCTCTATGGCCAGGCGGGCGGCCTGGATGGCGACCGGTGCGGAGACATCCGTCACCGGCGTCGAACGGGAACCGTCGACCGTGGAAGAGACGTTGTAGCGGTAGCTGTTGCCGTCCATCGTCTTGTTTCCGTTGAACGGCCCGATCACCGTTTCGAACACGGTGCATGCCGCACCGTAGCGGGCGAGCCCGTTGTCCATGTGATAGCCGTCGCGCGTCAGTCCGTAACTGTTGTTCAGGCTGGAGGTGCGGAGGTTCTGGAGCATCGCGCCCGTCGAGATGACACCGTCGAAGCCGCAGGTCTCCACGGCCGTCTTGCCCTGGGCGGCGATGACCGTCCACATCTCGGCGGTATTGTTGAAGGGCTTGGTCACATTCTGGGCCTTGGAAAGGTCATGATAGGCCTGGGAAAGGATATAATAAAACTTGGGGGAAGCGCCATTGGCGGCCTGGGCGGCCTTCACCTTCTCCACAAGGCCCTTCGTGGCCGTTTCCTCTGCAGCGGTCCAGCCCCAGGCGAGCTGCCGCCCGGTATGCTCCTGGATGGTGACGATGTCATATTTCCCGCTGGCCGCGGCAACGGCCAGGCTCTTGCCGCTGATATCCGTCCAGCCGGTCTTGCCGGGATTGCAGACATAGCAGTGGTAGTCGGTGGAACTGGACCAGCCGTCGTTATACTCAGGGATGGTCCGCCCGCCATAGTACATGTGGACCATCTGGATATCGTTCAGGCCGGCGGCAGAAAGGATGCCGGGCAGGTGCTCGACGGCGTCCTTGGTAAAGCTGTTGCCGATGAACAGGATACGGAAGGAAGCCGGGACATCCAGGCCCGGGTCCGGAGTGACCGGCGTGTCGCCGGTGGCGATGTCGATCTCCACGCCGGTGTACGTCGCCTTGCCGGAGGACCCGTCCTTGCCGAGGTACTTGACCTTGTCGCTCTCGGGATAGAGGTCATAGACGGGGTTGCCGCCGCTATAGGTGCCGACCTTGCCGGTGGCCTTGCCGCCCTGCCAGGCGGCCGCCTGGGTCACATAACCGAAGAAGACGCCGCGGTACTGGCTGTCGGAAATGATTTCACCGTAGTTCTCGTTGTTGGTATATTCCCCGGCATTCGGCAGGGAAACGATGCCGCCTACGCGACCGGCGGTGGTAGAAATGAGGTCGCCGTAATTCTTGCAGCCCGTGATGGAAGAGCCGTTGTTGGTGAAACAGACGATGTTCCCGAGGCGGGTACCGTCGTTTTTGGGCATGGTATTGAGCTGGTTGCCGCGGTTCTCGCAGTTCACCAGGTCGGTGCAGGCGTTGGCGGCGCCGAGGATGCCGGCGGTACGCCCGGCCTGGGAGATCATTTCGCCATGGTTGCTGCAATCCGAGATGACGTTGCGCTTGTCGTTGCCGGTGGGTGCATTGGCAAAGCCGACAATGCCGGCGACGTGGAGGCCGGTCGCGCCGGCATTCAGGTTGGCCGAATTCTCGGCCGTGATGGCACCCCGGTTGTGGACGCTGTCCACGATGCAGCCTTCGTCCTTGGCATAGAGGCCGCCGATCAGGGCCATATGGAAATAGCCTGTGGCACCGCCATTATATGTCATTGGAGCATAACTTGTTACATCCCGGATGGTCGCGTCAAAGACCACACCGGCGATCAAGCCGACGCTCATCGAGACCGAAGCGGTCACCGTCAGCGAGCAGTTTTCATCGATGACGAAGTTCTGGACGATGGCGCCCGGGCCCAGGTAGCCGAAGAGGCCGAAGTGCCGGCCCGCCTCCGATTCGGCGCAGGTCAGCTTCAGGTTCTTGATGTGGTGGGCGTTGCCGTCAAACTTGCCGGTAAAAGGATGTCCGTCCTTCACCACGGGGTTATAGCTGTCCCAGGGGGCGGTCACATGGCCCACCGGCTCGAAATCGGTCACGCCGGCAAAGTCGAGGTCGGCGAGCAGGTTCACCCATCCTTCCGCATTTTCCCAAGCCTCCGTGGATTCCCCGGCATTGACGGCGCGGGCGAAGGCCACGAAATCCGCGGCGCTGGCGATACCCTTGGCCGCAGGGGCCGCCTGTTCGACGGTCACCTTGCTGGAGCCGCCTTCGTATTTGAAAGTCACATCGCCCGTCCGCGCCCCGCCGGTATTCTCGGACACGGTCAGGGAGACAGCGCTGTCGCCATCGCCGGTCGAAGGGGAAACGGCCACCCATTCGGGCGCCTCTGCGGACCAGGCTACATTGGAGCGGACGGAGAGGGAAATCACTTCACCGCCGGCCGCGGCTTGGAACTGGGTGGCGGGCTCGCCGAGTGCGTTTGTCACTGCGAATTCAGCCCCAACGGGCACGGGATCCGGTTCCGGCGACTTGCATCCGAAAAGGGTCAATGCAGCAGCGGAAGCCATCGCAAGGAAGGAGAAAAACCTGTTCATATCGTGTTGTTTTGTTAGTGCCATGACAGAGTATGGACATATAAGAACAAATGAAAAGGCCCCGGTACGTAACCGGGGCCTCATTTTTCTTTCAAAAAAATCAATTGAGGCGGGAACGGATATCCTGCAGGGCCAGCTGGAGGTGTTTCTCCACCGTCCGGACCGACAGGCCGAGCCGGGCGGCGATTTCCGCCGCGGACAGGTGTTCCTCGCGGCTGAGCCGGTAGATTTCCTGGCGGCGGTCCGGCAGCAGCGAAATGGCCGCATCCAGCCGGGCAAGGGTCTCATTGAACAGCACATGCTGCTCCGTCTCCGCACCGGAGTGCGGCAGGACGGCGGGGTCTTCCACCCGCCGGACGCTGGTCTGCCACTTGGATTTCAGGATGTTCACCGATTCGTTCCGGGCGCAGACAAAGAGCCAGTGTTCCACGGCCCCGCCTGCTTCGGCCAGGGATTTCCGGTACAGGAACAGCCGCGTGAAAACATTCTGGACCACATCCTCCGCCCGCTGCGGATCCTTGAGGAGCCCGGTCACAAAATGGAGGAGCTTCGCCGCATAACGCCGATACAGCGACTCGAAAGCCGCTGTATCGCCTTCTGCGGTCCGGCGGAGCAGAACCCCGTCCGGCTCGGGTTTGTGGAACCAGGCCATGGTCGGATCAGAACCGCCAGCCGAGGGTCAGGAGGATGTCATACAGCCCCTGCTTGCTGCGGATCTCCGGCGAGTAGCCGGATACGGCGCCCGTGGCATCGAAGATGTAATCCGGATAGACGAGGAAATAGTCGTCCGGCAGGAAATGCATCCGGAAGCCGAGGTCGGCGAAGAAAGAGCCCGGGGAATCGAAGCCGAGGCCGAAGGAAACGTTTTCCCGGTTGGCCCGGATGTATTTACCGGCATCGTCCCGCTCCGGCGAGGTCGTCAGGTTGTAGCCGACCCGGATGGCGAACTCGGGCATCGGGCGGAGTTCACCGCCGACACGGATCATGTGGGAGATGCCCATCGTCCCGGTGATCGCCCCGTTGAGATCGGTGTAGTCGTCGATATAATAAGGAGTGGACCGTACGCGCATCCCGCTGTAGTCGCACAACTCGTAATCCGCGCTGACCAGGCCGATCTTGTCGAAGGTGTAGGCCAGGCCGGCATTGAAGCGGAGCGGGGTCTTCAGGTTGTAGGCCCAGTTCTCCTCCTCGGATTTCTCGTAGCCGGGATCGGTGCTGGTGAAGCGGGTCCGGTTGTCGAAGGCGAACGATTCGTGGACGCCCACGACCGTCGGGGTCTGGATGGCGGCGCCGATCCGGAGTCCCTGGAAGGGAACGGCGATGAAACCGGCTTTCGCATAGACGCCGGCCCCGTCCGACTCATAGGAACGGCGGAAACGGAAATTGTCGAAATAGGTCTCCGTGTAGGTGCCGTCCTGGTTGCGGAAACGGATGGCGAACTTGGAAGGATCCATCGCCTCCTCGAACCAGTACTCGTCGTTGGTGAGATTCATCTGGGTAATGCCCAGGTTGAAGCCGAGGAAGAAGCGGTCGGAGAAGTTGAATCCCGTGTTCATGATGATGTCATACTTGGTGCCGGTGCGGAGCATCCCGTATTTCTGGTTGAGCCCGCTGGCGACGGAGACGACACCGTCCGCTTCCCGCTCGGTGACGCCGAGGTAACGGTCCGTGTAGCCGCCGTAGGTGGAAATCATGTCGGACCGGTAGCCGACGATCGCCTCCCGCGGCAGGTTGGTGTTGTACACATCGGCAGCGGCGAATTCGCTGTTCTGGGTCCCCTCCGCGAGCGAGGCGACATACCCCGCATAGGAGGTGTCATAATTGGAACCGCTGGCGTAGATTTCCTGCAGGAAATTATTGGTACCCTGGACGATAAAGCCGAAGGTCCACCCTTTCAGGCCGCTGCGGCGACCGGTCTTGATGTGCATCGTGGCGCCGACATTCGGCAGGGACATCCGCGTCACGGCCGTGACATTGCGGTCCTCGAAACCGTAGGGTTCCGTCGATCCGCTGAGGGGCGTGCCCATGGCGTTGATCGAAGAGATGGTGATGTCCGGCGTAATGGAGAACTGGGAGTATCCCGCGACGGCGGAACCAGCCGGGTTGAACACGATGGATCCGAGGTCACCGCCGACGGCCGTCATCGCATTGCCCATGCCGACGGAACGGGCCGTGCCGGAATACTGGTTCTGGGAATACAGGTAAGCGTCGTCAACGCTCTGCGCCCCGGCCGTCAGGGCGGCGGACGCAAGCAGGGCTATCGTGAAAAATCTTTTCATATCCATAGGAATTCGTTAAGTGAACGCTTTATCGTCCGCGGCTGGAGTGGCCGCCACCGGAAGAATGGCTGCTGGAGGAGTGGCTGCTGCCGCCGGAGTAACCGCCGGAGGAATGGCTGCTGCCGCCCGAGTAGCCGCTGCTGTGGCTGGAGGAACCGCCGGAATAGCTGGAACCGGAGCTGCGGTAGCTGCCGGACGAGCTGGAGGAGCTGCGGTAACTGCCGGAAGAACCGGATGTGCTGCGGGTCGTGGAGCCGGAGTTGCGGTAAGTGCCGGAACTGCTGCTGGATGATCTGCTTGTGGAAACCGAGGAGCCGGAGCTCCGGACGGTGGAAGAACCGGTCGTGCTGCGGTAAGTCGTGGACTGCGGCGCACGGTACGTGGTGGTAGCGGGACGGGAAGCGGTGCTGCCGGACGATACACGGGCGGTGGAACCGCTCGAGCGGACGGCACCGGAGCCCGCCTGCGTCGCACGGGACGTCGTAGAAAGGCCGGTGGACGAGACACGGGAGGTCGATCCGGTTGCACGTGCCGTTGTACCGGTCACGCGGGAAGCAGGACGGGAGACGGCAGTCGCGGCAGTGCGGCGGGCCGCCGTGTTCGCGGCGGAACCGGCAGCACGGACCGTCCCGGTCGAACGGGACGTGCCGGAGGCCGGGAGCCGGGAACCGCGGGCGACGGAGGAGGCCCCTCCGGTCACGCGGCCGCGGGAAGAATGGGTCGTGCCCGTCACATGGCTGCGGCCGGCGAAAGAGGCAGGCTCCTGGTAGCGGTGGCGGCCGAAGTGGCCGTCATAATGGTGGTGGTGATAGTAACCGCCGACGCCATAGTATCCATAATAAGGATAGCCCCAGTAGTGATGGCCCCAGTAGCCGCCGTAGTAGCCGCAGTAATAAGGGCCGTACCAGTCATAATACCACGGATCATAGCACCAGGAATCCCAGTACCAGGGATCATAGTACCATGAAGAGTGCCAGCCCCATCCATATCGGCCGTAATAGCCATAAGGGCTGCCCCAGGACCATGTACGGTACCACGGGTCATAGTACCACGGGTCCGCCCAGGGACGATAGCCGTACCAGCCGCGCATATACCAGGGCGACCAGGCCCAGGAATAGCTGCCGTACCAGTCGGGTGTATCATACACATTGACGACGATGGTGCGGTCGGGCTTGTACTGGAGGGTGGCGGATTTCCCCTGCGGAAGGACGAGCGTGTCGTTCTGTCCGCCGCGGAGGAAAAGCTCGGCACTCTGCGTCTCGGCGAGGAGCGCATCGGTTTCGGTCTGTTCGACGGCCACGGCCGTCGGATCGGTTGTCGGTTTATAGTAGATTCCGTCCTCGAACTGACGGGACGTGGAGGAGAACTCGGCGCCCATACCGCACGATGACAGTGCGGCGAGCGCTGCGAGGCAGAGTGCGATGTTCTTTTTCATAGTACGAATCACCTATAATAAATAAATTTCAGTATCTTTGCGTCCGGTTAGCGGGCGCTTGGAAAGGAGATATAGCAATTACCGTACCGATTGCCAAAACGTCCGTTACCCGCAGCAAATTTAAGGAAAATTTGACATTTAACAAATTATGGCAAAAGAGGTAACGAAACGTTCCGACAACTATTCCCAATGGTATAACGATCTGGTAGTCAAGGCCGACCTGGCCGAGCAGTCCGCCGTCCGCGGCTGCATGGTCATCAAACCCTACGGCTACGCCATCTGGGAAAAGATGCAGCATATCCTGGACGGCATGTTCAAGGAAACCGGCGTCAAGAACGCCTATTTCCCGCTTTTCATCCCGAAATCCTTCCTCAGCCGCGAGGCCGAGCATGTCGAGGGCTTCGCGAAGGAATGCGCCGTGGTGACCCATCACCGGCTCATGACCAACCCGAACGGCCCCGGCGTGGTCGTCGACCCGTCCGCGAAACTCGAGGAGGAGCTCATCGTCCGTCCGACCTCCGAAACCATCATCTGGAGCGTCTATAAGAACTGGATCAAATCCTGGCGGGACCTCCCCATCCTCTGCAACCAGTGGTGCAACGTCGTCCGCTGGGAGATGCGCACCCGGCCGTTCCTCCGCACCGCGGAATTCCTCTGGCAGGAAGGCCATACGGCCCATGCGACCGCCGAAGAGGCATATGCGGAGGCCGAGCGGATGGTCAATGTCTATGCCAAGTTCGCCCGCGAGGTGATGGCCATGCCGGTCGTGGTCGGGCACAAGAGCCCGGGCGAGCGTTTCGCCGGCGCCCTCGACACCCTGACCATCGAGGCGATGATGCAGGACGGCAAGGCCCTCCAGGCCGGCACCTCCCATTTCCTCGGCCAGAATTTCGCCAAGTCCTTCGACGTCCAGTATGCCGACAAGGAAGGCAAACTGCAGTATGTATGGGCCTCATCCTGGGGCGTTTCCACCCGCCTGATGGGCGCGCTGATCATGGCCCACGGCGACGACTACGGCCTCGTGCTGCCGCCTGCCCTCGCCCCGATCCAGGTCGTGATGGTCCCGATCTTCAAGACGCCTGAAGAGCGCACGGCGGTCCTCGACAAGATGTACGAACTCAAGAAGGCGCTCGAAGCCAAGGGACACAGCGTCGAGGTCGATGACCGCGACACACTCCGCCCGGGCTTCAAGTTCGCCGAGTGGGAGCTCAAGGGCGTCCCGGTGCGGCTCGCCATGGGTCCGAGGGACCTGGAGAACGGAACCGTGGAGGTCCACCGCCGCGATACGCTCGAAAAGATCACCGAGCCCCTCGAAGGCCTCGACGAGCGCATCATCGGCCTGCTGGACGACATCCAGAAGAACATCTACGCCAAGGCTTTGCAGTTCCGCGACGGCTCCATCCGCAAGGTCGACACCTGGGAGGAATTCAAGGTCGAGATCGAGAAAGGCGGCTTCCTGCTCTGCCACTGGGACGGCACCGCCGAGACCGAGGCGAAGATCCAGGAAGAGACCAAGGCCACGATCCGCTGCATCCCGGTGGACAGCGCCGTCTGCCTGGAGGAAGGGACCTGCGTCTATTCCGGCAAGCCGTCGCACCAGCGGGTGCTTTTCGCCCGTTCCTACTAATTGTCAACCGTTTCCGAGCCATGAGAAAGATCTTTACCCTCCTCGCCGCTTCCTGCCTGGCCCTGACGGCCGCCCATGCGCAGGACGCCCAGAAGGCCGCCGCCGAAGCGGCCGCCGCCCTTACCGCCGCCCAGGATGTCCCCGCCGCGGCGCCGAAGCCCACGTTCTGGGACAAGACCCTCCTGACCAACATCAACTTCACCCAGACCTCCCTCACCAACTGGGTGGCAGGCGGTTACAACAATTACACGCTCGCCGGCTACATCGATGCCAACGCGAACTACAAGAAGGACAAGATGATCTGGAACAACCGGCTCCAGCTCGACTACGGCTTCCTCTATTCCCAGGACAAACCGATCATCCAGAAGAACAAGGACCGGATCTACCTGGAAAGCAAGTGGGGCTATGAGACGCCGATCCGCCACCTGAGCTATTCCGCCTCCTTCGACTTCAAGACCCAGTTCGACGACAACTGGAACTACGGCACCCCGAAGGAATTCGCCGGCGACGAGCCGACGCGTGATGACTGGCTCAACGCCCGGAAGCTCAAATCCGGCCTCTTCTCCCCCGCCTATATCAACCTCGGTCTCGGTGTGCTGTGGACACCCAACAACTGGCTGTCCGTCAACTTCTCCCCGATCAATGCCGGCTTCGTCATCGTGCAGAACGAGAGTCTCCGGAAGACCTACGGCATGGAACTGCTGGATGCATACAAGGACACGCCCGCCGCGGATATCCGCGACAGCTACTACCGCGCCTCCCGGTTCGAACTCGGTGCGCAGCTCAAGGCCGACGCCAAGTTCCAGATCAACGACAACATCAACTACACGACCCAGCTCGTCCTCTTCTCGAACTACCTCCACAACCCGCTGAACCTGCGGGTCAACTGGGACAACAAGTTCTTCTGGAAGCTGGCGAAGTTCTTCGCCCTCACCTTCTCGACGAACCTCATCTACGACGACACCATCCTTGCGAAGGACACCACCGGTGACGGGAAATACGATGTCCAGGCCATCCAGTTCAAGGAATTCCTCGAACTTGGCTTCTCCTACACCTTCGCATCGAAGAAATAATGGACCTCCTCGGCGTCAGCGGCGGCATCGACTCGATGTGCCTCGCCGAGACGTACCTCGGCAATGGGCGACCCTTCGGGATCGCCCACTGCAATTTCCGCCTCCGCGGCGCGGAGAGCGACGGGGACGAGGCCTTTGTCCGGGAATGGGCGGAGGCGCACGGGGTCCCCTGCCACGTCGCACGTTTCGACACGCGGGCCTATGCTTCCGAACACGGAATCAGCATAGAAATGGCTGCCCGGGAACTGCGTTACCGCTTCTTCGCGGAAACGGCGGTGACCTGCGGTTATGACGCCGTCGTCGTGGCCCACAACGCCAACGACAACGCGGAAACACTGCTGCTCAATTTGTTACGAGGAACCGGGCTCCGCGGTCTCTGCGGGATGAAAGCCGTTTCGACCCTCCCTGTGGAGGGTTGCGACATCCCGCTCCTCCGGCCGCTCCTCGGCATGACCCGGGAGGAAATCACCGCACGGATGGCCGGCCTCCCCTACCGGGAGGACAGCACCAACGCCGGGAACGACGCCCGGCGCAACAAGCTCCGCAACCTCGTCTTCCCGGTCTTCCGGGAAATCAATCCCGCCTTTGTGGAAACGCTGGGAAAGGACATGGCCCGCTTCACCGAAGCCCAGGCCATCGTCGAGGCCTATCTGGCGGAGCACCCGGAAGAAGCATCCGGTCCGGTCCCGGATGGATCAGCCACACCGGAACAAGCTGTGCGATATACGGTTACGGAAGAGCCCTGGGACGGGACGGAATCCGTCAGGCAACCCGCCGGCACCCTCATCCTGGACGCCGACCGGATCCCCGGCGCGGCGGAAGCGGGGGCCGCCGGCCCCCTGCTCGAAGAGTGTTTCTGGACTCCCGGCGACTGGATCCGCCCGCTCGGTGCCGGCGGCCGCAAAAAGCTCCAGGACTGGTTCACCGACCGCCACATCCCGATCCCGGCCAAACACGCTACCCCCCTCCTCCGTGCCGCCTGCGGAACCGATCCGCACCACATCCTGGCCATCGTCGGCCATACCATCGACGACTCCCTCCGCGTCACCCCCACCACCCGCCGCATCCTCCGGATCACCGTCCTCCCCTAAGCCGGGACAAACGGCGTGCGGCAGGAGGAGGGTGGCGGCGGATATTAAGGGGAACGGTTACAGAGGAGCCCGGGGAAAGGGGTGTTCCGTCAGGACGGCCGGCGTGTGTTTGAGCGCGGGGTGCTCCGTCGCCCCGCGCGAGTTAGCCGGACGAACCCCTTTCCCCGACCGCGACCGCCGTTCCCCGCCATGGAGCCGCCACCCTCCTCCTGCCGCACGCCGTCTCCCCGCAGGACAATCAGCCGTCGAACGGATATGACAGGCCTGACGCCTAATATGCAAACAGCCCTGCCGGTATCCGACAGGGCTGATTACGCAAATCGCTATTATATAGCTTCTTTCACTCGACGGCGCACTACAGCTTCTGCTTGATTTCGACGACCGTGAAGGCTTCGATGATGTCGCCTTCCTTGATGTCGTTGAAGCGCTCGAGGCTGCAGCCGCATTCCATGCCGGCGGGGACCTCCTTGGCGTCGTCCTTGCCGCGCTGGAGCGAAGCGAGGGCGCCGGTGTAGACGACGATGCCGTCGCGGATGAGGCGGACCTGGGCCTTGTTGACCAGCTTGCCCTCCTTGACAAGACAGCCGGCGACGGTACCGACCTTGGAAATCTTGAAGGTCTGCTTGACCTCGGCGGTCGCCGTGACCTCTTCCTTCTTCTCGGGCTCGAGGAGACCCTCGATACCTTCCTTGACATCATTGATGGCGTCGTAGATGACCGAGTAGAGGCGGATTTCGATGCCCTCCTTCTCGGCGGCCTTGCGGGCCTCGGTCGAAGGACGGACCTGGAAGCCGATGATGACCGCGTCGGACGCCTCGGCGAGGAGGATATCGGACTCGGAGATGGCACCGACGGCCTTGTGGATCACATTCACGCGCACCTGCTCGGTGGAGAGCTTGATGAGCGAGTCGGACAGGGCTTCGACGGAACCGTCCACATCACCCTTGACGATGACATTGAGTTCCTTGAAGTTGCCGATGGCGATGCGGCGGCCGATCTCCTCGAGGGTAAGGTGCTTCTGGGTCTTGATGCCCTGGATGCGGATGAGCTGCTCGCGGCGGTTGGCGATGGATTTCGCCTCCTTCTCGTCGGTCATCACGTTGAACTTCTCACCGGCGGACGGGGCGCCGTTCAGGCCGAGCATGGAAACCGGCGTCGAAGGACCGGCCTCGGTCACCTTCTGGCCGCGCTCGTTGAACATGGCCTTGACACGGCCGTAATAGCTGCCGGAGATAATCACGTCGCCGACATGGACCGTACCGTCCTGGACGAGCACCGTCGCGAGATAGCCGCGGCCCTTATCCAGGGAGGATTCGATGACCGCACCGCTGCCGAGCTTGTTGGGATTGGCCTTGAGTTCCAGGAGGTCCGTTTCGAAGAGGACCTTTTCGAGGAGCTTGTCCACGTTGATGCCCTTCTTGGCGGAGATTTCCTGGCACTGGTACTTGCCGCCCCAGTCCTCGACGAGGATGTTCATCTCGGAGAGCTGGCGCCGGATGGTGTCGGGATTGGCGCCCGGCTTGTCGATCTTGTTGATGGCGAAGACCATCGGGACGCCGGCGGCCTGCGCATGGGCGATGGCCTCCTTGGTCTGCGGCATGACGGCGTCATCCGCGGCGACGATGATGATGGCAAGGTCCGTCATCTGGGCACCACGGGCACGCATGGCCGTAAACGCCTCATGACCAGGCGTATCGAGGAAGGTGATATGGCGGCCGCTCTTGAGCGTGACGTTGTACGCGCCGATATGCTGGGTGATGCCGCCCGCCTCACCGGCGATGACATTGGTGTTGCGGATGTTGTCCAGGAGCGAGGTCTTGCCGTGGTCGACATGGCCCATGACCGTGATCACCGGAGGACGCTCGACGAGGTCCTCCTCGCGGTCCGGCTCCTGCTGCTCGATCTCCTCGGTCAGCTCGGCGGTCACGAACTCGACCTTGTAGCCGAATTCCTCGGCGACGAGGACGAGGGTCTCCGCGTCGAGACGCTGGTTGATGGACACCATCATGCCAAGGGACATGCAGGCGCCGATCACCTTGACCACCGGCGTGTTGTTCATCAGGGTGGCGAGGTCATTGACCGTCACGAACTCGGTGACTTTCAGCACCTTGTTCTCGGCCATCGCCTGCTCGATCTCCTCCTGGGAGCGGAGCGCGGCAATCTCCCGCTTCTCCTTGCGGTGCTTCGCGCCGAAGTTGCCCTTCGTCTCGTTCATCTTGGCGTAGGTCTCCTTGACCTGCTTCTGGATCTGCTTCTGCAGCTCCTCCTGCTCGGCCTCGGTCATGGCGGGCTTGAAGCGGTCCGCACCCTTCTTCTTGCCCTTGCCGGCATCCTTCTTGGCATCCTTCTTGGCGTCCTTCTTGGCAGGGGCGTTCTTGGCGTCCGTGCCGACCTTGCTGACATCCACCTTCTGGGAGCCGCTCTTGATGCGCTCACGCTTCTTGCCCTTCTTCGGCTCGAACTGGGAAAGGTCGATCTTGCCGAGGACCTTCAGCTCGGGTCCGGCCGGTTTCACCTCCGCCGCCGGTGCAGGTTCCGCAGCCGGCGCAGGCTCCTCGGCGGGCGCTTCGGAAGGCTGTTCCGCCGGGGTCGGGGCGGCAGGCTCTTCCTCAACCGGCCCGGGGACCGCAGGG
>JAEEVC010000011.1 GCA_016287075.1 Bacteroidales bacterium | reverse complement strand
CCTCACGCTCACGAAGGTGCGCTCCTGGATCCTGAACGCGATTCCGCTCTCGCTCAAGCACGCCATCGGCGCGGGCATCGGCCTGTTCATCGCCTTCATCGGCCTGCAGAACGCCGGTATCATCGCCAACAACGACGCGACCCTCGTCGGCCTCGGTGACATCACCCACGGCACGGCCCTCCTCGCCGTCATCGGCATCGTCATCACCGGCGCGCTCGTGATCCTGAAGGTCCGCGGCAGCATCCTCATCGGCATCCTCGCGACGGCCATCATCGGCCTGTTCATCAAGGATCCGGCCTCCGGCGAGGCGATCACCAAGTTCTCCGGCGTCGTGTCCGCCCCGGACAGCGTGGCCCCGATCTTCTGCAAGTTCGAGTGGAGCAGCATCCTGAGTTGGGACATGCTCGCGGTGGTCTTCACCTTCCTGTTCATCGACATGTTCGACACGATGGGCACCGTCATCGGCGTTTCCCAGAAGGCCGGCATGGTGGATGAGCAGGGCAATGTGGACGGCATCGACAAGATGTTCATGGCCGACTCCATCGCCACGGTCGTCGGCGCCTGCCTCGGCACCTCCACCACAACGACTTATGTAGAAAGCGCTTCCGGCGTCGGCGACGGCGGCCGTACCGGCCTCACGGCCTTCACGGTGGCCGGCCTCTTCGCCCTGGCCCTGTTCTTCTCCCCGATCTTCCTCGCCATCCCCGGCGCCGCCACGGCCCCCGCGCTCGTGATCGTTGGCGTGATGATGATGGCCCCGGTCGCCAAGGTCGACTGGGAGGACTTCTCCGAGAGCATTCCGGCGTTCCTCACCGTCCTGCTGATGCCCGTCGCCTATTCCATCTCCGACGGCATCCTGATCGGCGTGATCGCCTACGTCCTCCTGAACGCCTGCGCCGGCAAGTTCAAGAAGATTTCGCCGACGATGTGGGTCCTCGCGGTCCTGTTCGTGCTGAAGTACATCTTTATCTAACGGGGCACTCACGCTCCGACATCTGAACGGGGCTTACGCTCCAACGCTGCGGAACAGGGTTCAAACCTCATAAAAATTCGGTTTGAACCCTGTTCCTCCGCTTTCTCCGCTTGTACTGCATCCTCCGTTAGCGCCATTTGGGCTGGAGGAAATGCCGGGCGTTTATTGTAAGTGACGGAGACGTCCCATTTTTTGGCAGGTTACCGTCAAAAAGGGCGTATTTTGAAGGAGACGTCCCAAAAAATGGGACGTCTCCTGCAGTGTCGTTTCTCGGGGCCGCTAACGCAGGAAGGCGCCCTCGGCGCGGAGTTCGTCGCGGAGGCGCGCCACGTCGATGGCGCGGGGCGGGAGGCCGGTTTCGGCCGCGATGGACGCGGCCTTTCCGGCGGCCTCGCCGATGCACATCGCCGGGCCCATGACGCGGACGGAGGCCAGCGCCAGGTGGGTGGCCGAGATGCAGCGGCCGGCGCAGAGGAGGCCGTCCACCTGCTGCGGGACGAGGCAGCGGTACGGGATGTCGTAGCAGTCCGGGCACCACATCAGGGTGCAGTCGCCGCCGACGGGATGGTGGAGGTCCACCGGGTAGGCGGCCACGCCGATGGCGTCGTCGAAGCGGGCGCAGTCGAAGATATCCTGCTCTGTCAGGACATATTCCCCGATGATGCGCCGGGTTTCGCGGATGCCCATGAAGGGCGCGACGCGGTCCACGTAGGCGTTTTCGAAGCCGGGGATGTAGGCCTTCAGGTAGCGGGCGATCTCTTCGTTCTGCCGGATGCAGACCTCTTCGCCGCGCGTGTACTGTTCCGGATCGGTGGCGTCGATGCCGTTGACGCGGGACATGTTGACCCACCACTCGTCCGGGGCCATGCCCGTCATGAAGATGGTCCGTTCGACCGGGATGTGGAATCCCGCCTCCCGGGCCTGCCGGATCTGGTTGCGGAAGCCGACCATGGTGCAGTTGTCGTCCGCGCGGAAGAATTCGTTGGGAATGAAGTCGATGTCGTAGATTTCCGGATGGTCGGCGACGGCGTCGCGGAGCTTCCGCGAATCGACCCCGCGCATGGAGAACATCAGGGTCGGGGGCTGGGCAATGCCCTTCTCATTGCCGTAGGCCATCGGCGCACCGGCGCGGAACGCCACGTCGCCGTCGCCCGTGCAGTCGACGACGACCTTGGCGAGGATCGCCTCGCGGCCCTTCTTCGACTCGATGATGACGCCCTTGACGGCATTGCCCTCTTTAATGACATCCACGAACATGACGTACATAAGTACCTTGACCCCACATTCTTCCATGATTTCCCAGGCGAGGCGCTTCGTGCCTTCCGGGTCGATCATCGTGAGGCTCACGTGCAGGGGGCAGGCGCGGTGATGGGTCGCCTGTCCGCGGGCGCGGAGGCGCTCGACAAACTGCAGGGGAAGGCCCTTGATGACCTCGTTGCCCTTCCGGCCGAGGAAGCCGAGCAGCGGCAGGCCCTGGGTCATGTTGCCGCCGAGGGAGCCGCGGTTCTCGATGAGCATGACGTCGAGGCCCTTGCCGGAGGCGGCCTGGGCGGCCATCAGGCCGGCAGGACCGCCGCCGACGACGAGCACATCGACGGAAGCCCGCACGGGAATCTCCCGCGCGGGCTCGTGAACAAACTGTGCCATAGGCTTATCCGAGGAAGGCGCCATTTGCGAGCAGGTCTTTTTGGACGGCCTTGACATCGACGTCTGCGACGGCGACGCCCTCGTCGAGGGCGATGCGCGCGGCGGTGCCGGCAGCCTGGCCGAGGGCCATGCAGGTGGACATCACGCGAGTGCCCGCCATGGCTTCATGCGTGAAGGAAGAGCAGCGCCCGGCGACGAGCAGCCCGCCGACCTTCTCGGGAACGAGGCAGCGGTACGGGATGTCGTGGTTGTCCTTGGCGAAGAGCATCGTGCAGTCGCTGCCGGTCGAGTGGTGAATGTCCACCGGATAGCCGGCGACGGTGACGACGTCGTCGAAACGGCGGCTCTCCAGGATGTCCTCGGCGGTCAGCACGTACTTGCCGACCATGACGCGGCTTTCGCGGATGCCCAGGAACGGAGCGACCTTCTCGACCTCAAGGTCCTTGAAGCCAGGAACATAGCGGCGCAGGTACGCGTTAATCCGGTACATCTGCCGGCGCGCCTCGATCTCGCCGAAGGTGTAGCTCTCCGGTTTGGTCGAATCGACGCCGCTGACGCGGGACATGTTGACCCAGATCTGGTCGTCCTTGAGGCCCGTGATGAGGATCGTGCGGGCGACGGGGATGTCCAGGCCGTCCTTGTTGGCCTGGTTGATCTGGTTGCGGAGGCCGACGGTGATGAAGTAACGCCTGGCGAACTGCTCCGGCGGCATGACGTCCATGTCGAAGACGTCGCGGTGGTTGACGAGCGCGTCGCGGAAGGCGGCCATGTCCACTTTCCGGACGGAATACATCAGGGTCGGGGGCTGCATGCCGCCGTCCTTGTCGCCCTTGTGCATCTCGACGCCGGCGCGGGTGGCGACGTCGCCGTCTCCCGTGCAGTCGATAACGGTCTTGGCGAAGATGACTTCGCGGCCGGCCTTGGATTCGATGATGACGCCCCTGACGGTATCGCCGTCCTTGATGACATCGGAGCAGAAGACATACATAAGCACCTCTACACCAACCTCTTCCATCATCTCAAGCGCGACGGTCTTGACCTCTTCCGGATCGATGATCGTCAGGCTCATGTGGTTCTTGCAGGGCACGTGCGGGCCGGCGGCGCCGCGGGCGGCGAGCCGGTCGATCAGTTCCTGCGCAAATCCCTTGACGCACTGCTTGCCGTTGACATCCAGGTAGGCGAGGATGGGCAGGCCGAGGGTCAGGTTGCCGCCGAGATAGCCGCGGCTTTCCAGGAGCATCACCTTGCGTCCGTTCCCGGCGGCCGCCTTGGCGGCCATGATGCCGGAAGGACCGCCGCCGACGACGAGGATGTCCACCTCGGCGCGTACCGGAAGTTCCCGGGCGGGTTCGTGCCAGGTCCTCATTTCTCGATCTGTTTGAAATAGCGGTAGGTATTGACCTTCAGCTCGCCGGCGGCCAGGTCGTCGACAACGATGGTGCCGCAGGGGTGGTCCTGCAGGGCGGAGAGGGTCACGACGTGCGTGAGCGGCCCCTCGACGGCCTGCGCGATGGCACGGGCCTTCTTGTGGCCGAACGCGAGGATCAGCACCTCGGCGGCGCTGAGGACAGTGGCGACACCCACGGACATCGCCTGCTTCGGGACCTTGTTGATGTCGCCCTCGAAGAAGCGGGAGTTCACCAGGAGCGTGTCGTAGGTGAGGTCCATGACGCGGGTGCGGGACTTCAGGGAGGAGAACGGTTCGTTGAAGGCGAGGTGGCCGTCTTCGCCGACGCCGCCGAGGAAGAGGTCGATGCCGCCCGCCGCCACGATGGCGGCCTCGTAGGCCTCGCACTCGGCCTTCAGGTCGGGGGCGTTGCCGTCGAGGAGGTGGATGTTCTTCCGCGGGATGTCGATGTGGTTGAACAGGTACTTGTCCATGAAGCTGTGGTAGCTTTCCGGGTGCTCGACCGGCAGGCCGACGTATTCGTCCATGTTGAAGGTGACG
The DNA here is from genome assembly GCA_016287075.1 of Bacteroidales bacterium. Classification (GTDB taxonomy): domain Bacteria; phylum Bacteroidota; class Bacteroidia; order Bacteroidales; family UBA932; genus Cryptobacteroides. Next base: position 85,367 of record JAEEVC010000011.1, on the reverse strand, counting down.
ACGTTCCGGAAGGAAAGCTCGCCGGCCTTGTACATGCGGATCAGCTCGGCGTAGGTCTCGATCGGGGTGGAGCCGGTCGCGAGGCCGAGGACGAAGGGTTCGGCGGTCCGGGCGGCTTTCGCACGGATCGCATCCGCGATGTGGCGGGCGGCCCACAGGGACGCCTCATGCTGGTTGTCTCTGATAATGACGTTCATATGCTTTCGGTTCAATAAAGTTTCAGGAATACCTCGATGGCCTGGTATTCGGCCATGCCGAGCTGGTCATACAGCCTGGCGGTGTTCTGCGTGCGCTCTTCGGCGCGCTGCCAGAACTCGCGCGGGTCATCCCCGGGGAAGGGGACGATGTCCTTCTGCGACAGGTGGCGGAAGATGGCGTGGCGCTTCTTGATCAGCTCGTCCGGACTCAGCGGGACGGCCATGTCCACGCGGCCGAGCTCCCATTCCATCCAGGCGCCGCGGTAGAGCCAGACATGGGTGCCGGACAGCCACTCGGCGCCCTCTTCCTTCAGCTGCTCAATCGCTTCCATCGCCGCCTCCGTGCAGACGCGGTGGGTCCCGTGCGGGTCCGCGAGGTCGCCGGCCATGAAGATCATGTGCGGCTTCAGCTGCGCGATGAGGGCCTTGATGATGTCGATGTCGGCCTGGGTGCGCGGATTCTTCTTCACACCGCCGGATTCATAGAAAGGGAGGTTGAGGAAGTGGGCGTTGCTGTTGTCGTCCAGCCCGAAGGAGCGGACGGCCCCGCGGGCCTCGCTGCGGCGGATGGCGCCCTTGATGTCCAGGAGCTCCCGCGGTTCCGGCTCGCCGGGGACCTTGCTGTCGATGAGGGCCTTCACCTCGGCGAAACGGTCGCCGAAGCCGAGCTGGGCGGCGCAGTCCATGTGCTGGAGCACGACGTCGTCGTGGACCGCCACGTTGCCGGAGGTCTCGTAGGCGACATGGACGTTGTGGCCCTGGGTGGCCAGGCGGATGAAGGTGCCGCCCATCGAGATGACGTCGTCGTCCGGGTGGGGCGAGAAGATCAGGACGGTCTTGGGATAGGGCGTGGCGGCGACGGGACGGGTCGAATCGTCCGCATTCGGCTTGCCGCCGGGCCAGCCGGTAATCGTATGCTGGAGGTCGTTGAAGACCTCGATGTTGATCTTGTCATAGGGGCCGAACTTCTCGAGCAGCTCGCTCAGCGAGTTGTCGAGATAGTCCTTCTCCGTGAGCTTGAGGATCGGCTTCCCGACCGTCTGGCAGAGCCACACGACGGCCTTGCGGATGAACTTCGGGGTCCAGTCGCAGGGGCCGACGAGCCAGGGCGCTGTGACGCGGGTGAGGAGGCTGCCGGCGGTCTCGTCCACGTAGAAGGTGATGTCCTCGTGGCGCTGCAGGAGGGAGGCCGGGCAGGCCAGGTCGACCTCGCCCTCGGCGATGGCCTTGACGGCCGCCGCCTTGTCCTCGCCCCAGGCCATCAGGATGACCTTCCTGGCGCTGAGCATCGTGGAAATACCGATCGTGATCGCGCTTTCCGGGGTCGCGGCGATGTCGTGGTTGAAATTGCGGGACTGGCGTTTGCGGGAGCGGTAGGAGAGGCGCACCGTCCGGGTGCGGCTCTTCTCCGTGCTGCCGGCCTCGTTGAAGCCGACCTGGCCCTGCTCGCCGATGCCGATGACCAGCAGGTCCATCCCGCGGGCGATCTTGTCGAATTCCGCGCAGTAGGCGGAGACGCGCTCCTGCGGGACCGTGCCGTCCGGGATGTGGATATGTTCCTTGGGGATGTCGATCCGGTCGAGGAAGGCCTCATGGAGGCGGTAATTGCGGCTCTGGTGCTCATCCTTGCTGGAAGGATAGTACTCGTCGATGGACACGATCTCCACGTTCCGGAAGGAGACTTCACCGGCGGCGTTCCGCCGGGCGAGTTCGTGGTAGAGGGAGACGGGGGTGATGCCGGTCGTGAGGCCGAGTTTGAAGGGGCGGTCCGCAGGGGCCTCGTTGATGGCCTTGACCACCAGGTCGGCGATCCGGCGGGAGGCGTCGCGGGATTCCGGGAGGATCTCCGTCCAGATCTTTTCGTAGCTGTGTAGGATACCGAGCGGGAGGCCCTTTTCGATCAGGCCGCCCTCGTAGGGAAGGGTGAAATGCTTCATCGTCCGGTAATTACAGTTGATTGTCAGCGAGTTTGAAGGTGTTGCCCTGCGACATGTCGCCGGTGGTCATGCCCTTTTTCAGCCAGCGCATCCGCTGGGCGGCGGTGCCGTGGGTGAAGGACTCCTCGACGGCGTAGCCCTGGGACTTTTTCTGGAGATAGTCGTCGCCGATGACCGAGGCGCAGTTGATGGCCTCCTGGAGGTCGCCGTCATCGAGGGAGCCGAACATGGAGCCCTCGTAGTGGGCCCATACGCCGGCATAGAAGTCGGCCTGGAGTTCGATGCGGACGCTCATCCGGTTGGCGTCGGTCTTCGACATCCGGGCCATCTGGCTGTGGGCCTGGCCGAGGGTGCCGACGAGGTTCTGGACATGGTGCCCGACCTCGTGGGCGATGACGTAGGCATAGGCGAAGTCGCCGTCGGCGCCGAGGGAGCGTTTCATGGTCGAGAAGAAACTCAGGTCGATGTAAAGATTCTCATCCGCGGAGCAGTAGAACGGGCCCATCGCGGCCTGGCCGGTGCCGCAGCCGGTCGCCGTCGCGTTCGTGTAGAGCACGAGGGTCGGATTGCGGTAGGTGCCGATGCCGTTCTGCTTGAAATAGGAGGACCAGACGTCCTCCGTGCTGGCGAGGATCTGGCGGGAGAATTTGGCCAGGGCCTCCTCCTCGGGGGTGAATTCCCGGTTCTCCGTGGTCACGGTACCGGCGCCCAGGCCGCCGACGTTCTGGACATTCTGGATGACATCGCCGATGTTGCCGCCCATCAGGAGGGTGATCAGTCCGACGACGAGGATGCCGCCGAGGCCGAGACCCGCGGCCGTGCCGCCGCTCATCCTCCTGCGGTCTTCAACATTCGCGCTTTCGCGCCTTCCGTCGAGTTTCATTTCTTATGTGCTTATAATCAACTTACAAATATAATAAAAAATGCTGTCAGCGGATGCCGTAACGGCGGAGAATCCGCAGGACCTGCCTTTCGATGGACAGCGCCCAGACCCCGTAGCCGTGATCGGACGGATGGATGCCGTCCACAGAGGTCTCGTGGTCCTTTTCGGTGGCGTTGGGATGGATGTAATAGACGTCCTTGTAGCGCTTGCAGGCGATGGCCATCAGGCTGTCGGCCACGTCGATGCGCCCCTGCTCGGCCCGTTCGGCACCCTTGTCGAAATTGCGTCCCTCCCGGTAGATGGTGCGCTGGAAGATCAGCGGCACGCCGGGATGGGCGGCCTGGAGCCGCTCGATGAAGGGGAAGAGGCGCTCCCGGATCTCGGCGATGCTGGGATTGGAGAAGGTGTCAAAGATAAAGGCTTCTGCATCAACTGCTTCCAGCGCCTGGAGGGAATAGGGCTGCATCTTGCACTGGCCGCTCATCCCGAGGCTCAGGAGCTGGATGCCGGTATGGCGGGCGAACTGGGCCGGGTAGGTCATGCCCGCGCGGCTGCAGGAGACGCCGTGGGTGTAGCTGGAGCCGTAGATGGCGACGCGGTGGCGGAAGGGGACGGGAATCGCTTCGATGACGGCACCTTCCTCCACGCCGATTTCCAGGCCGCGGAGTTCGCTGTAGAGCGGCAGGTAGAGGAGGCATTCCTTCATCCCGGCTTCCATGTTCTTGATCAGGTTGAAGGACTTGTCTTCCTTGCCGTTGGCGGGGGCGGCGGAAGCGGCATAGACCCAGTGGCCGTCCGGGGAAGGCGCAAAGCGGCCTTTCTGCTCAACGGCTTTGATGTAGAGGTCGAACCCCCTGTGGGCCAGGACGTTCGTCGTGACGCCGTAGTAGAGTTCGCCGTATTCCGGCCGGAGCTGGATGGCGGTGGAATTGGTCCGGAAGGCGACCATGATCCCGGAGGCGGAGCGGACCTGGAAGTTCTGCCATTCGGTCCAGCCCTTGAAACGGGCCGTATCGACACGGTGATAGGGGTTCGGCGTGTCGGGGAAGATTTTCCCCGCGAGGGTCAGTTCCGCGGCTTCGGTGTAGCTGTAGCGGACATTCCTGGCCGTTTCGCCGCTCCGGGACTGGATCTGCCCGGCGGCGAGCACCGTCCAGAGGAGGGCGGCGAGGGTGAGGAAGCGTTTCATTACCTGATCCCGTATTTGCGGAGGATCCGCAGGACTTTCTTCTCGATGGACCGCTCCCAGAGGGTGTAGCCGTAGTTGGTCGGATGGACGCCGTCCACCGAGGCCAGGTGGTCCGGAGACGAGGCGTCGGTGCGGACGTAATAGACGTTCTTGTAGCGCTTGCAGGCGATGGCCATGAGGCTGTCGGCCATGTGGTGCTTGTCGGCCTCCTTCTTCTCCGCGGCGAGGCTGTAGTTGCGGCTTTCGCGGCGGATGGTGCGCTGGAAGATGAGCGGGATGTCCGGATGGGCGGCCTGGACGCGCTCGATGAAGGGGAAGAGGCGCTCCTTGATCATCTTCGCGTCGGGGTTGGAGAAGCCGTCGAAAAGGAGGGCGTCCACGTCGGCGGCGGCCAGGACATCGGCAAAATAGGGCTGGAGCTTGGAATTGCCGCTGCAGCCGAGGCTGAGGAGCTGGATGCCGGTGCGGCGGGCGAACTGGGCGGGATAGGTCATGCCGGCGCGGGAGGTGCTGGAACCGTGGGTGTAGCTCGAGCCGAAGATGCCGACCCTGTGGCGGAACGGATTCGGAAGCGCCTCGATGACAGCGCCTTCCTCGATGCCGATCTGCACGGAATTGACTTCGGCGTAGAGCGGCAGGTACATCAGGCATTCGTGCATGGAACCGTCCATGTCCTTGATCAGCGTGAGGGTCTTGTCCTCGGTCCCCTGGCTGCGGACGGCCGCGGCGGCGAAGATCCATTCCCCGCCTTCCCGGATATACAGGTCATAGCCGCGGGCGGCAATGCCGTTGGTGTTGGTCGGGAACTGCATCTGGCCATAGACGGTCTTGACCGTGATCTCTTTGGCGTTGGTCCGGAAGGCGACGGCCAGGCCGGAGGACTCGCGGACCTGGAGGTTTTCCGTCGGGGTGAATCCCTTGTGGACGACGGTGTCCACGCGGTGATAGGGGTTCGGGGTGTCCGGGAAGAGCTTGCCGGTGAGGGTCAGGGCGGATGCTTCGGTGTAATGGTGCCTGCCCTGGGCGGAGAGGAGGGCGCCTCCGGAGAGGAGGACGGCCAGGAGGAGGGAAAGAATCTTTTTCATATGCGGCTTATTGCAATTGGCAGCCGAAAGTTACGAAAAATATCGATAAGTTTTGTACATTTGCGAACCAACACAATGATAACATGGCAGACTCTTTTCTCAATTTCTTCAGAATGAGCGCGCCTTCCGCCCAGAAGGTGGCTCCGGAAAACCAGGACCGGGTGTACAAGCGCCTGCGTTTCTCGACGTTCCTGGCCGGTACGTTCGGCTATGCGCTCTACTACGTGTGCCGCCTCTCGATGGGCGTGATGAAAAAGCCGCTCATCGACGCGGGCCTGCTGAACGCGACCCAGCTCGGTATCATCGGTACCTGCCTGTTCTGGGCCTACGCCGTCGGCAAGCTCATCAACGGCTTCCTCTGTGACAACTCCAACATCAAGCGCTTCATGGCAACGGGCCTCGTGGTCTCGGCCGCCATGAACTTCACGATGGGTGTCCTCGGGGTGAGCGCCTTGAACGGCGGGATAGCCAACTCGCTGCTGTTCATTTCCTTCGCCATCTGCTGGGCCATCAACGGATGGGCGCAGTCGATGGGCGCTCCGCCCGCGATCATCGGCCTGTCGCGCTGGTTCCCGCGCCGGATCTACGGGACCTATTACGGTTTCTTCAGCGCCTCCCACAACATCGGCGAGGGCCTTTCCTTCATCTTCGTCGGCTCCCTCGTCGGGGCTTTCGGCTGGAAGTGGGGCTTCTTCGGCGCGGCTCTGGCCGGCGTCGTCGGCATCGTCCTGATTCTCCTGTGCCTGCATGACACGCCGGAGAGCAAGGGACTCGAGCCGATCGAGGTACTGTCCGGCGAGGCGGAGAAGAAAGATGAGATGACCGCGGCCGAGAAGCGGGAGCAGACCCGCCGGATGCAGAAGGCCGTGATCAAGAATCCCGGCGTCTGGATCCTCGCCCTTGCGAGCGCATTCATGTACATGAGCCGCTATGCCATCAACGAGTGGGGCGTCATTTTCCTCCAGGAGGCGAAGCAGTATTCGCTGACCGAGGCCAGCGCCATGATCGGCATCAACCCCATCTTCGGCATCCTCGGCACGGTGATTTCCGGCTGGCTTTCCGATGCCGTGTTCAAGGGGGACCGCAAGTATCCGGCCTTCGTCGCCGGCGTGCTGGAGGCCATTTCGCTGGCGCTCTTCCTCTTCGGCGGCCCGGCCCGCTGGGTCAACATCCTTGCGATGGTCCTCTTCGGCATCGCCATCGGCGTGCTGATCAGCTTCCTCGGCGGCCTGATGGCCGTTGACCTGGTTCCCCGCCAGGCGACCGGCGCGGCCCTCGGCATCGTCGGCATGGCCTCCTATGCCGCGGCCGGCCTCCAGAACCTGATCACCGGCGTGCTGCTGGACAACCACATCGTGGACGGGGTCCATGACTTCACCTATGTCAGTTACTTCTGGCTGGGCGCCGCCATCATTTCCTTCCTCCTTCCGATCCTGAACTGGCGCCGAAAGCAGCAGGTCATCTAGCGACACAGAAATAATAACCTGCATCTCCGGTGGCATTTACCCGGATAGGGCTGCGAAGCAGCAGACACCGGAGATGCAGGTTATTATTCAGGTTATTATTTCTATTACCGGTGGCATTTACCCGGATAGGGCTGCGAAGCAGCAGACACCGGTGATGCAGGTTATTATTTCGCCCAGTAGGGATATTCGATAACGCCGATGCCGGTAATGATGCCGACTCGGCGTTTCTGTTCCTTCGCCCCGAGCTGGAGGGGAGAGCGTTCCAGCGGCGACGGCAGGCAGAGGGCGAGGTTGACGGCCTGGTCGCGGTTCAGTTTGCGGGCGCTTTTGCCATAGTAATACCGGGTTGCGGCCTCCGCTCCGAAGAGGCCTTTTCCGGTTTCCACGACGTTCAGGTACACTTCCATGATGCGGCGCTTCCCCCAGAGCCTTTCGATGAGGAAGGTCCAGTAGCCTTCCATCGCTTTCCGCGCCCATGTGCGGCTTCCGAAGGTGAAGACGTTCTTTGCGGTTTGCTGCGATATGGTGCTGCAGCCGCGGAGGGGCTTCCCTTCCGTCCGGTGCGCCTTGACCATCTTCTGGATTTCCGGCCAGTCAAAACCATGGTGCAGGAAGAAGGACCGGTCCTCGCAGGAGACGACGGCCTGGATCAGATGGGGGGAGATCTGCTTCAGGGGAACCCAGTGTTTGTGCGTGCGGTATTCCTTCGCTTCCCGGAACTGGAAGGAGCGCTTGAGCATCAGCGGCGTATAACGGACCGGGACCCATCTGAACAGCAGCACCACCAGGACGCTGGCGGCGACGAGCCAGAGGGGGATCCGGAGGAAGATCCAGTATGCGGCGCTTCTTTTTTTCATGGGCTACTGTCCCCGGCCCGAGGCGGTGATCAGGCCGTGGAGGCGGGTGTTGAAGGACGTGGCCGACAGGAGGGATTCCAGGGTGCAGTGCATCCGGTAGCGCCAGTAGTGGCGCGGATTCGCCGGGATGTTGATGCGCTCGTCGATGGGGTCGCCGCCGAAGCGGAGGCCGCCGTCGATGGAGAGCCAGTCCTGCAGCGGCAGGATACAGAGCATTGCAGGCGAAGCAAGATGCTGGCTGACAATCATTTCTGCGACCCATGGCTCGCAGGTCGCGGGTACCTCTCCCGTGCATCCGAGCAGCGTATTGTAGTAGCGCTGGGAGGCCTCGCGATCCTCTTCCCACCAGGCGCGGAGGGTGGAGGTGTCGTGGGTGCCCGTGGCGCAGACGCAGTTGTAGGGGTAGGTCGCCGGGTCGCCGAATTCGACATCCATGGACTTCGGCATCCGCTGGATTTCCAGGCTGAGGATGCCGAGGTCGGCCATCGTCTCGGGGACGGTCGCGGGGATCATGCCAAGGTCTTCGCCGCAGGAGAGCATCCCCGTCGAGCGGAGGAGGGCGGGCAGTTTCTCATAGGCCCGCGCCTTCCAGAACTGGTTGTGGCGGTGGTAGAAGAAATCATTGTAGAGGGCATCGTAGGCCTCTTTCTGCCAGGGAGCGAGGCGGGCGTATGCCGGCGTGTCCTGCGCGGCGATGCGTGGGTGCCACCAGCCTTTCTTGTGCGGGTCCTCGACGAAGAGCACGTCCTCTTCGAATTCGCCCTTCGGGCAGGGGAGTTCGAACCCGTGCTGCATCAGTTCCTCGCCGCTGTAGGGGAGTGCCGGGCTGAAATGGCCCATCAAGCCACTCTTGTACGGCACGGGGATCTCCCAGATGCGGAAGAAGCCGAGGATGTGGTCGATGCGGTAGGCGTCGAAATATTCGTTCATCTTGCGGAGACGGGCCTTCCACCAGGCATAGCCTTCGGCGGCCATCGCGTCCCAGTTGTAGGTCGGGAAGCCCCAGTTCTGGCCGTCCGCCGCGAAGGCGTCCGGCGGGGCGCCGGCCTGGGAGTCCATGTTGAACAACTGCGGGGAAGCCCAGGCGTCCGCGCTCGTCCGGCTGACGCCGATCGGGAGGTCGCCCTTCAGTGCGACGCCCCGGCGGTGGGCATAGGCGACGGCCTCCTTCAACTGCTTGTCCAGCAGGAACTGGACCCAGCACCAGAAGCCGGCCTCCGCCGCGTGGGCGCTGCGGACCGCATCGGCTTTCCGCTTGGTGTATACCGCATTGGCGCCCCACTGGCTGAAGTCCGCCGTACCGTTGAGGTCACGGAGAATGCAGTAGGCGGCGTAGGGAAGGAGCCAGTCGGCGTTCTTGTCGACAAACTCTTTGTATTCAGCTGATTCCAGGTCGGTTGTCTTGGCGTAGGCCTTGCGGAGCAGGCGGAGTTTCTCGCTGTTCACCCGCTCGTAATCGACCTGCGGGAGGCTGTTCAGCTCTTCCTGCAGGGCCTTGTAGGCAGGTGTCCGGCGGATACCTGCGGCGGGAAGGTGGATGAACTGCGGATGGAGGGCGAAGGAGCTGACGGCGTTGTAGGGGTAGGAATCCCGCCAGGTGCCGGTCATCGTCGTGTCGTTGATCGGGAGCAGCTGGAGGATGTTCTGCCCGGTGGCGACGGCCCAGTCCACCAGTTTTTCGAGGTCATGGAACTCGCCGACGCCGAAGCTTTCCTCCGTCCGGAGGGAGAAGACCGGCACGGCCGTACCCGCGCCCCGCCAGGGGAGGGACTGGAAGGCCGGGACGAGGTCGTTCACGACCAGATGCGTGCCCTTGGCGGGCACTTCGGCGAAGAGGTGGTTCGGCCCTTCCTCCCAGCGGACGATCCGTCCGTTTTCCACGAGGACGAACTTGAATTCGAAGGGATTCCGGACATCCAGCGTGACGCTCCACCAGGGGAAGCGGCTGTCATCCAGCAGGATGGGCTTCGCCCAGTCGGCGTCGGTGACGATCGCGGCCCCAAGGCCGGGCCGTATCTGGGCCGCCGGGATGACGAACGTGACGTTCCCGCCGCCGGGCAGCGTTTTCTGCGTGTCCGTGCGGAAGGAACGGCCTTCGCTGCGGCGGAAGACGACATCGCTGAAGGCGGAGGACCAGAAGGCGGAATCCGCGGGGCGGTCCGTCCAGCGGTCGCGGACCGTGACCGCTCCGGCGCCCTCCGGCGCAAGGAAGCGCCGGCCGCGCCACTCGCGGCGGACGACCTTGTCCTTCCGGACGACGAGGTAGCTGTATTCCGCGCCCGGGCGGAGATCCCGTCCGGTCAGGACGGCCTGCCAGACCCCGCCGGGCTGGTAAGTCATGTCGTAAAGTTTCTTCCCGGTGCGGAGCTTGATCTGCTCGCCCCAGGTGGTATGGTAACGCAGGTTCAGTTCGATGGTCATGGCGTCGGTATTAAGTCTGACGCCAAAGATACATCTTTTGTCCGAGATTTCAGCGCAAGCCGGGACGGGAACCGGCATTTTCCCTGATAAACAGACCTGTCAGCGCTTCCAGAGGATGGCACAGAGGAAGGGAAGCAGCATCAGCAAGAGGGGAAGGGTGACGAGCAGCAGGTCGGCCCATTTATTCCCGGGGCCCCGTCTGCCCTTGAAATAGGGGAAGACCAGCCGGTAAAGGAAGACGAGGGACAGGAAACACAGCGCAATGGCAGTCAGGAACAAGCCATAAGGGCAAGGAGGGGGAAGGATCCGGTACAGGAAGGCAAAGACCGATGTCATCATGGCTGCTCCGGTTCCTGTCAGGAGCGTCTGGACCCTGTGTCGTTTTACATAATCCCGGAAACACCGGACCGCTTCCTCCTCCGTATCCGGACGGACGGCCTGTTCCAGCCATACCCCGATTCCCGCGAATAATCCGCAGAGAAGAAACGCGGGGATCATTCCACTGTACCAGAAGGACTCCGCCCGCTCCATATGGGCGAGTCCAAGGACGAAAATGGCCAAAACAGGGATGGAGCAATAGCGGATGGCAGTCTTTTTCATTTTCTGTTCGGGATGGGTCTTCGCTGGAGTTCCTCGGCCAGGTGCCGGCTGTCCGGGTCGCCGGAAGAGAGGAGCCTGTCGATCAGCCGGCTTTTTCGCGAATACAGGTTGGAGAGGGTCTCTCCCGTCAACAGACGGATGGTCACATAAGACAGTCCGGCAAGCAGGTAGCCTGTCAAAGAGATATCATCTTGCGGCAACGGCGGCAACTGTTTTTTGGCAAGGGACAGCAATCCTCCGCTGGCTTCATCGACAAAAGTCTCCCATGCCTGCTGGTCATCACAACCGGCGAGCCCGGCAATCCTTTTCCGGAATGCATCCAACCGGATGCTGTTCAAGTAGGCGGCAGAGGCCTCGTTCGCGGCATGGATCCGCGCCGTCTGGCGTTCGACAGCGGAAAGCGGACCGGTTTTTTGCGTTTGGTTCAGCCGCTTCTCCAACCGTGTGACCTCATCAAACAATCCATTGATCTCCTTGTCTTTTTTCCAAAGGACGGACAGCAGCGGAGGAATGATGGTAATCGCGACCAACAGGATCAGGCAGACCCAAAGGAGAGGGGTAGTCATAGCATATAACCCAGTGTGGCTAAGAGGGATGCGGCGGCAGCCCCGGCCGCGGGTCCTGCTCCGGGGGGGTGAGGCAAAGGCTCCCAAAGCATCGGAAGCTCCGGAAATTGATTCCCCTGACTCATCGAAAATTCGTCCTGAAACCGTTCGTCCCCGTGTTGGGGGCTCTTGTTCAGAGAGGCTTTCTTCTATTTGGGCGGCAACCTGATCGGGATCATTCTCGCTCCAGTACCGGATGCTGTGGATGGCGATATCTCCCAGTCCCAGCAAAAACTCCTTTTCATCATTTGTCAATGCCGCGCTGGCTTGGACCAATCCATCCCACTGCATGACAGAATGGATCAGGTCGCTCGTGTCTTGCCAGGCCGGATCCGGATGGAGCAGCCGGGCGTTCAACGCGGCATATTGTGCTTTCCCCTCATTGGACAGGTCTGAAAATACGAAATCCGATGCATCTCTTCCGGAAAAGCCGGTATCGCCGGACTGAAACACCTCATAAAGCGATAGGGCTGACCGTGTCTTCATGATATTGGAAATCAATGAATCCAACCCCTGGTTGTGGGCCTTTCCAGGACTCAGTCGGGCTGACACATCTTCATACCCCGGCCGCATGGAACATGAAGAGAGAGAGAGCAGGATAGAGGCAAGCGAAAACAGCAGGAAATACAAAGCTTTTCTCATATGAAACAACATTCTGCCGCAAAGATAGAGAAAGATGTCCAATGGTTGCGGGGTCGGGTTGTCCTGCAAGGGGGTGGAAATAATAAGTGCTTGATTATTAATATGTCAGGGCTTAGTTGCAAGGTATTTCCAGCCGACGACGGGGAGGATGAAGGAGACGAGGCAGGCCGCGAGCCAGAAGACGGTGACGGCACCGAAGTCGAGCGTCTCCCCGGCCCCGATGAGGAAGCCGCTGGCGAGGTCCTGGAGGCCGGCGGCGGCATAGCTGGAGATGCCGACGACGCCGAGGGCGGCGCCCGTGGCCCGGCGCGGGACGATGTCAAGGGCCATCAGGCCGGCGACGATGCAATAGACGACGCCGATCGACAGGCTGTACAGGGAGACGTACAGGATGTTGAGCAGGTGGCTGCCGCCGGTCAGGAGGAAAAGGGCGAGGGCGGCGAGGCAGACCAGGCCGGAGAGGATGACCGGCGTCGCGCGGTTGCCGTGGAAGACCTTGTCGGAGAGCCAGCCGGCGAGGACGGTGCCGGCGATGCCGAAGACCTCGGAGACGCCGATGATCACCGCGCTGCTCTCGAGCGAGAAGCCCTTGGTCTTCTGGAGGAACAGGACGCCCCAGTTGCTGACGGCGTATTGGGTGATGTAGATGAAGGCGCTGGAGAGGGCGATGACCCAGATGGCGGGATGGCGGAGAACCCGTTTGTGGAGGATGTGCGTGGAGTAGGCGTCGGTGTTGACGGGCTCCTCGCCGGAGAGTTCCTGGATGGACGGAAGTCCCTTGCTCTCAGGGGTATCCGAGACGAAGATGAGGGTGATGGCCGTGCCGATGAGGCCGCAGAAGGCGGCGAACAGGAAGCCCCACTGCCAGCCGGCGAAGCCGATGAGGGCGCCGACGATGACCATCGTGAGGAACTTGCCGAGGTAAGGGGTCGAGCTGAAGATGCTGTACCAGGTCCCGCGCTCCTTGAGCGGGAACCAGCGGGACAGGCTGATGACCCCGGGCGGCGCCCCCATCGACTGGGCCCAGCCGTTGACACCCCAGATGACCGCGAAGACGAGGAACAGGAGGACGCCCGGGAAGCCGGGTGCGCCGTGGAAGAAGCCCAGCGCGCCCATGATGAAGTTCACGAGGGCGGAGACGAGCAGGCCCGCGGCCATGAAGCGGCGGACGTTGCAGTAGTCGGCGATGAAACCGTTGGAAAACTTTCCGACGGCATACACGAACATGAACGCGGAGCTGATCATGCCGAGCTGGGCGGCCGTGAGGATGCCTTCGTCGATGAGCGGCTGCTTGACCACGCTGAGGACCATCCGGCAGACATAATACAGGCTGTAGGCCGCCGTGACGCCCCAGAACGTGCGGCTCCGGTAGCGCCGGTAGGTGCCGTCCACCTCCGCGGCCGGGACTTTCTCCGCCGCCGGCGCACTGATTCGGAAATAATTTGCCAGTTTCATTGCAGGGGCAAAAATAGGAATTATTGTTTAATTATTCTATATTTGTGGCATGACTAACCAATCAACAAAATCCTTAAGCGGTATGAAAACCAGATTGTTTCCCGTTCTCGTCGCGCTCTTTTTCGCGGTGGGGATGAATGCCCAGGTCAAGAACATCGGCGCCGGTGCGGCCTTTTTCGGGGATATCCGGCTGGCGGTCCAGGGGGCCGAGGACCATGGCAACCTGTATGTCTGTTCCTACAGGCCGGTGCTGGGCGGCACGGCATACTATGAAATGTCCAGCGGTTCGGCCAGCCACATGTTCGAGATCGATTATCTGACCGCTCCGCTTGCCGGTGTCAAGGAGAGCGAGAAATACTATATCAAGGAATGGGAATCCGTCGATTTCCAGCCGGCCAAGGTCATTACGGGTTTCTACTATATCGGGATCAACAACCGGAGCGCACAGCGCTTCCAGCTCCCGTTCTATTTCGGCGTCGGCCTCTCGTACAACGATGCGGCTCCGATCAAGTTCATGGGTTTCGCCGTCGGTGCGAAGCTCCGGGCCCGTTTCTACATCACCGACCGGATCGGCATCTGGGGCGGCGGCTCGGCCAAGTTCGGCTATGGCGAGACCCAGGTCACGGCCGATATGAGCAAGTCCGTGTATCAGCGGGTCCTGGCCTTGGAAGCGGGTATCACCTTCAGCCTGTAAGCGTATGAACTGGCGTCACATCCTGGCGGCCTTCGGCGCCGTCCTGGCCGTCACCTGCGCCAGTGCGCAGGAGAAACTCCTCAAGAATGCCATCAAGGAGGGCCGGAAGGCGGATTCCTTCTATGAGATCGAGAATCCCAACTACCGCTTCTCCCTGTCCGATTTCCAGTCGCTGGCCTCGAAGTACGACTGCATCCTCGAGTATTCCACCAAGGATGTCCAGCGCTTCGGCAGCGTGTCCCAGGTCGTGGACCGCGCGTACCTGCTGCCCCGCTCCGAGTTCAATGATTTCATCTGCGCCTGCCTTTCCAGGCCCTGGGGCGGCGCCGGCCTCTCCTCGAAGACCCAGCGCGGTTCCGGCTGGATGTATTTCTATCCCGACAAGCAGGCCCGGAAAGAGTCCTATTTCTTCAAGTATGACAACGTCTGGTGGTCCGGCAGGACCGCCGACGGCCTGATCGACGGGTCCGGAGAAGGGTTTGCCGCCAATGACACCTGGATGGTGGCCTTCAAGGGGACATTCTGCAAGGGATATCCTTCCGGGAGCATCTGTTTCCGCTGGCTGAGCAAGAAGAAGACCGGCGACGGTTTCCAGCAGGACAAGGTGGTCGAGATGACGACCGCCTGCGGGACCTTCCATGACGATATCGCCTGGTTCAAGATCGGCGACCGCTACGGATTCATGGACGCGGCCCAGCAGCGGCTGCTGGAGCCGAAATACGGCATGGTCCTCCAGGATTTCAAGGATTCCTTCCCCGGGACGAACTATGCGGTGATCAAGCACAGCGACGGGCTGGAGTGGAAGATGAACCGCAACGGTGAACTCTTCGCCTATTCCGACCACCAGCAGCAGATTTTTGCCGACATCGAGGCCGCGAAGGTCGAGGCGGAGAAACGGAAGGCCGAGGAAAGGCGCCTGGCGGCGGAGAAACGGAAGGCCGAACGGGCGGAGCAGGAAAAAGAGGCCGCCCGGAAACGGGTCCAGGCGGAAGAGAAGCGCCAGTCCTATCTGGCGGCAATCAAGGCCAATATGGACAAGAGCCGCTGGCTGCAGGGCGACCGCCTGTGCCTGGAGTATTTCAATCCCGGCAACTACATCACCGGGACGCTCGAGGAGTTCAATGCCGACAAGTCCAAGTGCCGGATCAAGATTGTGACGAGTCCGGGCTCCCGCATGCAGTACAACGGGGAGAACCTGGAAAAGAATACGACCATGTGGATCGCCACTTCCGGCGAGGGCTGGCATGTCGCCCTGCCGGAAGAGATCGAGGCGGCCAACCGGCAGGACAATTCCACCTATCAGGCCAAGACGCAACTGCGGCTGCCGAGAAAGTGTCCGGATTGCAACGGCTCGGGGTGGAAGACCGAGACTGTTACCCATCACGGTTGGCTGGGGTCCTACACGGAAAGGGAGTCGAAAAAGTGCTACCGGTGTGACGGTTCCGGCTGGATTGAAGAAACCCAAACGCTTACTTTCTAGGAGATGAAGCAGAGATTACATATAGCCATGACGGCGGCCGCGCTCCTGTCGGTCCTGCCGTCCCTTTGTGCCCAGAACAAGTCGGAGTCTTTCACGGTAGGCAACGTGACGTTCAAGATGATTGTCATCTCGTCCAACCGTTCTTTCAAGATGGGTGCAACCATCGAACAGCGGGAAGAGGCGATGCCGGACGAGTTCCCGGAGCATTCGGTCAACCTGTCGGAATTCGCCCTGGGCGAGACGGAAGTGACCCAGGGCCTGTGGAGGGCCGTGATGGGAGACAATCCCAGCCTGTTCCAGGTGAAGGGCCCGGGCGGGGAGGAGCTTCCCGTCGAGCGGGTTTCCTATGACGACTGCCTGCGCTTTATCTCCAAGTTGAATTCATTGACGGGCAAGCAGTTCCGCCTTCCAACGGAAGCGGAATGGGAATGCGCCGCCCGCGGAGGGACCAATGCGCTGTATGCCGGGTCCGGCGCTCCGAGCGTGGCCTGGTATGTCGAGAACAGCCAGTCCCGTCCCCACAAAGTGCGTGAGAACGGCTGGGGGAGTGAGTTCGCCCAGATCTCCGGCCTGTACAATCTGTCCGGGAATGTGGCCGAATGGTGTTCCGACTGGAAAGGCCCTTATTCCGAGGCCACCCAGTCCAATCCGAAAGGCCCCTCATCCGGGACGGAGCGCATCTGTCGCGGCGGCGGCTGGTCCGATGTGGCCTGGCGCTGCCGGACCAGCAGCCGGAGTTCCCATGCCCCTTCCTACAAGGCCAGCGACCTGGGTTTCCGCCTGGCGATGTCGATGACGCCCACCGTGGCCTTCTACCGGAATCCCATCGTCCACGGCGAGAAGAAGGCAGGGACGCTGGAGCTTGTCAGCGTGGAGTTGACGGAGAAATCGACGGTCCTGAGCTGCTCCTGGTTGGGGGGGAACTCGGGTTCCAACTGTTACATCGACCGGGCTGCGTTCCTGCGCGACCGGGCCACGGGAAAGACCTATCCCATCACCGATGTGCAGGGCATCACCTTCGGTCCGGAAAAGACCTATGTGGGTGACAGAAGGTTCTACTTCAGCCTGATCTTCCCGCCGATTCCCAAGGGAGCCACCGCCATCGACTTCATCGAGAACAGCTCGAGCACCTGGAACATGACCGACATCGAACTGAAGTAGCACAACCGCTTCAGCAGCAGTGAAAAAATGGCCGGCGCTCCTCCCCAAGAGCGCCGGCCGGTGTATAAAACGAACTTAACAAATAGACACGGATGGTTATTCAGTGTCCAGGGCAAAGATACGGATTAAAAATGGAAAACCAAATCTTTTTACAGATTTCAAGAAATTAAATTATTTTAATTTCAGATTGTAATCCCATGGCCGGCGGGCTGGCGGTTTCCGGAGTTTTTCGTAATTTTGCACAAAACCCAGCGAATACATGAACAGAAGTATCCTGCGCAACGCGCTCATCCTCACGGCCTTCATCGCATTTGTCCTGCCTTGCTCCGCCCAGTGGACGGATGTCCGGGACCATGTCCGGCAGGACCCGGTCCTGGCTTGCGGACCGGATGTCATCTATCCGTTCGATGTCCCGGCGCCTTCCCCGGCTCCCGCCGGCTATGAGGCCGTTTACATCAGCCATTACGGCCGGCACGGCTCCCGCTATGCCTATACCGCCAAGACATATACCGTCGTGAACGAGGCGCTGGCGAAAGCGGCGGCGGAGGACAACCTGACGCCGTACGGCGAGCAGGTCCGTTCCGTCTTCGTGCCGTTCTATGCCGAGGCGCAGTACCGTGTCGGCGACCTGACCCGGAAGGGCTGGGACCAGCAGCGGGGGATCGCGGACGTGATGTACCGCTCCTTCCCGACAGCATTTCCGGAGGGGGCCCGCGTCGAAGCCTGTGTGTCGGCCTCTTTCCGATCGGCCATGAGCATGACCTCGTTCTGCCTGAAACTCGGGCAGTTGCGTCCAGACCTCGACATCTATGAGCACCAGAGCGTCATGGACACCCGGGCGACCCGTCCGAACATGAGCAATCCCTTTGCCCCGGAAAGCATCGCGCCGCCCTGCCCGACCCAGGAGACCCCGGAGGATTTCATGCTCCGCACGGTGGACTGGCGGGGCGTCCTCGGCCGGCTGTTCAAGGACCCGGACAAGGCGCTCGGGCGCTTCACCCCCTGGCAGATGATGGACTACCTTTATATGCTGGTCGCCGGGATGCAGAGCCTCGACGCGTCGGTCGCCATGGACCTCTCCGGGGTCTTTCCGCCGGAAGAGTGGATCAGGATGTGGGAGGCGGACAATTACCTCCGCTACCGGGAGTATTATGAATACCTTGCCTCCTGCTGCCAGGTCTATGACGACATCATCGCCCGGGCGGATGAGCGGCTCACCGCCGGCGAACGCGGCGCCGACCTCCGTTTCGGCCACGACCATGTGTTCCTGACCCTGCTGATGATCGCGAAGATGGGCGGTTTCGGCGTCTTCCCGGACCGGACGGACGATGTGGCGGAATCTTTCCAGACCTTCCGCTCCCCGATGTCCGCCAACCTGCAGCTGGTCTTTTTCCGTCCCGTCTCGCCGGCGGACTCCCGCCCCGTCCTGGTCCAGGTCCTGGTCAACGGGGAGGAGGTCTCGACCATTGGTGACGGGGCCGCATCCCCGGACGGATGCTGCTGCGCGGCCCTCAAAGGCCCTTTCTTCGATTGGAAGGCCATGAAGGAGTACCTGGCCGGGCAGTTCGCCCTCTATCGGAAATAGGACCCGTCAGGCCTCGGAGACGAGGCGCTCGAAGTCCTCGGCCGGACAGACGGCGGCGTGGCGGAGGCGGCTGCGGTGGGTATAGACGGAACTCGTCGCGCAGTCGAGGAACGCGGCGATCCTGCCGCTGTCGGTGATGCCGAGCTTGATGACCGCGAGGATGCGGAGACCGGTCGGCAGTTCGTTCCCTTCCTTTACCTGGAAGCGGGCCTCTTCCCGCAGAAGGGCATTGACATGGGTGACGAAATCGGGGAAGATCCCGAGGAAAGTTTCGTCGAAGACGGCATAGAACTGCTTGGGGTTGAGGTTTTCGATCTCCGTCTGGCGGAGTTTCTTCTTCAGGGCGTCCACCCCCTCTTCCTTCAGGGTCACGCGGAGACTGTGCCGATAGTCCTCGATCATCCGCAAATACTTGGATGACAGCATGATATAGCGGAAAACATACCCTTCCTTGATTTTGCCTGCCTCCTCCAGGCGGCGGTTCATCAGGCGGATCTCCGCGTTGGTTTCCCGGATCTGGCGCGCCTGGCGGAAGGTCTTGTACCCGAAGGCGAGGATGGTCAGGGAAAGGATGCTGAGCAGGAGGATGATGCCGAGGGTGATCCGCTTCTGCCGCTTTTCCCGGTACAGGGCGGCTTGGACGATGCCGAGCTGGGAACTGGCGGAATTGATGATCCAGGTATTGTAGTGGCTCTCCAGTTCGTGTTCCAGGACGGCCTGGCTGTAGGCGAGGGCGCGGCCGAGTTGGTGTTCCCCGAACAGCATCATGGACAGTTCATACAGCGAGAGGTGTTCCCCAGACGGCCTGACGATGTTTTCAATGGCCCCCTGGGCGAACCAGTATTCGGTCTCCCCGCGCAGCCCGGCGGCCTCATATGCTTTCGCGAGCGAATAGCAGGCGTGGGCCTTCAGGCCGGGCGGAGCGTTTTCCACGAGGCCGGTGAGGATGGGAATGGCTTCCTCCGGATTCCCGTCCTCATACATCTGGATGGCGGGGCGGCGGACGGCTTCGAACGGGTCTCCGACCGGGGTGGCGATATACCGGCTCCGGGTTTCAAAACGCTGGCGGATGCTTTTTTCCCGTTGCTCCTGCGGGAGGGTCTCATCGTGGGCTTCCGTGGCGTAGAGGAGCAGGACGGTCTCGTAATACCGGTTCAGTTCCCCGCTTTCGAGCCGGGAGGTATCGATGCCCGCAAGGAAAGACCGGACGGCCGGATAGTTCCGTGCTGAAATGTTGACCGAAGCCTCCTCGATCCCGCTGAGAAACTGTTCATGCGCCTTCCCTTCCGAGAGGATATGCATCATCCGGAGGTAAACGAGGGCGGAGTCCATCTGCGTATTCTTGTAAATGGAATAGATGCCGTAGGCCGCCGCCCAGCGGGTGGAATCATCCTGTGCCGCCCGGAGGCTGTCGCGCAGCGGCGCCGCCCCGGCTTCAAAGGCGGCCGTGTATTCCTTCTGGCGCGACAGGACGCCGTCCAGTTCTTCGAATTTGCGTGTCAGCGGGGATTTCCCGCAGGAGGCGCAGAGGAGTAGTATGAGCAGGGCGATGGAAACAGCCCGTCCTTTTTCCTTGTTTTTCACGGTACGGTCGGTTTATCGGTGCAAAGATACGATAAAACGGTTTTGAAAACAATCTTAAAAGCATTTGAAACTCATGATTGATTATCAATGCGATACTGTTTGAAATCTTTGATTGATACTTTGATAATGCCGGGGCCGTCTTGCGAAGGCATCGGCTTATCCGTATTTTTGCCTGTCCTTAAAGAAAAAATACATACGTACGCAATATGAAAAAACTCATCCTGTTCTTGCTGCTCTGGCCGGCTTTCCTTCTGCCGGCGGAGGCGCAGCGGACCCTGCACGGAAAGATTTCCGACGCGGGCGGAGACCCGCTTCCGGGGGCGGCCATCAAGGTCGCCGGCACGGAGACCGGATTCATCGCGGACACCGACGGCCGGTATGAAATCCGCGGCGTCCGCTTCCCGGCCCGCATCATCGTTTCCTACATCGGATACGCCGATACGGAAATCGACCTGACCGGCAACGAGGCCGTTCCTTACGACATCGTCCTCGACGATTCGAAAAACATCCTCGACGAGGTGGTTGTCGTCGGCTTCGGCACCCAGAAGAAAAGCACGCTGTCGGGTTCCGTCGGCATCGTCGACGGCGCGACGCTCAACCAGCGCCCCGTCGTCTCCGCGGCCAATGCCCTCCAAGGCGCGGACCCTTCCGTGTACATCACCACGAGCAACGGCAGCGCCAACAGCTCCGCCTCCATCAACATCCGCGGCACGCTTTCCGTCAACGGCGGCAGCCCGCTCGTGCTGATCGACGGGGTCGAAGGCAGCCTCGCCATGCTCAACCCCAACGACATCGAATCCGTCTCGATCCTCAAGGATGCCTCGACCTGCGCCATCTACGGCGCGAAGGCTTCCGCGGGCGTCGTCCTCGTGACGACGAAGCAGGGTTCGACGGGCAAGTCCCGCGTCACCTACGGTTTCCGCCAGGGCTGGATCCAGCCGACCACGGACATGGACTTGATCACCACGGGCTATGACCACATCTCCATCATCAACTATTTCCAGCAGCATTCCTTCCACAGCTCCCGCCTGAACGAATACGACTACACGGTGGCCAACGGCGAACTGCTGAAGCTCTTCGAGCGCCGGAACGACGTGGTGGAGAACCCCGCCCGTCCCTGGGTGGAAGCGGGTACGGACGGCTACTATCACTATTACGGCAACTTCGACTGGTTCAATTACTTCTACAATACGAACCGGCCCGTTTCCGAGCATGATTTCTCCGTTTCCGGCGGCTCCGGCGGCATCCGCTACTATGTCGGCGGCCGCTACTACAACGAAACCGGCCTGCTGAAGGGCAGCCTCAGCGACAAGTTCCGCAGCTATTCGGTCCGCAGCAAGGTCACGGCCCAGGTCAACCGCTTCATCCGCTTCTCGAACAACCTCTCCTATGCCAAGAAGAACTATGCCTGGCAGGGCAATTCCGACATGGAATCGACCTTCGAGAACCTCTGGCGCTATGGTTCCCCCGCCTTCTCCCCGTACAATCCGGACGGTTCGCTGGTGAACTACCCGATCGAACTCGCCGGGGCCGCGAAGACCAACATGATGAACAACTCCGCGAACCAGGCCCTCGCCGGGACGAACCACAACAGCAAGGATACCGGCCACCTGACGATGACGGGCAAGCTGGAATTCATGCCTTTCCGCGGATTCACCCTGACCGGCCAGTACGACTTCCGCCGCATCGATACCTACAATACCTACCGCACGGGCAAGTATTTCTGGTCCAACCAGCCCGGCATCATCAACGAGATGTCCGGCACCACCAATTCCTACAAGGAAGACCGCGACTGGCGAGAGGTCCACGTCGCGACCCTCACCGCCCAGTATGAGAACAACTGGGGCGGCCATTACCTGAAACTCCTCGCAGGCGCCCAGTACGAGGCCTCCCGCACCTCGGATTTCACCGTGAAGGGCGTCCCGGTGCTCGTGGACGGCTATGACACCTTCGCCCTGATCGACCAGAGCGCCGATGAAAACGGCCTCCCTCGCGCGTCCTATACTGTTTCCAACAGCAACTCGGAATATGCGACCCTCGGCTTCTTCGGCCGGGTGAACTATGACTGGAAGGGCCGCTACATCTTCGAGGCGAGCGCCCGCTACGACGGCACCTCCCGTTTCGGGGCGCAGCACCGCTGGGGCTTTTTCCCGTCCGCTTCCCTGGCCTGGAAGTTCAGCGACGAGCCCTTCTTCGCGGCGCTCCGTCCGGCCGTCTCGGAAGGCAAGCTCCGTTTCTCGGCCGGCTCCCTCGGCAACCAGCAGGTGTCGAACTACTACTACATCGAGAAGATCTCCATCGACAATACGCAGGACTACACCTTCGACGGACAGACGAAATCCCGCTACGCCTCCATCTCCGCGCCGGTCTCCGACAGCCTGACCTGGGAGACGGTGAACACCTATGACGCGGGCCTCGACCTGTCGTTCTTCGACCAGAAACTCAAGTTCGTCGGGGATTATTACATCCGGGACACGAAGGACATGCTGACCGCTTCCGTCGCGCTGCCCGAGGTCTTCGGCGCGACGGAACCGAAGGAAAACTGCGCCGACCTCCGCACCTACGGCTGGGAGTTCTCCCTCAGCTGGCGCGACAGTTTCATGCTGGGAGGCAAGCGTTTCCATTACGGCCTGACCGGTTTCCTCGGCGACCGCCGCACCTTCTTCACGCGCTATTACAACCCCACCGGCACCCTGGACAGCCACTATGTCGGCGAGGAACTCGGCACGATCTGGGGCTTCCGCTCCGGCGGCCTGTTCGCTACCGACGAGGAGGCCCGGGAATACACGCTGGCGGTGGACAGCCGCCAGTACCAGCCGGGCTACTACTACCCGGGCGGCGGTGTCTGCGTGGACGGGGAAGGCGCCAAGGCGGGCGACTTCAAACTGCTGGACATCGGCGGTCCGGACGGGGAACCGGACGGGATCATCTCCAAGGGCCGGAACACCCTCGACGACCACGGCGACCTGGCCGTCATCGGTACGACCCAGCCGCATTTCAACTACTCCTTCCGCATCGATTTCGACTGGAACGGCTTCGACTTCTCGGCCTTCTTCCAGGGCATCGGCCACAAGGACTGGTATCCGAAGGGCACCTACGGCGGCTACGCGTTCTGGGGCCCGTACTCCTCGACCAGCGTCACGTTCATCCACAAGCGTTTCATGGACAACGTCTGGACGCCGGAGCATCCGGACGCCTATTTCCCGCGTCCCCGCGGCTATTCGGCCTACACGTCCAATGACTACTATACCGGGCTCGGCTCCGCCAATGACTACTTCCTGCAGAACATCGGCTACCTGCGCCTGAAGAACCTGACCCTGGGTTACGCCCTCCCGGCGAAACTCAGCAGGAAGATCGCTGTTGAAAAACTTCGCTTCTATGTGAGCGGCGAGAACCTGTTCTATTTCT
The DNA here is from genome assembly GCA_016287075.1 of Bacteroidales bacterium. Lineage (GTDB taxonomy): Bacteria > Bacteroidota > Bacteroidia > Bacteroidales > UBA932 > Cryptobacteroides. Next base: position 62,118 of record JAEEVC010000011.1, on the reverse strand, counting down.
CGCCGCTCCGGAAGCACACGCGCCTGATCGATCCGGAACTCGCGAACGCTTCCGGCGTCGCGACGAGCAACACCGGTGTCGGCTACCTGTATCCCCGCACGCTCTCGGTCGGAGCGACGATAACCTTCTAAGTTGGCCAAGGTATGAAAAAGATCATTTCCACCGCGCTGCTTGCGCTCGTCCTCCTTTCCTGCGAGAAACTGAACGACGGCCTCACGCGCCTTCCGATCGACGATGTCAACCCGGAGGCTTTCTTCACCTCCGAATCGGAGTGCCAGCTCTGGCTCAACCGCTGCTACAACAACTACCTGACCGTGCCGGTCTCCTCCTGCCAGTGGTGTTCCGACGACTGCGTGTCCAACAACATGAACCCCTGGATGATCGGGACCCGGCTGGTGACGTCCGAAAACACCGGCGAGACCTACTGGGGCTGGGGCACGATGCGCCGCATCAACCTGTTCCTCGAGAATTCCGGCAACTGCCGGGACGAGGCGGTGCGCCTGCACTACGAAGCGGAGGCCCGCTTCTTCCGCGCCCTCGGCTACTTCTTGAAAGTCAGGCATTTCGGGGATGTCCCGTATTATGACCATGTCGTCTCGTCCTCCGACCAGGAGGACCTCCGCCGGCCCCGGGACCCCCGCGGCTACGTGATGCTCCAGATCATGAAGGACCTGGATTTCGCAATCGGGCACCTGCCGGAGAAGACGGATGTCGCCCGCGTCACCAAGTGGACCGCCCTGGCCCTGAAGAGCCGCGCGGCGCTGTTCGAGGGCACCTGGCGCGTCTATCATGCCGATGACGCATTCGCCCCGAAGAACGACCCGACGGAGTTCGACGGGAAACCGGTCTCGCTGAGCGCCCGGTATTTCCTCGAACTGGCGGCCGATGCGGCTCTTCAGGTGATCGAAAGCGGGCGCTACGACATCTGGTCCCAGGGCCAGGAGCCGTACCGCTCCCTGTTCAGCGCGGATGACGCCGTCGCGGAAGAGGTGATCCTTGCGAAGATTTACGACAACACGACCTCCGAGCTGAAGAATTTCGCCCACAGCCTGCCCTACAACTACGACCAGTACAACCTCAGCGTCCCCCGCAAGATCATCAACATGTACCTGTGCAAGGACGGCACCCGTTTCACCGACAAGCCCGGCAACGAGAAGATGTGGTTCCTGGACGAGGTGGCCGGACGGGATCCCCGCCTCAGCCAGACATTCATGTGCCCGGGCTACCGGCTCGTCGGGGCGAAGACGCTGACACCCAATACCTTCTATAAGACCTACACGGGATACAAGCCCATCAAGTTCGCTGCGAAGGAAGAGAATGCGATCATGAACAAGGGCGTCTGCGACATGCCCGTCTTCCGGTATGCGGAGGTGCTCCTGAACTACGCCGAGGCGAAGGCGGAGCTCGGCACCCTGACCCAGGCGGACCTCGACAAGTCCGTCAACCGGCTGCGCGCCCGGGTCGGCATGCCGAAACTGCAGGCCGATGTCACGGCGGATCCGTACATGGAGCGCTGCTACCCGTATTCCCGGATGACCGGCGGCAACCGCGCCCTGGTCCTCGAGGTGCGCCGCGAAAGGATCATCGAACTGATATTCGAGGGGTTCCACCGTTACGACGTCCTCCGCTGGCGGGAAGGCCTGCAGCAGAACAGCGACGCTTTCGCCCTCTGCGGCACCGATGTGACGGGCTATTACGGCGTGTATGTCCCCGGTCCCGGCCTGTATGACATGGACGGCGACGGCGTGAAGGATTTCGAGCTCTACGTGACGGACAAGACCTCCGGACCGGAGATTCCCGCGGCGAACGCGCGGAAACTGTCCGACCTCTGGCTGGTGGATCCGGACGATCCGCTGGACCAGGCCCCGCAGAAGGGCTACATGACCGCCTACCGGAACGACCCCGCCTGCCGGCGCTGGGATGAGTCCCGGGACTATCTCTATCCCGTTCCGCAGCCGCAGATCGACCTGACCGGCGGTGCGCTTGTCCAGAATCCCGGATGGGAATAAAAGAGGAAAGACCATGAAAATCAATACCATCATCCTAAGCTTTGCGGCGGCCGTCCTTGTGGTTCCGGGTTGCCGGCAGGAGGCCGATATCCTGAATCCCTATGCCCGGAACGTGGGCGTGGAATACCTGACGGTCAATACGGAGACGCTGGATTTCGCCGGCCGCGGCGGCGCGTTGTCCTTCACGGTGGAAAGCAACTACGACACCCGCCTGGAGGCCCCCGAATGGGTCACCCTCGCTTCGGCGGAGGTCCCCGGAGACGGCCGCGTCTATACGGTCGTCGCGACGGCCGGCCGGAACAGCGGGGAAGGCGGCGCGGCGCGGACCGGGAACATCACCCTCACCGCGAGCACGCTGACGAAGACCATCGCCGTGTCGCAGCCTTTCTATGAACGGCCCGACATGCCGGAGAACATCGCTTCCGCCGACGACCTCGTCTATTTCCTCGAAACCTGCGCCGTGACGATGGAGGAAGGGGAGGCCATCTCCTTCTCCCACGACATCGACATGGACGGCCGGTCCTTCAAGCCGGTCGAGGTCTTCAAGGGCGTCATCAACGGGAACGGCTTCAGTATCAGGAACCTGCGTGCATCCACGCCGCTCATTCTCCGGAACGAGGGCGTGGTCAACGACCTCCGGATCGACGCTTCCTGCGCCTTCGAGGTACCGGTCGCGGACGTGGACCAGTCCTTCGGTCCCTTCGTCGCCCAGAACTTCGGCTCTCTCAGCGGCTGCGTGAACGAGGCCGGGATGCGGGCCGCCGGAAACCGCACCACGAAACTCTACCTCGGCGGCATCGTCGGCTACCACAATCCGGAATCCGCGCTGACGGGCTGCATCAACCGGGGCACCTTCTCCTACACGCCCGACAGCGCGACGGCCAACGCTTATCTCGGCGGGGTGGCCGGATACAGCTACGGCACCATCGACGCCTGCGAGAACTACGGTGCCTTCTCCTGCAACCCGGTCGAGAACACGGGTGTCTATTTCATCGGCGGCATGACCGCGCGCCAGCAGGGCGCCCCGCTGACGAACTGCATCAACCACCGCGAGGCCCTGGTTTCCACCAACAAGCTCAGCGGCAGCGGCAAGTCCTACATCGGCGGCATCGTCGGCTACCTGGACGGCGCCCCGGCCACGGGCGGCAACCAGAACTACGCCGACCTTGACATCCGGCTCAAGGCCGAATCCTACATCGGCGGCCTCCAGGGCTGGCAGGCGAAGGTGACCAGCGGCGATGCGACCGTCTTCGAGGGGAGTGTCGTCAACTGCAATATCACCGCCCAGACGAAGGCCTCCGGCCAGTACGGCAACAACCCGTGCAAGTCCGCCGGCCTGGTGACGGGCCGTTTCAGCGGCCAGAGCGGTTACAGCACGCTCCATTATGGCACGACCGACAAGCCGATCCGGGTGGCCGGATCCGTCACCTGCCTGGCCTCGAAGGTCAAGCAGATCGCCATCGCGAAGGACTACCAGGCCCTGCTGGACGGCGACGGTTCCAAGACCAGCGTCAACGGCGGCGCCATCCCGGAGGCGGATTACAAGAACATCCTCTACGAGGTGGTCGGCGACGGCCAGACGGGCGATCCCGAGGACCTGATCGTCAAGACGGAAGGGGTCCAGCTCACCCTGCCCGCGAAGGGCGGCGAGGCGGTCTTCACCGTGCGCGGCAATTATCCGATGACCCTCTCTTCCGAAGAGGAATGGCTGGAAGTCTCCCCGGCGCGGGTGGAAGGGGACGGCGCCTATCACGACGTCAAGGTGACCGCCGCCCTCAATGAGACGACCTCGGAGCGCGAGGGGACGGTCCTGGTGACCATGCCTATGGGCACCACGGAGGCGGTGGCCGTGTTCCAGGAAGGGAACAAGGACCTCGCCGAGAAGATGACGCTGAGTGCGGAGGCCATCTCCCTCGATCCTTCCGGTTCGGATGCGGCAACGCTCAGTGTGACAGCGAATTACGATGTGGAAATCACGTGCAGTGCCGAGTGGGTGACCGTGACACCGCTTCAGGTTCCCGGTGACGGCGAGGCGCATGCCGTCAGCATCTCCGCCCCGAAGAACGAGGGGGAGGCGCGCACGGCCACGCTGACTCTCACCATGCCGAAGGGCCTGACCCGGACGGTGGCCCTTTCGCAGGACAAGTTCGTCTTCGTCCCGGTCCTCGCGATCGGGAAGGCGGCCGATTTCGCGGACTTCCTGACCTTCGGCGGCGATGCCGCCCTCTATCCGGCCGGAACGGTCGTCTCCCTGACGGCAGACCTCGACCTCGCGGGGATGGAACTTCCTGCGATAGAGACCTTTGTCGCAACGCTGGACGGCCAGGGCCACAGCCTGCGGAACTGGGCGGCGAAGGCCCCGCTGATCCTCACCAACGAGGGAACGGTGCAGAACCTGGTGATTGACGGCAGCTGCTCGATGGCCGTTTCCGCCAACATGGCCTATATCGCCCAGACGAACAGCGGGACGGTCTCCGGCTGCACCAACCGGGCGGGGATCACCTGCTCCGCCGATCCGGGCGCCACGGCCCGCCTCGCCGGCTTCGTCGCAACCAACAAGGGCCGCATCACCGGCTGCGTCAACCGCGGCGACATCCGCTTCGACGCCCCGGAGGACACCCGCGCGATGTACCTTTCCGGCATCGCCGGCACCTGCTCGACGGATGCGCAGATCGAGGATTGCGAGAACTACGGCAACATCACCTACGCCGCCCCTGCCGGCGCCACGCAGGTGTACAAGCGCCTCGCCGGGATTACCGGCATGGCCGACGTGTCCGGCATCCGGATCGCCCGCTGCGTCAACCGCGGGGCCATTTCGATGACGGTTCCCGCCGGGACGTCCATCCGGAACATCCGGAACGGCGGGATCGTGGGCGAGACCAAGAACGAAGTGGACATCACGGGCTGCCGGAACTACGGCGACCTCAGCTGCGACCTCGCCGGCAGCGCGGTCTATCTGGGCGGCCTGGTGGGCTATTTCAACACCATCAAGGGCGACTTTACGACCTTCGCCGGCTGCGAGGCGGCGTGCCGGATCACAGGCGCCTATGCCGCCACTTCCACGCTGTCTTCCAACCCGCTGGAGTGCTGCGGCCTTGTCTTCGGCAGCAGCCCGGCCGCGTCGGGGTATGTCCATATCTGCGGCACGGCGGCGGATCCCGTCCGCGTCTCCGGCGCACTGACCTGCGGGGAGCAGACTTTGACGCTGGATGCGAGCAACTTCCAGCACGGGCTCAACGGCAACAAGTGCGGCAACAACCTGGTCAATGGCTCGACGGAAGTGGTGTACAACGCCGTGTATGCGGAAGGCTCCCCGGAACCGGCGGATCCCCTGAAGGGCAAGAAGTTCATCGTCATCGCCAACTCGATGGTCTATTACGGCGGATTCGTCCAGAAGGGCAACCAGGGCCAGGAGGACCCCGGCATGTTCTACAAGCTGATGAAGGCCCTGGGCCATGAGGTCACGGTCATCGACTGCACCCAGGGCGGCCATCACCTGTATGACTACACCGCCGCGGGCTGCAAGACCTCCGGCAGCGACTGCACGGTCGGCGAGGACCTCCTGAAGGGGCTCGACCTCGCCTCGTTCGACTATGTCATCCTCTCGGAGTCCGGCGACAACAATTCCAATTTCGTCCCGGACGTCCGTGCGGTGTACAAGCGCTTCTCCGACGTGAATCCGAATGTGAAGAAGATCTATATCAATCACATATACAGTGTGTACAAGAACCACACGCGGATACTGGACGAGCTGAAGACGCTCCACGACACGGACGGCTTCACCATCATCAACTGCGGCCAGTTGGCGTACGACATCTACACGGGCGCCGTCAAGGTGCCGGGCGGCAGCCTGACCTACAGCGACCGCTATACCTTCTGCAACCACAAGAGCAGCGACACCTATCACCCGAATCCGCTGATGGGCTACATCATGACCCAGATGGTCTGCTGCGCCCTGACCGGCGCGTCCGCGGACTATCCGGATTACGCCACCCTCGTCAAGGGCTGCAGGTTCGCTGCAGGAAGCACTTCCTACAGTGACTATTACAACGCTTATTATACGACGGCTGCGGCCCTTCCTTTCATGACCGTCCTCGACAACGCGGCGGAAATGCGCGGCATCCAGCAGCTGATTCCCGCTTACATCGACAAATATTGAAACTGATGAAAAAGTCTTTCCTCCTGCTGGCGGTCTTCGCCGCCATCGTCTTTTCCTGCAAAAAGCCGGAGCCGGTCCCGGAGCAGCCGGCAGATACGGAAACGCCCGGGGACCAGGATAAACCCGACACGCCCGGCGAGGAGCCCGGCGTACCGCTCCCCGCGACGGACCCGCATTCCGTGGACAGGACGTCCATCCTTTCCGGCGAGACCGTGACCCTGCGGTTCGATACGGCCGTCTGGAAGATGGCCAAAGACATCAAATGGTCGTGGAAGGCCAATGGGGAAACTGTCGTGAAGGAAGGGGCGGAAGTGACGACCCCGCTCGATGTGGATTACCTCAGCGTGACGGACAATTCGCCCGTTGACGTGCCCGTCACCGTCACCGCGACGGTGAACGGGGAGGAAATGAACTGGGAGCTGAAGGTCACCGCGACGCCGTACAAGCTGTTCTACAACGATTGGGGCGTGACGCCGCAGGCTTTCCGCTACGGCGCGCCGGTCTTCTCGGTGGACAAGTCCACCCTCTATTGCGCGACGGACCGCAAGGGCACGAAGCTCTATGCCTTTGATACGGCGTCGGGGACCAAAAAGTGGGAATTCGATCCGGGCGCCGAAAAGACCTGCTGCACGGCTCCGACCGTCAATCCGGTCACGGGCGACATCTATTATGTCACCACGACCGCCGGGGACATGTTCTCCGTCAAGCCGGACGGAAGCCTGAAATGGCAATACGAAGGCATGGAAGGGGCGAACAAGAATGCCACCCCGGTCGTCTCCAAGGACGGTTCCACCGTCTTTTTCGCCGATGCCGCCGCCCATGTCCATGCGGTCAGGGCTGCAACCGGCGAAAAGCTCTGGGAGGCCACGCTCGCGGCCAATGTCCAGGGGATGGTGCTCAATGGCAATGAACTTTTCTGCGCCTGCGACGCCACCACCGACGGCGCGATGTTCCTCAATGCGGCCGACGGTGCGGTCATCGCCGCGATCGACCTCTACAAGAACAGCAACGATGCCGCTTGCTTCTCCGTCGATCCCGTCAGGAAGATCGCCTACATCCCTTCGAAGGGCAGCAACCAGAGCGCCCCGTCGGACCTGTCGGACTACAGCCTGCTCGACCTGACGGCCTGCATGACGGCCGTGGACCTGAAGGCGCATAAGATCCTGACCTATGCGGATATCGCCACCAACAGCTTCTGGGGCAGCGTCGTCCTTCCGGACGGCGACATCATCGTCGCGGACAAGGACGGCTATTACGCCCGGCTGGAATCGGGCACCCTCCGGACCCTTTGGAAGAAGGGCTCCTGGAAGCGGAATTCGTACAATTACGGCCAGCCCGTGGTCGATGCGGAGGGCAATATCTACCTCGTCGCGGGCAACAACAAATACGCCGGCGCCGGCCATACCGTCAAGATCAGCCCCGACGGGGAGGTGCTCGCCGACTGGGCCAACATGAAGGGCCTGGAAGGCCCCATGACGGGATCCGGCCTCTGCGGCGGCATCCTGTATATCCTGTGCAACGATGCCGGCAACAAGACGCAGAAGCCCGTCCTGGGCAAGTACGTGGGCGTGGACATCGCGACCGCCGGCTGGCCCTGCCACGGGGGCAATCTCCAGGGCACCGGCTGCCTGCAATAAACCCGGAATTCTATGAAAAAGGTCTGTCTGATGCTCGCCGCAGCCCTGTGCCTGGCCGCAGCCGGCTGCCATCCGGAGGAGAAGCCGGGACAGGAAGTCCCCGGCCCCGATCCGGTGGAAAAACCGGATGATGAAGGAGATAAGCCCGATACGCCGGTTCCGGACGGGATGAACGTGGAGGGGAAAGTGGTCGATTCCGACGGGAAGGGGATCGAAGGCGTCGTGGTGACGGACGGCCAGCAGTGCACCCTGACCCTGGCCGACGGCTCCTTCCGCATGAAGGTCGATGAGGCTACGGCCAAGTTCATCTATATCAGCACCCCGTCGGGGTACATGCCGGCCGTCTATGGCGGCCGTCCCGTCTTCTACCGGTCGCTGGCCAGCCAGTCCAAGAAGAACGGGGTCTATACGGTGGACACCTTCACGCTCACGCCGGTGGCCCATCCGGACCGCGCGACGGTGATTTTCACCGCCGACCCGCAGCCGCGGGCCTCTTCCGCCGGCTTTGACAAGATCGGCTACCACTCCCTGGACTGCTGCGAGGACCTGTACCTGGACCTGAAGGAGACGCGGGCGGCGATGCCTGCGGACCGGCGGGTGCTGGGCATCTGCCTCGGGGACATCGTCCATGAGAACATGTCCCTGTACACGAACTACATCGCGGGCCTGAAGACGCTCGGATACCCTACCTACAATGTCCTGGGCAACCACGACAACAATCCCTCGGCGGCCGACGACGAGGCTGCCGCGGCGGATTTCGAGTCCTATTTCGGGCCCCGGAACTACTCGTTCAATGTGGGGAACATCCATTTCGTCGTGCTGGACAACCTGATCATGAAGGACAAGTCCGGCCGCCTGACCGGCTATGACCAGGGCCTCACGGACCGGATCTGGGAATGGCTCCAGGCCGACCTTTCCTTCGTCCCGAAGACGGCGACGGTCGCTACCTGCTCCCATTCCCCGATGTTCAAGACCCAGAACGGGGAACGGTCGGCCCGGCACAAGAACGACTATGCGAACCTGCTGACGGGCTATGCCCGGGTCCATGCCTGGGCCGGGCATACCCATGCGACGCACAATTTCGTGTACCCGGAGGCGCATATGTACGGCGGTCTGGAGGTCCATACCCTGGCCCGCTCGACCGGCGAACTGTGGACCAACGAGTACCTTTCGTCGGGGACGCCGCGGGGCTATACCATCGCCGAGATCGTGGACGGGGAGTTCGCCTCCTGGCGTTTCCATCCCGTCAAGTACCAGCGGGGGGCTTTCATCGGCCCGGCCGCGCCGTCCTATGAACTGCGGGATTGGGATTATGACGACGCCGGTGTCGCCCGGATGAAGGCCGGCGGGGGCGTCCTGGACGAAAGCTACCAGATGCACCTGTATGCCCCGGTCGGGACGTACGGCGATTCGAAGGTCTATGCGAATATCTTCCTCTGGGACAGCAAGTGGAGTACGCCCGTCTTCACCCTGGACGGCGGTTCTTCCGTGCAGATGGTGCCCGTCGAATCGGCCTCGCGCTATGATTTCGCGGACACGGCGTTCAAGACCTTCTACAAGACCTACAATCAGACGCTCAAGGACTATTCCGGCTATGACGCGACGACGACGGGGAATCCGAACACCCTGTTCAGCACCCCCGTCGAGGCGCTCTCCGGCGCCGGAACCGTCAGTGTGACAGACCGTTTCGGCAAGGTCTATACCGCCCGGATCAGCTGGTAGCCATCCGCGGGCGGGCCTATTGGGCTGCGGGATGGGGTCGCTGGCCGTGGCCGGTTGGCCGTGGACCGGCGGGCTGCTTTCCGGGGCCGTTGGCATATCCGGGAAATCGCGTATCTTTGTAACCGTTACGCGATCCATCATGAGAAACATCTGCCTGATCCTGGCGCTCTGCCTTGCCATTCCCGGTTGCCGTCCGGCTGTTTCCTCCGTTGAACATCATCCCGGAAAGGGGGATGCGGTATTCCGTTATGCCAATCCGGTCCTGCACCTGGATTACAGCGACCCGGACGTCTGCCGGGTAGGGGAGGACTATTACCTGACCGCCTCCTCGTTCCACTGTTTCCCCGGCCTGCCCGTCCTGCATTCCCGGGACCTGGTCCACTGGCGGCAGATCGGGGCGGCCCTGACGGAGTATCCCGGCGCTTCGTTCCCCGAAGAGGACCGGGATGCGTTCCGGGGCCGCGTTTCGGCCGGCAACGGCGTGTGGGCGCCTGCCATCCGGTATCATGACGGCTGGTTCCATATCTTCTGCGGCGATCCCGACCGCGGCATCTTCATGGTGCGGGCGCAGGACCCCGCCGGTCCCTGGTCCGAACCGGTCTGGCTCCTGCGCGGAAAGGGTTTCATCGATCCCTGCCCGCTGTGGGACAGCGACGGGAAGGCCTACCTCTCCCATGCGGCGGCCGGCTCCCGGGCGGGGCTGAAAAGTGTCCTGTTCATGGCCGAAATGGCGCCGGACGGCACCCGTCTGCTGGGCCCGTCCCGCATTGTCTATGACGGACACCTGACCCAGCCGACCATCGAAGGGACCAAGCTTTACCGCCGGGATGGGTGGTGTTACCTTTTCGCTCCCGCGGGCGGCGTCGCTACGGGATGGCAGACGGTTTTGCGCGCCCGCAGCCCCTGGGGGCCGTTTGAGGAGCGCGTGGTGATGGCTTCGGCCAGAGGCGAAACGGCAGGCGCCGGGGGCGTTTTGGCGGCCGGCACCGGGGCAGTGCCCGATCATGGCGCTGCTGACGGAGTGGCGGCCGGCGGGCTGGACGCGCTGCCTTTGTCGGGCATCAACGGTCCCCATCAGGGGGCGTGGGTGGAGACGCCGGACGGTCGCGACTGGTTCCTCCATTTCCAGGATAAAGGCGCCTATGGCCGCATTGTCCATCTCCAGCCGATGCACTGGACGGAGGACGGCTGGCCGGTGATCGGCGCCGATCCGGACGGGGACGGGGTCGGGGCGCCGGTCGCTGTGGCTCCGCTGCCGCTTGCCGCCCCGGATGGCCATCCGTTGCCGGCCGGCCTTGCGGCCCGTTATTCGCTCCCGGCCGCTCCGGCGGATGGCTCCGGTGAGGCCTCGTCGGCCCCGGCAGGTGTTTCCGGCAAGGAAGCCGCAAACCCGGCTCCGGCTGCATGGCCCGGCTATGGCCTTCCTGCCGGTTGGCAGTATCCCTGCATCCCTGCGCCGTCCTGGCATTCTGTCCGCCCGGACGGCGGGATCCGGCTCTATTCCGTCATGAACGGGCCTGCTCCGGTGGATTTCCGGATGTGTCCCAACTTCTTGATGCACAGTTTCTTCGCTGAACATTTCATCGTGACGGCCCGCTTGTCCTTCCGGCCGAACGCGGCGCGGAAAGACCGCGGCGAGACGGCCGGTTTCCTGGTCATGGGCGATGCCTACGCCGGGTTGCAGCTGACGGATACGCCCGATGGGGCGCGGCTGGAATTCATCACCGGACCGGAGGGTGGCGATGCCGTGCCGCTGACGGTTCTGCCGTATCGGTATGATCCTGTGGCCGCGGAGCATGCGTCCCCGAATGTGCCGCCCGTGCGGTATGTTCCGGTACCGGAGGCGGTCGTCTGGGTGCGGTTGGATGTTCGGGCGAAGGCCGTTGAGGGGAATGTGCCCGAAGCGCGCTGCCGGATCAGCTACAGCCTGGACGGGATGCATTACGAGCGGGCCGCGCAAGACTTTTCCGCCCGGGCAGGGCGGTGGATCGGGGCGCGGTACGGATTCTTCTGCAACCGGCCCACGGAAAAGAACGATGCCGGCTGGCTGGATGTACTCGATCTCAACGAAGAGGAGCGCTTCGCCCCGCTTTCCGATTTCCTTTATGAAGAGGCGGGGGTTCCGGCCTTTGCACTGCCGGACCCGCTGGTGGGGGAGAATGGCCGTCCGGTCCGGTCCGTGCGCGACTGGGAACGGCACAGGCGGCCGGAACTGGTGGACTTGTTCGAAAGGGAGATGTTCGGCCGGGCGCCCGGGGTGCCTGCCGGGTTCCATTGCCGGGTCCTTTCCACGGATCCGTCCGCTTTCGGGGGACTGGCGACCCGCAAGGAGGCCGGTGTATATTTCACGGCCGATGAGCGGGCGTATCTCCGTCTGCTTCTGTATGTTCCGAATGACCGGACCGCTCCCGCCCCGGCCTTCCTCGGCCCGAATTTCTTCGGCAACCATACGACCACGGACGACCCGTCCGTCACCCCGGGCGACACGCTCCGCTATGGGCATGACCTCGTCTGGTATCCCCGCGGCTATCATGCCCGCCGCTGGCCTTACGAGGAAATCCTTCGCCGCGGTTATGCCGTCGCGACCTTCTGCTGCGCAGATGTGGACCCGGATTATGACGACGGCTTCCGCAATGGCGTCCATGGCGTATTTGACGGATGCTCCGACAGCTCGCCGGTCCGCGACCCCTCGGCATGGGGTACCATCGCCGCCTGGGCGTGGGGCCTTTCCCGTGCGCTCGATTACCTGGAGAGCGATCCGGATGTGGACGGGAGCCGTGTGGCCGTAGTCGGACACTCGCGCCTCGGCAAGACGGCCCTTTGGGCGGGTGCGCTGGACACGCGCTTCGCGATGGTCGTCTCGAATGACTCCGGCTGCGGGGGCGCTGCGCTGTCCCGCCGTCGGTTCGGCGAGACCGTCCGCCGCATCAACACGCACTTCCCCCACTGGTTCTGCCCCCGTTTCCATGACTATAACGACTGTGAGGACCTGCTCCCCATCGACCAGCATGAACTGCTAGCCCTCATTGCGCCGCGCCCTCTGTACGTTGCCAGCGCCAGCGAAGACCGCTGGTCGGACCCCCACGGCGAATACCTCTCCCTCCTTGGTGCCGCCCCGGTCTACGCCCTCTACGGCATCGAGGCACTGGACGGGAGTGAGACAGCCGGTGGTGGTGAAGCGCTCGGGGATGGCGAGCCGCTTGACGGTCGTAAAGCGCTGGAAGGCAACGAGACAGCCGGCTGTGGTGAAGCGTTCGGGGATGGCGAGCCGCTTGACGGACACAAAGCGCTGGAAGGCAACGCAATCCCCACCGTCTCGGCGGATGGCTCCGTCTCGCTCAGTGGTCCCGGTGCGCCGGCGCTCCCTCCCGTCGGGACAGACCTTTCCCGGGGCCGCACCGGGTATCATCTCCGGCCCGGCAAGCACGACATCATCCTCTACGACTGGCAGCGCTACATGGACTTCGCCGACCGCTGGCTCCGCTAGCGTCGCCGCCCTCCTCCTGCATCTCTGGAGTTGTTGCTATCTTCTTGCATCCCTATAGTCGCCGCCCTCCTCCTGCATCTCTGGAGTTGTTGCTATCTTCTTGCATCCCTATAGTCACCGCCCTCCTTCTGCATCTCTAGAGTTGTTGCTATCTTCTTGCATCCCTATAGTCGCCGCCTTCCCTCTGCACCCCTGGAGTCGTTGCTATCTTCTTGCATCCTTATAGTCGCCGCCGTCCTCCTGCACCCCTGAAGATGCCGCTTCCTCTCGCGCCCTTGTTGACGCATGCGGAAAAGTGACGGAGACGTCCCATTTCTGGGGACGTCTCCGTCAAAAAGGGCCGATTTTGACGGAGGCCGGTCTTTTTTGGGGACGTCTCCGTCACTTGGAGCGAAGTTTCTTGGAATGAAGTTACTTGGAACGGAGTTAATGGGAACGGTTCACATGGGACGATGTCACCGGGGGGTGAGGCTTGATCACGGCTCGCCTGCGGCTGGGTGGTGGTTAAATCATTGATAGTTAGGTGTCTATACTAGGCGAGTCCTGCGGTTTGCGGCGGTTTTGCTTAAACCCCTGAGGGGTATCGCATTGCCAGCCATGTCATGCGTCCCGTGCGGCAGAGGAAGGGTGGCGGCGGATATTAAGGGGAACGGTTACAGAGGAGCCCGGGGAAAGGGGTGTTCCGTCAGGACGGCCGGCGTGTGTTTGAGCGCGGGGTGTCGGAGCACCCCGCGCGAGTTAGCCGGACGAACCCCTTTCCCCGACCGCGACCGCCGTTCCCCGCCATGGAGCCGCCGCCCTTCCTCTGCCGACGGGACATAGAGCGTGAAATGTAACTCGCTATATGGCAACTATTTACAGAAAATCAATTACCCCATATCTGGCAATTGATTTTCTGCATTTTACTGATATGCAGTTATTTCCATTTCACGCATCCTGTCCCTTGTTGTCGGTGTTCTCATAAAGCCGGCGGGGCGGCGGGCCTGAAGCGGCGCGACATTTTGTCAGCAATCGGACGTGGAGCGATATTTGCGGGGGAGGGCGGCAAAACAGCAAAAATATGGGTTCTGCAAAATGGATAGGGGGCTTCCTCGGCTGGGTGGCCGGAGGGGCCATCGGCGCGCTGATCGGGTTCCTGCTGGGGAAGGCCGTTGATACATATATCGATATGTCACATCAGCTGCCGGGTGGGGATGGATCCGCCCAGGGTGGCCCGGGCTATGGCCCCGGCGGCTATAACCAGGGCGGCTACAACCAAGGCGGCTATAACCAGGGCGGCTATAACCAAGGCGGCTACAACCAGGGCACGCAGTCCGGCGGCGCCGGCTACGGGCCCGGCGGCTATCAGCGCACCGGCGGCCGCTATTCGCAGGCAGAGCAGCGGAACAGCTTCTTTGTCAGCCTGCTGGTGCTGTCGTCCGCGGTCATCAAGGCCGACGGGCGGGTGCATCCGTCGGAGCTGCAGACGGTGCGGGAGTTCATGCGCCGGAATTTCGGGGTGCAGGCGGAAACCCAGGCGATGCAGATCCTCGACCGGCTGAATGCCTCGCAGGTGAACATCTACACCGTCGGTGACCAGATTGCCGCCAATATGAACTATTCCCAGCGGCTGCAGCTCTTCCACTATCTGGTCGGCATCGCCACGTCCGACGGCGATTTCAGCAAGTCGGAAAAGGATGCCCTCGAGGCCATCGCGGCAGTCATCCGGCTGACTTCCACCGATGCGTCCTCGGTCATCGCCATGTATTACAAGGAGGCGGATTCCGCCTATACGGTGCTGGAAATCAGCCCTTCCGCCACGGATGACGAGGTCCGTGCCGCCTACCGCCGGATGGCAATGAAGAACCATCCCGACAAGGTGGCCACCCTTGGCCCGGAGGTCCAGAAGGCCGCGGCGGAGAAGTTCCGCAAGATCCAGGAGGCATACGAAACCATCAAGAAGCAGCGGGGGATGAATTGACCGGCCGGTATTGGTGTTTCCGGGAAAAACTGTAACTTTGGTTTTGTTATGAGAACCATTTACCTGCTTTTCCCGGCCCTGTGCCTGGCTTTCGCCGGCTGCCATCCGGCGGACATCGTGAATCCGGTCCCGGGGCCGCCCGGCCAGGGGGATGACATCGACGGGCCGCAGACCGAGATACCGGTTCCCGACGGGATGAACCTGGCGGGAACCGTGGTCGATATCGACGGGAACGGGATTTCCGGCGTGGTGGTCACGGACGGACGGCAGTGTACCGAAACGCGCCCGGACGGGACCTATTTCATGAAAGTCGATCCCGAGGTGTGCCGCTTCATCCATATCAGCACCCCGTCGGGGTATATGCCCGTCGTCCGGAACGGCCTGCCCGTTTTCTACAAGCTCCTTTCCAGGCAGCGCAAGGTGAACGGAGCTTACCAGGTCGAGGAGTTCCTGCTCTCTCCGGTGCAGGACCCGGGCAGGGCGACGGTCTTTTTCACCGCCGATCCCCAGCCCCGGGCCAGCGGCGCCGGCTATGACAACATTGGCTACCACTCCCTGGACTGCTGCGAGGACCTTTACCGCGACCTGCAGGAAACGAAGGCCGGCATCACCGACCGCCCGGTCTTCGGGATCTGCCTCGGCGATGTCGTCCATGAGAACATGAGCCTTTTCTCGAACTACCTCTCCGGCCTGGAACGGCTCGGCTATCCCACCTACAACGTGCTGGGCAACCATGACAACAATCCTTCGGCGGCCGACGACGAGGCGGCGGCGCGGGATTTCGAGTCCCATTTCGGCCCCCGGAACTACTCCTTCAACTACGGGAACATCCATTTCGTCGTGCTGGACAACCTGATCATGAAAGACAATTCCGGCCGGCTCACCGGCTATGACCAGGGGCTCACGGACGAACTCTGGGCATGGCTGCAGGCCGACCTTTCCCATGTCCCGAAGACGAAGACGATAGCGACCTGTTCCCATTCCCCCATGTTCAAGACCCTGAAC
Source organism: Bacteroidales bacterium (assembly GCA_016287075.1). Taxonomy (GTDB): domain Bacteria; phylum Bacteroidota; class Bacteroidia; order Bacteroidales; family UBA932; genus Cryptobacteroides. The sequence goes on along the minus strand of JAEEVC010000011.1, from coordinate 46,139 downwards.
GGGGAACGCTCGGCCCGGCACAAGGACGACTATGCCGCCCTGCTGACCGGCTATGCCAAGGTCCACGCCTGGGCGGGCCATACGCATGCGACCCATAATTACGTCTATCCCGCCGGACACAAATATGAGGGCCTGGAAGTCCATACCCTGGCCCGCTCGACCGGCGAACTCTGGACCAACGAATACCTGGCTTCCGGGACGCCCCGGGGCTATACCATCGCGGAAATCGAGAACGGGGAGTTCGCCTCCTGGCGCTTCCATCCCGTCAAGTACCAGCGGGGAAAATACGTCGGCTCCGGCACGCCTCCGTACGACCTGCGGGACTGGGATTACGATGCTTCCGGCGTCGCCCGGATGAAGGCGGGCGGCGGCGTCCTGGACGAGTCTTACCAGATGCATGTCTATGCCCCGGTCGGGACGTACGGCGATTCGAAGGTCTATGCGAATATCTTCCTGTGGGACAGCCAGTGGGGGACGCCGGAGTTCACGCCGGACGGGGGGACGCCGGTCCCGATGACCCACGTCGAGTCCTCGTCCCGGTATGATTTCGCAGATACGGCGTTCAAGACTTTCTACAAGACCTCCAGCGAGCGGCTCAGTGCCGATTCCGGTTACAAGGCCACGACGACGGCCAATCCGAATACGCTGTTCAGCGCCCCGTGCAGCGCCCTTTCCGGCGCCGGAACCGTCCGTGTGACAGACCGTTTCGGCAACGTTTATTCAGGCCGTATCAGCTGGTAATCCGTCCGGGCGCCGGATCGGTGCGCCCCCCGGACAACCCGATTAATAATATTCCACGTTGTACCGCGTCAGGATGTCCATGTGCATGAAGTTGTCGCGGCGGGCGGGCGCTCTCTTCAGCAGGAGGATGTCGGCGAGGGCGTCGATGGCAAGGCGGACCTGCTCGTCCGGATGCTGGGCGATGAGGGCGGAGACGGTGCCGCGGCGGAGGGCGGCGATGTTGGCGGCGAGGTTGTCGAAGCCGACGACGCGGCGCCCCGGACGCGGATGGGCTTCGAGCCAGGGGACGATCAGGTGGATGCGGGAGTTGAACATCGCAATGTCACGCACTTCCGGGTGGGCGGCGAAGAAGCCGTCCAGGGTCCCGTCGATGCGCTCCGGCTCGTTGGGGTCGATGAAGACGCTGTGGACGGTGCAGGCGGGAACATGCTCGGCGAGGTAGTCCAGGAAGCCGGCGCGGCGGTTCACGGTCGGGTCGGACTGGCGGAGTTTGTCCCGCCGGATGCGGATGACGAGGGCGCTGCCCACATCCTGCCCGCCGGTCAGCTGGTCGGCGCACAGGTAGCCGCTGTCATACATCGGCATGCCGAAATAGGCCAGGTAACCGTCGTCATCGGGCTTTGAATCGATGTATACGTAGGGAATCTCCTTCGCACGCAGCTCTTCCGCCAGCAGGGAGGTCTCGTGCTTGAACAGCGGGGCGATGACCACCCCGGACGGTTCCATCTCCAAGAGGCGCCCGCAGGCCTCCCGGAACGAGTCCATGCTGTACTGGTCGTATTCCACCTTCACGATGGTGCCGCCGAGCCCCTCGACGCTTTCCCGGGCGCGCTCGATGCCGCTGGCCGACAGGGCCCAGAAGGAATCCGGCGCCTGGTAGGGCAGGAGGACGGCGATGACGATCCGGCGGGGGGAGGCGAGGAGGGATGCGTACACATTGGGCTTGTACCCCAGCTCTTCGGCCGCCCGCATGACCTTGTCATAACTCTTGCGGGAAACTTCGCCCCGGTTGTGCAGGACCCGGTCCACCGTGCCCTTGGAGAGGCCGGTGCGGCGGACGATGTCCATGAGGGTGACTGTCTCGTTTTTTGCCATGCCATTCAGATTCCGGGGCAAAGGTATAACAAAAAAACGGATTTCCGTGCCATGCACGAAAATAAATTTTTTTACGAACCACAAATTATTGAAAATAAATGAAAAAAATTTCCGTGAACGTGCACGGAATCAAAAATAATTTCTATCTTTGCGACCTAAGAAAACCGCTAATCACGAGATGAAACGAAACGCGCGCAACCTTTTCATCCTCGTCCTGGCGCTCCTCCCCGCGTGTAACGCGCAAAGGGACAGCGACTTGGACGCCTATTTCCGGAATATCCCCTTCGAGATGCCCCGCCTGGAGCGTCCGGCCATCCCGGCCCGGACCGTTTCCCTCGCGGACTTCGGCGGCGTCCCCGACGGGGTCACGCTCAACACCGAGGCTTTCGCGGAAGCGATCGAAAACCTCGCCGGCAAGGGCGGCGGCCGCCTGGAGGTCCCCGCCGGCATCTGGTTCACAGGCCCCATCACGCTGAAAAGCAACATCGAACTTCACCTGGACGCCGATGCGGTCATCGTCTTTTCGACCGACCAGGACCTCTATCCCATCATCGACACGAACTTCGAAGGCCTCGACGTCCGCCGCTGCCTTTCCCCGGTCAACGCCCTGGGCGAGAAGAACATCGCCATCACGGGCAAGGGGATCATCGACGGCAACGGCGCCGCCTGGCGCGAGGTCAAGCGCCGCAAGGTCTCCGACGACCAGTGGAAGCGGATCGTCGCGGCCGGCGGCCTCCTCAGCGAGGACGGCAAGGTCTGGTTCCCCGATGAGGGCTACATGAAGGCCCGGGCCACGGCGGGTTCCCTGAACTATCCCGACCCGTCCTTCGACGAGAACGAGATCAAGACCTTCCTCCGGCCGGTCCTCGTGTCCCTCCGGGAATGCGAGAATGTCCTCCTCGAAGGGGTGACCTTCCAGAATTCCCCCTGCTGGAACCTCCATCCGCTCTATTGCAAGAACGTGATTGTCAAGGATGTGAATGTCCGCAATCCCCATTATTCCGCCAACGGCGACGGGATCGACATCGACGCCTGCGAGAACGTCCTCCTCGTCGGATCGACCTTCGACGTGGGCGACGACGCCATCTGCATCAAGTCCGGCAAGGACGCCGACGGCCGCCGCCATGCCCGCAAGTGCCGGAATCTCGTCATCGCCGACTGCACGGTCTATCACGGCCACGGCGGTTTCGTCGTCGGCAGCGAGATGTCCGGCGGCGTGGAGGACATCCTCGTGCGCGACTGCCGCTTCCTCGGCACCGACGTCGGCCTCCGCTTCAAGAGCACCCGGGGCCGCGGCGGCCTGGTCAAGGACATCTGGTGCGACCATATTTATATGAAGGACATCGTCACCTACGGCGTCATCTTCAACCTCTACTATGCCGGCGTCGCGGCGACCGAACTCGCGAAGGACGGGCAGTCCGACCTGCAGCCCGTGGACGAGACGACGCCCGAGTTCCGCGGCTTCCGCTTCTCGGACATCGTCTGCGCCGGGGCGGACCAGGCCGTGTTCATCAACGGCCTCCCGGAAATGCCGGTCAAGGACGTCGCCTTCACGCGCTGCACCTTCTCTGCCGACAAGGGCGCGGACGTGAACTTCGCGGAGAACGTGACCTTTGAGGAAGTAACCGTCAACGGAGAATCACTATGAGGAAGTTATTGACAATCACGGCCCTGGCGGCCGCATGGCTGCTGGCGAGCTCGTTCACTGTCCACCTGATGGGCGACAGCACGATGGCGGAGAAAGACCTCAAGGGCGGTACCAATCCCGAACGCGGTTGGGGCATGATGTTCCAGAATTTCCTCGACGGGGACGTGCGTGTCGCCAATTACGCCAAGAACGGCCTCAGCACGAAGAGCTGCATCGACAAAGGCATCTGGGACAAGGTCTTCGCGGCCGTCCGCCCCGGGGATTACGTGTTCATCCAGTTCGGCCACAATGATTCGAAGGACAGCGACACCACCCGCTATGCCGCTCCTTTCGGCGCCTACCAGGATAACCTCCGCCGCTTCATCGACGGCACCCGGGAGAAGGGCGGCACGCCCGTGCTGCTGACCCCCGTCGCCCGCCGCTGGTTCAAGGAGGGTGGCCTCGACCGGAACTGCCACGGCGACTATCCCGCCGCCATGAAGCAGGTCGCCCGGGAGAAGGGCGTCATCCTGCTCGACATGACGACGCCGACCCTCGACTGGCTGGAATCCATCGGTGACGAGGCGTCCCGGGCCTATTACATGATCTCGACCGGCAAGGACGACAACACCCACACCGTCGCCTGCGGCGCCCGGAAGATCACCGAACTCGTCTGCGACCGCATCCGGGAGCAGCTTCCGGAGATCGCGCAGCACCTGCGGTATTACCACATCGTCGTATCGCCCGACGGCCACGGCGATTACATGACCGTCCAGGAGGCCGTGAACGCCATTCCGGACTATTCCCACCAGGAAATCACGGAAGTCTTGATCCGCAAGGGCATCTACAGGGAACAGGTCAGCATCCCGCACACCAAGTTCCGCGTCCATTTCAAGGGCGAGGATGCGGAGACCACGGTCCTGACCTATGACAAATATGCGAAGCAGCTGTGGCCCGGCCGCGATTTCAATGTCGGGACCTCCGGCAGCGCGAGCATCTACATCCACGCCAGCTACATCACCTTCGAGGACCTCACCTTCGAGAATTCGGCGGGCGAGGGGAAGGAGATCGGCCAGGCCGTCGCCGTGTTCACGGACGGGGACTTCCTCTTCTTCAAGGGCTGCCGCTTCCTCGGCAACCAGGACACCCTCTACACCTACGGCCGCTTCGGCAAATTCGGCGGTATCAAGCGGAACTACTTCAAGGACTGCTATATAGAAGGGACGACCGATTTCATTTTCGGCACCTCCATCGCCTATTTCGAGGACTGCACGATCCATTCCAAGAAGAACAGTTATGTGACCGCCGCCTCGACCCTCCAGGGCCAGAAATACGGCTATGTGTTCAGGAACTGCACGCTGACGGCCGCGCCCGGCATCGACAAGTGCTACCTCGGACGTCCCTGGGGCGCCTATGCGAAGACGGTCTTCATCGGCTGCCACCTCGGGGAGCATATCGTCGCGGACGGCTGGCACGACTGGGAGAAGGAAGGCAAGCCCGACACGAAGAAGAACTCCTACTACGCTGAATATGGCAACGACGGGCCCGGTGCCCGCGGGCCGCGCGTGAAGTGGTCCCACGCCCTCACGGCGAAGCAGGCGGCGGAGTACAGCTTCGAAAAGGTCATGTACCAGGCCGAAGACGGCATCGTCTGGAACCCCTATGACAACCGCTGAGATGAAACGGATCCTCCTGCTCGCCGCCTCCATCCTGGCCTTCGCCGCCTGTACGGAAAAGGTTCCGTACTCCGTGCGGATGGTCCGGAGCGAGATGCAGCGCTGCCCTTCCGCCGCCGAACTGGACGGCATGGGCGGCAGGCTGAAATGGAACTATACCACCGGCCTGGAACTCCTCTCTTTCCTCAGTGTGTACCAGCAGACGGCCGATACGGCCATCCTCGGCTATGTGGAGCGCTGGTACGACGCCGTCATTTCCCCGGAGGGGGAGATCCTCGGCGGTTATAAGAAAGAGAAATACAACCTCGACCATGTCTGCCCCGGCCGCACCCTGCTGCACCTGTACCAGTACGCGCCGAAAAAGCAGTATGCGGCCGCCATCGGGACGCTGCGCAGCCAGCTTGACGGGCAGCCGCGGACGGAGGCAGGCGCCTTCTGGCACAAGTCGGTCTATCCGTCGCAGGTCTGGCTCGACGGCCTGTACATGGCCGAGCCCTTCCTGGCGACCTACGCCAGCCAGACGGGCCAGGACAGCCTTTTCACGACGGTGGCACGCCAGTTCCTGGTCGCCGCCGACAAGACATACGACCCGGCGACGGGGCTTTACCGCCACGCCTGGGACGAGAGCCGCTCGATGTTCTGGGCGGACCCCGTGACCGGCCAGTCGGCCCACTGCTGGGGCCGGGCGCTCGGCTGGTACGCGATGGCCCTCGTCGATGTCCTCGACTTCTTCCCGGAGGACCGGCCGGAACGCGCGGAACTGCTGGCGGTCCTCCGCCACATCCTGGAGACGCTCCCGTCCTATGCCGACCCGGCGACGGGCATGTGGTACCAGGTCCTCGACTGCCCGGGCCGCGAAGGGAACTACCTGGAAGCCACCTGCTCCGCCATGTTCACCTACGTCTATTTGAAGGCGTCCCGGAAGGGCTATTTCGTCCGCGAGGATGCCCCGGCGCTCTATGAGAGCCTGGTGAAGACCTTCATCCGGGAGCAGCCCGACGGCACCATCGACCTCACGCAGTGCTGCGCGGTCGCCGGCCTCGGCGGCAAGGAGAACCGCAGCGGCACCTATGATTATTATATAGGAGAAAGAATCACGGACAATGACCCGAAGGGCGTAGGCCCCTTCATCTGGGCCTCCCTTGAATACGAAAGATTATGAAGAAAACCCTTGCCTTCCTGACAGCGCTCCTGGCGCTCGCCGCCTGTGGCGGCAAGGAACCCGTGGCGACGCCCACGGCCCCGGCCGCCCCGACCGGCCTGAAGGTCCATGCCGCGACGGAGTCGTCGCTGACCTTCCAGTGGAACGTTGTGGAAGGGGCTGCCGCTTACGACTGGCAGATCCAGAAGGATGGCGCTACGGTGGACGAAGGCCACATCAAGACCCGCAACAAGACCGTCGACAAGCTCGCCGCCGGCACGAAATACCGTTTCGGCGTGCGTGCGGTAGGGGAGGACGAGACCCTGCTCTCCGCCTGGACCTATCTGGAAGCCGAGACGCAGTCCGGCTCCGTCACCCCGGATCCCGGCACCGACCCGACCCCGGACCCGTCCCTCGCGGAGAAGTATTACAAGGACTTCCTGGTCCCCGCCCATGAAGAGGACGGCCAGGCGCGCGCCTTCCCGGGCGCCGAGGGCGGCGGGATGTTCACCACCGGCGGCCGCGGCGGCCAGGTGTACCATGTCACTTCCCTGGAGGACGGCTCGGCCGAGGGCACGCTCCGTTACGGCATCGAGAAGGGCCCGCGCCCGCTCACGATCGTCTTCGACGTGGCCGGCCTCATTCCGCTCACCAAGCAGCTCAACATCACCAAGGGCGACCTCACCATCGCGGGCCAGACGGCCCCGGGCGGCGGTATCTGCCTGAAGAACTTTACTTTCCGCATCAGCGCCAGCAACGTCATCATCCGCTTCATCCGCTGCCGGATGGGCGACGAGAAGCAGACCGAGGACGATGCGATGCAGATCCTTTCCCACGATGACGACAAGTACAGCGACATCATCATCGACCACTGCTCCGTCAGCTGGTGCACCGACGAGTGCGCTTCCTTCTATGGGATGAAGGACTTCACCTTCTCCTGGAACATCGTCTCCGAAAGCCTCCGCAACTCCGTCCACGGTAAGGGCGCCCATGGCTACGGCGGCATCTGGGGCGGCTCGAACGCCACCTACCACCACAACCTGCTGGCCCACCACGACAGCCGCAATGCGCGGATCGACCATGATTACGTCTCCACGCAGAAGGGCCCCCTCACGCTGGCCAACAATGTGATCTACAACTGGAGCGGCAACACGACCTACGGCGGGGAGAGTTTCAATGCCACCGGCACTTTCCGGCAGTACAACCTCGTCAACAATTACTACAAGCCGGGTCCCGTCACGCCGTCCAACCACATCTGGTTCCTCGATCCCACCACCTCCTGCAGCAACTGCACCGGCCTGAAAGCGTATCCGGACAATTCCGCCGTTCCCGCCGGGTCCTCCCTCGTCCCGGGTCATTTCTACATGACCGGCAATTACATGGCCGGGAAGGCCGGCCTCACGTCGGACAACTGGACCGGCACGACGGCCTCCGCCTCCCTCATCGCGAAAATCAAGGCCGATGCTCCCTTCTCCGCGACCGGCAAGCAGGGCAGTATCAGCCTCCAGGGCGCGGAAAAGGCCTTTGAAGCGGTTCTCGCCTATGCCGGCGCCAGTTTCGCCCGCGATGCCGTCGATACCCGCGTCACCGATGAGGCCCGGAAGGGGACCTTCACCTATGCGGGCAGCGCGCGCACGGACAAGGACGGCAAGCCCCTTGCGGAGAACAAATGGTCCACGAAGGGCCTGATCGACACCCAGACGGATGTCGGCGGCTGGCCGGAGTATTCCTCCACGACCGCCGAGAACGTCAGGGCGCGCGACTCCGACCGGGACGGCATGCCCGACTGGTTCGAGGAGCAGTTCGGCCTGGACAAGGGCAACGCCGCCGACGCCGCGGCGAAGGATTTCGATGCCGCCGGCCGCTACACCAACCTTGAAATGTACCTCCACTACCTCGTGCGCGACATCGTCGCCGCCCAGGTCGCGGGAGGCACCTACAGCCAATTATAACACTATCAATATCGTAACAATCAATTATTTATGAAAAATCCAGCAAAGAAACTCGTGCTCGCGTTGCTCTGCCTCGGATCGGCGTGGACCCTCTCCGCCCAGACGACCATCAAAGGTATCGTCACGGACGAGAAGGGTGAACCGCTCATCGGAGCCGGCGTCTTCGTGGAAGGCACGACCGTGGGTTCTGTCACCGGCATCGACGGTGACTACCAGCTGACCGTTCCGGACAACGCCGTGAACCTGGTATTCTCCTTCATCGGACTGGCGGACCAGACCGTCCCGATCGAGGGCCGTACCGAGATCAACGTCGTCCTGAAGGAGGACAGCACCTTCCTCGACGAGGTCGTCGTCGTCGGTTATGCGACCGTCAAGCGCCGCGACCTCCTCGGCTCCGTCTCCTCGGTGAATTCCGACAAGCTCGCCGAACAGCCCGTGAACACGGTCAGCCAGGCCCTTGCCGGCAAGATGGCCGGTGTCTCCGTCGTCACGACGGAAGGCGACCCGGACGCCGACATCAAGATCCGCGTCCGCGGCGGCGGTTCCATCACCCAGGACAGCTCCCCGCTCTACATCGTGGACGGCTTCCCGGTGGAATCCATCAACGACATCCCGTCCTCCGAGATCCAGTCGATCGACGTCCTGAAGGATGCCTTCTCCACGGCGATCTACGGTTCCCGCGGTGCGAACGGCGTCATCATCGTGACCACCAAGAGCGCGGAAAAAGGCCAGAAGGTCTCCGTCAAGTTCAACACCTACTACGGTCTCAAGACCATGGCGAACCGGGATGCCATCCGGGTGATGGACCCCGAGAACTTCGTCAAGTTCCAGTATGAGCTCGCTTCCCTCCGCGGCAACATCGACAACAACTACGAGCCGTATTTCGGCAGTTTCCGCGACATCGACCTGTACAAGGGCGTCGCCGCCAACGACTGGATCGGCGCCGTCTTCGGCCGTACGGGCAGCACCCTCTCCGCCGACTTCTCCGTCTCCGGCAGCGGTGAGAACTACAACTGGACCCTCGGTTACGCGCACATGGGCGACAAGGCCATCATGGCCGGCTCCGACTACACGCGCGACAACCTCAATTTCAAGACCAACTTCAAGACCTCCAAGACCACGTCGATCGACGCCAGCATCCGCTACTCCCGCGTCGTGGTCCACGGTTCCGGCGCCAGCGGCCTCAACGACTCCGCTTCCACCTCCGGCAACGGCCGGCTCAAGCACGCCGTCTCCTACTCCCCGATCCCGGTCTCCACGACCCTGATGGACGACGACTACGAGGAGTCCTTCGGCGACAACGCCCCGCCGCTCCGCTCCGTCGCGGACAACGATTCCAAGCGCCTCCGCACGACCTGGAACGCCAACGCCGCCTTCAACTGGACCATCGTCGACAACCTGCGCCTCAAGGTCGAGGGCGGTTTCGAGGACTACCGCCAGGGCGACGACCGCTTCTACGGCCTGACGACCTATTATGTCTCCAACCAGTCCACGGTGCCGAACACCCCTTCCAACGAACACAAGGAGCAGTTCCGCACCCGCTACCGCAACACGAACACGCTCAATTTCGACTTTGCGAACCTGCTGGGCGCCGACCACAGCCTGACCGCCCTCCTCGGTGAGGAAATGACCATCACCAAGAGCAACCTCGTGTACATCATGGCCGACGGCTTCCCGGATTTCTATACCTCCGAGTATGCCTGGAACTACATGGCTTCCCTGACGGGCTTCAAGGACATCCGCAACACCTACAGTCCGGATGACCGCCTCCTGTCCTTCTTCGGCCGCGTCAACTACGACTACAAGCACAAGTACTCCTTCGGCGCCACCCTCCGTGCGGACGGATCGTCCAAATTCGCGCGGGGTCACCGCTGGGGCCTGTTCCCGTCCGCGGCCGTGTCCTGGACCATCTCCAACGAGCCCTGGATGGACAACGCCCACAGCTGGCTCGACCAGCTCAAGCTCCGGTACAGCTTCGGTACGGCGGGTAACAACAACATCCCGTCGAACCAGATCATGATCACCTATGCCCCTTCCGCCACCAGCTGGATCAGCCAGGGGACGAGCTATTACTCCACGGGCAAGACGATGGTCAATCCGGACCTGACCTGGGAGACCACCTACACCCACAACATCGGTCTCGACTTCAGTTTTTGGCAGAGCCGCCTGAGCGGTAGCGTCGAGGTCTATCAGAACGACATCAAGGACCTGCTGATCAACTTCCCGATCCCGGGTTCCGGCTATGACACCCAGTACCGCAACCTCGGCTCCACCCGGAACCGCGGTATCGAACTGACCCTCAACATGCCCCTGGTCCAGAAGAAGGATTTCTCCCTGAACCTCGGCGGCAACATCGCCTACAACATCAACCGCGTGGTGGACCTCGGCGGCCTGCCGTCCATCGCGGCCCAGTCCGGCTGGGCGTCCTCCGAAATCGGTGACGACTACCTGGTCCAGGTCAACCAGCCGCTCGGCAACATGTACGGCTATGTGAGCGACGGTTTCTACACCCCTGACGACTTTACCTGGAACGGTTCCAAGTGGGTCCTCAACGAGGGCGTGGCGGACTGCTCCAGCGTCATCGGCACCGCTTACATGGTCCCGGGCGCGATGAAACTCAAGAACATCGACGGTTCCGAGGACAACAAGGTGACGGTCGCCGACCGTACGGTCATCGGCAACGCCACCCCGGACTTCACGGGCGGTTTCAACCTCTCGGGTTACTTCAAGGGCCTGGATTTCAGCGCCAACTTCAACTTCATGGTCGGCAACCAGGTGTACAACGCCAACAAGGTCGAATTCACCTCTTCCCGCAAGTACTACAACCGGAACCTCCTGGATATGATGGACGTGGACAAGCGCTTCACGCTGGTTGACTGGACCACGGGCGAGATGATCACCGACGTGGAGACCCTCCGCCAGGTCAATGCGGGCAAGACGATGTGGTCGCCCGCCGTGGCCAATGCGGTCTTCTCCTCCTGGGCGGTCGAGGATGCGTCCTTCCTCCGCCTCCAGAGCGCGACCATCGGGTACACCCTTCCGGAAGACCTCACCAAGAAGATCAGCATCCGGAAGCTCCGCCTGTATGTGACCGGCACCAACCTCCTCTGCCTGACCAAGTACTCCGGCTATGATCCCGAAGTGGATACCCGCCGCCAGACCCCGCTCACCCCGGGCGTCGATTACTCCGCCTATCCGAAGAGCATCGGATTCGTCGCCGGCCTCAACCTGACGTTCTAAGCTGCTATGGACATGAAAAAGATTTTTGCATATATCCTCGGCATCGCGGCCGCTGCCGCGCTGACCGTCTCCTGCGACCGTTTCCTCGACACCGAATCCCCTTCGACCTACGAGCAGTCCACGGTCTTCTCGAACTATGGCCTGGCGGAGAACGCCGTCCTCGGCGTCAGCGAAATCTTCGCCGAGAACAACTCCTACCGCAACCGCTTCCTGATGTACTACGGTTTCAATACCGACATCGAGTGGTACAACACCTTCAAGCCGACGGAAGTGAAGACCCAGGTCTCCAACTACGCCATCGCTCCGAACAACTCGGAACTCAACCTCAAGGACGGCCCGTTCCCGCGCATGTACCAGGCGATCGAGCGTGCCAACCTCGCCATCGAGGGCCTGCAGGCCTATGGTGACGTGGAGAACAAGCCCGACATGGCCTACCTGCTCGCCGAGGTGAAGACGCTCCGCGCGATGATTTACTATGACCTCGTCAAGACCTGGGGCGACGTTCCCGCCCGCTTCTCGTCCGTTTCCGGCGAGACCATCTACATGGCCAAGTCCAACCGCGACGTCATCTTCAAGCAGATCCTCAATGACCTCGACGAGGCGATCCCGCACCTCCCGAACCCGGGCGAGACGGCGGCGACCAGCCGGACCGACCGCGTCAACAAGGTGTTCGCGGAAGGCCTCTTCGCACGGATCGCCCTCGCGGCCGCCGGCAAGGCCCAGCGTCCCGCGGACGATGCCATCGGCACGGGCGACGTGGGTACGAACCGCGTCTCCAGCGACCCCGACCTTACCGTCGACAAACTCTACCGCCGTGCGCTGACCCATCTTGAAAACGCCATCGGAAAGGCCTCCCTCGAGGATTTCGAACAGTACTGGCGCAACTTCAACAACTTCGACAACATGACGGCCGGTCCCGCTTTCGAGACCCTCTACGTCATTCCGTTCAGCGACAGCCGCGGACGTTGGAACTATGCGTTTGCCGTCCGTTCCGACGGATCCTCCTACACCAACGGCGCGAGCCGCGGCGGTGACACCGGCCCGGTCCCGACCTTCTGGTTCCAGTACGACGAACAGGATGTCCGCCGGGACATCACCTGCGTCAACTGGAAGATCAACGCGGACGACACCTTCGAGCCCGCCGGCATCGCCAAGTGGTATTTCGGCAAATACCGTTACGACTGGATGGTCAAGCATCCTTACGACGGCAACCAGACCGAAGACGGCGCCAAGCCGGTGGTCATGCGCTACGCTGACATCCTCCTCATGGCCGCGGAAATCGCCAACGAACTGGGCGACCTCAACGCCGCCAAGGGCTACTTCCGCCCGGTGCGCGAACGCGCCTTCAAGGGCCACGAAGAGGCCGCCGAGACCTATGTGAACGGCATTTCCTCCAAGGAAGCGATGTTCAACGCCATCGTCGACGAGCGCGCCTTCGAGTTCTGTGGCGAGATGCTCCGCAAGGGCGACCTGATCCGCTGGGGACTGCTCAAGAGCAAGATGGACGAGGCCAAGGCCGAGATGTTCAAGCTCCGCGACCTGAAGGCCCCGTACGACTACATGAGCGGCGACATCTATTTCCAAATCACCGACGATCCGTCCGAATTCACCATCTACGGCCTGCACCGCGGCGAGACCCTCAAGCCCTCCGGCGACTGGGAGAAGAAGGGTGAATACATCACCAAGACGGTGGACAACAAGGGTGTCGAGACCGGCCTGTACGACGACCGGATCAACGGCATCTACATGGCGGATCCCGAGCAGCACATGTTCTGGCCGATTTTCTTCGACAGCATCACCAACAGCCAGGGCTACCTCCAGAACGATTACGGTTATGACAATCCTTAATCCGAAGCAAGCGTTATGAAATACAAGAATATCATCAAAACCGCGTTCCTCGTCCTTGCCGGCGCCATGGCGCTGGCCTCCTGCCAGAACAAGGAGTTCGACGAAGTGACCTCGCTCTCCCTCAAGCGCTGCCTGGAACCCCTGAACCTCAACGCCCGCGTCAACGCGGCGAAGGGGGATGAGGTGACCTTCAGCTGGGACGTCAACAAGGACGCCGACCAGTTCAACCTCGTGGTCTACACTGACGAGGCAATGACGCAGAAATACCTCGACGAGACCATCGAGGCCGCCCGGGTTCCCTATGTGAAGCGGGTCGATGCCGACGCCACGTACTATTTCAAGGTCCAGGCCCTGGCCGAAGGCCGCGAAAGCTCCAACTGGGCCGTCTATGACGGCAGCTTCAAGACCTATGCGGTCAAGGACAACCTTTATATGAAGGTGACCGGCAAGACGGAGGGGAGCATCTCCCTGTCCTGGTCCAAGGAAGTATCCGATTATCTGGAAGTTGACCGCATCGAGGCCAGGCCCGTTGCGGGCGGCGACCCTGTCGTGTACACCCTTTCCGACAGCGACAAGACGAAAGCCGGGGCGACCGTTCCTGGCCTCAAGGCCTCGACCGAGTACGACGTCGTGCTCTTCTTCAAGAGCGCGAGCCGCGGTGCTGCGACCGTATGGACCCTTCCGAACGCCGGATCCCTCACGCGCGTTTCCGACAAGGATGCGCTGAAGGATGCGATCCTCAGCGGCACTCCGGTCTATCTGACCCTCGCGGGCAGCCCGTATGAGATCGGCAGCACCAAGCCCGTCAAGGGCAGCCAGGTCTTCGGTGAGACGGATGCCGACGGCAACCGCCCGGTGATCATCTGCGACATCAAGATCGGTACCGACTACACCGGCGGCGACTTCTACTTCGAGGGCGTCGATTTCGACGGAGCCGGCACCTATTCCCGCATCTTCGAACACAACGGCGGCGAACTCAGCGTGGGCAGCATCAAGCTCGTGAACTGCGCCATCCACAACTACACCGCCGGCCTCTTCTACGACAACAACGCCGACGCGATGACCCTCGGCGAGTTCGCGATGGAAGGCTGCGACATGTTTGACATCTCCGGTGGCGGCGGCGACTGCTTCGACGTCCGCAAGACCTTCACGGTCAATAAGATCACGCTGGTCAACAACACCATCTACGACGGTGTCCGCACGCTCTTCCGCGTCGATGCCGGCCTGACCTGCGGCGACGTCGTCTTCGACAACAACACCGTCAAGAACATCGCCAACTTCGACAACTCGAACTGCCGCGGCATCTTCGCCTTCCGCTCCCAGGTGAACGAGTTCTCCTTCAAGAAGAACCTCTTCCTCTATGAGGAGGACGCCAACCCGGAGGCGGCGACGCTCCGCTCCCACCTGTTCAACGCCAACGCGGCGACCCTGATGCCGAACACGCTGAATGCGGCCGACAACTACATCTACATCCACGGCAAGGACTTCTTCAAGCAGTGCTCCGCCCAGGATGCGAAGATGACCGTCCTGGAAGCCGACCCGTGCTACAACGGCAAGGGCAACTTCTTCCAGCTGGCGAACGAAGCCCTCGCCGAGAAGAAGGTCGGTGCCGCCAAGTGGTGGAACGCCTTCGTCGAGGAGCCGGAAGACCTGACCCAGGAAGTCACGGCCGCCCCGCATGTGTGGGACTTCAAGGACGCCCGCCTCTTCGCCGGCAACGTGAAGAAGCAGATGGTCCGCGACGGCCTCCTCATCACCGCCTCCGAGGCGTATCCGGTCAATGCCGACGGCGCCATCAACTTCACGGTGGCTTCCGAACTCAACCGCAAGGGTGTCCCTACGGACGCTTTCCTCTCCTTCAAGGTGAACCAGGCCGGCTCCATCGACTTCGAGGTCGCCGATCCCGGGAAGACCGGCAGCAGCGTGGTCTTCGGCCTGCTGGATGACAACGGTTATTCCGTGCTCGGCGGCGCGGTCGCGTCCGCTGCGAATCCCGGCATCCAGAAGATCGTCGTCCCGGCCGTCGCCGGTGAGGGGACCATCATGATCCATGCCACCGGTCCGGTCAGCCTGACGAAACTCGCCTGGTCCGCCGACGTGCTCGCCGGCAACAAGGTGCTTGCCACCCCGAAGCCCGTGGTCGAGCCCGTCACCCTGACCGAGGGCGACGAGACCGCCGTCACGGTGAGCTGGGAGGCGGTCCCGAATGCCGCGGACTACGTGGTCGTGTTCAACAAGCGCGCCGCAGCGCCGCAGACGGAACTCAGCTACACCGTTGCTGCCGAGGACATTGCCGCCCTCAAGGCCGGCCTCTACACCTTCACGGTGACGGCCAACCCGGCCGAAGGCGACATCTATTACACCAAGTCCGAAGCCGGTTCCGCCGCCTTCGCGATCCAGCCGAAGGCCTCCGCCGGCGGCGAGACCGTCACGGTGACCTGGACCTGGGATTTCTCGTCTTCGGACTGGCAGCAGGAATTCGGCCGGTACGGCGCTGCGAACACCGACATCACGAACTGGAACCTCACCTACGACAACCTGACGATCGTTTCCACGGCGAAGTCGAAATACAATACGACCTTCTTCCAGTGGGGCGGCAAGGGTACGCTCGAGGACCGGTACATGAAGTTCACCGCTCCGGGTCAGGGCACCCTGAAGGTCTGGGCTTCCAACACCGGCGGCAGCGAGGCACTGGACCGTTTCGTCACCGTCAACCAGAACGGCGTGGAGACTTCCGTCGCGGGCGGCGTCCCGTCCGGCGGAACCCAGGCCGAGTGCGAGTTCAGCGTGATGGAAGGCGACGTGTACATCTACTGCACGGGGAACGCCCTCCGCTTCTACAAGGCCGAGTACACCTATTCCTACACGACGGGCGGCGAGACCCCGAAGGAAGACTATGTCTGGGATTTCTCGATGGCCGACTGGCAGGCGGAACTCGCCGCCAAGGGGGCCAAGAACGCCGATATCACGAACTGGGTCTCCACGGTCGAAGGCCTGACCTGGACCTCCACGGCCAAGAGCAAGTGGAATACCGCGACCATCAATGAAGTGGAATACACCTACATCCAGGCGGGCGGAAAGGGCTCTGCCACGGACCGTGTGTTCACCTTCACCGTGCAGTCGGCCGGTACCGTGACCGTCCTGGCCTCGAACACCGGCGGCAGCGCGGCTACGGACGACCGCCGTCCGGCCGTCATCGACGCGACCGGTGCCGTCCAGCTCGGTGCGACGCCCGCTCCGGCTTCCAACGCCCCGCAGGAGTATGCCTTCGAGGTGGAACCCGGCCAGGTGAGCATCTATCCCGATACCAACGGACTCCGTTTCTACAAGATTGAATTCCATAGCAAATAGCAGGAAATGAGCTTCATCAACGACAACTTCATGCTGCAGACGGAGACGGCCCGGCGGCTGTATCACGAGCATGCATCCAAAATGCCCATCATCGACTACCACTGCCACCTCGTGCCGCAGCAGATCGCCGAGAACATCCAGTTCCGCGACATCACCCAGCTCTGGCTGGTGGACGGCCACTACGGTGACCACTACAAGTGGCGCGCGATGCGGGCGAACGGAGTCAGCGAAGACTATCTCACAGGGGGTTGCAAGACCCCCTGGGAGACCTTCGAGAAATGGGCGGAGACGGTCCCGTACACGATGCGGAACCCCCTCTACCACTGGACCCACCTGGAACTGAGCCGCGTTTTCGGCATCGACAAGCTGCTCTGCCCGGCGACGGCGCGGGAGATCTTCGACGAATGCAACGCCAAGCTCGCCACGGACCCGTTCCGCGGCCAGGCGCTCATCCGCCGCTTCAATGTCGAGGTCGTCTGCACGACGGACGATCCGGCCGACGACCTGCGCTACCACAAGATGATCGCGGCGAAGCCCTTCGGCACCCGCGTCATCCCGGCCTGGCGTCCGGACAAGGCGATGGCGATCGAGAACCCCGAGGCCTACAAGGCCTATCTCGGGCAGCTCGGTGCCGCCGCCGGCAAGGAGATCGACTCCTACGCCGACCTCATCGAGGCCCTGAAGATCCGGCACGACTTCTTCGCCGCCAACGGCTGCAAGCTCTCCGACCATGGTCTGGAGACCTTCTATGCCGCTGACTACAAGGAGATTGAGATCGAGATCATCTTCAAGAAGGTCCTCATGGGCATCGCCCCGGGGCCCCGCGAACTGGACAAGTTCCGCAGCGCCTTCCTCCACGATATGGCGGTCATGGACGCCGAGGCCGGCTGGGCCCAGCAGTTCCATGTGGGCGCGATCCGCAACAACAACTCCAAGATGTTCAAGGCCATCGGCCCGGACACGGGCTACGACGCCATCCACGACCTGCCGACGGCCGCCGCCGGCCACAAGTTCTTCGACCGGCTCGCGGCGGAGGACCGGCTCGCGAAGACCATCCTCTACTGCCTCAACCCGAAGGACAACGAGGTCATGATGACCATGGCCTACACCTTCAACGACGGGACCTTCCCGGGCAAGATGCAGTTCGGATCCGGCTGGTGGTTCCTGGACCAGGAGGACGGCATGCGCAAGCAGATGAACGCCCTCTCGACCCTCGGCCTTTTCAGCCGCTTCGTCGGCATGCTCACGGACAGCCGCAGCTTCATCAGCTACCCGCGCCACGAATACTTCCGCCGCATCCTCTGCGACGTGATCGGCGCGGATGTGGAAAACGGCAAGCTGCCCGCTTCCGAACTCGATTTCATCGGACAGATGGTCGAGGATATCTGCTACAACAACGCCAGGAATTACTTTAACTTTTAATATGGAAGGCCTGTGCTCTTTTCAAGAGAGCGCAGCCCTTCCTCAATCCAGATGAGATACATCAAGATCAACCCTTCCGACAACGTCGCGGTGGCCCTGCAGGACCTCCGGGCGGGTGAAACGGTCGAAGGCGTCGTGCTCGGTACGGACATTCCGCGGGGCCACAAGGTGGTCCTGCGGGACCTGTCCGCGGGCGAGGACGTCATCAAGTACGGCTTCCCGATCGGGCATGTGACCCGGGACGCGGCGGCCGGCACCCTGGTCGACCACAGCTGCATCAAAACCAACCTCGAGGGACTCCTCGACTACCGGTACGACCCCTCCCTCGTCGAGATCGCCCCGGCGGCGGAGCGGCGGACCTTCCGCGGCTTCCGGCGGGCGGACGGCCAGGTCGGGGTCCGGAACCAGATCTGGATCCTCCCGACGGTGGGCTGCGTCAACGGCATCGCCGAAAAGATCGCCGAGCGCTTCCGCAGCGAGGTGGCCGGCCGGATGGGGAGTGTCGACGCGATTGTCGCCTTCCCCCACAACTACGGCTGTTCCCAGCTCGGCGGCGACCATGAAAACACCCGCACCATCCTCGCGGACATGGTCCACCATCCCAATGCGGGCGGCGTCCTGGTGATCAGCCTCGGCTGCGAGAACAACCAGCTGGACGCTTTCCGCGAACTGGTCGGACCGGTCGATCCGGCGCGCGTGCGCATGTATGTATCCCAGAAGGTCGAAGACGAGGTCGAATACGGCCTCCGGCAGCTGCGGGACATCTTCGCCGTCGTCTCGAAGGACGAGCGGGAGGATGTTCCCGTCAGCGAGCTGCGCGTCGGCCTCAAATGCGGCGGCTCCGACGGCCTTTCCGGCATCACGGCGAATCCGCTGCTCGGCGTGTTCTCCGATTGGATCGTCTCCCAGGGAGGTACCACGGTCCTGACCGAGGTCCCGGAGATGTTCGGTGCGGAGACGCTGCTGATGAACCGTTGCCAGGACACGGCGACCTTCGAGAAGACCGTCGGCCTCATCAACGATTTCAAGGAATATTTCATCCGGCAGGGAATGCCGGTCTATGAGAACCCGTCCCCGGGAAACAAGGCGGGCGGGATCTCCACCCTCGAGGAGAAGTCCCTCGGCTGCACCCAGAAGTGCGGCAAGTCCATCGTCCGCGGCGTCCTTCGGTACGGGGAACGCCTGTCAGTCAAGGGCTTGAACCTCCTCAGCGCGCCGGGCAACGACCTTGTGGCCTCCACGGCCCTCGGTGCCTCCGGCTGCCAGCTCGTCCTGTTCACCACCGGCCGCGGCACCCCCTTCGGCAGTTTCGTCCCGACGATGAAGATCGCGACGAACACCGCTCTTGCGACCGCCAAACCGGGCTGGATCGACTTCAACGCCGGCGTCCTCGCCGAGGATGCGCCGATGGCGGAAGTCTCCGCCCGCTTCATCGACGCGGTCCTCGCCGCCGCCTCCGGCGCCCCGGTCCGCACCGAGCAGAACGGCTACCGTGAGCTCGCCATCTTCAAGACGGGCGTCACGCTTTGACGAATAGACACCAACAGAATGAACATGAAAACAACACACCGGGCCGTGAGGCCCTACGAGGCCCCCGAGGCCGAAGAAATCCGGGTTGACATGGAATGCGGTTTCCTGATTTTGAGTGATGGTGAAACGGGCAATTCGACTACCACAGATTTGGAGGAGATTGACTACTCTTCAAGTACAATTTGGAATTAAGGAGGTATCAATCATGAAGAAAGTACTGTTATCTGTAATCATTCCGTCGCTTGCACTGGTTGCCTGTGTCAAGCAGGAGGAAGTGAATCAAAACAATCAGCAAGATAGGATTGAAAAGGTTTTTACCGTTTCTTCACCCGAGACCAGAACTTATATTGCTGCATCAGGAGAAGATAGAATCTATAATGTAAAGTGGTCGGGAGCCGATAGAATCCGCGTCATGGCTGCTACTTCGAGAAATCAATATGATGACTTTGTACTGATATCCGGAGAGGGTATGACAACAGCTACATTCAAGGGAACGATCGATGCGGCAGATGCTGCGGAAACAAAATTCTATGCTGTTTATCCAAGTACTGTCGTTATTGATAAAGTCAGCGGAGATGAAATCACTGTTGGGTCCGGAACTACCGGGAAGGGTGCGCTTGGTCATGATATGCTGGCAGTAAAAGACGGATATGATCCTTCTTTTGCCGTAATGGCGGCCGTTACGACTGATGGCACTTTCTCCTTTGTGCATGGTATGACTTATTTCAAGGTTGAAGTCGCCAGTGAAGGTATTGCGTCTTTAAGATTTGAAACGGAGAACAGCGGCCGGGTATACGGGAGACCTGTTATTAATCTAGCAGCACCAGAAAATACAAATATGACAAGTGCTGATAGTGGTAATAATTATGTGACGATTGCTCCTTCCACTGGTACTTTAGTCCCAGGAGTTTATTACATCCCCACTACTTGCAAGCCTGGAAGTAATTTTGGAGATCTCAAGGTTACTTTTTCAGATGCTGATGGTGTAACGATTGAACGTACTACATCGGTTCTGAAATCCGTCAAAATGCAAGCGGGAAAAATCTATAACTTAGGAACTCTTCCTGCGGTTTCTTTCGGCCCTGCTATTTCATACACGGCTCCTGCCAAGTTGGCGTACGATGCCACGTCCGGCTCCTTCCCCTATGCCGTCGCGAATCCCGTCTCCGGGCAGTCTGTCACGGCGACGCTCGAGAGCGGCGTCGATTGGATTTCGAACATTGTCGTCGGCGCGGATGCCGTCACGTTCACCTGCTCGAAGAACAACGCCACCGACGCGCAGGAGCGCTCCGCGGTCATCACGCTCCATTACACCGGTGCGGCTGATGTGCCTGTGACGGTTACACAGGGGATTGGGGGAGTCGAGGACTATGTGTGGGATTTTTCTACTACAGAATGGCAGTCTGCTTTGAATTCTTCTGCTTCCGAAGCTTGTTTAGACACCAATGGAAACAAGAATAAGAGTGGCTGGACGGTTTCGTACTCTGGATTAACATACTCATCTGGGGAAGGTGACGGAAAATGGTCTACTTCAGGTTATATTCAGCCGAATGGGAGTGGCTATTATGAGAGTGAAACAAAATTTCGGCGGTATTTCAGTTTTAGTTCTAATGGAGATGGACATCTCTATATGTGGATTTCTGGCACTGGTGGTTCCGGAAAAACAGCTACTGTTTATGCTCAGCATGGATATAAGAAAGCATCAAATGCAGATTGGAACGTAGAATCAAGTTCTTTGACTAGTAGTGATACTGAAAGAATTCATTTATCTGTTACATCTGGTGATTTGGTTGTCTACTTGAGTACTGGAATGCGCATAAAGAGAATTGAATTCCATACAGACGAATTATAGATGTTCCAATCGCGAATGAAATAGCGTGGAATACAACCATTTGAAACATAATAAATTACTGAAAATCAACTAGCCGAAACGGGGTAATTGATTTTATGTAAGGAGCTGAAAATCAGCAAGTTATAAAACACAATGAAAGTAAACAAACAGAACAGCCTCGCACCCTACACGGCCCCGTCGTGCAGGACGGGGGAAGTAGTGTATGACCGCAGTTTCCTCGCGAGCGGGGACTTCGGCGAAGGTGGTTATCCGGGCAAGGACCTCGAGCCCGGGGATGAATGGGAACTGTAAGGAGGACGGAGCGATGAGAAAGACAGTTTACCCCATTCTGATGATGTGCATCGCGGCGATGGCCTCCTGCCAGCAGGAGCGGCCGTACAGCGGTGAGAATGCCGTGGCGATTACCGTGACGGCAGGCGTGCCCGAGACCCGGACCTTTATCGAGGACAACGGCACCGTGTACCAGCCGTCCTGGAACGCGGACGACGTACTTGGCGTGATGGTGGACGGGAATTACGGTTCGCCCGTGAGCATGAAGAATACCGCCGGGAACGGCCGTACGGCCACGTTCTCCGGTACTTTGACCAACGTGGCGGACGGGGAGCATACCCTGACGGCCTGGTACCCCAAGGACCTGAAGGCGGGCCGCTCCGAGAGCGTGCACAAGTATGTGCTCGCCACCGAGCAGACCCTCCCGTCGCTGACCTCCTTCGATCCTGCGATGGACCTCCTCGTGGGCATGCCCGCGGTGTTCACGGTCGCGGACGGCAAGGCCAATGTGGACAACATGCAGTTCCGCCGGGTGTTCACCGTCGTCAAGGTGACCCTCAAGGACGGCTCCACGAAGCTCGCCGGCAAGAAGGTCAGCCGCGTCGCCCTCACCAGTTCGGCGGCGACCCTCGCCGGCAAGGCCAACGTGGAGATCACCACCGGTGAGATCACCCGCTGGGAGGATGCCGCCATGACCGTCGCCGGCAATTACGCCGGGAGCGATTTCGCCATCGACGGGAACCATTCGGCCTTCCTGCTGGTGAATCCGGCGACCCTCGCCGCCGGCACGGTGCTGACGGTCGATGTGACCACCGACGATGCGAACCTGCTGGTTTCCAAGACGGTGAACCTCGCCTCGGACATCGTTTTCGCCGAGAACAAGGTGACCGCCCTCAACATCACCCTGACGGATGAGAACGTCCAGGACAAGTCCTCCGTGACTTCCTATACCTGGGACTTCTCCACGCAGGAGTGGCAGGCTGCGCTGGCCGACCAGGCGTCCGCCGCCTGCGCCGAGACGAACGGCAACACCTACGTCGCCGGCTGGAGCGTCTCCCTGAACGGCCTGACCTATGCTTCCGGTTCGAAGACCGGCAAGTGGTCCCAGAACGGCTACATCCAGCCGAACGGCGGCGGCACCGCCTCGGAGCGCGTGTTCTCCTTCACGGCGCCCGCGGACGGTGTCCTCAAGGTAACCGTCTCCAATACAGGCGATTCCGAAGCGACGGGCCGTCTTGTGACGGTGAATACCGGCGGCAGTGAGACCTCCCAGGTCGGCGGCGTCCCTTCCAAGACCCCGACCGTCCTCTCCTTCGAGGTAAAGGAGGGCGCAGTGAAGGTCTATCCGACCGGCGGCGGCCTCCGCTTCTACAAGTTCGTCTATACCTCCGGTACGCCCGGCGGCGATCCGGGAGAGGATCCCGACGAGCCCGTCGAGCCGGGCGAGATCGCAGAACTCACGTGCCCGGATCCGCCCCAGACCGGCGAGGTGCCGCTCGACGGCATGGCCGGCTATGCCGAGGCGGCGAATGTGACCGGCGGCGATGATGCGACCGCCTCCAACATCCTCCATTTCAACAACGGCAAGGCCCTCCAGACCTGGCTGCTCGACCGCGCCAAGAAGGAGAAGAAGGGGGATCATACGCCCGTAACCATCTGGCTCAGCGGCACTTTCGGTCCGACTGACGGTCGTGACTTCTCCGAGGCCCATCCCTGGTTCGACGTCAAAGAAGTCTCCAACCTGAGCATCTACGGCACCGACGGCTTCGTGATGGACCGGATCGGCATGTTCCTCGTCCGCTCGAGCAACATCATCATCCGGAACATCGACTTCCGGCAGCCGAAGGCCAACAATGGCGCGGATGCCGTGTCCATGCAGGAGAGCGAGAACGTGTGGGTGGACCACTGCACCTTCACCTCCCTCAACCAGACCAAGGACTACGAGGACGGCTCGACCGACATCACCCATGCGTCCAAGAACGTGACCGTCAGCTGGTGCCGCTACATCAAGACGCAGAAATCCTGCCTCGTGGGCCACTCCAACAGCGCTTCCGCCGATGCGGCGATCACTGCGACCTTCCACCACAACTGGTTCGACGGCTCCAGTTCCCGCCACCCGCGCGTGCGCTTCGGCAAGGTCCATGTCTATAACAACCTCTTCGACGGCTGCACGACCTACGGCGTCGGCTCCGCCTACGGCGCGAAGGTGCTGGTCGAATACAACTATTTCGACGGCGTCCAGCTGCCGACCGACATCTGCACCTACCCGGCGAAGGAAGGCAACGTGTCGAACCTCCAGGGTTCGGTCGCGGGCTACCTCTATGCCACCGAGGATGTCTATGTCAACCGGCCGGAGAAGGCCAGGGACCCGTATCCGCTGACCAACGTCAAGTACACCTCCTACAACGGTTCGACCATCACCCCGCTGACCTATGCGGACTTCAAGCCGTCCTATGACTACATCGTCACCCCGGCGGCGGACGTGCCCGCCGTGGTCAAGGCAGGTGCCGGCTGCGGCAAGCTGACGGGTTATGCCAGCGCCCCCGTGGAGGTCAACAACGGCTACATCAGCGAGTACCAGGGCACCGATCCGGACGACCCGGATCCGGTCGATCCCGACCCGGACGATCCCGAGGATCCCGACCAGCCCACGGAAGGCTGGACCTGGGTCAACAACGGCGCGACGGCATCCTATGCGGTGTCCGACGGTGCCCTGAGCATCTCCTCTACCGGCAAGTGGGAGAGCGGTGCGCAGACCTTCGGCGCTTATTACCAGGAGTTTACCGGCGACTTTACCGCGACGGTGCAGCTCGTTTCCTATGATTACAAGAAGGACAGCAACCAGGCGGTGGCCGGCATCATCCTGATCAGCGGCGACGCCGCCGCGACGGCCAAGGACCTTGTCTTCGCCATCGGCGGCGGCAAGTACGGCAACTTCCGTCCGAAAGCCGGGGACAGCAAGTCCGGCTTTACGCTCGGAGCGCCGACGCTGCCGGAAGGCGTTGAAGCAAGCACCACCATCCTGAAGATGCAGCGCACCGGGAACCAGGTGAAAATGAGTTACTCCACGGATGGCGGTACGACCTACGGCAGCGCTTCCACCAAGGAGTTCGCATCCCTCCCGGAGACGGTCAAGCTCGGCCTCGGCTGCAACAGCGGCGACAGCTCCAAGGCATCCACCGCGGTCTTCCGCGATTTCACGGTCAACGGAACAACAATAACATTCTAATGATATGGAAAGATTAAACCGTACCACCGCCCCGCAGGCGAAACAGTACACCGAGAAGGTCATCCAGTTCGGGGAGGGCAACTTCCTCCGCGCCTTCATCGAGTGGATCATCTGGAAGACCAACCAGAAAACGGACTTCAACGGCTCGGTCGTCGTCGTCCAGCCCATCGAGAAGGGCATGGTCAGCTGGCTCAATGACCAGGACGGCCTGTACCACCTCAACCTCCAGGGCCTCCTGAACGGCGAGCCCGTGGACAGCGCCGACCTGATCGACGTCATCAGCCGGGGCCTCAACCCCTACGAGGATTTCGCGGCCTACCTGAAGCTCGCGGAGCAGCCTCAGATGCGCTTCGTCATCTCCAACACGACCGAGGCGGGCATCGCCTTCGACCCGGCCTGCAAGCTCGACGATGCGCCGGCTTCCTCCTATCCCGGCAAACTGACCCAGCTGCTGTACCACCGCTATGAGTACTTCAAGGGCGACCCGGCGAAGGGCTTCATCATCTTCCCGTGCGAACTGATCTTCGAGAACGGCAAGCACCTGAAGGAGTGCATCCGCCAGTACATCGACCTCTGGAACCTCGGCGAGGGTTTCCGGAACTGGTTCGAGACGGCCTGCGGCGTCTATTCGACGCTCGTCGACCGCATCGTCCCGGGCTATCCGCGCGACACCGCCGCCCAGCTCTGCGAGCGCGTCGGTTACCAGGACAACCTCCTCGACAAGGCGGAAATCTTCCACCTCTGGGTCATCGAGGCCCCGAAGGAGATCGCCGCGGAGTTCCCGGCCGACAAGGCGGGGCTCAATGTCCTTTTCGTCCCGAGCGAGGCCCCGTACCACGAGCGCAAGGTCACCCTGCTGAACGGTCCCCACACCGTCTTGTCCCCGGTCGGCTACCTTTCCGGCTGCAACACCGTGAAGGAATGCTGCGAGGATCCGGTCATCGGCCCGTTCGTGAAAAAGGTGATGTATGAGGAACTTCTGCCGACCCTGAACCTCCCGAAGGAGGAACTGGTCGCCTTCGCCGATGCGGTCATGGACCGTTTCCGCAACCCGTTCGTCAAGCACTTCGTCACGAGCATCATGCTCAATTCCTTCCCGAAGTTCAAGACCCGCGACCTGCCGGGCCTGAAGACCTACCTGGAGCGGAAGGGCGCTCTGCCGGAGGGCATCGTCCTCGGCCTCGCCGGCATCTGCACCTACTACAAGGGCGGCAAGCGGGGTGACGACGAAATCGTCCCGAACGACGACCCGAAGATCATGGACCTCCTGAAGGAGCTCTGGGCGACCGGCGATGTCCGGAAAGTGGCCGAGGGCGTCCTCGCGGAGACCTTCATCTGGGGCGAGGACCTCAACGCCGTTCCCGGCCTGACGGACCTCCTCACCGCCGACCTCGCGAAAATCCAGGCCGAAGGCATGCGTGCCGCGGTCCAATCCATCCTCTAGCCTATGTCCACACAGAACAAACTGATGACCAACTGGCGCTGGTGGCTGTGCTCGCTGCTCTTCGTGGCGACGACCGTCAACTACCTCGACCGCCAGGTGCTCTCCCTCACCTACGAGGAGTTCATCAAGCCGGAATTCCACTGGACCGATGCCCATTACGGCACCATTACGTCGTTCTTCTCCATCTTCTACGCCATCGCCTGCCTGTTCGCGGGCAAGTTCGTGGACTGGATGGGCACGAAGAAGGGCTATCTCATCGCCATCGGCGTCTGGTCGGGCGGCGCGTGCCTCCATGCCGCCTGCGGCTGGGCGACGGCCCACCTGACCGGCATGGATTCCGTGGCCGCGATGCGCGCCGTGGAGATCGGCTCGAACGCCGCGCTGGCCATTTCGACCACATCGGTCTATCTCTTCCTGCTGTGCCGGGGCATCCTGGCGCTCGGCGAGGCCGGCAACTTCCCGGCGGCCATCAAGGTGACCGCCGAGTATTTCCCGAAGAAGGACCGCGCCTTCGCGACCTCCATCTTCAATGCCGGCGCCTCCGTGGGCGCCCTGGCGGCCCCGCTGTGCATCCCGCCGCTGGCCAAGGCCTTCGGATGGGAATGGGCCTTCATCATCATCGGCGGCCTGGGCTTCATCTGGATGTTCTTCTGGGCCTTCATGTATGACAAGCCCGAGACGTCGAAGCATGTGAACGCGGCCGAGCTGGAATACATCCACCAGGACGATGCCGCCGAGGCGGCGGAAAAGGCCGCCCTCGCCTCCGAGAAGACGATCCCGATGATCAAATGTTTCGGTTACAGGCAGACCTGGGCCTTCATCGCCGGCAAGTTCTTCACCGACGGCGTGTGGTGGTTCTTCCTCTTCTGGGCCCCGTCCTATTTCAGCAACCAGTTCCACGCCCCGGCGACGTCCGGGCTGGGCCAGGGGCTGATTTTCACGCTGTACGCGATCGTGACCGTGATTTCCATCTTCGGCGGCTACCTGCCGAAACTCTTCGTGGAAAAGAAGGGCATGCACCCCTACAGCGGGCGCATGCTGGCGATGCTCATTTTCGCCTTCTTCCCGATTGCGGCCCTCTTCGCCCAGCCGCTGGGCATCCGCTTCGACAACCCGTGGTGGCCGACCATCCTCATCGGCCTCGCCGGCGCGGGTCACCAGGCCTGGAGCGCGAACCTCTTCTCGACGGTCGGCGACATGTTCCCGAAGAGCACCGTCGCCACCATCACCGGCATCGGCGCCATGGCGGGCGGCATCGGCTCGATGATTATCCAGAAGGTGGCGGGCAACCTGTTCACCTATGCGGAGAACGCGGGCGCTGCCTTCCGCTTCATGGGCTTCGAAGGCAAGCCGGCCGGCTATTTCATCATGTTCTGCTTCTGCGGCCTGGCGTACCTGATCGCCTGGACGATCATGAAGACGCTCGTGCCGAAGTACAGGCCGGTGGAGATTTAGGAATTGTGAAATAATAACCGGCTTCACCGGTGGCATTTACCCGGACAGGGCTGCGAAGCAGCAGACACCGGTGATGCCGGTTCTTATTTCTGTTTCACTTAAGTGATTGACAATGAAGTATTGATATGGCAAAAGTTGTAACATTCGGCGAGGTGATGCTCCGCCTTGCCACCCCGGGATACCAGCGTTTCTCGCAGGCCCGGCAGTTTGACGCCACCTTCGGCGGGGGAGAGGCCAACGTGGCCGTGTCCCTGGCCAACTACGGCGTGGACGCCCGTTTCGTGACCCGTCTTCCGAAGAACGACATCGCCGACATGTGCGTCGCGGAGCTCCGCGGCCTCGGCGTCGGCGTGGACGGCATCGTCTATGGCGGTGACCGCGTGGGAATCTATTACCTGGAAACCGGCGCCGTCGCCCGCGGCAGCAAGGTCATCTACGACCGCGCGAACTCCTCCATCTCCGAGATCCAGCCCGGCATGGTCGACTGGCGGAAGGTCCTCGAAGGGGCCGACTGGTTCCACTGGACGGGCATCACGCCCGCGCTCTCGCAGGGCGCGGCCGATGCCTGCCTCGAAGCGATCAAGGTGGCCAACGAACTGGGTGTCAAGGTCTCCTGCGACCTGAACTACCGCAAGAAACTCTGGAAATACGGCAAGACGGCGGCCGAGGTCATGCCCGCCCTCGTCGAGGGCTGCGACCTCATCCTCGGCAACGAGGAGGACGCCGAGAAGGAATTCGGCATCAAGCCGGAAGGCTTCGACGCCGAGAAGACCGGCGGCGAGATCGACCAGAGCCGCTTCGAGAGCGTGTGCCGCCAGCTGATGGCGCGTTTCCCGCGCTGCAAGAAGGTAGCCATCACCCTCCGCGGCTCCATCAACGCCAACCACAACACCTGGGGCGGCGTCCTCTTCGACGGGACCACGCTGTGGCAGTCCCGCCGCTATGACATCACCCACATCGTGGACCGCGTCGGCGGCGGCGATTCCTTCATGGGCGGCCTCCTGTACGGCCTGCTGGCCTATCCGACCGACCAGGAAGCGATCGAATTCGCGGCGGCGGCCTCCTGCCTCAAGCACACGATCATCGGCGACTACAACCGCGTGACCGTCTCCGAAGTCGAAGGTCTCATCAAGGGCGGCGGCTCCGGCCGTGTTTCGCGATAATTTTACGGCAGATGGCTTCATTGCGGTCGGTAACCTTCAAAAACCGTCGCTTCGCGACCCCTCCCATAAATGGGCCCCTCCCTATTATGATGCCGAGGGTGGCACAGGTTTTTGAAGGTCACCGACACTCCATTCCGGCCATCTGCCGTTCAAAGCATTGACTGTTATGGCAAAGTTCAAGAAAATCGATACCATCGGGCTGATCCGGGGGACCGGGATCGTTCCGGTGTTCTACAACAAGGACGTCGAACTGACGAAGCAGGTCGTCAAGGCCTGCTATGACGGCGGCATCCGCGCGTTCGAGTTTACCAACCGCGGCGACGGCGCCCACAAGGTGTTCGAGTCGCTCGTGGCCTTCGTCCGGGCGGAATGCCCGGAGATGGCCCTCGGCGCCGGCACCATCCTGGACGCCCCGACGGCGGCGCTCTACATCCAGATGGGCGCTGACTTCATCGTCTCGCCCTGCATGGTCGAAGAGGTCGTCCGCCTCTGCAACCGGCGCGGCGTCCCGTACAGCCCCGGCTGCGGAACCGTGACGGAAATCGTTCATGCACAGGAACTTGGCTGCGACCTGGTGAAGGTCTTCCCCGCCGGTACCGTCGGCGGCCCCGCCTTCGTCAAGAACATCCTCGCCCCGCTGCCCTGGGCCATGATCATGTGCACGGGCGCAGTCGAGCCGACCGAGGAGAACCTCACGGCCTGGGCCAAGTCGGGCGTCACCGCCGTCGGCATGGGCTCCAAGCTCTTCCCGAAGGACGTCGTCGCCCGCGCCGACTGGGCCGCGGTCTCCGACCTCTGTGCCAAGTCCCTCGCCTGGTTCCGGCGCCCTCTGCCCTGACAACCCGACAAGAGTCGCGCACAGAATCGGCCATTGAGGGCAATAAACGTGCGTCACCCGGCACTCAGACCCCTAGGACAGACACAGAAACAGCCTCCCAGCACCAAAAACGTGCTGCACTCGTCCTCCGACGTGCGCAAGGCGGAGAAAGCGGAGGGACAGGGACCAGACCGAATTTTCTGAGGGATGGGCCCTGTCCCGCAGCGACTGGGCCGCGGTCTCCGACCTCTGCGCCAAGTCCCTCGCCTGGTTCCGGCACTGAAGGGCCCTGCCCCGCAGCGGCGGAGCGTGTAGGGGGCCCCGTCAGGGCAGAGGGGCCTGTTCATTGTCAGTGTTTTCCGCACAGAATCGGCCATTGAGGGCAAAAAACGTGCGTCACCCGGCACTCAGACCCCTAGGTCAGACACAGAAACAGCCTCCCAGCACCAAAAACGTGCTGCACTCGTCCTCCGACGTGCGCAAAGCGGAGAAAGCGGAGGGACAGGGACCAGACCGAATTTTCTGAGGGATGGTCCCTGTCCCGCGGCGACTGGGCCGCGGTCTCCGACCTCTGCGCCAAGTCCCTCGCCTGGTTCCGGCGGTAGGCCCCTCCCGGCGGCCCTTTGCCAGTCCAGGCGGTAAGCCCCGCCCGGCGGCCCCTCGCCTGACGGCCTGTTGCCTGGTTCCGGCGGTCAACCAAATTTGGAACATTCAAATTGGAAACGCCTGAACCATAGCGAATTGTGAAAAATCGCTCCCTTGTTTTCGGGGGAGCGATTTTGCGTAAATAGCTGTCAAACAGTTATTTACGATTTGAATGTGGCGGCAGGGGCGTGTCGGGAGCGGGCCATGCGGGTAGCCTGAGAGGTAACAGTGAAGCCCTGGAGAACTGCGAAAGGGTAGCCCTGTCAGCCACCGGAGAGGTAGCAGGGGAGCCCCGGAGAACTGCGGCGGACCATCGCGAAGCGCTTTTTTTCGGGCAGGGATTTCCAAAACGGAAAAAAAACCGTATTTTTGGGAAATGGTTTGAAAACAACTAACAACTAAACCGTAATAGCAATGGCAAAGCAAAACACCAATGTCCTGGCGATTGCGATCATGTTCGCCCTCTTCTTCATGATCGCATTCGTGACCAACCTCGCCGGTTCGATGGGGGTCATCGTGACCAACCAGTTCGGCGCCTCCAAGGCCCTTTCCCAGCTCGGCACCCTCGCCAACTTCATCGCATACGCCTGCATGGGCATCCCGGCCGGCATCATCCTGAAGCGGAAGGGCTACAAGGTGACCGCGCTGCTGGCCGTGGCCGTCGGCTTCATCGGCGTCGGCATCCAGTTCCTGTCCGGATACATGGAGAGCTTCGGCGTGTATGTCCTCGGCGCCTTCATCGCGGGCTTCTCGATGTGCCTGCTGAACATCGTCGTCAACCCGATGCTCAACACGCTCGGCGGCGGCGGCAACCGCGGCAACCAGCTCATCCAGTGGGGCGGCTCCTGCAATTCCATCGGCGGCACCATCGCCCCGATCTTCGTCGGCTGGCTGGTCGGCGGCAGCATCCAGGACGCCACCGTTTCGAAGGCTGCGCCCGTGATGATCATCGCCATGGCCATCTTCGCCCTCGCCTTCCTCGTGATCTGGTTCTCCCGGATTCCGGAACCGCACATGGAGAGCGCGGAAGAAAAGGCCGCCCGCCTCGCGGGAAATGTCGCCAAGGATCCGCACAGTCCGCTGTCTTTCAGGCACTTCGTCTTCGGCGCCATCGCCATTTTCTTCTATGTCGGCATCGAGGTCGGCATCCCGAACACGGCCAATGTCTATTATTCCGGCCTGGACTGGGTCGGTCCCGCCCTCGCCGGCACGATGATCGGCGGCTACTGGCTCTGCATGCTGATCGGCCGTCTGGTCGGCGCCTCCGTGGGCTCCAAGGTGAGCAGCAAGGTCATGCTCGGCTCGATGGCCTCCCTCGCCATCATCTTCCTGGTCTGCGCCATCTTCACCCCTGAGACCGTCTCGATCACGGTCAAGTCCTCCCAGATTCCGCTTTCCCTCGGCTTCATGATCCTCTGCGGCCTCTGCACCTCGATCATGTGGGGCTCCATCTTCAACCTCGCGGTCGAGGGCCTCGGCAAATACACGGCGGCGGCCTCCGGCATCTTCATGGCGCTGGTCTGCGGCGGCGGCATCATCCCGTTCTTCCAGAACCTCCTCGCCGACCACGTGGGCTCGCTCCAGAGCTACTGGCTGATCATCGCCTGCCTGTTCTACCTGATCTGGTACGCCTTCGTGGGCTCCAAGAACGTCAACAAGGATATTCCTGTCGAATAATATGAAAGAATTCGTAGTCGGAGTCGATGTAGGTGGTCAGACCACCAAGATCGGCGTTGTGGACGCGCGCGGTGACGTGCTTTCCCAAACCATCATCCGTACAGATACGTACGGCACCGATGCCGCCGCATACATCGCGGCGCTTGCGGACGCCGTCAAGGACAGCGTCGCCCAGTCCGGGAAGACCATGGACGACATCCGCGGCATCGGCGTCGGCGCCCCGAACGGCAACTACTACACCGGCGAAGTGGCCTTCGCCCCGAATCTGGCCTGGGCCGCCTCCGCCGCCGTTCCCTTCTCGAAGATGCTGTCGGAAGCGCTCGACGGCATGCCGGTCTCGCTGACCAACGACGCCAATGCGGCGGCGGTGGGCGAGATGGCCTACGGCGCGGCGCGCGGCATGAAGAATTTCATCATGATCACCCTCGGCACCGGCGTCGGCAGCGGCATCGTCATCGACGGCAAGGTGGTGTACGGCCATGACGGCTTCGCCGGCGAACTCGGCCACGTCACCGTCGTCCGCCAGAACGGACGTGCCTGCGGCTGCGGCCGCCACGGCTGCCTCGAGGCCTACTGCTCCGCCATCGGCGTCGCCCGTACGGCCCGCGAGTGGCTGGACGCCACCGATGAACCCTCCTCCCTGCGCGACGTGGAGAACATCAGCTCCAAGGATATCTTCGACGCCGCCCGGACGGGGGATGCCCTCGCCATCCGCGTCTTCGAATACACCGGGACCATCCTCGGCCGCGCCTTCGCCGATTTCATCGCGTTCAGCGCCCCCGAGGCCATCGTCCTGTTCGGCGGCCTCGCCCGCGCCAAGGAGTTCCTCTATGAGCCGATCGTCCGGGCGATGAACGAGAACGTCCTGAAGATCTGGAAGGACAAGGTCCAGGTGGTCTTCTCCCAGCTCAAGGAATCCGACGCAGCCATCCTCGGCGCTTCCGCCCTGGCCTGGGAACTGTGATCCGGGACGCCTACAAGAGTATCGCATCGCGAGCCGGTGGCCTGTTCAAGGACAACGGCTCGCGGTTTATCGCCTGGGCTTATCCGGTCGAGACCGAGGAGGAGGTGAAGGAGATCGTCGCCGGGCTCCGGAAGGAGTACCACGACGCCCGTCACCACTGCTACGCCTACCGGCTGGGCTGGCTCGGCGACCGTTTCCGGGCCAATGACGACGGCGAGCCGTCGGGCTCCGCCGGGCGGCCGATCCTCGGCCAGATCGACGCGGCCGGCCTGAGCGACGTGCTCGTGGTGGTCGTCCGCTATTTCGGCGGCATCAAGCTGGGCATCCCCGGCCTGATCCGGGCCTACAAGAGTTCGACCGCGGACGCCCTCTCGCAGGCGGAGGTCGTCGAAAAGATCGCCGGGAAGTCGTTCCGCCTCCGTTTCGGCTACCTGGCGATGAATCCGGTGATGAAAGTCCTCAAGGACATGGACATCCCGGCGAAGGACCAGGAATTCGGCATGGACTGCGCCCTGACGGTCCGCGTGCGCCTCTCGCTGGAAGCCGCTTTCCGGGAACGGATTCTGCAGGTGGATACTTGCAATTTGGAAGAGATTTCGTAAATTTGGCTAAACATTCTATAACAGACCATATGAAAAAAGTGCATGTCTTCAATGCCGGCCCCTGCCTGTTGCCGCAGGTGGCCATCGACCATGCCATCGCTGCGCTGCAGGACTTCAGCGGCACCGGCGTCTCCGTCCTCTCCATCTCCCACCGGACGAAGGAGTGGGATGCGGTGATGAACGAATGCCGCGCCCTCTGGCGGGAGCTGCTCCACATTCCGGACACCCACGAGGTCGTCTTCCTCGGCGGCGGCGCCTCCCTGCAGTTCCTCTACGTGGCCATGAACTACCTGGAGAAGAAAGCGGCCTATCTCGATACCGGCGTCTGGGCTTCCAAGGCCCTCAAGGAGGCCAAAGGCATCGGCGAGGCCTATGCCATCGCCAGTTCGAAGGACCGGAACTACACCTACATCCCGAAGGGCTTCGAGATTCCGTCAGATATTGACTATCTGCACATTACGACGAACAATACCATCTACGGCACCGAGATCCGCGAGGACATGGACTGCCCGGTTCCGCTGATCGCGGACATGTCCTCGGACATCATGTCCCGCCCCGTGGATGTCTCCAAATACGACCTCATCTACGGCGGCGCCCAGAAGAACGTCGGCCCCGCCGGCGTCATCTTCGCCATCATCCGCAAGGATTCCCTCGGCCGCGTCAGCCGCTACATCCCGACGATGCTCGACTACCGCACCCACATCGACAAGCTCTCGATGTTCAATACCCCGCCGGTCTTCTCCATCTTCGTGATGAACGAGACCCTCAAGTGGCTGAAATCCATCGGCGGCGTCGAGGCCATCCACAAAATCAACCTGGAGAAGGCCCGGATCCTCTATGAGGAGATCGACCGCAACAGCCTCTTCGTCGGCACGGCGGAGAAGGAGGACCGCTCCATCATGAACGTCTGCTTCGTCATGGCCCCCGGCTACGAGGCGCTGCAGGATGAATTCATGGCCTTCGCCAAGGAACACGGCATGGTCGGCATCAAGGGCCACCGCTCCGTCGGCGGCTTCCGCGCCTCCATCTACAACGCCTGCTCCGTCGAGGACGTCCAGGCGCTGGTCGACTGCATGAAGGAATTTGAAACCCTGAAGAAATGAAAGTACTGTTAGCAACGCAGAAGCCCTTTGCCGCGAAGGCGGTGGAGGGGATTGCCGGGATTCTCACGGAGGCCGGGCACGAGGTGGTCCGGCTGGAAAAATATGCGGAGCAGGCGGACCTCGAGGCCGCCGCGGCCGATGCGGAGGCGATGATCATCCGCTCGGACAAGGTGACCGCGGAGGTGATCGCCGCCGCGCCGAAGCTGCGGATCGTCGTCCGTGCCGGCGCCGGCTATGACAATGTCGACCTCGCCGCCGCTTCGGCCCGCGGCATCGTGGTGATGAACACCCCCGGCCAGAATTCCAACGCCGTGGCGGAACTCGCCCTCGCGATGATGATTTTCATGGCCCGGACCCAGTTCACGCCCGCGACGGGCAGCGAGCTCGCAGGGAAGCGCCTCGGCGTCCAGGCCTACGGCAACGTCGGCCGCCTGGTCGGCGCGAAGGCCCGCGCCCTTGGCATGACGGTCTCCGCGCTCGACCCGTTCCTCACGGACGGGCAGATCGTCGAAGGCGGCGCCGAACCGGTCCACTCCGTGGAGGAACTCTACGCCGCGAGCGACTATCTCTCCATCCACATCCCGGCCCTTCCTTCGACCATTGGAAGCATTGGCTATGAGCTGATTACAAAGATGCCGAAGGGGGCGACCCTCGTCAACACCGCCCGCAAGGAAGTCATCGACGAGGCCGGGCTCATGCGGGCCCTCGAGGAGCGTCCGGACCTCAAGTACGTCACCGACGTCATGCCCGACAACTATGCCGCGCTCCAGGAGAAGTTCGGTCTCCGCGTCTTCGCCACCCCGAAGAAGATGGGTGCCCAGACGGCCGAGGCCAACATCAACGCCGGCCTCGCCGCCGCCCGCCAGATCGCGGACTTCTTCGCCACCGGCAACACCCGTTTCCAGGTCAATAAGTAGTTTATTTGTCCGGCGGGTATATGTGCTGAAACCTGTGGCCACCCTCGGCCGCATAAGAGGGAGGGGCCCGCAAGCGAAGCGCAGTGGGAGGGGTCGCGCAGCGACGGTTTCAGCACATATACCCGACCGGACCAGCAATGATAAGCCATATGGTACGCGTCAAACCCTTTGCGGCGGTACGGCCGCCGAAAGAGCTGGTGACCGAGGTCGCCGCTCCGCCGTATGATGTCCTCAATTCCGCCGAAGCGCTGGCGATGGCCGGGGAGAAATCCCTCCTGCACATCACCAAGCCCGAGATTGACTTCAATCCCATCGCGGACGAACACGCCCAGCCCGTCTATGACCGGGCCGTGGCCAACTACAAGGCCTGGAAGGAGCGCGGCTGGCTGGTGCGCGACCCCGTGGAGCGCTACTATGTCTATGCCCAGACGATGGGCAAGCGTACGCAGTACGGCCTGGTCCTCTGCGCCCATACCGACGATTATGCCACCGGCCGGATCAAGAAGCACGAGCTGACCCGGAAGGACAAGGAGGACGACCGGATGATCCACGTCCGCATCCAGAACGCCAACATCGAGCCGGTCTTCTTCGCCTACAAGGACCATCCGGAGCTGAACGCCATCGTCGCCGCCGTCGCGGCCGGGAAGCCGGAGTACCGGTTCACGGACGAGAACGGTTTCGGCCATACCTTCTGGGTGATCGCCGACGACGCGGTCAACGCCCGCATCACGGAGATCTTCACGACCCAGGTCGATGCCTTCTATGTGGCTGACGGTCACCACCGTACGGCCGCCGCCGCCCGCGTGGGCGCCGAGAAGAAGGCGCAGAACCCGCACCATACCGGCGACGAGGAATACAACTTCTTCATGGCCGTCTGCTTCCCGCAGAGCCAGCTGCAGATCATCGACTACAACCGCGTCGTCCGCGACCTGAACGGCATGGCCCCGGAGGCCTTCCTGAAGGCGCTGGAGGAGGATTTCGAGGTGGCGCTCGCCGCCAAGCCGCGCTGCGGCCGCCCGGCGAAGCCGGTCGCGCCCGCGCGCCTGCACCAGTTCTCGATGTACCTTGGCGGCCGGTGGTACACCCTGGACGCGAAGCCCGGCCGCTATGACGACACCGACCCGATCGGCGTCCTCGACGTGACGGTCCTTTCGACGCTCGTCCTCGACAAACTACTGGGTATCAAGGACCTCCGTACCGACAAGCGCATCGATTTCGTCGGCGGCATCCGCGGCCTCGGCGAGCTCTCCCGCCGCGTGGACAGCGGCGAGATGGCCGTCGCCTTCGCCCTCTACCCGGTCTCCATGGACCAGCTGATGGCCATCGCCGACTCCGGCGCCATCATGCCTCCCAAGACCACCTGGTTCGAGCCCAAGCTCCGTTCCGGCCTCGCCATCCACGAGCTGGACTAGCCTCCGGGCCCGTTTTCCCCCGGCATTCCGCCGGCGGCCGTGCAGCGGCCGCCGGCGATTTTGCATTTTTTCGCGCCCATCTCGCAAATTATTGTTATCTTTGATTCCACAAACGGCATTTCAAGCAATTTTAACCATGGTTTTACGACTCACCGT
Source organism: Bacteroidales bacterium (assembly GCA_016287075.1). Taxonomy (GTDB): domain Bacteria; phylum Bacteroidota; class Bacteroidia; order Bacteroidales; family UBA932; genus Cryptobacteroides. The sequence continues at coordinate 8,810 of JAEEVC010000011.1, read as the reverse complement.
CACCCTCAGCGGGATCAAAGGTTTTTACCGGGTATATCATGTCAACGGCGATACCTCGCTGTACACCTTCCACAAGCAGATGCGCGCGGATATGGAATTTCCGCAGGATCAGCTGATTATGTTTAAGGGACTCGCGGCGGACGAATCGGTCGTCGGCCGCTACGGCCTGTTCGACCTGGGGTTCGGCACGGTGGACGGGGTGACCCTCTCGGATGCCGTCGGGAAGGGGATTACGCACTTCGTCTATTTCTATGACGTGATGAACCGCAAGAGCGTCAACATTTCGATCGACGGGGAAGTGGAAGGCGCCCGGGCCGGCGTCGATTCCCCGTATGTCGTCGAGACGAAGGGGCCGAACCCCATCGAGTTCGAGAACGGCTACGTCGCCTACGAAGACCTTCCGGACGAGCAGCGCCACCTGCCCGGCGAGCGCACGGCCGTCTCCGGGGAGGACGATGACGACCTGGACGACGAGGACTTCGACGATGAGGACGGGGACGAAGAGGACGACGAAGAGGACGACGACGAGGAGGGCAAGGAAATCTACGACGAGAGCGAGGGAATCTAGCCGATGGGGAAGAAGCTCGTCATCATCCTGGGACCGACCGGGGTAGGGAAGACGGACTTCAGTATCCGGAAGGCGCTGGAGGCGGGCTCGCCCGTCATCTCCTGCGATTCCCGCCAGCTCTATCGGGAAATGACTGTGGGAACGGCCGTTCCCACGCCGGAGCAGCTCGCCGCTGTCCGGCATTATTTTATCCAGGACCATACGGTGACCGAGGTCTTCTCCGCCGGGGATTACGAGCGGGAGGCCCTCGCCCTGATCGACCGCCTGTTCGCCGAGGGCCATGAAACCCTCATCATGTCAGGCGGTTCCATGATGTACATCGAAGCGGTCTGCAGCGGCCTCGACGACTTCCCGGACATCCCGCTGGAACTCCGCGCCCATCTCTGGGAATGCCTCCGGGAGGACGGTGTGGCGTCGCTTGCCGACCAGCTCCACCAGCTAGACCCGGAGACCTGGGAGGCCATCGACCGCACCAACAGCCAGCGGGTCATCCGCGCCCTGGAGGTCTGCCTCTACACCGGGCGGCCTTTCTCCTCGTTCAAGACCCACCAGTCGCGGGAGCGGGATTTCGAGATCGAGAAGATCGGCCTCACCCGCCCGCGGGAGGAACTCTACGCCCGCATCGACGCCCGTGTCCTCAAGATGATCGAGGACGGCCTCGAGGAGGAGGTGCGGCGGCTCATCCCCTACGAGCAGATGCCCGCCCTCCAGACCGTGGGCTACCGGGAGATGTTCGCCTATTTCCGCCATTCCACCTCCCTCGACGAGGCCATCCGCCTCATCCAGCGCAACACCCGCCACTACGCCAAGCGCCAGCTCACCTGGTGGCGCCGCGATCCCGACATCCGCTGGATCGAACCCTGATGCGCGCTCCGGCTTTTTTTCGTATCTTTGCCGGGTAGAAAACGAACGGACAAATGACAACCCCCACCCCTCCCGCAGGGAAGGCGTCTCCGGCGAAAGGGACCCTCGTGTCCCTGATCCCCATCGCCGTGCTCGTCGCCCTGCTCGCGCTGGATATCAGCGTGTTCGGCAGCGACGCCATCCTCGGCGCCAGCCAGGTCTCCCTCCTTTTCTCGGCGGGCGTGTGCATCGCGCTTTCCATGTTCTTCTTCAAGACGCCCTGGAAGGCCTTCGAGGATGCGATCAAGGCGAATGTCGGCGACATCACGACGGCCATCGTCATCCTCCTGCTGATCGGCGGCATCTCCGGGACCTGGACCGTCAGCGGCATCGTGCCGGCTTTCATCTGCTACGGGGTGAAAATCATCAGCCCGAAGGTGTTCCTCCTGACGGCCTGCGTCATCTGCGCGTTCGTGTCGGTGATGACCGGCAGTTCCTGGACCACCATCGCCACCATCGGCGTCGCCCTGATGGGCATCGGGAAGGCCCAGGGCTTCAGCGACGGGATCATCGCGGGCGCCATCATCTCCGGCGCCTATTTCGGCGACAAGATCTCCCCGCTGTCCGACACGACGGTCATGGCCTCTTCCCTGAACAGGGTCCCGCTGTTCGATCACATCCGCTACCTGATGATGACCACGGTCCCTTCGATGACCGTCGCCCTTGTCATCTTCACGGTGCTCGGCCTTTCCGCGCACACGGCCGATCCCGCCGAGATCCGTGTATATACCGACGTGCTCGAGGCGCGTTTCCATCTGACGCCCTGGCTGATGGTGGTGCCGGTGCTGACGGCCGTGCTGATCGCCCGGAAGCGTCCCGCCCTCGTCGTGCTGGGCCTGTCCGTGCTGATGGCCGCCGTCGCGGCCCTCCTCTTCCAGACGGACCTCGTCCGGGAAATCGGCCGCTCCGTCACCACGGGCTCTCCCGCACGGATCCTCTTCGCCGGCACGGTCGAGACGGTGTACAACACCGTGTCCATCCCGACCGGCAACGAAGCGGTTGACGCGCTGGTCGCCCCGCGGGGGATGCTCGGCATGCTCAATACGATCTACCTGATCATCGCGGCGATGTGCTTCGGCGCCTGCATGAAGGCGGGCGGGATGATCACCCGCATCTCGTCCCTCCTCGTCCCGCTGACGCGGACCCGGACGGGCCTGGTCGCTTCGACTGTCCTGACCGGGACCGCCCTGGACGGGCTCGTCTCCGACCAGTACCTCGCCATCATCCTCACCTCCGACATGTTCCGGGACACCTATGCGCGGGAGGGCTACGAGGCCCGGCTCCTCAGCCGCTCCGTCGAGGACTCCGCGACCGTGACCTCGCCGCTCTTCCCCTGGAGCAGCTGCGGCATGACCCAGGCCACGATCCTGTCCGTGCCGACGCTCGCCTACCTTCCGTACTGCTTCTTCAACCTCATCAGTCCGCTGATGAGCATCCTTGTCGCGCTGATCGGCTGGAGAATCGTCCGGAAATCCGCGTCATGACGTTTTTTTCCGGAGAATTTGTTTTTTTCGGGAAGAGTTCCTATCTTTACCCCCTGAAAGCGAAAGTGACCTGATGAAAAAAAAGCCGACCCTATTGTTTGCTTTGTCCTTTTCGTCCGTATGCGAAAGGAATCTGTCACTCCTAAACCTGACCATCCGGCCCCGACCCGGCCGGAACCGAAACCTCCCTGCGGTGCAGGTCATCCGGCCTGTTCCGGCTTTGCCTTATCCTTCTCCTTCCGGATTCCATCTGCTCCCGGCCGGGCGCCAGATGCCTTCCGGCGGGGTCGAAATGCCTTTTGTGTGTAAATTGTTTGTGTTTTTAAAAAAATTATTTGTAAATTTGCCGTATAATATGTTTTGTGCCTAATTGGCAACGGGCCCGACTGGACGGGACCGGTGTTGAGGTTGGCACGCATAATAATATATATAGGTAGAAACAAATTCAACCAAATCTTTTTATTAACTTTATGTTCAAATCTTTCAAAAAGCTTTCCGCTTTGCTCCTGGGAGGAGCATTGCTGGCGGTTGGTTGCGCGACTGAAGGCGACATTCACAAGCTGAATGAACGCATCGACGCGCTGATCACCGGTAAAGTTGCAAACATCGAGAACCAGATCACCCTGCTCCAGCAGGCTGATGTGACTCTCGAGAACGCCCTCAAGGGCGAGATCGCTACTGCGAAGGCTGATCTTACCAAAGAGATCGACGCCCTCAAGGCTGCTGATGTTCAGTTCCGTACGGACATGAACAACAACGTTACGAACCTGACGAACCTGATCCGCGACAACAAGGCGGACATCGAGGGAAAACTCGCTCAGGCGAAGACCGATTTCACCAACGCGATTGGCGCGGCCAACGAAAAGATCCGTGCTCTGGAACTGGCCGACGCGAAATTCACTGGTGACATGGCGCTGCTCGAGCAGAAGGTCGACAACAACTTCAACACCCTTCAGGAAGGGATCAATGCGGCGAAGGCTGCTGCCGTGGCCGCTGACGCGATTCTGGAGCAGAAGCTGGATCAGAAGAAGGTTGACAAGACCGACTTCGAGGCTGCGAAGACTGCCCTCGAGGGCATGATTGCCGCTGCTGAGTCTGCTGCCAAGCAGTACACGGACGGTGTCAAGACCGATCTCCAGGGCCAGATTGACAAGAAGGCCGACGCCGCCCAGGTCGCCCAGGCTTTCAGCGATCTCGAGACTGCCTACAAGGCCGCCGATGATGCGCTGCAGGCTGCGATCAACAGCCTTGAGACGAACAAGGCCGACAAGACCCAGGTCGCTGCTGACATCGCCGCCGCCTCCGACGCGCTGTCCGCGAAGATCGACCAGGCCGCTGCCGCTGCTGCCACGGCTCTCTCCAACGCTGTTACTGAGATCAATCAGACCATTGCCGACGCCAAGACCGAGTTTGCGGGTGAGATTGCCCGTCTCGACGGTGAGATTGCCCGTCTCGACGCTGCGGTCGACAAGATCAATGACGAGACCATCCCTGCCATCGAGCAGCAGATTGCCGACCTCAAGGAACTCGCTGAGAAGACCTATGTCACCAAGGCTGACTTCGATGCCTACAAGGAAGCGACTGCCACGACCATCGGTTTGATGCAGGATGCGATCGACGGTCTGACCGGTGGCCTCGCCGCCCTTGGCCAGACGGTTGAAGAGAACTACAATGAACTCGATGGCAAGATCACCACGACCAACGCGACGCTCGAGAACTACTACAATGAGCTGAAGGGCGAGGATACCCTCATCCGTCAGGCCCTCGAGGAGTTCAAGGCCATCGCTGCCACGAAGGCGGAGCTTCAGGAAGCCAAGGACGTGATCAACGGCCGCATCGACGGTGTTGAGCAGGCCTACAAGGATGCTGATGATGCTCTGAAGTCCGATCTTGAGCAATATGCTGACGATAAGGACGCAGCCCTTGAGATCATGATCACCGCTGCTTACAAGCAGGCGATCAAGGACCTCGCGGATGATGTGAAGGCGACCACCGACGCGCTTGCCGGTCGCCTGGATACTGCTGAAGAACGTCTTGACGGTATCGATGGCACGCTCGTAGAACTCAATACCGCTATCGCGAATGTGCTGTCTTATGCCGAGGGTGAAGTCGCTCGTCTTGACGATAAGATCGACACCAAGGTCGGCGAACTCGAAGGCAAGATCGAAGAGGCCGCTGCCAAGACCCTTGCCGACGCCAAGGCTTACACCGATGAGAAGGTCGGAGAGATCTGGGAAGAAATCAACGACATTTGGGATTCCATCGATCTCATCAAGGAGGTTCTCGATGACTTCGACTCCCGTGTCAACCAGCTCGAAGCCTATACCGCTCTTCTTGCCATGCGTCTCCAGAGCCTCACCTATGTTCCGGACTACGACGACATGAAGATGACCATGAACGTTGCCTACGTCAAGAACGGCAACGAGATCATGCCCGTTCCCCAGAAGACCCAGGTTACCTACAAGTTCATGCCGGAAGACATGGCCGAGAAGGTTTGGAACGTGTACGAATACTATGAGGAACTGGGTATGGAAGCCCTTGAGACGCCTGGCTTGGGTGGTTATGCCTTGAACTATTGGTTCTATTTCGATGTGACCGGTAAACTCAAGACCCGCAGCGCGGAAGCCGAGGTAGCGGGGATGGGCATTGAGATCGTTGATCTCGTTACCGACGAGAAAGCCGAGACGAACCTTTCCTGGGGTTATCTTACCTTCGAGGTGCTCCCGATCGGTATCGTTACCGAAGGCTTTGTCGCCAGCGAACTCAACCCGATCGACGTGTATTGCGCCGAAGGCATCACTGAAGGTTCGTTCTGGGGTGTTGCTTATCGGCTTACTGACTACTGCGACTTCACTACCGGCAAGGAACCTGGTGATCCTATTTACCGCGGTGCGGATGTCAAGTTCCCTGTCTATGACGCTGCTCAGCTCGAGGCTTACCGCAACCGCGACAGCTATGCCGTCGCTCTTGAATTCGCCCAGCCGGATGTCCCCTATGCCCAGCCGTATACCAACCTCATCGATTGGGAGAATTGCACATTTGATCAGGAGTATGACGATATCAATGAGAATTCCGTCTATTCCTATGAAGAGTTCGGCTATGCGTTTGGCGCTATCGGTCTTGGATTGGGTGAAAACGTCAATTACGAACAGTACACGTATCGCGATGGCTACAACAAAGTCTCCAGCTGCTACAACGTCCTCTATCCGTCCCCGCTTGCTGAGTCCCTGGTCGTCGATATCCTGAAGGACCCGTTCAAGAACGATCCTGAGAACCCGCGTGCCGATGAGAAGGGCTGGGTGAACATGCGCGAAGAAGAGCAGACCCTCCCGTACAACATGGCCAGCGACTCCACCGATGTTGACGGCAATGTCATCGGTACCAAGGTCATCCTTGACGAGTGCCGTCCGCTTGTCGCCGTCGATGGTGTGAAGTACACCTATGACGAACTCTTCAACGAACTCGGTATCTATGTCGATTATCCTGAGCTGACCGAAAGCAAGTACTCCTATGACAAGGGTACGGCCATCGCCGACCTTGACGAGGACAACTTCCAGGAAGGTACCAAGGCCAGCGAGGCCCCTGAACTGGACGAGTACCTGACCATCGCCATGAACGATGACGCTTCCCTCGCCGCGAAGAAACTCGCCGTCGGCAACGTCATCACCGGTACCTACACCTGGGATCCCGGCTTCGGCGAACCGTTCGACTGGAACGGCCATGTCAAGATCGTCAAGTCCGAGTACAAGACCACCGCTACCGCCCACATCGACTGGACCTATGAGTTCGACGCCGATGTCGATCACGACAACTTCTACAACCGTCGCGACGAGGAAGGCAACGTCCCGATCGACGGCTACTTCCGTGAGATTATCCCCGTTACCATCCCTGAGGGTGTCATCGATGACCTCAGCGAGCGTTACGGCATCGAGGATCTTGCCGAACTCTTCGAGGGCGACGATCCGATGCAGTTCATTGGCTACACCGTGAGCGAAGGTGGTGACATCACCTACAAGAACACGGATGAGGAGCAGAAGGCTATCTTCGGCGGCCTCGGCATGGATGACGAAGGCAACATCGTCGTCGGCGTGACGAACTTCGAGTTCCTCCCGCGCGATGCGAAGAAGACCTACACGGTCGTTGCTACCTTCGAGACCAGCAACATCAGCTTCGAGATCACCTTCACGCTCACCACGTATGACCGTGACCGTACCCCGATCAAGCTCAGCTTCGGTGAGACCGCTGTCAAGCTGAACGATCCTGAGTTCTACAACCTCGAGGAAGACTTCTTCACCGCGAAGAGCGCTGACAAGGCTGCTGACCTGTATGCCAAGTTCATCGAGCAGAAGATCTTCACCGCTGAGAACTTCGCTGACGCTGCCGCGTTCACGAATGACCAGACGGGTGAGGTCCGCAACAGCCCGATCGACCGTCTGCCTGGTACCCAGGCTCCTGAGGCTGCCTGGTACGATATCTACAAGGTCTATGCGAAGACCCTCTCCGCCAAGCTCACCTCCGAACTCCTCAAGGAGATCAACGGTGTCAAGCAGGAAGAGTCCCGTTACACCTACATCGGTCAGGAAGTTGTCTTCGACTGGACGGTTGTCGTCGACCTCCCGGGTTATGACTTCCTCCACCTCGAGTACTACACCTGGATCCGCGACAACGCGAAGGCTGTCGCCGGCCTCATCACTTCTCGCCAGCCGAACCGTGCCGGTGAAAACTACACCGACTTCGAATGGTATAGCCAGGCCTATCCTTCCTACCTGAACGGTCAGGAGGAGAACGGCAAGCCGACCAGCGACCGCAACTGCTTCCTCGACTACGATGTCCAGTACATCAACCTCGCCGAACTTGCGTTCAACGTCGTTGACGAGAATGATGTGACGATGAGTGAAGAGGATATGGCCGAGGTCAACCTCTATGCCAACTTCGACTACAAGAACGTGACCGCCCTCGGCACCTATCCTGCCATCGACAAGCTCACTGGTCAGGTCGAGGATTGGCCGGATCTGTGGATGCAGCCGGATGACTTCGGCAACAGCTGGGTGTTCTACTATCGTGACGCCATGCACGCCGACATTCCGATCGAGGGTAAGCTCGCCATCCGTTCCGGTAACACCGAGGTCTTCTTCCCGCTCGAGACCCGTTTCCAGAAGGCTCACAACTGCAAGCTCGCTGGCTTCACGGATGTCTCTCTCGACTACTCCAAGTACTCTGTGGTACGCTGGAAGCCGTTCGAGGAGTTCGAGAAGGAAGATATCGTTATCGAACTCAAGGAGAACAAGGTCTATCGTGAGTCCCTGCTCAAGAGCGTCAACCTCCACGACTTCCGTCCGGGCGATGTGGGTACTACCTACTACGTGATCAAGGATGGTGAGTGGGTCATCGGTGACGGTGAGAACGGTTACATCGAGGGTGTCTCCGCGAAGGATGCCTACCACATCCAGGCGACCATCTCCTTCGATACCTCCAAACTCCCGCTGAATCTGCAGCGCATCCTCACTGTTGAGGAAGACGAGCAGACCGGTATGAAGTATGTTGTCTTCGACTACACTTCCGAGACTGAGTTCTACGGCGTTGTCTCCGCTTCCGTGGCGATCACGCTCGAGACTCCTTGGCAGGAGCCGCTGAAGACCAACTACACGCTCTGGATCAAGGGTGAGCAGAACTCTCTTCCCGGCCAGGAGCCCGAGACTCCCGCTGAGCCCGTTGAGCCCGTCGAGCCCGTTGAGCCTTAATCTCTCACGGTGGTGATTCCACCACCAAGCAAAAAAGCCGGTCCCCTCGGGGGCCGGTTTTTTTGTGCCCGCGCCGCCCGCGCCGCTCGCGCCGCTGGTGCCGTCTGCGCTGCC
>JAEEVC010000032.1 GCA_016287075.1 Bacteroidales bacterium | reverse complement strand
GAGCCCCCCGCAGACGGCCGTGTTGTAGCCGCCGCTCTTCGTGGTCGAGCGGCGGCGGTGCCGCTATAAAAATGTCGCGAAAGTTTGTATCTTCGCGACATCAACGTAAACCGATATCAGGACTTATTCGTCCTAACTACTTATTGTTCAACATCGGTAAACTAATATCAGGACTAGACACGGAAAGGCGGCACAGGTTACAGCGGAGGAAAAGCCAGCATAGGCAGAGACGACAGAGATGGGAGCAGCGGCAGAGACAGCGGCGGCGGAGAAGGCGGGGACAGTGGCGGATGGGGAGGTCATAGAGGTTACAGCGGCAGCGGCGGCGTGATGCGTCCAAATCCCGTGAAGCGGCCGGTAGCGGAAGAAATCTGCGGGGGATGGCGTTTTTTCGGAAGGGTTTTGATATCTTTGCAGGAGCAGAATCAATGATGTGAAGACATGGTAACGAGAATTGTGACGATCCAGGCGCCCGACGGGCTTCATGCACGGCCGGTCGGAGAACTGGTCAAACTGGTCAAGACCTTTCCCGGGTCGAAAGTTACGCTTGCAACGGCGGCGCGGTCTGTCAATGCCGCGAGCATGCTGTCCGTCCTCTCGCTGGGGCTCAAGCATGGCTCCGAGGTGACCGTGGGCGTGGAAGGCGGCGATGAGGCGGCGGTCCTAGAGGCGGTCGCTTCGTTCATTGCGGCGATAAACAGCTAGCACCCTTGGTCAGGGTGCATATGTAAGTCATTTCATACAAGGTGGTTATGCGCATCGTTCTTCCGGCACTCGCTTCCGTTGGCGGCTGCGCCTCCGGCTTTGCGGAGCATATCGCTTCCGCGGCAGGCTCCAACACCCCGTCCGCCACGGTTTCCCCCGCCTGCGTCCCGCCGGAAAGACCGGTTCCGGCCGGCGCTGAAGAAGGGGAGCCTGCCCGTTCCGCGGAAGAAGAGCGCGCCCGTTTTGCCGCGGCGGTGGAGGCCGTGAAGGCGGAACTGGCCGCGTCGGCGGAGGAAGATTCGCCGCTCGGGGCCATTTTTGCGGCCCATCTGGAGATGCTGGAGGACCCGCTGCTGGAAGAGCAGGTTGAAGCGGCGCTGGCGGAGGGGCTTTCCGCGCCGGCGGCCGTGGATGCCGCTGCAGAGGCGATCTGCGCCATGTTCGCCGACATCGATGACGAGTATCTGCGCGCCCGTGTGGATGACGTCCGTGATGTCTGCCGCCGAATCCGAGAACGCCTGACTGTCAATGCTTTACCTGCCACGGAACACGTTTGTGGAACGGGGGACATGGACGGATGTACACAAACGGGGCCGGTGCCTGCCGGCGTGGCGGACGAAGGGGCCCTTGTGGTGGACGAAGGAGTCATCGTCGTTGCGGAGGAACTGTTCCCCTCGGACCTGGCGCGGATGGACTTCTCCCGCGTCCGGGCCTTCATCACCGCCCGGGGAAGCGTGACAAGCCATGTCTGCATCATCGCCCGCAGCAAGGGCATTCCCGCCCTGCTCGGGGTGGATGTCGCCGCCATTCCTGCCGGCGCCCGCCTCCTGGTCGATGCCCCGGCCCGGCGTCTGACCATCGACCCGTCCCCGGAAGACCTTGCCGCGATGTCCCGGCATCCTGCCGGAGAAACGGCCATGCTCCGCCGGGTGCCGGTGTTCGCCAATGCCGGGAGCGTGGAGGATGTCCGTGCCGCGATGCAAGCCGGGGCGGACGGTATCGGTGTCTTCCGCACGGAACTGCTATTCATGCAGGCCACGGCCATGCCGACCGAGGACGAGCAGTTCGCGGCGTATCGGGAAGCGGCGCAGCTTTGCAACGGGAAGCCATTGATCATCAGGACATTGGACATTGGTGGAGACAAAGCGCTCCCGTACCTGCCGCTGCCCCGTGAGGATAATCCCTACCTGGGCTTCCGGGCGCTCAGGCTCTGCCTCGACCGGCCGGAAGCGCTGTTCAAGCCGCAACTCCGCGCCATCCTTCGCGCCTCCGTCCATGGCGATGTCCGCATCCTCCTGCCGATGGTGACCTCCGTCGGGGAGGTGCGCGCCGTCCGCCGGCTCCTTGCGGAATGCATGCAGGAGTTGGACGGAAGACAGGCAGACGGAGCGGATACCTGCCCGAAGGCATGTGCCCATCCCCGTTCCGGGCCAGCCGACCGTCCTTATGGTTCCGCCATCCCCGTCGGGGTGATGATTGAGACGCCTGCGGCGGTGCTGATTGCCGACCAGCTGGCCCGGGAGGCCGATTTCTTCAGCATCGGGACCAACGACCTGACCCAATACATCCTCGCCGCCGACCGCGGTAATCCGGCCGTTGCGCAGTATTACGACTCCCTCCATCCGGCCGTCCTCCGCGCCGTTTCCATGACGGTCGCGGCGGCCCACGGCACTGCGGAAACCCCCGCTGCTCCCTGCTCCGCGGAAACTCCCGCCCCCGCTGCGGACGGCGAAACAAAAGCCGGCCGGCGGATACCGGTCGGCGTGTGCGGCGAGATGGCGGCGGATCCCGTCGTGGCGGAAAGACTTGTCTCCCTGGGCGTTGACGATCTCAGCCTGACCTCTCCGGAGGGCATTGCCGACCTGAAGCGCCGGATGGGAGCGGACCGCCGGTAGGCAGGGGATTATTTCACCAGTTTCTGCTTCCAGGAGCCGTCTTCCTTCTTGACGAAGTTCATGTTCTGCGTGTCGTCGGAGCCGTCTTTGTATTGGATCCGGACGCGGACGGTCGCCTGGGTCTTGTCTTCATTGAAAGTGGTTTCGAGGATCTCGCAATCCTTGATGCCGCCTTTCTTGTCGATCTGTTCCTTTGCCTTTTCCTCGATCATGCCGGCGAGGATCTTCTGGTCGGACTCGGACATGTCGAAGGTGGCGGCATAGGCGTCGAAATCGCCTTTCTGGACGGCGGCGATGGCGGCTTTGGCCGCTTTCTCAGGGCCATTGGCGGCGGTTTTGCAGGAGGCCGCGGCGAAGAGGGCGGCGACAACGGAAAGGGCGGCGAGGCCGCGGGTCAGCAGGTGTGTCATAATGATTGGGTATTGAATTGATAATAAACGGTTTTACCGGAATATTGGAACAGGTGCCCGGGCAGCAGGCAATCGCCATGGACGAACAGGATATCCAGGCGGCGCCGGCGCCCTTCGGACAGGTCGATGCCCGCCCTGCGGTAGAGCCGCCAAACAAGTTCGGTGCAGTAGAGGCGGGAGGAATCGGCGATGTCGAAGTCGTCGTCGAAGGGGACGTTGTCCCGTGCCCAGCCGAGCGCCGTCTCCCGGATCCTCGCCAGGACAGCCGGGTCGGAAAGGCCGCAATGGACCAGGGCCCCTGCGCGCGCCCTGTCCGGGGCGAGGAAACGCTCCGGCGCTTCCGCCTTCACGCGGTCGAAATCCCCCGGATGCTCCTTCTCCCCGGGAACGGCATGGACCACTTTCCATGCATCCCCGTCCCGCACCAGGATGCCCACGTGGCTATAGACCCCGTCTTCCTCGACCGACAGAACGGCCCGGCTGACGATTCCCTCGCCGCAGCGGAAGACAAGATCGCCCTCCCGCATCCGGTCGAAAGGCAGCGCGGGGGCCAGCGTGCCGCCATCCTGGCAGGCCGTCACCGCAGCCGGCAGCAGGCAACACGCCGCAAGCAGGACCAGCGGCAGCGAACGGGAACGGAAGGAATGGAAAAACGGGTGCATAACTTCACAAATATAAAACAATTCCGACGTTTCTGCAATGTCCCTGCCCCATCCGAGCGCCGTCCGCCCGCAAAAAAGAAGGGAAGAACGTCAAAACGCCTCGAAATGCAGTCGTTACGGTTTGGTTTAATCGTGCCGTTTTCCTATTTTTGTGACATGGCAAAAACCTGTGTCCATGAAATCCTTTGATACCCGCTTCCTGATACGCCTCGCCGCGCTCTTTTCCGCCCTGGCGGCCCTTTTTTCCTGCGATGGCGGCATGAATAACACCCCGGGCGGTACGGACCCCGAGGATCCCGGTTCGGATGATGGCGTCGCCGTCTCCCGCCTGGTCCTGAGCGAGACCTCGCTGCAGCTGGCCCCGGGCCAGACCGCGAGGGTGACCATCGGCTTCGAGCCGGCCGATGCGACGCCCATCGACTGCTACTGGAGTTCCTCCGACGAATCGGTCGTCGTGATCGAGTCTTCAGGATTGTTCCGCGCAGTGGCGGAAGGTGAAGCGGTCATGACGGCACGGTCTGTGGAACGGCCGGAACTCAACGCTACCTGCACGGTCACCGTCGTGGACCCGGACCGCCCGGGCCGCGTCATCGGCCCCGCCGATTTCGGACAGGCGGGCGTCAACACCCTGGATGAAGAACACGCCGGCAGCGTCTATTCCTATACCTTCGGCCCGAACGTCGCCTGTGTCGGCACGGATGTGGTGGCGCAGATCTCCGAATTCCGCCAGCTCGACGAGCAGAACGTTTCCTTCTCGTTCCCCGGGGAAGCCTGCCTGGCGAGCAACGACGTGGTCGTGTTCCCCGACTGCCCGGAATTCCCGGGCGGCGCCGCCTACAAGGTGGACTGGGTGAACGAATCCCCCGCTTCGACCGCTTACTTCGCCCATCCCGCCGCCATCGAGGAGATCTTCCAGAGTCTCCACATCGCCCAGGAGTCCTTTGACATCAACGAGCGCGTCCAGGGCGTCTTTGACGAGGACGGCAACGAGGTACCCGTGACAAGGGGCGCCGCCGGGTTTGAAATCGCCATCCCGGAGATGTTCGGCGGCCTCAACAGCCTGAGTTTCGACCTGGGTGAGAGCTGCTCGATATCCCCGAAGATGAAAGTGGGCTTCACGATGTCCCTCGACCTGGACGTCGTGGATTTCAAGGTGACCTACACCCGTCTCCGCATCGAAGCCACCGCCGATCTCGCCTGCGACATCACGCTCAAGTCCGTCCTTGAGAAGGAATTCAAATCCAAGCGGTTCCGCATTCCCGTCGGCGCCATCCCGATCGGCCCGGTGGTGATCACGCCGGAAATCTACGCCGAGTTCATCCTGAAACTGAGCGGCCAGGTGGACGTCACCTTCTCGGTCTCCTATCAGAAGGGATACTTCGTCCATGCCCTGTACGACGGACAGGAACTCCATTGCAAGGCCGGCGAGCTCAAGCCGTCCGATCCGCGGGATCCGTTCGCCGTGAGCGGCAACCTGTCCGGCGCGGTGGAAATCGGCCCGAATATCGGCGCGACACTGTCGTTGTACAAGGGCGCGCTTTCGCTGGGCCTGGACTTCGACCCGCACTTCGTGTTCACGGTCTTCAGCGGGTATCCCATCAGCCTGGAGAGCCTGAAGAAACTGGGCAGTGACACCTACTGGTTGCGTTACGCCGGCTATGAGCCCTCGCTCTCCTTCAAGTTCGGCGGGTTCATCGAGGCGCTGTACGCCTTCTCCTACGATTTCAAGATGCCTGACTATATGGGCCTGGGCTATTCGTTCGGCAAGACCTACGTCGTGCCCCAGCTCAACGACGACTTCAAGATGGTCCCCGACCGCAGCGCCACCACGTTCGAGACATCCATTACCAACAAGGCCATGTACGTGGGCGACATGTACATGAAGGTCATCGACGAGGCCAGGATTGACCAGAACCAACCCAGGGACCGGTGGAACTGGCAGATAGTCCCCTTCACCATCAACGGTACGCCGGGTGACGGCGTCTCCGCGGACTGCAACGCCTCTTTCCAGAACATCCAGCCGTATCACATCTACGACGTTATGGGCCCGTATATGAAGATCAGCCTTTTCGGCCAGGAGGTCGAGGTCGCGATGAACCCCTCGACAAGCAGCTGGGCGGGCTACAACGGCACGTTCTACGTGGTGGACGAGGCAACGGAAAAGGCCGTGCGGGGAATCCTGGCCGACCTTTACGCCTGCCGGGACGGAAAATGGGAAGGATGCAACTGGGACGATCCCAACGTGCCGTTCTGCGAGCTGACGAACATGGACTTCCACTATGATACCGACGCCGAATTCCAGATGTACGGCAACCAGGAAGGATATTACCGGAAAAAGGTCCATATCTGGCTCCCCGAAAACTGGAAGATGGGAAGCAACCTGAAAATCGCCAATCGCACCGAGGGCCTGACGGACCTGGGCTGGACCCTGTCCATCCCCAATTCCTCCTTCGACAAGGCCCTGTTCGACACCGTCGAGATCGACGACGTCAATCTGGTTTCCGCCTACGGGGGCGACGGGGACTTCTGGCCCGTGAGAAACAAGCTTTCCGCCCATTCCCCCCGGCTGTACGGAGAAGCGAAGATCCGGGTCGATCCCGCCTATCCCGGCATCACGTTCGACCTGTCCGGCAGCGGATATGAGGAGTTCTACGCATCCTCCGGCTGTTACAATCCCATGTCGGGAACCATCATCCTGGACGGCTGCGAAAAGCTGAAATATATCGTCCTGGGCGCTCTCGCCCCGCAGAACCTTTCCTTCAAGAACTGCCCCAAGCTCGAAACCGTGTCGATGACGGAGATTCCCTCCGCTTTTTCGACGGAAAACTATACGGGACAGTGCGAGGGGATGCTCATCCAGGATTGCCCGCAGGTCAAGGCCGTCGCCCTCGGGGAAGCCCTGTCGTGTAAAAAGCTCACGGTATTCCGGAGCACGCCGAAGTCGCTGTCCGTGCTGGGGGCGCCCACCCTTGAGGAGATGGACTGCCGGGGTCTTTCGGACAGCGATGTGGAAATCCGGGATTGCCCCAAACTGCAGCAGGTAACCCTCTCGGCGCGCTCGACCGGCTATGACCCGGAGTGGACGACGGCATCCGTCGCCGTTTCCGGTTGTCCCGCCCTGGAAGGATTCTTTGCCAATGACGCCCTGACGGTCAGTGTTTCCAACTGCGCCGCGTTGAAGGACGTTTCGCTGATGACCTTCCACGAATACGACGGCAACGCCATCGGCGCCTACCATGGCGGCCCGCTGCAGTCCTGGTCCATCACGAACTGTCCCCGGATTCAGAGCATCCGTCTGGATTCCAAATACCTGGGAGGCCTTCTTCCGGACCTGCTGGCCAATTACGGCCAATGCTATCCGAGAAAGTACGATTACGAGACCTACTTTGACGACGACCACCTGGAGCACGTCCGGGTTGCCCGGACCTATTCGAACGGATACTACGAATCCGGGGAGCCGGGCAAGTATGTCCGCTGAGAAAAAAGTGCTACCTTTGTATTCATGGAAAAGAATTATGTGATCGGGGTGGACTACGGGACGGATTCGGCCCGGGCCATCCTGGTGGACGCCGGGGACGGAAGCGTCGTAGCGGCCCGGACGGAAGCCTATCCGCGGTGGGCGGAGGGACGGTACAGCGATGCGGCTTCAGACCGCTTCCGCCAGCATCCGAAGGACTATCTGGAAGTACTGGAGACGGTGCTGAAGGATGTCGCAGGCAAGTGCCCCCGGCCGCAGCGGATCGTGGGCATTTCCGTGGACACGACGGCGAGCACCCCCTGCCTGACGGATGAAAACCTGACGCCCCTCTCCCTGACGCCCGGCTTCGAAGAGGATCCGGACGCGATGTTCGTCCTCTGGAAGGACCATACGGGGATGGCGGAGAGCCGCGAGATCAACGCGATTTGCGACGGGGAGAAACTGCCCTATACCTGCCACAGCGGCTACAGTTATTCGGCCGAAAACTTCTGGTCCAAGGTCCTGCACATCTTCCGGACCAATCCCCGCGTGGCGGAGAAGGCCTGGAGCGCCATCGAGTGCTGCGACTTCGTAACCGCCTCATTGACAGGTTGTCACAGTTTGGAGGAGCTCAAGCCCGGCCACTGCTGCATCGGCGCGAAGTGGATGTGGGCGGAGGAATGGGGCGGCTACCCGCCGGCTTCCTTCCTCGACCGCCTCGACCCGCGCCTGAAGGGCCTGCACCTCCCGGAAAAGAACTACGGCTGCCACGAGCAGGCCGGCACGCTCTGCCCCGAATGGGCGGCGAAGCTCGGCCTCGGGACGGACGTCGTGGTCGGCGCGGGCAATGTGGACAGCTACTCCGGCGCCGTCGGCGGCGGGGTCCGCCACAGGACTATCGTCATGAACCTCGGCACTTCCTCCTGCTACATGGCGGTCATGCCGAAAGAAAAGTTCGGCGACAGGATCATCGACGGCCTTTTCGCCCAGGTGGACGGCTCCATCCTCCCCGGCCAGGTCGGCTTCGAGGTCGGCCTGTCGGCTTTCGGCGACGCTTACGCATGGGTGAAGAAACTGGTTTCCTGGCCGTTGCGCCAACTCGCGGAAAGGCAGCCCGAACTGAAGGGAGCGCTCAAGGCGGCGGAAGACCGCCTGATCGCCGACCTTTCGGAGGCGGCGGCGCAGCTTCCGCAGCGGGAGGACGCCCCGCTCGCGACGGACTATCTCAACGGCCGCCGCAGCCCCTTCTGCGACAACTCCCTGACCGGCACGCTGGCCGGCCTGAAACTCGGCACGACGGCGCCGGAGCTCTTCCGCGCCCTCGTGGAGGCGACCGCTTTCGCGACGAAGGCCGTCATGGACCATCTCAAGGCCGGGGGCGTCGAGATCGACCGTTATGTCGCCGTCGGCGGCGTGGCGCAGAAGTCCCCGCTGGTGATGCAGATGCTCTCCGACGTGCTGGAGGCCCCCATTTCGGTCTCCGCCTCCAAGGATTCCTGCGCCCTCGGCGCGGCCATCCACGCCGCGGTCGTCGCCGGCCTTTACCCGACCGTCGAGGCCGCCGAGGAGGCCCTCTGCCCGCCGATTGCCACCACTTATACCCCGGTTCCGAGCGCCATCCTCCGCGCCCGTTACCGGAAATATCTGGCCCTCACGGGCCTGGATGAAAAACTCGCTTGAAGAAATGACCAAAACCGTGACCAATCCCGGCTCCCGGAAGTGGGTGATCGTGGCCCTGATGTTCCTTGCGATCATCTGCAACTATCTGGACCGGCAGCTGCTTTCCATCCTCAAGCCGGAAATCCTCGAACACTTCTCCATCGGCGACTTCGAATACGCCTGGATCGTGAACGTGTTCCTCCTCTGCTACGCGATCATGTACCCGGTTTCGGGGATCCTCGTGGATAAGTTCGGCCCCAAGAGCGTGATGCTCGGCGGCATCACCATCTGGTCCCTCGCCTGCATCGGCGCCGGCTGGGCCCCGAACGTGTGGGTCTTCGCCGCCTGCCGCGGCGTCCTCGGCCTCGCCGAGCCGACCATCTTCGCGGGCCAGATCGTGGCCGTGACCCTCTGGTTCGAGAAGAAGCAGCGCGCCACCGCCAACAGCCTCTGCACCATCGGCGGCTCCCTCGGCGCGGTCGTCGCCCCCATCGTCATCGCCTGGCTGATGGGCCTCCTGGGCTACTGGCAGCATGTTTTCGTGATCTCCGGCGTCGTCGGCCTCGTTATCGCCTTCTTCTGGCTCCTGATCTACAAGACCCCGTCCCAGGAAATCCTCGACCGGACCATCGGCCAGGACCTCAAGACCCCGACCGGTGAGCAGAAGTCCTTTACTTTCAAACAGTTGTTCAAGACCAAGACCCTCTGGGGCGGCATCCTGATCCGCCTCGTGAGCGACCCGGTCTGGTACTTCTGCTGCTTCTGGCTCCCGGGCTTCCTCCGGAGCATGGGCGCCCACCAGGGCCTCACCAACGAGCAGACGCTCAACATGATCCAGTGGATCGGCGGCATCCCCTTCCTCGTCGGCGCCATCGGCGGCATCCTGACCTCGGCCTGGTCCGACGGCATGATCCGCCGCGGCATGGCCTCCCTCGACGCCCGGAAGAAGATGCTCATCTCGGTCGTGGTCATCGCCCCGCTCTGCATGCTGGTCCCGTTCATCACCGCCGCCGAGATGGCCTTCAACCTGAAGATCGGCCTCGTCATCGCCATCTTCAGCCTGGTCGCTGTCCTCTGCCTGAGCTGGCTATATACCATCCCGGTCGTCTTCGCCGAGACCTTCCCGATCAAGAACGTCGCCTCGGTGATGGGCCTCTCCTGCGGGGCCGGCGCCCTTGGCAGCATGGTCTTCAACCAGTTCGTCGGTTCCATCCCGGAGAGCGGCTGGAAGGTCCTCTTCATCATCATGGGCACGCTGCACCTCGTTGCCGCCCTTATCCTGTGGAAACTTGTCCGTAAAGAAACGCCTGACGCACAATGAGAAAGATGCTCCTTGCCGCGGCGATGCTCCTCGCCGCCCTGGCGCCGGCCGCCGCCGGAAAGAAAACGACCCATACCATCATGACCGCGAATGTCCGCGTCACCGGCCTCGAGGCCGACGAGCAGCCGGGCCTCCGCTGGGACGACCGCAAGGCCGTCTGCCGCGACGTCATCCTTTCCCGCAAACCGGATATCATCTGCATGCAGGAGGTGATCTACGACTCCTGGGCCTATTTCAAGAAGGAACTCAAGGGCTACACGGGCCTCGGTTTCGAAGGTCCGGAAATGGATCCCTACACGGAAGGATACCACTTCATCGCCAAGAACTGCATCTTTTTCAGGACTTCCCGCTATGAACTGCTCGGCGCCGGCGTCTATTGGATGAGCGAAGATCCGGTGACCGGCGGGTCCATCTCGTGGGACAGCGCCCGCGCCCGCCATACGAACTGGGTCCGCCTCCGCGACAAGGTGACGGGAGAGCAGTTCCGTGTGCTGAGCACCCACCTCGACCACATCACGGAAGATGCCCGCCAGCAGCAGGCCCGGTTCATCATCCACGAAGCGGAACAGTATGCGGAGGATTTCCCGCAGGTGCTGTGCGGCGATTTCAATTCCGGCATCAAGTCCGTGGCCATCAAATCCATCAAGGAGGCCGGCTGGCACGACATGTGGGAGGAGATGAACGGCGAGGTCGAGTACGGCTTCACCGCCCACGGCTTCAAGGCTGCGACGAAGAAGAAACCCGGCCGCCGCATCGACTTCATTTTCGGCCACGGCCCCGTCCACGCCCTTTCCGCCGAGGTGGTCACCGATCATCCGAAGGGCATCTATCCGTCGGACCACTATTTCGTCTGTTCCGAAGTCAAGATTGGAAAGTAATGGATTACAGCAAGTTCTTTTCCGCTGACGTTCCCTCCTTCCTGCGTTCCCCGGTCCGGGAGATTTTCCGGAAGGTGGACCTCGGGAGCATCTGCTCGTTCGCGGGCGGATACCCCTCCGAGTCCTCTTTCCCGGTCGCGGAGATCGAACGCCTCGCCGGAAAGGTGCTGGAGAAATACGGGACCCGGGCGCTCCAGTACGGGGCGACCCAGGGCGTGCCGGAACTCCGGGAAGTCATCGCCCGCCGGTACGGCGTCCCCGTCTCGCAGGTCCAGATAACGACATCCTCCCAGCAGGGCATCGACGTCTCGACCCGGATCCTGGCGGATCCCGGCGACATCGTCCTGTCGGAGCCGCCGACCTATCTCGGCGCCCTCCAGAGTTTCCGGGCCTACCGCACCCGGGTCATGTCCCCCGGGGACTATACCCCGGCGGCGGGCAAAGCCAAGTTCCTCTATGTCATCCCGGATTTCAACAATCCGACCGGCCGGACGCTGAGCCTGCCGGAGCGGGAAGCGCTGGTGGAAAAGGCCCGCGGGCTGGATGTGCTGATCGTCGAGGACAGTCCCTACCGGGAAGTCCGCTATGCGGGCACGCCCCTGCCTTCCATCCGGTCCCTCGCTCCCGAGCGGACCCTCCATCTGGGCAGTTTCTCCAAGATTTTCGCCCCGGGGTTCCGGCTCGGCTGGATTATCGGCCCGGAGGCGCTGCTGGAGCAGATCTATGTCTGCAAACAGAGCCTGGACCTCTGCCCGCCCGTCTTCGACCAGTACATGGCCGCCGAGTTCATGGGCAGCGGCGCCCTGGACGCCAACCTTTCTAAAACCGTCGCCGAGTACCGGCAGCGCCGGGACCGGATGCTTTCGCTGCTTCGGCAGCACATGCCGGAGGGCGTCCGCTGGACGGAACCCGAGGGCGGCCTTTTCCTGTGGCTGACCCTGCCGGAGGCGGTGGATACGGTGGAAATGTACGACGAGGCCCTCGCGCGGGGCGTTGCCTACGTGGCCGGGTCCTTCTTCTATCCGGACGGCTCCCACCGCAACACGATGCGGCTCAACTATACCTACATCGCGGAGGAGAAGATGGCCCCCGGGGTCGCCCTCCTCGCGGAAATCATCCGTTCACGCCTATGAAGGAGTATCTTTTCAGCGGTGCCGGCAACACGTTTGTCGTCCTGGACGGCCGGAAGGGCCTTCCGGGCGGGCTGGACCGTGCCTGGATCGTGGACCGCTGCCGGGTGCATGGCACCGACGGCCTGATGGTCCTCAGGCCGGATGCCGCCGCGGACTTCCGGATGGAATTCTACAATCCCGACGGCTCCGGCGGGATGATGTGCGGCAACGGCGGGCGCTGCATCGTCGCGTTCGCCGACTTTCTCGGTATGCAGCCGCAGGCCGCGGACGGGCGCTGGGTGTTCCGGGCGCCGGACGGGCTCCATGAAGCCACGCTCCTGCAGCGCCCCGCCCCGGGCCGTCCGTCCTGGACCGTGCGGCTGAAAATGGTGGATGTGGAAGGGGTCGAATCCCTCAGGAGCGGCTGTTTCCTGAACACGGGGACGCGCCACCTGGTCCGTTTCGTCGACGATCCCGATGCCGTGGAGGTGGAGAAAGAAGGGCCCCTGTACCGCCACGATCCGGCTTTTGCGCCGGAAGGGACCAATGTCAATTTTGTCGGCGTCTTTCCGGACGGGCTGCATGTGCGGACGTTCGAGAAGGGCGTGGAAGGGGAGACCCTCGCCTGCGGGACCGGACTGACGGCCAGCGCCATCGCGGCCTTCAGCGCCGGGAAGGCTCCCGGCGAGCCCCTGGGAAAGGCCGTCCGCTACCGGCTGCAATGCCGCCGCGGCGACTGGCTGTCTGTTGAATTCGTGCCGGAGGACGGGCGTTACCACGACGTCTATCTGACCGGCCCTGCAGAAATATTGGAAAATGAGTGACAGGAAATTTACGGGGTGCGGAACCGCACTCCTGACCCCGTTCAAAGGGGAAGAAGTTGACTACGAGGCCTTTGCGGCGACCGTCGACTGGCAGGTCACGACCGGGGTCGATTTTCTGGTCCCGCTCGGGACGACCGGCGAGACGCCGACGCTCTCCGACGAGGAGAAGCGCCGCGTGCTCGACGTGGCGATCCGCCATGCGGCCGGCCGGCCGGTTGTCGCCGGTGTCGGCTCGAATTCGGTCGGAGCCACCCTCGCCAACATGGGCCTGCTCCAGGATGCGGACGCGTTCCTTGTCGTCGTCCCCTTCTACAACAAACCGCCCCAGCGGGGCATGTATGCCTATTTCAAGGCCGTTGCCGAAGCGACGCCCAAGCCGGTGATCCTCTACAATGTC
The DNA here is from genome assembly GCA_016287075.1 of Bacteroidales bacterium. Taxonomy (GTDB): domain Bacteria; phylum Bacteroidota; class Bacteroidia; order Bacteroidales; family UBA932; genus Cryptobacteroides. Next base: position 17,532 of record JAEEVC010000032.1, on the reverse strand, counting down.
CCCGGCCGCACCGGGGCCAACCTCGAGGCCGCGACGGCCCTGGCCCTCGCCCGGGATGTTCCCAACATCATCGGGATCAAGGAGGCCTCCGGCAAGCCGGACCAGATCCAGGCCCTCCTCGACGGCCGTCCGGAAGGGTTCCGTGTCCTCAGCGGCAACGACAGCGACACCTTCGACATGATGCGGCAGGGTGCCGACGGCGTCATCTCCGTGGCCTCCAATGTCTTCCCCTCCGCGATGGTGGATCTCGTGCGGGCCCTCCAGCGCGGCGACACGGAGGATGCGGCCAAGATGGACGCCGCCCTCCAGCCGCTTTTCAAGGCGCTCTTCGTGGAGCCGAATCCCATTCCTGCCAAGGCGGCGATGGCCCGGCTCGGCCTCATGGAGAATTCCCTCCGCCTGCCGCTCGTACCGGCTTCGGAGGCGACGGAGAAGATTTTACAACAAACTTTAACCGAGCTGTTTCCATGGAAATAACGATGGAAAGGTTCCAGGCCGTGCTGGACGCCCTCGAGCGGGGTGAGATCCGGGTCGCCGAAAAAGTCGGCGGCGTCTGGAAAGTCAATGCAGAAGTCAAACAGACCATCCTGGCCGGATTCCGGCTCGGCGCGGTAACGGACATGAGCCAGGGGCAGTTCTCCTTCTTCGACAAGGCGACCTTCCCGGTGCGTTCGTTCGATGCCTCCGACGGGGTCCGGATCGTCCCGGGCGGCACGAGCATCCGCCGCGGCGCCTATCTCGCTCCCGGCACCATCGTCATGCCGCCCTCCTACATCAATGTGGGTGCGTGGATCGGCGAGGGGACGATGGTCGATTCCCATGTGACCGTGGGCTCCTGCGCCCAGATCGGGCGGAACATCCACATCGCGGCGGCCGCCCAGATCGGCGGGGTCCTCGAGCCGGCCGGCGCCCTGCCGACCATCATCGAGGACGGGGCCTTCATCGGCGGCAACTGCGGCATCTATGAAGGGACCATCGTCGGGGAGGGGGCGGTCATCGCTTCCGGCGTGATCATCACTTCTTCAACGGCCCTTTTCGATGCCGTGAAAGGCGAATTCCTGCCCCGGAACGAGGCCGGCCGGGTCGTCGTCCCGCCCCGTGCTGTCGTCGTCAGCGGCAGCAAGCCGCTGGTGCGCGACGGGAAGCCCGTGGGCGGCGTCCAGCTTTACTGCCCGGTCATTGTCAAATACCGCGACGACAAGACGGACGGGTCCGTCCGGCTGGAAGATTTGCTGCGCTGAAACATGTTCGAGAAGAGTCTGGACTACGGTTTTTTCCGTGAATTGCTCGCCAAGGACAGCACGTCCGGCCGGGAGCGGGCGGTGGCCGAATGGCTGGCCGCCCGGCTGCCGGACCTGTTTCCGGCCTCGAACCGGCCCGCACTGCGGATCGACGAGGTCGGCGACGGGACGCTCAACCTGCTCTTCACCTGGGGCGAGCCGCAGGTCGTTTTCTGCACGCATATGGACACGGTTCCGCCCTATATCGCCCCTTCCCGGGAAGGGGACCGGATCTGCGGACGGGGCTCCTGCGACGCCAAAGGGCAGCTGTTTGCCATGCTGGCCGCCTGCCGCGAGCTGGCGGACGCCGGCCGGAGCGGTTTCGGCCTGCTGCTGCTTGCCGGGGAAGAGACGGGCTCCTGGGGGGCCAAGGCCTTTGCGAAGACCGGATTCCGGGCGCCGTACCTCATCGTCGGCGAACCCACGGACAACTGCATGGTATCGGCCAGCAAAGGAACCAAGTCCTACGACCTCCTCTTCCGCGGCAGCGCCTTCCATTCGGGGTATCCGGACGGCGGGGTCAGCGCCGTCGAGCTGTTCATCGGCTTCTGCAATGAGCTGAAAGCCCATGATTTCGGGGAGGATCCCGAGCTGGGCATGACCACCTGGAACATCGGCCTCCTCCGCAGCGACAACCCCCAGAACATCCTTTCCCCCGAGCTCCGCTGCCGGATTTTCTTCCGGACGACCTTCCGCTCCGACGCGGCCGTGCAGGCGTGGATGGCCCTGCCGCGCGAGCGCCTCGAAGTCACGGCCCGCGGCGGCGATACCCCTCTGCGCTACTTGACCCTCGACGGTTTCCCCGCGGCCCCGGCCGCCTTCGGCAGCGATGCGCCTCACCTGACCGGCTTTGCGAAGAAGATCATCTGCGGTCCCGGCTCCATCCGCGTCGCCCACCGCGAGGAGGAAAGCATCCTGACGGGCGACCTGGAGCAGGCCGTGGACCAGTATGTCCGATTCTATTACAAGTTATTGAGCAACAACGCGTCATGACCAGTATCATTATCAGCGGATACGGCCGGATGGGCCATATGGTGGAAAAGGAACTCGAACGGAAGGGGCTGCGGCCGCTCCTGTGCAGCGAGGACATCTGCGGGGTCGATCCGGCGCTCTGTGCCGGGGCCGTCTGCATCGATTTCACGTCGCCGGCGGCGTTCCGGGCCAATTACCCCTTCATCGCCAGGCATTTCCGGGCGGCGGTGGTCGGGACGACCGGCTGGGACGACATCCGGGATGAGGTGTTCCGCGCCTTTTCGGAGGCGGGGACGACCCTGGTTTACACGTCCAATTTCTCCATCGGGGTCAACGCCCTCTTTGCCGCGGTGAAAAAGATGGCGCCGCTGCTGCAGGGCTATACGGCGGCCATCGAGGAAATCCACCATATCCACAAGCTCGACGCCCCGTCCGGGACGGCGAAAAGCCTGGCCGCCCTTGTCCGGGAGGGCTTGGGCGAAACCCCGGAAATCACCTCGATCCGGGAAGGGGAAGTTCCTGGGATCCATACGGTTACATTTGAGTCTGCCAATGACCGGCTGACCCTGCGCCACGAGGCTTTCTCCCGCGAAGGCTTCGCTGCGGGGGCCGTCCTCGCCGCGACCCTGACCGAGGGCCTCGCGGGGATCCACGAATTTTCGGAACTGCTGGAGCGCCTCTGAAGCGCCGCGGCTACCGGATCAGATCGTTCAGGATGCTGCTCGCCGCTTCGCGGGCGCCTTCGCCGGGACCCTGGATCACCAGGGGATAGGGATGGAAGGCGCTGCGGATGATGATGGCGTTTTCGGTACCCTGGAGGTGGTAGGCCGGGTGGACCGGGCTGACGTTCCGGAGTCCGATGCTGGAGCGGAATCCGTCCCCGTCCTTTTCCAGGTAGGCGACGAAACGCCGGCGGAAACCCTGGGCTTCGGCGGCGCGCATCTGCCGGGCGAAAACGGGCTCGTAGGCCTCCAGCGCCGGGTAGAACTCTTCGAAAGGCCGCTCGAAAATCGCGGCCGGGATGACCGGCTCCACAGCAACATCTCCTTCTTCCAGCCGGACGCCGGCCTCCCGTGCGAGGATCATCAGTTTCCGGAGGGCGTCGCGCCCGCCGAGGTCGATGCGCGGGTCGCGCTCGGTCAGACCCTCTTCCTGGGCCCGCCGGACCAGGGTGGCGAAGGATTCCCCGCCCGGCCGGTAGGTGCTCAGGATCTGGTTGAGCGTGCAGGAAACCACGGCTTCGATGGAGTCGATCTCATCGCAGCTGTTGGTCTCCCGGGAGATGGATTCGAGGAAGGGCAGGGCGGCGCCGACGGTCGTTTCGTAGCGGAAATGGACGCCGTTCTCCCGCGCGGCCGCCTTCAGGGCCGCATATTGCACATAGGGAACCGCCAGGGAACGGCGGTTGGAGGTCACGACATGGATACCGGCTGCAAAGAGCTCCGGGAAGCGCTGATAGAGGGTTTCGCTGTCGGTGCAGTCCACGAAGACGGCGCCTTTCGGGGCCAGGGAACAGACGGCCTGGATGAAGTCGTCCGCATGGGCCGGCGCATCCGCGAGGGAACCGCAGTGTCCGCCGAGATCGATGCTGTAGCGCTTTGAATCGGCGATTCCGGCCAGGAAAAGCTGCTTCCCGGTCCGCTCGGCCACCGTTGCGCTGCTTTCCGGAATCAGCTGGACGAGGGCTTTCCCGACCGCCCCGTAGCCGGCGACGAAGACGGGAACCCGCTGCAGCGGCATGCTTTCGAAGAAGGCACGGTGCAGGGCCTTCAGGGCCGGAATTTCCACGGCGGGCCGCAGGGTCAGCAGGAGGTTTCCCTCCTCGACGCGGCTCCGGAGGGGGGCGATGCCCGCCGCGGCGAGCGCCCGCGCGGCTTCCTCGGCGGAGGCCCCGCCCACCAGGCAGACCTCGACCTGGTCCCCCTTCGTGGCCGAGGCGATGCCGACAAGGCCTTCCTGTCCGGTCATGGCGCCGATGACGGTCTTGCCGCCGGCAGGGTCGAAGGTGTTCCGGATTTCGATGGCGATGCCCGCAGCCATGGCCGGGGCGACGGTCGGGGCATACAGGACCTTGGCTCCGTGGCTCGCCATCTGGAGGGCGGCGCCGTAGCTCATGGCGGGAATGGTCCTGGCGCGGCGCACCTGGCGCGGATTCGCGGTCATGATGCCGGGAACATCCGTCCAGATCTGCAGGGATTCGGCTTCGAGGGCGGCGGCGAAAAGGGCCGCGCTGTAGTCGGACCCGCCCCGGCCGAGGGTGGTGACCCCGCCTTCCGGCGTCCCGCAGATGAAGCCCGGGACGACGAAAATCTCCGCGTCGGAGGCCGCGACAGCGTCACGGATATTGCTGTAACTCAGGGGAATATCTCCCTTGATCAGGAGTTTTCGCGCATCCAGCCACAGGGTCCGGTAGCCTTCGCTCCGGAGTTTGGCTTCCAGGATATGGGTCGAGAACAGTTCCCCGTAGGTGGGCTTTTCTTCGGCGGGGGCGCGGAGCAGTTCCCCGAACAGGGCGTCGAGTTGCTCCAGCAGGCTTGTCCGTTCCGCTCCGGTAAAGAGCCGCCGGACGATTTCTTCGTGGCGGCGCCGGAGCGAGGGGTCAAGGGCACCGCCGGCGGCGAGCGCCTCGAGCGCATCGGTGCATCCGCTGATGGCGGAGCTCACGAGGACGACGCGGCCCTTCTGCGCTTCCTGTTCGACAATGTCGAGCACCCGCGACATGTTCGTCGCGGAACCGACGGAGGAACCTCCGAATTTCAGCACCCTGTACATTTTTCCGACCATTTTCTTGCAAAGATAGGGAAAACCCGGAAAAAAGCGACGCGATGGTACGGAATGACAGCTTATTCCCGGAAAATGTGTGCCCCGAGGGCGTTCAGGCGGCTTTCGATGTCCTCATAGCCGCGGTCGATCTGTTCGATGTTGTCGATGGTGGATGTCCCCGTCGCGCTCATGGCGGCGAGCAGCATGGCGATACCGGCGCGGATGTCGGGGGAGACCATCCGGGCGGCCTTCAGGGTGATCCGGTGGTCGTGGCCGATGACGACGGCCCGGTGCGGGTCGCAGAGGATGATCTGGGCGCCCATGTCGATGAGCCGGTCGACGAAGAAGAGCCTGGATTCGAACATCTTCTGGTGGATGAGAACGCTGCCCTTGCACTGGGTGGCGACCACCAGCATCACCGACAGCAGGTCCGGCGTCAGGCCGGGCCAGGGGGCGTCGGCGAGGGTCATGATGGACCCGTCGAGGAAGGATTCGATCTCGTAGCTCTCCTGCGCGGGGACATGGATGTCGTCGCCCCGCTGCTCCAGGTTGACCCCCAGGCGGCGGAAGGCGTCCGGAATGATGCCCAGGTCGTTCCAGGAGACGTCCTTGATGGTGATGTCGCTCCGGTTGATGGCGGCCATGCCGATGAAGGAGCCCACCTCGATCATGTCGGGCAGTATCCGGTGGTCCGTGCCGCGGAGGCGCTCCACGCCGTGGATCCGGAGCAGGTTCGATCCCACCCCGTCGATGGAGGCGCCCATCCGGTTGAGCATCTTGCACAGCTGCTGCAGGTACGGTTCGCAGGCCGCATTGTAGATGGTGGTCGTGCCTTTGGCCAGCACGGCGGCCATGACGATATTGGCCGTACCGGTCACGGAGGCCTCGTCCAGCAGCATGTAACAGCCGGTCAGGGGACCGTCCGAGGTCAGGTGGAATGCCCGCCGGGCAGCGTCGTACTCCATCCTGGCCCCCAGTTTCACCATGCCGTCCAGGTGGGTGTCCACCCGGCGCCGGCCGATCTTGTCCCCGCCGGGCTTGGCAAACCAGGCATGGCCGAAGCGGCTCAGCAGCGGGCCTGCGACCATGACCGACCCGCGCAGGGCGGCGCACCGGCGCACGAATTCCTCCGAGTCGGTGTATTCGGTATTCACCGCGTCGGCCTGGAAACGGTACGTGCCCTTTTCCAGCCGCTCCACTTTCACGCCCATCTCCTGGAGGAGCGCGATCAGGTTCTTGACATCCAGGATTTCCGGGATGTTGGACAGGACCACCGGTTCGGCGGTAAGGAGGACGGCGCTGATGACTTCCAGCGCCTCATTCTTGGCTCCCTGCGGGGTGATTTCGCCGGACAGCCTGTGTCCGCCTTCGATGATGAATCTTCCCATACTGTGTCAGATATGCTCCACTTCGGGGTGGAGTTCGATGCCATATTTTCCTTTGACGGCGGCGACGATCCGCCGCTCCAGCGCGAGAATCTCTTCCGGGGTCGCGTGCCCCGTGGCGTTCACGATGACCAGGGGCTGGCCCGGATAGACCTGCGCCCCTCCTTCGCGGACCCCCTTGAATCCGCAGGTGTCGATCATCCAGGCCGCCGGTACTTTTACCTGGTCGCCGACCTCGTAATGGGGGACGGCGTAGTCTGCCCCGTGCTCTTCCCGGGCAAGGGCCTCGATGCGCCTGAAATGCGCTTTTTCCATGACCGGGTTGCAGAAAAAGCTCCCGGCGCTGCCGAGGACGGCCGGGTCCGGCAGTTTCTTCTGCCGGATGCCGATGACCGTATCGCGGACCCGCTGCGGGGTAAGCCCGGCGCCGTCCGGCCCCGTGGAGCCGGGATGTTCCGCCTCCAGGACTTTCCGCAGGCCCCCGTAATCCAGGACGGGCTTCGGGGAGCGGGAAAGGCGGAAGGTGACGGCCGTGACGCAGTAGCGTCCTTTCCAGCCGGTCTTGAAATGGGAGGTCCGGTACCCGTAGCCGCAGGCGGATCCGGGAATGTCCACGAAACGCCGCTCCGCCCGGTCGAAGGCATGGACCGTGTCGATGATGTCTTTCACTTCCACCCCGTATGCCCCGATGTTCTGGACGGCGCACGCACCGGCTTCGCCCGGGATCAGGGACAGGTTTTCCGGGCCCCAGAGGCCCTCGGCGGCCGCCCAGGCGCAGAAGTCGTCGAAAACGGTGCCGGCTGCGACGCGGACCCGCGTTTGCTCCGCATCCGCTTCGATGCCCCGGTTCGCCAGATGCAGGACGGTGCCGGGGAAATCTTGGGTAAACAGCAGATTGGAGCCTCCGCCCAGGATGAAGACGGGCTGGGGCAGTGCTTCGAAGTCCAGCGCGGGCAGGTCCGCGGGGTCCGTTATTTCCACGTACAGCCGGCAGGACACGTTCATGCCGAAAGTGTTTCGCCGGGAAAGGTCGTATGCCGGGTGACGGGTGATCATGGCTGGTTCTCCTGCGAGGCGGCTAGCGGAATGCTTCGTACTCCGGCATCGCGATGTCGGAAATGAAATCCTTGAAGGCCTTGTCGTCGCGGGGACAGATGAGGAGGACGTCGCCCGCGTCGATGACCATATAGTTTTGCAATCCCTTGAAGGCGAAGAGCTTCCGCCCGGTCTTGTCCAGCAGCAGGTTCCCGCTCGTGTCGCTGAACAGGGTGCGGCCGGCACGGACGACATTCCCGTGGCGGTCCTTCGGGGCGAAGTTGTAGTAGGCGTCCCAGCTTCCGATGTCGTGCCAGCCGAAATCGGTGGGGTACAGCCAGGCCTTGTCGGTCTTTTCCAGGATGCCGTAATCGAGGGAGACTTTCGGGCAGCCGGCGTAGGCGCGCTCGATGAACGCTTTCTCGTCGGGGGTGCCGAATACCCGTTCCCAGCCCACGAAGAAGGCCGTGACTTCGGAGCAGTGGGTTTCCAGTTCCCGGCGGATGGTCTGCGCACTCCAGATGAAGATGCCGGAGTTCCAGTAGAATTCGCCGCTGCGGATGAACACCTTGGCGAGTTCTTCGCTGGGTTTTTCCGTGAAGGTCTTGACTTTCAGCGGTTTGTCGGTCGTCGAGTGGCGGCCGCCCATGACCTGGATGTAGCCGAAGTCGGCGGAAGGGCTCTTGGGAACGATGCCGAGGGTCATCAGGACAGGCTCTTTCGCCGCATAGGAAAGGGCGTTCAGGATGCCGGCCTGGAAACGGTCCTCGTCGCGGATGACGTGGTCGGAGGGGGTGGTGACGATCACGGCATCGGGGTTGCGCCGGATGACCGTGTAGGTCGCATACGTCATGGCGGGTGTCGTATGCCGGCCGTAAGGTTCAAGGAGGAGGTTTTCCTCCGGGAGCTCGGGAAGCATGGTCCGGGCGGCCTCGGCATAGCGCTCGAGGGTCACCACGAGGATGTTCTCTTTCGGGATGATGCGGGCGAATCGCTCGTAGGTCAGCCGGAGCATCGGCGTTCCGTCGATGTGCAGGAATTCCTTGGGACGGTCCTCCCGCGAGGCGGGCCAGAACCAGTGTCCGGAGCCGCCGGCGAGAATGACGCAATAGTGGTTATGGTTCATATCGTGTTATCGATGGTTTACGTGTACATGGGGATCCACGCCTGGGGGAAGTAATTGATTTCGACCTTCCCGCCGTCGAAAAGGACGGCGACGACGTCGAAGAAAACTTCCCGTTCGAAGCGGGAATCCATCGCGTGGAGGAACTTCAGCGCGGCGGCCGTAATGCGCTGCTGCTTCAGTCTTCCGACGTTTTCTTCCGGGGCGGCCGCCACGGGGGCGGTCCGCGTCTTCACCTCTACAAAATGCACGCCATCGGGCGCTTCCGTGACGAGGTCCAGCTCCAGGTGTCCGCCGTGCCAGTTGCGGGCGAGGACCGTGTGGCCCCGGGCCGCGAGATAGTCCGCGGCGAGGTCTTCGCCCCGCTTGCCGAGGGCGTTCTTTCCCTTCCCGATCATCTGAACCTGACGACGGTGACGCCGCTGCCGCCGAACTGGATGTGTTCATCCTGGGCGGAGACGACGCCCCGGACGGTGCGGGCATATTTCTGGATTTCCTCCCGGAGGGCGCCGGTGCCTTTTCCGTGGAGGATGCGGACGGAGGCGACGTCGAGCATGATGGCGTCGTCGAGGTAGTGCTGGACGATTTCCAGCGCGTCGGTCACGCGGAGGCCCCGGACGTCGATCTCCGGCCGGAAATTGCGCTTGCGTTCCTCCATCGCGGCGTCATAGCGCTGGCGGGGCGGCTGGGAACTCTCCTTCACGGCGCTCTTGAATTCGTTGGAGGTGATCCGCTCGACACGGTCGCGCGGGATTTTCGTGGTGATGCTGCCGACGATGACGCTGACTGCCTTGGTGGAGAGCTTGCTGATTTCCCCGACCATGCCGTTGTCCTTGATGCGGACCTTTTCGCCGACTTTCAGCGGCGCGGCGCGGAAGGCGACGAGTTTCTCCTCCTCGCGCTCGGCCTGGGCCATGCGTTCGCGTGTTTCCGGATCCGCGCGGCGGGCCTTGCGGGCCTTTTCCTTCTCCTTCCGCTGCTCGAGGGCCTGAAGCTTCTTTTCCAGGTATTCCTCGCGGTTGCGGCGGTCGGTCTCTTTCTTCTGGCCGAGGGCGCCGATGAACTGCTGGAGTTCGCGGCGGGCGTCCTGGGTGGCCTCTTTCTCGGCCTGGGCCTCCTTGATGGTGCGGATGGTGTTCTCCACCTGCCGGTTGGCCTTGCGGACGATTTCCTCCGCCTCCTGCCGGGCCTCGTCGAGGATGTTCCGGCGGAGCTGCTTGATGTCGGCGAGTTCTTTCTGGTATTTGTCCGTGACGGCCTCGAGGGTCTTGTCGGTGGCCCGGATTTTCTGGAGCTTCTCGTCGAGGGCGCGGCGGCTCCGGGCGATGCGCCGGAGGTTGCGCTCGATGCCGACGAATTCTTCGCCGGCGCGTTCCTCCGCATCCCGGACGATGTCCTCGGACAGGCCCATCTTGCGGGCGAGTTCGAAGGCGAAAGAGTTGCCCGGGAGGCCGATTTCAAGCTGGAAGAGCGGGGCGATGCGCTGGGCGTCGAACTGCATGGCACCGTTGATGACGCCGGTTTCGGCACCGGAAGCGTAGAGTTTCAGGTTGGTATAGTGGGTGGTGATGACGCCATAGGTGCCGCGGCGGTCGAGCTCGGCGAGGATCGCCTCGGCGATGGCGCCGCCCGCCGCCGGCTCCGTGCCCGAGCCGAATTCGTCGATCAGCACGAGGGTCTTGTCGTCCGCTTCCGCGAGCATCTCCTTCATGTCCGTGAGGAAGGAGCTGTAGGTCGAGAGGTCGTTGTCGATGGACTGGTCGTCCCCGATGGAGACCATAATGCGGTCGAAGACAGGCAGTTCCGATGTCTCCGAAGTCGGGATGAGCATACCCCACTGGAACATGTACTGCAGCAGTCCCGCCGTCTTCAGGCAGACGGACTTGCCGCCGGCGTTCGGGCCGGAGATGAGGAGGATGTGCTTTTCCTTCGTCAGGACGATGGAGACCGGGACGATCTCCTTCTTCTCCTTGCGTAGGGCTTTTTCCAGCAGCGGGTGGCGGGCCCGGCGGAGCTGGAGGGACCCGTCCTCCGAGAGGATGGGCATGCCGGCGACGATCTCGAGGGCGATTCCCGCCTTGGCCATCAGGAAATCCAGCTCCCCGATGAAGGCGGCCGCCATCATCAGGTCCGGGACATAGGGGCGGAGGAATTCCGCGAAGGCGAGGAGGATCCGGGCGATCTCCCGCGATTCGGCGAAATGCAGCTCGCTGATTTCGTTGTTCAGTTCGACGATTTCCGCCGGCTCGACGAAGGTCGTCTTGCCGGAGGCGGATTCGTCGTGGACGAAGCCCGGCAGGAGGCGCTTCTTCGCGGAGACGACCGGGATGAGCATCTTGCCATCGCGGACGGATACGCCGGCGTCGGCATCCACGAGCCCTTCCTGCTGCGCTTTCCGGAGGATGGCGTTGATGCGCTTGGAGACGGAGGCCTCCTTCTCGCGGATATTCCGGCGGATGTCGAAGAGGGCGTCGGAGGCGCTGTCCTTGACCTCGCCGTATTTGTCGAGGATGAGTTCGATGCGGCGCTGGACCTCCGGGAAGGTCATGATCCCGGCGGCCGCATGCTTGAGATGGGGATAGATTCCGTCCTTGATGGTACGGAAGAAGTACGTGACTTTCCGGACCGTCTCCAGCAGGGTGCGGAGCTTGCCGAGGGAGAGGAGGTCGATCGAGGCGTGGTCGCCGATGGGCTCGAGGAAGGGGATGCAGTCGATGTAGCCGCTGGTGGGGAAAGTGTCCTCGAACATCAGGATCAGGCGCATCTCGTCGGTGAGGACCAGGCGCTCCCGGATGTCCCTGGGGTCGGTCGAGAAGGCCTCGTTCGCGACCCGCTCCGCCGCGTAGTCGGTCGAACAGCGGTCCGCGATGCGCCTGCGGATCCGGTCGAAGCCCAGTTTCTCCTCCAGTCTCTTGTCCGTCATGGCCTTATTCGAGCGCCGCTCCCAGCTTGAGTTTCAATTCGTTCATGTTCTGGATCGGCGTGAGGACCCCGGCGTTGACGAAGGAGATGTTGCCGGTTTCCTCCGAGACGACGATCACATCCGCGTCGGACTCCTCCGAGATACCGATGGCGGCCTTGTGGCGCATGCCGAAGCTGGCCGGGATGTCGGTGCGGGCGGTGATCGGCAGGGTGCAGCGGGCGGCCACGATGCGGTTGCCGCTGATGATCATCGCGCCGTCGTGGAGGGGCGAGTTCTTGAAGAACAGGTTCAGGATGAGCCGGCGGTTGATGTCCGCGTCGATGCGGTCGCCGGTCTCGATGATGTCGGTCAGGGGATTCCTGTGGGGAATGACGATGAGGGCGCCGGTCTTCTGGCCCGCCATGGTCCGGCAGGCCTCCGTGATCTCCTGCACGGCGGCGTTGCCCATCGGTTCTTCCTTGATGCCGAGGATGCGGTTGAAGACGTCGCCGGTGCGGCGGGTGATGCCCGTACGGCTGCCGATGCGGTTGAGCAGGTGGCGGATTTCCGGCTGGAAGATCACGATGATCGCGAGCACGCCCACGTCCAGCAGCGTGTTCATGATCACCGACATCATCTTCATCCCGAGCGCGGTGACGACCACCTGCACGACAAGCAGGAAGATCAGCGCGAGGAAGATGTTCATGGCCGATGAGTTGCGGATGAGCCGGATCAGGAAATAGATGATCAGGGCAACCATCAGGATGTCCAGCAGGTCCACCAGCGACAGCTGCAGGAAGCCGAATATGCTCACAGCGAGTCTCATCGCCCGCAAAGGTAGTCAGTTTTTCGGGAATATGGAAACGGCCGGCTACTTCCGGAAGCTGTGCCGGTGGATCTCCTTGCCCTCGAGGTCCACGATGCGGATGTCGATGAGGGAGTCGGTGGCGGTGAAGTCCAGCCGGTCGACGTTGCTGTTGACCAGGATCGGGAAATCATTGCCGTTGCCCTCCGCGTGCGGGGCGACGTATATATATTTATGGTGATGGCCGCTCAGCATCAGGTTCACGCCGGCCTCGTTGAGGATGGGGAGCATGTTGTCGCAGAGCCACTGCTGGGCGTACCAGGGCTCGATGTGGGAAATGGTCGGGATGTGGATCAGGACGATGCGCCAGGGGGCGTCGCGGAAGTCGGGATCCTTCACCGCTTCCCTGAGCCATTCCAGCTCGGCGCGGCGGTAGGTGTCATAGTCGGCCGTTCCGGAGTATTCGCCGGAGGAGTCGGGCTTGTCCTCGCCGCCGTCCAGCACGAGGATGGCGCACGGGCCCTGCCGGAACTGGTAGTAGAATTCGCCTGTGGGCGTTTCGAAGAGGGTCGGGACCTTGTCGAATTCCCGGCCGCGGCTCTCGTGGTTGCCGCGGATATAGAGGGACGGCACCCGGCGCAGCAGTTCCTTCGCCGGCCCGAAGGTGTATTTCATCATCGTGTCGATGCTGTTGACATACGAGACGATGTCCCCGTTCATGGCGAAGAAATCGAGGTCTTCCGGCTTGAGGTCCCTGGTCAGCGTGGCGAAGCGTTCGAACTGCGCGTGCATGTCGTTGACCACGCTGAAGCGGCATTTCGCAGCCCCCTTGTCGAAGGTGCGGATGCCGCGGACTTCCTTGGCGATGACCCCTTCCGGGCCCCAGACGGTGCCGTAGGCGCTGCTGTCGTCCATGACCTGCTTGCCGTGGACCCGGTAGCGGTAGGCCTTGCCGGGCTCCAGGCCGCTGATGCGGATCCGGTGCATCGTGCCGCTGACCCGCCGTCCCGCGACGGTTTCATAGAAACGGGGGCGCTCGACGTTGTAGAAGGAGGCGCCGTCGTCCGGCGCGACCTCGACGTAGGTGAGGGCGGGTTCGGTCGTCTTGAACACGACGGTGAAACCGGTTTCGGTCACGTTCTGGATCCAGGGGCCGTACTGGACGGTCGCTTTTGGGGCTTTGGCGGCGCAGAGGACGGCCACCAGCAGGGCCGCCGCAAGGGTAATCAGTCTTTTCATTTCCATGGTTTCGGACCGGAAAAGCCGGTCGCGGTGTAAATGTACGGAAAAAGCCGGAAACAGACAATACGGGCCCGTGGATTGTGGAAAAAATTGTGGAAAACGCATTGTAAATCAGAAAAATAATCGTATCTTTGCGGTCCGCAAAAGTATGCGGGCTATTATAACGTATTTATAAACAATTAGTTAACCAACCAATGCCTGGATTAATTGGAAAGAAAGTCGGAATGATTTCCGTCTTCGGTGCTGATGGGAAGAATATCCCATGCACCGTGATTGAGGCTGGTCCGTGTGTTGTCACGCAACTGCTTACGGTTGAGAAGAATGGTTATGCCGCCGTACAGCTTGCCTATGACGAAAAGAAAGAGAAGCACACCAGCGCGGCCCTGCAGGGCCACTTCGAAAAGGCAGGAACCACGCCCAAGAAAAAGGTCGTCGAATTCGAGGCCGATTTCGCGGGTGAGCTGAAACTGGGCGACACCCTGACGATCGCCGACGTCATCACTGAGGACGTCAAGTTCGTCGATGTCGTCGGCACCTCCAAGGGTAAGGGTTTCCAGGGCGTCGTCAAGCGCCACGGATTCGCCGGCGTCGGTGGCAAGACCCACGGTCAGCACAACCGTCTCCGTCACCCCGGTTCCATGGGTGCATCCTCCTGGCCGTCCCGCGTCCTCCCCGGAATGCGCATGGCGGGCCACATGGGCAACGAGCGCGTGAAGGTTTTCAACCTCGCTGTCATGAAGGTCATCCCCGAGAACAATCTCCTCGTCGTGAAGGGCTCCGTCCCGGGAGCCAAGGGTTCTTACTTAATTCTGGAGGCGTAATACTATGGAACTGAATGTTTTGAAGATCGACGGCACCCAGTCCGGCAAGACCGTCGTCCTGGACGAGAAAGTCTTCGGCATCACCCCGAATGACCACGCCATCTACCTCGATGTCCTCCAGTACCTCGCCAACCAGCGCCAGGGTACCTCCAAGACCAAGGACAGAAGCGAAGTCGCCTATTCCACCAAGAAGCTCGGTCGCCAGAAGGGCGGCGGTGGCGCGCGCCACGGCTCCCTCAAGGCCAACATCTTCGTCGGCGGCGGCCGCGTCTTCGGTCCGAAGCCGCGCACCTATGACAGCAAGCTGAACAAGAAGGTCAAGCAGCTCGCCCGCCACTCCGCCCTCTCCTACAAGGCGGCCGAAGGCAAGCTCACCCTCGTGGAGCCGTTCACCATGGACGCCCCGAAGACCAAGGAGTTCAAGAGCATCATCGCCAATCTCAAGGCCGGAGACCGCAAGGTTCTCTTCGTCCTTCCGTCCAACTCGGACAATATCTATCTTTCCTCACGCAATCTTCCCGAAGTGAAGGTCATCACGGTTGACGAAATCAACACGTACGTCATCATGAACGCGCACCACCTGGTGCTCGTGGACGGTGTCCAGGACATTCTCGCTGCAAGGGTTAAATAAAGGAGAACGAGAAAATGGGAATCTTAATTAAGCCTATCGTAACCGAGAAAATGACGGCTCAGGGCGAAAAACTGAACCGCTACGGTTTCATCGTCGACCGCAACGCCAACAAGATCCAGATCAAGGCCGCCGTCGAGCAGATGTACAATGTCAACGTCGCCGACGTCAACACCTGCAACTATCATGGCAAGCGGAAATCCCGCTACACCAAGGCCGGTCTCCTCAAGGGCCGTACCAACCACTACAAGAAGGCCTTCGTGACCCTCGCCGGTGAAGACAAGATCGATTTCTACGCTAACATCTAAGAGGAGGAAGTACCATGGCTATCAAGAAATACAAACCGGTAACCCCTGGCCAGCGCAACAAGGCCATCAGCTCCTTCGAGGAGATTACCGCGAAGAAACCGTACAAGAAGCTCCTCGTTCCGCTGAAGCGGACCGGCGGCCGCAACAACACCGGCCAGATGACCGTCCGTTACATCGGCGGCGGTCACAAGCGCATGTACCGTCTCATCGACTTCCTTCGCAACAAGGACAACGTGAAGGCTACGGTCCTCACGATTGAATACGACCCGAACCGCAGCGCCCGCATCGCGCTCGTCCAGTATGAGGACGGCGAGAAGCGTTACATCCTCGCTCCGAACGGTCTCCAGGTCGGCCAGATTGTCGAATCCGGCGCCACCGCGGCCCCGGAGGTCGGCAACTGCCTCCCGCTCAGTGCTATTCCCGTCGGTACGCTCGTCCACGCAATCGAGCTTCGTCCCGGCCAGGGTGCCGCTATGGCCCGTTCCGCCGGTACGTTCGCCCAGCTCGCCGCCCGTGAAGGCAACTACGCAATCCTGCGCCTGCCCTCCGGCGAGACCCGCATGGTCCCTGTGGCCTGCCGCGCCACCGTCGGTACCGTTTCCAACCCGGATCACAACCTCGAGTCCTCCGGCAAGGCCGGCCGCTCCCGCTGGCTGGGCCGCCGCCCGCACAACCGGGGTGTCGTGATGAACCCGCATGACCACCCGATGGGTGGTGGTGAAGGCCGCGCTTCCGGTGGTCACCCGCGTTCCCGCAAGGGTCTGCCCGCCAAGGGTAAGAAGACGCGCAACCCGAAGGCCGTCTCCAACCGCTTCATCATTGAAAGAAGAAAGAAATAACGGAATAATACTGAGAAATTATGAGTCGTTCACTTAAAAAAGGACCGTACATTCAGGAAGCCCTGGAGAACAGAATTCTTGCCATGAATGACGGCAGCAAGAAGAAAGAGGTTGTCAAGACCTGGTCCCGTGCCAGCATGATTTCCCCGGACTTCGTCGGCCACACCATCGCAGTGCATAATGGAAACAAGTTTATTCCGGTCTATGTCACTGAAAACATGGTCGGTCACAAGCTCGGCGAATTCGCGCCCACCCGTACCTTCAGAGGCCACTCAGGCAATAACAAGAAGTAATGTTTAAAGGATTGACATTATGGGAAAGAGAAAAAGACTTATGGCTGAGAGGCTGAAAGAGGCCAAGAAAGAGACCGCCATCGCCAAACTCAACAGCGCTCCTACCTCCCCGCGGAAGATGCGCCTCGTCGCTGACACCATCCGTGGCAAGGAAGTCAACCACGCGCTCGATCTCCTGAAGTTCTCGAAGAGAGAGGCTTCCATCCGCCTTGAGACCCTTCTCAAGAGCGCCATCGCCAACTGGGAGGCCAAGAATCAGGACAAGACCAGCGAACTCGACAACGGCAACGTCATCGTCAAGACCATCATGGTCGGCGAGGGCCGCACGCTGAAGCGCATCCGCCCGTGCCCGCAGGGCCGTGCCGGACGCATCCGCAAGCGCTCGAACCACGTTACCATCGTCCTCGATGTGAAACCTAACGCAGTGGAGAAATAATCATGGGACAGAAAACTAATCCTATCAGCAACAGAATCGGTATCACCCGTGGTTGGGACTCCAACTGGGTCGGCGGCAACTATGCAGAGAAGATCGCCGAGGATTACAAGATCCGCAAGTACCTGGGCAGCCGTCTCGCGAAGGCCAGCCTCTCCCGCATCATCATCGAGCGTACCCTGAAGCTCGTCACCGTTACCATCCACGCTGCCCGTCCGGGTGTCATCATCGGCAAGGGCGGCCAGGAGGTCGACAAGCTCAAGGAAGAACTCAAGAAGGTCACGGGCAAGGATGTCCAGATCAACATCTTCGAGGTCAAGCGCCCCGAGGTTGACGCCACCATCGTAGCGGACAGCATCGCCCGCCAGATCGAAGGCCGTGTCTCCTACCGTCGCGCCATCAAGATGGCGATCGCCACCGCGATGCGCGTCGGTGCCGAAGGCATCAAGGTTCAGATCAGCGGCCGCGTAGGCGGCGCCGAAATCGCCCGCAGCGAAATGTTCAAGGAAGGCCGCACCCCGCTGCACACCTTCCGTGCCGACATCGACTACGCACTGGCAGTGGCCCGTACCCAGATGGGTGCGATGGGCATCAAGGTGTGGATCTGCAACGGCGAGAAGTACGGCAAGCAGGACCTCTCCCCGAACGCCATGTTCGCGGCGAGCTCCCAGGCTCCGCGCACCGGCGGCGACAGCCGTCGCGG
>JAEEVC010000010.1 GCA_016287075.1 Bacteroidales bacterium | reverse complement strand
ATCCTGCTAACTTCAGTTCTTGTCTTCCATGGATAAGCATCGGCTCATAGTGGACAGCGTTGTGGTCCGTTTCGGGGAGAAAACGGTCCTTACCGGCGGGTATATCACCTCGGAGACGGGGATGGTCACGGGTCTGCTGGGCCGCAACGGTGCCGGCAAGTCCTGTATGTTCCGCGCACTGATGGGCGGCCTTCGGGTGGAGAATGTGATGGTGAGTATAGATGAGAAGCCGGTTAACCAGCAGATTATCGGCCATTCCATCAAGTATCTGCCGCAGGGCAGGCTGATTCCGGATGGAATGAAACTGCACCGGGCATTTGACCTGTATGGCGTGAACTACTGGACCTTTGTCAACCGCTTCCCCAAGTTCTCCCGACATTACGATTCGCCCATCTATGAACTCTCCGGTGGCGAAGCCAGGCTGGCCGAACTCTATCTGGTGCTGCACAGCGACGCTCCTTTCTACTTTTTGGACGAACCCTTTACGCAGGTTGATCCGGTAAACATTGAGGATGTCAAGGCCATGATCCGGGAGCGGGCCAGGGACCATGGCGTCATTATCACCGACCACAACTACGACGCCATCTCCTCCGTGGCCGACAATCTCTTCGTCATTGCCGACGGCTACACCAACCAAGTCCGTAGCCGGGAAGACTTGGTGCGGTATGGGTATCTGCGGGCGGAAGGATAGATCGAGAAGAAATATATACTGGGAAGCTACTTCTGTTCGGTGTTTTCGGATTCGGCGTGGGCCTCGATGATGCGGTAAACCTCGCGACTGAGGGCCTCTCGGTCTGGGAGATAAAGCTGATAGCGGCTGACGAAGAGTTGGTTGGTAATGCCTTCCAAGGCATATTGCACGGTTAGCTTGTCTTTTTCCGCTCCTAAGACGATGCCAAAAGGTTCGTTGTCTCCTTCGGTGCAGACTTCGTGCTTGAAGTAATTGAGGTAGAGGTTCATCTGGCCGATATCCTCGTGCTGCACGCCGTCTTTCTTGAGGTCGATGAGGCAGTATGTCTTTAGGATAACGTTGTAGAAAACCAGATCCACGTGGAAGTGACGGCCGCCGAGCGGAATGTGATATTGACGGGCAACGAACGCAAATCCCTTACCCAGTTCCAGCATGAACATACTCAAGTTGGATGCAAGCGCATCTTCCAGTGTCTTTTCATTCCAAGTAGGAAGTTCGGGCAGGCCAGTGAATTCCAGGACAAACGGGTCACGGATGATGTCCTCCGGCTTTTGGACTTCTACTCCTTGATTTGCCAATTGAAGAATACCTTCCTTGTCCTTGGACATTGCGAAGCGCTGGAACAGCGCCGTACTCTTCTGCCGCTTGAGTTCACGGACGCTCCACTTTTGGGCTTCGCATTCCTTTGTGTAAAAACTGATTTCCAGCGGATCGTCGGACTTGAGTATCTCAAAGTAATGACTCCAGCTCAAAACGTGAGACAGTGTCTCACTATTTGGGAAGTAGATGTAGAATTTCCTCATATAGAGGATGTTACTCCGGCTAAAACCCTTCCCGTAGCGGTTGGTAAGGTCGGCAGAAAGCCGCTCAAGGAGGTTGCTGCCATATTCTGCACGTTCTGACCCTTTCTGCTCATACTCCACAATGTACTTGCCGATATTCCAATACGTTTGGACCAGAACCGTATTCACGGAACTGGCGATCCGGGCACGGGCAGATGAAAGCAAGGCCCCGATACTTTCAACAAGTTCACTATAGCCAGAGTATGCAGTTACCTTATCCATAAGACATTCTTTTTCTTTTGTCTGGTAAAGTTACGCCTTTTCTTGATTAAAATATGGCAAAATTTGCGATAATTATACTAAATCCAGGAACTATAGAGTGAAATACGATATACAGGCGTTTCCAGCCCCATATTTACTACTCAAAATAAGGCGTTATTAGAAACAAATAAGCCGCTGATTATCAGCGACTTATAAAGAGGTGGTGCTGGGAAGAATCGAACTGCCGACACATGGATTTTCAGTCCATTGCTCTACCATCTGAGCTACAGCACCATCGTTTGGGAATGCAAAGATAGCATCTTTTTCGGAGACTGCAAACTTTTTTTCAAAAACTTATTTTTGCGGGGCGGCTTTTTCGAATTCCTTGAGGGCGTTGATGGCCTTGGGGCAGAGGATCAGGATGGAAATCACCGTGAACCAGGCCATGAGGCCGACGCCGATGTCGCCGAGCTGCCAGACCACGTCGGCCTCCTTGACGGAACCGAAGACGACGGCGACGAGCATGAGCGCCTGGAAGGCCCGGATGGCGATTTTCTCGCCTTTGCCCGAATGGCCGCGGAAGAGATAGATGATGCTGGTCTCCGAGTAGAAATAATAGGCCATGATGGTGCTGAAGGCGAAAAAGACCATGGCGATGGAGACGAACTGGCTGCCGAAGCCGGTGAAGACGGAGTCCACGGCGCTCTGGGTGTAGCCGACGTAGTTGTTGCCCAGTTCCGGGGCGCCCGCATACAGCATCTCGCCGGTGCTGCTCAGGATATTGTACGTGCCGGAAGAGAGGATCATGAGTGCCGTGGCGGTGCAGACCAGCAGGGTGTCGACATAGACGGAGAATGCCTGGGCGAGGCCCTGCTGCGCCGGGTGGGGGACATCCGTCGCCGCGGAGACGATGGCGCCCGTTCCCTGCCCGGCCTCATTGGAGAATATGCCGCGCTTGACCCCCATGGCGATGGTCGAGCCGATGATGCCGCCGCAGACGGGATGGATCCCGAAGGCATTCGTGAAGATGGATGCGAGGATCTCCGGGACCTCCCGGATGTGGAAGGCAATGACTACCAGCGACATCACGATATAACCGACGGCCATGAGCGGCGTGATGATGGAGGCCGTTTTCGCGATGCGCTTGACGCCGCCGATGATCACCAGTCCCAGGATGGCGGCCATGACGATGCCGGATACGAGGGGCGTGACGGGGAAGGCATTCTTGATGGCGCTGGAGACCCCGTTCGCCTGGACGGTCGTCAGGAAGAAGCCGCAGGAGAGGATGGTAACCCCCGCGAACAGCAAGCCGATCCAGCGCTTGCCGAGACCATGTTCAATGAAGCTGAAAGGTCCTCCGCGATAGCCCGTATGGTGCGGGAACTTGTAAATCTGGGCGAGGGTGGACTCGACGAAAGCGGTGGAGGCGCCGAAAAAGGCGACGACCCACATCCAGAACACGGATCCGGGCCCGCCGAAGGCGATCGCCGTCGCGACACCGACGATGTTGCCGGTCCCGACGCGCCCCGACAGGGCGATGCAGAACGCTTCGAACGAGGAGATCCCCTGGTTGCCTTCCTTCTTGGAAAAGAGGGATTTCAGCATGGCGGAGAACTTCCGCACCTGGACGAAACGGGTCCGGAACGAAAAGTAGAGGCCGGCGATGAGGAGTAAGGCGACGAGGCCGGGATTCCAGACGATGCCGTTGATCTTCGATACAATATTTCCAAGCATTGCGCAAAGTTAATAAAACTTTTGCTTATCTTCGCAAAACGATGGACGAGCGGAGATATATCCGGGTGATTCTGCCCCTGAAACTGGACTGGGAGCCATGCTACTGGACCGACGACGCCGGTCTTACGGCCGGGATGCGCGTCTCCGTTCTCTTCGCCGGAAGGCGGTATGTCGGTGTCGTGAGCGCCGTCGATGTCGCGCCGGAAACGGAGATTTCCCGGATCCGGCAGGCGGGGGAGCGCGTAGCCCGTCTTCCCGATGTCTCCGAGCGGGAAATCGCCTTCTGGCGCTGTGTGGCGGAATATTATCTCTGTTCCGTCGGCGAGGTCTATAAGGCCGCCTATCCCACTTTCAAGATCGAGCAGGAAGAGACCGGCGCCCGGAACCGGGAGCGGCTGGAGGCCCGGCTCGCTGCTTATCAGGAAAAGATGCAACGGGCGCGGAAAGAAGAGACGCGCGTCCGCTACAAGGCGGTCATCGACCGGATAGAACAGGAACTGCATCCGGAGCGAAGCGCCATGACCGCGCCGGAAGCCCCGTCGCTGACGCCGGCGCAACAAACTGTGTATCAAGCTATCAAGGAGGCCTTCCCGAAGACGACCCTGTTGGAGGGCGTCACCGGATCCGGCAAGACGGAAGTCTATCTGAAACTGGCCCGGGAAACGCTGGAGGCCGGCCGCAGCGTACTGTTCCTGGTGCCGGAAATCGCCCTGAGCCGCCAGTTGGAGGAGCGGATTCGCTCGGTGTTCCCGGACGTGCTGCTGTTCCATTCCGCCGTGTCCCCGGTCCGGAAGCGGGAAATTGCCGCCATCCTCCGGAAAGGCCGCCCCGCCATCGTCCTGGGAACACGTTCCGCCCTGTTCCTGCCCCATCACGACCTCGGCCTCATCGTTGTCGATGAAGAGCACGACACCTCTTATAAACAGGATGCGCCGGCGCCCCGGTACAACGGCCGCGACACGGCCATCATGCTTGCCGGGATCCATGGCGCCCAGGTCGTCCTGGGCAGCGCGACTCCATCCTTGGAGTCTTTGTATAATGCTGAAAACGGGCGCTTTGCGCATGTTGTCCTGAAGGAACGCTTTTATCATGGGGAGCAGCCGGAAGTGCGGGTGATCGACACGGTGGCCGAGCGGAAAAAGCGCGGGATGGTCGGCCATCTTTCCCGCAAGCTGCTCTTCGAGATCGACCGCGTCCTCAAGGAGGGCGGGCAGGCGGTCGTCCTCCGCGCCCGCCGTTCCTATGCGCCGTCCCTCCAGTGTGAAGAATGCGGCACGATTGTCAAGTGTCCCCACTGCAACGTCCCGTTGAGCTATCACCTGGACGGACGGATGGTCTGCCATCATTGCGGCTATACGGCGCCTTATACGGGCGTCTGCGCCCACTGCGGCGGCGCGCTCCAGCAGCTCGGGGCGGGGACCCAGCGAATCGAAGAAGAGCTGGCGGCCGTGTTCCCCGATGCCCGTGTCGCGCGCCTCGACAGCGATACCCCGGATGCGGACGAGTCCCGCATCATCCATGCCTTCGCGGCCGGCGAAATCGATATCCTCGTCGGGACCCAGATCGTGACGAAGGGATTCGATTTCAGCGGTTTATCGCTTGTCGCCGTCATCCAGGCGGACAGCCTGCTCGGGCAGCAGGACTTCCGGGCGGACGAGCGCGCCTGGCAGCTCCTCGAGCAGTTCCGCGGCCGCTCCGGCCGTCGCGGCAAACAGGGCCTCCTGCTGATCCAGACCCGCGAACCGGACCATCCGGTCCTGGCCCGCCTTCAGGACGGCGGCGATGCGCCGACCCTGCTCGCCGAACGCCGGCTGTTCTTCTATCCGCCGTATTCCCGCCTGGTCAAGGTCATCGTCCGGGATGCGAATGAAAAGCGCCTGGAAGCGCTTTCCAGGGCCCTTGCGGGCGAACTGGCGACGGTGGCGCCGAATGTGACGGGGCCCTATGCGCCCGTCGTGGACCGGCTGGCCGGTGAATCCATCCGCCACATCCGCCTCCTCCTTCCGCGTGACCGCGCCCTGACCGCTACCAAAAAAAGGATTGCGGCCCTTCTCGCCGGATTCGAAAAGGACCGCAAGTACCCGGGACACATCGTCATTGACGTGGACCCGGTTTGAACAGGCGGTCGAGCACGATGGCGATGGCGCCGTCTCCGGTCACATTGCAGGCCGTGCCGAAATTGTCCATGGTGATGTAAAGCGCGATCATCAGCGCCTGTTCCTCCTGCCCGAAACCGAGCATCGAGGAGAGGATGCCGAGCGCGGCCATGATGGCGCCGCCGGGCACCCCGGGCGCCGCGACCATCATGATTCCCAGCATCAGGATGAAGCCGAGGAACATCCCGAAATCGAAGGGCATACCCTGCATCAGCATCAGCGCAACCGCGCAGGCGACGATTTTCAGCGTGCTGCCCGACAGGTGGATGGTGGCGCAGAGCGGGACGCTGAAGCCGGCGATCTCCTCACTGACGCCGTTGGCGACCGTCTGCTTGAGGGTGACGGGGATCGTCGCCGCGGAGGAGGAGGTGCCGAGGGCCGTGAAATAGGCGGGGAGCATGGTCCCGAGGAGCCGGAAGGGATTCTTCTTCGCGACGGCGCCCGCGATGCAGTACTGGAACACCAGCAGCAGGATGTGCAGCACGAAGATGACGCCGATGATGGCGATGAAAACCTTGATGACGCGCATCGCCTGGCCGGTATGGGTCATTCCGAGGAAGATGCCGAAGATATAGACGGGCAGGAGCGGGATGATCACCGTCTCGATCGCCTTCACGACGATGTCCTTGAATTCGCTGGCGATCTCCTTGAGGTGCGGCGACTTGAAGAAGGCGATGCCGAGGCCGATGGTGAAGGCCAGCACGAGCGAGGTCATCACGTCCATCAGCGGAGGGATGTTGATGCTGAAGTACGGGTCCACGCCGCCGGACATCTCCGCGAGGTCCATGCCCGCATTCGCGGGAATGAGTTTCGGGAACAGGGACACGCTGGTCGCGTAGGACACGCAGCCGGCGAAAATGGTATCGAGGTAAGCGATCAACACGGTGACGACCAGCAGCTTCCCGGCGCCGTGGCCGATGTCCGCGATGGCCGGCGTCACCAGCCCGATGATGATGATCGGGATGAAGAAGCCGAGCAGGTTGGAGAAGATGCTGTTGAAGGTCGCAAAGCCGCGCACGAGTCCCTGCGGGAAAAACAGCCCGCAGAGGATGCCGAGGACGATGGCGATGAGGATGCGCGGCAGGAGGCCGATATGGAATTTCTTCATTTGTGTAAGGTTTTCCGGTAAATGTCTTGCAGGACGAGTCCGGCGAGGGTCAGGCCGAAAATGCCGGTGACCGGCGCCGCCGTCCCGTTGACCTGCGCCTTGTGGAAGAGGCCAGGATCGGCTTCGGGATCCGGGTCCGGTCCGAGGTTGGGGAGCACCTCGGGGTCATAGACGCAGAGGAACTTCTTGGCTGGCAAGGTGTTCTGTTTGCGGTATCGCTTGCGGAGCGCCGCCCCGAGCGGACAGCCGCGCACCTCCCAGAACTCGGCGACCCGCACCTGGGTGGGGTCGAGCTTGAGGGCTGCGCCCATGGAAGAGAAGAACGTCGCGCGGGTATCCGTCGCCCGGAGGATGAGGGAGGCCTTGTCCTTCAGGGAATCGATGGCGTCGATGATGTAGTCATACGTCTCCAGGGCGAACCGTTCCCGCGTCTCATCCGTATAGACATCCTCGATGGCGCGGATGTCCGCCGCCGGATTGACCGAAAGCAGCCGGGCTTTCATCTCGGCGACTTTCGAGGCGCCGATGTTGGCGGAGGTCGCCATCAGCTGCCGGTTGACATTGGTCGCGCCGATCCGGTCCGCATCGACGATGGCAAGATTCGTAACGCCCGAACGGACAAGCGCTTCCGCGCACCAGCTGCCGACCCCGCCGATGCCGAAGAGGATAACGCGCGCGGATTGGAGGCGTTGCATGACCTCCGGCCCGACCAGGCGTTCCGTCCGCTCGTAGATCACTTCTCCCGCCATGCGTCGAGGGTCTTGGCGATGTCCTGCCAGACGGCTTCCTTGCCGGTCTCGTTGTGGATTTCGTGCCGCATGTTCGGGTACACCTTGCTGGAGACGTTCCGGTAGCCCCGTGCGCGGAAGAAACTCACCGCAGCGGAGAATTTCGCGATGCTGCCGATGCAGGGATCATAGGCCCCTGCGATGAAATGGACCGGGAGGGAAGGGTTCTCCACCTTCCAACCGTTCTCGGAATAGACATCCTGCAACAGGCCGAACAGGCCGGCATAGCCGTTGGCCGTGAAGGGGAAACCGCAGAGCGGATCCCTGTCATAGGCATCGACGACGGCAGGATCGGAGCAGATCCAGGCATTGGGGGAGCCTTCCTTGCGGAATTTCTTGTTATAGGCGCCGGTAGAAAGGCCTGCCAGCAGGTTCGAGCGGTGCCGGGTCCCCTTGAACAGTTTGACCGTCCAGGCCAGGAAGCGGGCGATGCCGACCGCGCCGTTGGCGCTCGGACTGCCGCAGACGATCAGGCCGTCGATGGCCTTGTCGTGTTCCTTGCAATACTCGCGGACAATCAGGGAACCCATGCTGTGGCCGAACAGGTAGAGGGGAAGGGAGGGGTACTGCCTGCGGATCCATTCCGTGACGCAGAAGATGTCGTCCACCATGCCGCGCCAGCCTCCCTTGTCCAGATAGCCCAGGTCGGCCTCGCCCGCGGCGGTCTGCCCATGCCCCCGCAGATCGTTCATGACACAGATGTACCCCCGCTCGGAAAGATACTCCATCATAGCAATGTATCTTCCTTTGTGTTCGGCCATTCCATGAACCATTTGAAGAATCGCTTTCGGTGTATCGACGGGTCGTGTGACGGCGATGGAAAGGGTGATGGAGTCCGAGGCTCCGGGGATGGAAAACGTTTTCATGGGGCTATTTGTCAAAACGGGAGAAGGCTTTCGGAAGGGGGGACTTGCAGCGGACGACCTTGCCGGTCACCGGATGCCGGAAAACGAGGGAACTGGCATGGAGGGCGAGCCGGTCGACGGGATCGAACTCCGCACCGTATTTGTAGTCGCCCGTCACCGGATGGCCGAGGTCGGCGGCATGGACGCGGATCTGGTTCTTCCGGCCGGTTTCCAGCTCGAACTCGGCGATGGTGAAGGGGTATTTCTCCACCTGGACCGTCCGGAGGGCACGATAATGGGTCACAGCGTGCTGCGAATCCTTCTTCTCGACGGGGGAGGAGACCATTTTCAAGGACTTGGGATGCTCCCAGAGCCAGGATTCGACGGTCCCTTCCGGCTCTTCCAGGATCCCTTCCAGGACGGCTGTGTATTTGCGTTCGATCACGGCATCCCGCCACTTGCTCTGCAGCAGTTCCTTCGTCCGCTCGTCCTTCGCAAAGACGATGAGTCCGGATGTCCCCCTGTCGAGGCGGTGGACGATCCAGACCTTCTTGACGCCGCGGTCGGGTTTCCGTCCGCTGATTAGGTCCTCCTTGCGCTGGGCTTTCGCCTGCTGGCGGACATATTCATAGAGGAGGGAATAGAGGGTCAGCCCGTTGTCCTGTGCGAGCCTGGAGGCTTTCCCGCCCTTTGTCTTCAAATCCTTGATATACTGGATGGAAAGACCGGATTTCGGACCGCCGCTGTGGATCGTCGGGAGGCCGGAAGGCTTGTCCACGACGAGCAGGTATTCATCCTCGTAGACCATCCTCACGCCGGCCGCTTCAATCTTATCTGCGGCTTCCGCCTTGGTCGCGCGGGCGATGGAGATGCCCTTCGGAAGGATCAGCAGGCTGTCTCCGGGGCGGAGGGGATGGTCGAAGGCCGTCACGCCGGTGCCGTTGACGACGACCTGCCCCTTGCCGAGCAGGTTCCTGACCCCTGTCCGGCTCTGGTCCGGGAACAGTTCAAACAGGTATTGCAGCAGCGGTGCCTCGCGGTTCACCGTGAATTTCTGGCCGACGGTTTGTTCCATATGTCGATGACTCTTGAGATAACTTTCAAATTTAAGTTTTTTTTATGGATAATGGAAGGGGAGCGGGGCACAAAAGGATAAAAACCGCATCCGGGCTTGTTTAAATGGATTTTTTCCCCTATATTTGCAACAATGCGCATTATGTATGGAGGATAATTACCCGGTCGATTCCGAAAAGATTTACTTTTCCGAAGACTATCTTACTTTGGAAATGGAAGGTGTTCCCACGACGCTCCGCATCGGTGAGTGGCTGAACACCGACCCCGTCCGTATCCATCGGATGATTGTCCGGGACAAGGTTCTCCAGGTCGACCAGTTGGAAGTCTTCAACCCCCTCATCAGCAAGCTCCGCCGTGCGGACCTCGCTTATTATAAGCGTATTATGGGGCTCAAGGTCATGATCGACTTCCCGGGTTACAGCAGCGGTGTCGAGGCCCGGATCCCTTACGACACGGACCCTGTCGGTTTCTACAAATGGTGGCGGAAAAGCAAGCATGAGCACGTCGTCACCCTGTCTCCGCCCTACCAGTTCAAGCTTTTCCAGAAGGTCTGGCAGATGGATCCGAAGGTGATGCTCAAAAAGGACGTCGAATTCCTCAAATCCTTCTGAGGCCATGTCTCCCGAGGCGTTGCTGGCGGTGGATACCGCGCCGCACCTTTCTTCCGTTTCGGATGACGTCTGGGACGACGGGTACAATTGCGCCTATTCCGCGGATGGCAGCAAACTCCTTGATGCCGAAAACTTTCCGAACGAGGTCGTCGTCCGTCCCGGTTGCCGTATCCTCTGTGACGGCGTCTTTGCCTTCCAGGACTACATGGCCGAAAACGACCATTTCGGCAAACCCATACCGGAAGAGGAACGGGCGTCCTATCTGGACAAGGTGAAACTTCCGGACACCCTGACCCATATCGGCCGCGAGGCTTTCCGCGAATGTGCATGGCTGCGCAGCATCCGCCTGCCGAAAAACCTTGCCGTGATCGGTCCGGAGGCGTTCCGGGCCTGTTATGAGCTCGAAACCATCGCCTGCCCGGCCGCCCTCCTGTCGATCGGCGACCGTGCCTTCAAGGATTGCTTCAATCTTTATCATGTGCGTTTCAACAAGGGACTGCGCTCGATCGGGGCCGGTGCTTTCCAGGGCTGCGAGTCCCTCGACGAGCTGGTTTTGCCGGCCGGGCTGCAGTTTGTCGGCCCGGATGCCTTCAAGGGCTGCACGGATCTTTCCGCCCTGCTTGTCCCGCCCGGAACGGCGGCGCAATTCCGCGCCCTGCTGCCCGGACGGCTGTATCGTCTCGTCGAGGAAATAATTTAGACTAAATTTGTTGCATTCACGTTTTTTTTCCTTACCTTTGGAGACGGCAAATTTACATTAACCCATAAAACACGCTTTAGTATGACTTACAAGATCATCGACATCCAGGGTATCGGCCCTGTCTACGCTGAGAAGCTCATCGCCGCCGGCATTGAGACCGTCGCCCAGCTGCTTGAGAAAGGCGCCTCCGCGAAGGGCCGCCAGGAAATCGAGGAGGCCACCGGCATCCGCCACGACCTCGTCCTGACCTGGGTCAACCACGCTGACCTCTTCCGTATCAAGGGCGTTGGCCCGCAGTTCTCCGAGCTGCTCGAGGCCGCCGGTGTCGACACCGTCAAGGAGCTCCGCAACCGCAACGCCGCGAACCTCGCCGCCAAGATGGCCGAGGTCAATGAGCAGAAACACCTGACCCGCCGCGTTCCGGTCGAGGTCGAGGTCCAGCGCTACATCGACGCTGCCAAGGCCCTCGAGCCGAAGGTCACCTATTGATCGTGTACCGATCTGAACGGAAAAGCTGACCGCACCGGTCAGCTTTTTTTGTCCCCGGCGGGGGAGTCGCTGGTTGCGATGGATTCGATGACGTTGGAGAGCTGCATCATGTTGGCCGTGACGTCGCGGACCATCAGGTAGGCGGAACCGTCCTTGAGCGCGTACCAGGTCGTGTCGCTGTCCTCGATGCTGTCCACGAAGCCGACCTGGGGGAAGCGGGCGGCGATATTCCTGCGGAAGACGGACGTGTACTGCTCGCACAGGCTGCCGGCCTCTTCGTCCAGGCTTTTCCGGGTTTCCAGCTCCTGCAGGTCTTCGTAGGTGTATCGAAGCTGGTCATAATCAAAGGATTGCAGGATTTCCGCGCGTCCTTCGTCCTCGTTGGTGTCCAGGACCCAGCAGTGGTTGATGTCGCCCGGGTCCGGGGTCAGCTCGCCGGAGATGTCGTGCAGGCGGGTGAACTTGACGCCGGAGAAGAGGATCCGGTCCCCGTCGAAGGAGAATTTGACCTTGCTGAAATCGATGCCGATGGATACCTTGTAATAATATTTGCGCAGGTAGAGGATCTTGCGGACGCCGTTCTCCTTCAGCTTGATGGCGCTGAGCATCTTGTCGAGCAGGCTGATGTCGGGGACCAATGCGCGGAAGCGCTCGTCCGTGCGGAGGGCGTCCAGGTTCTCTTCCTTGACGATGTATCCTTTCTTCGCATATTCCATCTGCTCCAGCTTGAACGTGAAGTTCAGGTCGCCGGATGCCGCGGTCGTCTGGGCGCGGGTGTCCAGGCGGCTTTCCAGTTCCCTTTTTTCGCTCTCCAGCAGATCCAGCCGCTGCTGCATGGCTTTCTCCTTTTCCGCCTGGGCCAGCAGTTCCTCCTGCCGCCGGGCCAGCGTCTTCTGGATAAGGGTGCTGGCGGGACGGAAGGCGATGGCGGTCAGGAGCAGGGTAATGGCATTGGACAGGACGATGGAAACCGGCGCCATGAGCCGCGGGAAGAACACGAAGAACGCGACGTTCAGGGCGACCAGGACGATGCAGAGCGCAAGGATCAGCTGGCTGACCAGGATGTCCTTCGGATCCATGGCCTGCCGGATGCGCTTCTTGAGAATGAGACCCATTTCAGTCAACTTGTTGTTTCGACTGCAAACTTAGCAATTATCTTTCCGTTTTCCCTCTTTTTCGCCCAAAAATAGCGCCAATTAGGCGATAACAAAAATGTTATATGTTATAACAAGAATGTTGCGCGCGTTGTAAATTAAATAGTTATACATATACATGGAAAAATGCTGCGCAGAAAGCGGAAAAGACCCCGGATGCATCGGATATCGGGAAAAACAAGCGCGAAACCGTGCGCGGGTGTTTTATATTCCGGAGATTATCCCTATCTTTGAAAGACTATGAAGCCGGTTGTCATTACGGATTTTTCACGCGCCTACCCGGATCAGGGTTTTCCCGAAGCCTTGAAAGGGGAAGGTGTCCGTTTCGACCTCCTGGACATGGGGGATATGGAGGGTGTACGCTGCTATTGTGATGCGGCGTCCGCCCGGGAGATCCGCCGCCGGATCGCTTCCTACACAGGCAAACCGGGCATCCACTGGCTCGACAGCGGCGATTACCACTACATGACCCTCTTTTATGCCTCTGCTTTTAAGAATCCCTATACGCTGGTGCTCCTGGACAACCATCCGGACGACCAGGAGCCGGAGTTCCCGGGCGTCCTGAGCTGCGGGAGCTGGGTTAAAACGCTCAGGGAAACCTGTCCGGCCCTTGCCGGTACCGTTTCCATCGGTCCCGGCGGCTCCCGGCCGGCCCTTCCCGGGTCGCTTGGCGATGTCTATCTGTCCATTGACAAGGATATCCTGTCGCCGGAATCCGCCCGTACGGACTGGAGCCAGGGCGATTTCACGCTGGAAGAGGTGGCGGAGATTGTCGCGGATGTCTTTTCGAGGGCGGACCATGTCCTCGGCGCCGACATCTGCGGCGAGCTGTCCACCGACCATGGGGCGACGCCGGAGGATTGCCGTATCAACTTGGAAACCAATCTGTTCCTGATGAACCTAATCATGCGATTATACGAATGAAACGTTTAACATCCCTTTTGGCCGTCCTGCTGGCGGCTTCCCTTCTGTTTTCCTGCAAAGTTGAACCGGCAGCCCCCGGCACGGTCGGCGACCTTGCTCCTTATGCCAACGACCACGGTTCCTATACCGTCCCGGTCGGTGCCCAAAGCCTCGAGTTGATTCCCGTGGAAGGCGGGACTTTCACGATGGGGCAGACCGCGGAGCAGGGGATCCGCAAGAATCCCGATCTCCATCAGGTCTTCCTGGACGGCTTCGCCATCGGCAAGCTGGAGGTGACGCAGGACCTCTGGAAAGAAATCATGGGGAAGAATCCCAGCCCCCGGGACATCCCCGGCGCACCGGTCAGCCGGATCAGCTGGGAGGAAGCCGTGAAGTTTACGGCCCGCCTGGCAGCGAAGACCGGCATTCCTTTCCGCCTGCCGACGGAAGCGGAATGGGAATTCGCCGCCCGGGGCGGAAACGCCTCGACGCGTACCCGCTACAGCGGCAGCAATTCCGATCTCGGCGCTGAGAACGAACTGGGGATCAAGGATATGAGCGGCAGTGTCTGGGAGTGGTGCTACGACGTATGGCAGGAGACGACCGGCCCTGAACCGGGCTTCAACCCCACCGGTCCGGAGGAGGGCTCCGAGCATGTGCTCAGGGGCGGCAGCGCGGCGGACAAGAAAGCCGACTGCATCATCTCTTCCCGCCGCGGGCTCTATGCCAAGGGGCGGATCGAGACAGCCGGTCTCCGGGTTGCGGTTTCCACGGGCAACCCCTGCCCCCAGGAACTCCTCGACCTCGTCTGCAAGAATCAGGTCCAACGCGATCCTGTCACTGTACTAAAGCCTGAAGTAATCACTGTAAACGGCTTGTCATTCAGAATGTTGCCGGTAGAAGGCGGGACTTTCCAAATGGGCGCGACGCCGGAGCAGTCATCGTTCGGAAAGGAGGATGAACTGCCGGTCCACGAAGTGACCCTGGACAGTTTCATGATCGGCCAGAATGAGGTGACCGGCTTCCTGTGGAACGCCGTCATGGGGTACCTCCCGCCCCAGATGCAGGCTGACAACATGCCTGTCGGCAATGTCTCCTGGTATGATGCCCAGGCCTTTATCCGGAAACTGAATGCTTTGACTGGCAGGAAGTTCCGTCTCCCGACCGAGGCGGAATGGGAGTATGCGGCCCGCGGCGGCCGCAAATCCCGGGGAAATGTCTTTGCCGGCTCGATGCGCTCGGCCTTCGTCGCCCAGTGCGAGCGGAAGGACCTCAAGCCCTGCCCGGTAGGCGGGCTGTCGCCGAACGAGCTCGGGACCTATGACATGTCCGGCAATGTATGGGAGTTCTGCCAGGACCGCTTCGGCAAATACAGTGAAGGGTCGCAGGTGAATCCGACGGGCCCCGAAACGGCGGAAAACGGCCTGGACTACCGGGTGATGCGCGGGGGCAGCGCGGCGGCCCAATGGGACAAGTGCCGCGTCTCGAACCGCTCCGACATCCGCGCCTCGAACTTCAAGAGCACCATCGGATTCCGTCTTGCCCTGTAGTGAAATAATTACAATAGATGATATGACCGAAACGATTGAAAATCAAGAATTAAAAAAGACATGTCTATATGAGCGCCATGTCGCGCTCGAGGCAAAGATGAGTCCCTTTGCGGGATTCATGATGCCCATCCAATACAGTTCCATCACCCAGGAGCACCTGGCGGTCCGTACGCGGGTCGGCATGTTCGATGTCTCCCATATGGGCGAGATTTTCGTCGAAGGGCCGGACGCGGAGGCGTTTGTCAACCACATCTTCACCAACGAGATCCGGGGTTTCGGTCCCGGAAAGATCCTTTACGGGATGATGTGTTACCCGGACGGCGGCGTGGTGGACGACCTGCTCGTCTATCGCGAATCCGTCCCGGACCATTTCCTCCTGGTCGTCAACGCCGCCAACATCGACAAGGACTTCGCCTGGCTGGCGGAGCAGGCCGCCGGATTCGGCTGCACGCTTCGGAACGAGTCCCCGCTTTGGGGACAGATTGCCGTGCAAGGGCCTGCTGCTGAAAAGGTTATCGTGGAAACGCTTGGCCTTTCCAAGGCCGCGGACCTTGCGTTCTATACCTTCTATGATACGGATATTGAAGGCCGGCGGATGATTGTCAGCCGTACCGGTTACACGGGGGAGGACGGCTTCGAACTCTATGCCGCCCCCGGGGATATCTGTGCAATCTGGGATAAACTCCTTGCTGCCGGCGTCGTCCCCTGCGGCCTGGGCTGCCGGGATACCCTCCGCTTCGAAGCCGGGCTTCCGCTCTATGGCGACGAACTCAGTGCCGAGATTTCCCCGGTCGTCGCGGGCCTCGGAATGTTCTGCAAGTTCGACAAGGAATTCATTGGAAAAGAGGCGCTTCTGCAGCAGAAGACGGGGGGGACGCCCCGGAAATTGGTCGGCATCGAGATCGCGGACAAGGCGATTCCGCGGGCCGGCTATCCGGTCGAACTGGAAGACGGAACCGAGGTGGGTGTCGTGACGACGGGCTATCACTCCATCTCCCTTGACAAGAGCATCTGTTTCGCGCTGGTCGACACGGGCTGCGCCGCCCTCGAAACACCGCTCTGGATCCGCATCCGGAAGAAGGTCTTCCCGGGAAAGGTGGTCCGCAAACGTTTCTATCAGACGAATTATAAAAAATAATACAACTATTAACCAATTGATTATGAGTAAAGTACAGGAAGGGCTCCTCTACAGCGAGTCGCATGAGTGGGTCAAGGTGGAAGACGGGATCGCCGTCATCGGCGTCAGTGACCATGCACAGGCGGAAATGGGCGAAATCACCTATGTGGACATGCCCGAGGTGGACGACGAGGTCGAAAAGGGCGAGAGCTTCGGCGCGCTCGAGAGTGTGAAGGCCGCGAGCGACCTTTTCAGCCCGGTCAGCGGCAAGGTCGTCGAGGTGAACGGGGAGCTGGAGGATGCGCCGGAGAAGATCAACGAGGATGCCTATGCCGGCTGGATCATCAAAGTCGAAATGGCGGATCCGGCGGAGCTTGACGAACTGATGGACGCCGCAGCCTACAAGGCGATGATCGGGGAATAAGATGGCTGGATTCCCGTATTTCCCCCATACGGACAAGGACATCGAGGCCATGCTGCAGCGCGTCGGCGTCTCATCGCTCGACGAGTTGTATGCCGATGTGCCGAAAGGCTTCCTCAAGAGGGGCAAGTACGCCCTTCCGGAGTCGATGTCCGAATCCGAGGTCCGCGAATGGCTCGGCCAGCTCGCGGACATGAATCCGAAAATGAAGGTGTTCGTCGGGGCCGGGGCGTATGACCACTATACGCCTTCCGTGATTCCGTACATCACTTCCCGTTCCGAATTCCTGACGGCTTATACGCCCTACCAGAGCGAAATCTCCCAGGGAACGCTCCGCTATATCTTTGAGTATCAGAGCATGATCTGCGAGCTGACCGGCATGGATATCAGCAACGCTTCGCTTTACGACGGCCCGACGGCCGCGGCCGAGGCGATGAAGATGGCCGTCGCCTGCACGAAGAAAAAGACCCGCGTGCTGCTGTCTCGGGGGCTTTTCCCGCATGTGCTCAAGGTGGTCGAGACCTATGCCCGTTTCCACGGGGTGGAGATCGGGTATGTGCCCGTCATGGGCGGCCAGACCTGCCCGAACTGCCTGCGCGCCGAACTCGCGAAGGGGGATGTCGCCGGCGTCATCGTCCCTTCCATCAACCGGTACGGCATCATCGAGGACCACAGCGGTTTCGCAGAGGCCATCCATGCGGAGAAAGCGCTCCTCGTCGAGTATTGCGATCCTTCGGCGCTGGCCGTGCTGAAGACGCCGGCGGAGTGGGGGGCCGACATCGCGGTCGGCGATGCCCAGCCGCTCGGCATTCCGCTCTGCTACGGCGGACCTTACATCGGCTTCATGGGGGTCCGGAAGGAGTATATGCGCAAGATGCCCGGCCGCATTGTCGGGCAGACGGTGGACCGCGACGGCAAGCGCGCCTATGTCCTTACCCTGCAGGCGCGCGAACAGCATATCCGCCGCGAAAAGGCGACTTCCAATATCTGCAGCAACGAATCCCTGATGGCGCTCTGGGTGACGGTCTATCTGTCCCTGATGGGGCCGGAGGGGCTGCGGGAAGTCAACCGGCTGAGTTGTGACGGGGCCCATTACCTCCATGACGAACTGCTCAAGACCGGCTGCTTCGAGGAGGTTTTTCCCGGCAAGCCTTTCCTGAAGGAATTCGTGCTGAAGCCCAAGGAGTTCCCCGGACTGATGCAGCAGCGCCTCGAGCGGGCGGGCTTTTTCGCCGCCTTGGACACGGAGGAGGGCTATGTGAGTTTCTGCGTCACGGAGAAGCGCACGAAGGCGGAAATCGATGAACTGGTCAAACGGGTGAAGGAGGGCTGAGTGATGAAGTACTACGACAAACTTGTATTTGAACTTTCACGTAAAGGAAGGAAAGGTTACTCGCTGCCAGCCAATCGTTTCCCGTCTTCTCCTGCTATTCCTGAAACCCTGCTGCGCGCCGAAGCGCCCGCGCTTCCCGAGGTCAGCGAGCCCGATGTGGTCCGCCACTATACGAACCTTTCCCAGATGAACTTCGGCGTCGATACGGGCTTTTACCCGCTCGGCAGCTGTACGATGAAATACAACCCGAAGGTCAACGAGGACGTTGCCGCGCTGCCCGGCTTCAGCGGATTGCATCCCCTGATGCATGCGGGCCTGACGAAAGGGGCGCTGAAGGTCTATCAGGAGATGGACAAGGCGCTTGCCGCCATCACCGGCATGGAGGCCTTCACCTTCGATCCCTGCGCGGGCGCCCACGGGGAACTGACCGGACTGATGATCATGCGGGAGTACCACCGCCATCGCGGCGATACCGCCCGGACGAAGGTCATCGTGCCCGACAGCGCCCATGGCACCAATCCGGCATCCGCAGCCGTCTGCGGATTGGAAGTGGTTGAAGTCAAGTCACTTGCGAACGGCCGGGTCGATGTGGAAGCGCTGAAGCCCCTGCTGGACGGGACCGTCGCCGGCATGATGATGACGAATCCGAATACCCTCGGCCTCTTCGAGACCCAGATCCGGGAAATCGCCGCGCTGGTCCATGAGGCCGGCGGCCTGATGTACTATGACGGGGCGAACATGAACCCGCTGATGGGCGTCGTCCGCCCCGGTGACATGGGCTTCGACATCATGCACCTGAATCTGCACAAGACCTTCTCCACGCCGCATGGCGGCGGCGGTCCGGGTGCCGGTCCGGTCGGCGTCGCGGCGCACCTGGTGGACTGCCTGCCCGACATCCGGGTCTCCGGCTTCCATGGCAACTTCGGCGTCATCCTCCGGGCCTATGCCTATATCCTCATGCTGGGACGTGATCACTTGAAGGAAGTAGGTCAGTATTCAGTACTTGGTGCGAATTATATCAAGGAATCCTTGAAGGATTTGTACAAGCTTCCCATCGAGGGTGTCTGCAAGCATGAGTTCGTCTTTGACGGCCTTGTCAACGACGGGGCCCATGACGACGTGCCGGGCGCCACGACGCTGGACGTGGCCAAGCGGCTGCTGGATTTCGGTTTCCATGCGCCGACCATCTATTTCCCGCTCCTGTTCCACCAGGCCATCATGGTCGAGCCGACGGAAACGGAGTCGAAGGAAACGCTGGACGCCTTCATCGAGGTGATGCGCAAGATTGCCCTCGAGGCGGCGGAAGATCCTGCCATCCTGCACGATGCGCCGCATTCCACGCCGGTCCGCCGGCCGGACGAGACCCTTGCGGCGCGTACGCCCGTACTCAAATACAAGGACGCGCAATGAAACTGACCATCATCGGGGCCGGACCGGGCGGCTATGAAACCGCCCTCTCCGCCGCCAGGCACGGGATCGAAGTAACCCTCGTTTCGGACGGACCGCTGGGCGGCACCTGCCTGAACGAGGGCTGCATCCCGACGAAGGCCCTCTGCCGCGCGGCGGAGGTGTTCGAAACCTGCAAGGAAGCCGCACAATTCGGCATAGATACGAGCTGCACGTTTGATTTCCAACGTGTTATGGCGCGTAAAGAAGCGGTCGTCTCGCAGCTCCGGGACGGTGTCGCCTTCCTGATGAAGCACAAGTTGATCACCCTGGTCTATGGCCGGGCCCGCTTCGTGGACGCCCATACGGTCCGGGTCGCCCTGGCCGAAGGAGGGGAGACGGAGGTCGTCGCCGATTTCATCTTCGTGGCGACCGGCTCGGAACCGGCCTCGCTGCCGATTCCCGGTGCGGAGCTGCCGGGCGTCGTCACCTCCCGCGAAATCCTTTCGCTGTCGGAGATTCCTGCCCGGCTCTGCGTCATCGGTGCAGGGGTCATCGGGCTGGAATTCGCCTCGGTCTTCGCTTCGTTCGGGACGGAGGTCATGGTCGTGGAATACTGCCGGGACATCCTTCCACGTTTTGATGTGGATTTATCCAAACGCTTGAAACAAAGCCTTTCAAAGCGCGGTATCTGCATCGAAACTTCAGCACAGGTTCAGGAGATTTCCCGTGTCGGCGACGCCTTGGAAGTCCACTATCTGCAGAAGGACAAACCCTGCTCCGTCGTCGCCGACCGCGTCCTGATGGCGGTCGGCCGCCGGCCGGCGCTTTCCTCGATGAACTTCGATGAAGCCGGTATCGCCTGCGACCGGCGGGGCGTCAAGGTCAACGGGTACATGCAGACATCCATCCCCTCCGTGTATGCTTTCGGCGATATCGTCGGCGGGATGATGCTGGCCCATGCGGCCACCTTCCAGGGCCTCCGTGCGCTGAACCACGTGCTTGCGGGGCAGCCGGCGGAAGGGGCGGTCGATGCCATCGACCTCTCCCTCGTGCCGGCGGCCGTCTTTACGCGGCCCGAAGCGGCCATGGTCGGCATGACGGAGGAAGAATGCAAGGAGAAGGAATTGGCATACAAGGCGTTCAAGTCTTTCTACCGGGCGAACGGCAAGGCGCTGTCCCTGGGGGAGCCGGACGGCTTTTGCAAGATCCTCGCGGGAGCGGAAGACGGACGCCTGCTCGGATGCCATCTCTTCGGTGCCCATGCGGCCGATTTGGTCCATGAAGTGGCCGCGCTGATGTCCAAAGGCGCGACTCTCGCTGATTTACAGGCGCTTATCCATGCCCATCCGACCCTCTCCGAGGTGATCCAGGCGGCGGCGCACGCCTAATCCCCGTACCAGTCGTCAGAATACCCGTCCTCGTAATCGACCTCTTCGTAGGTCGGCGGGGGCGTGTCGCCATAGGCGTCTTCCTCCAGGAAGCGGAGGTAGTAATCGCAGGCGTCCGGTTCGCTTTCGAAGGCGCAGACGTCGGTCAGCATCCCATTCTGCTCATAGTAGGTCCACCAGCGGCCGTCCGACCAGGTCAGGCAATAGACGACCGGCTGCTCCTGCGCACCCGTCACGACGGCCTTGATGTGCTTCCGGCGGCCTTCCGTGAGGGTTTTGATCCGGACCCCGTAGGGGAGTCCGAGGATGATTTCGCGGATTTCGCCGGCAACGGCCTCGAAGGTCAGATCCGGCATCTGGATGTCGTCCTTGCCCGCGTCGAAGAGCGATTCGAACTCTTCCCGGTCCGACAGCGTCTCGTGGTCTTCCTGGAAAGTCACCGATCCGGCGGAGCGGTAGCGGCCGCGGACGATGTCGAAGGCGCTTTTCATGCTCACGGAGCGCTGGATGGTGTTTCCGGTCATTTCCGAATAGAAGATCTCGAAGTCGGCGCTGCTGCGGAGATAGCGCGTTACGTCCAGGCAGCCGTGCTCCCGGAATACCGCGAGAAGGGATTCCTGCATGGAACGGAGGATTTCCGCCGAAACGTCCACTGCCTGGAATTCCAGGGCGAGCAGGGCGCCGAAGGGCCCTTTTTCCTCCTTCCAGTCGCAACTGTCCAGCAGGCCGTCCGCCCACCATCCGTCCACGAGCGTCTCGATGGCCTTGTCGACGGCTCCGACCGCCTCCTCCCCATCCGGGTAGGGGACGTCAACGGAGAGTTCGAGCATCGCTTCGCCCATTTCCTCGGAACGGTAGACATTGTACCGGAACCAGACCGTTCCCGTCTCGACGATGGCCTCGAAGGGCGTGACGAGCTTCCGGTCGCCCGGAATCCCGTCCATCAGGCGGGCGAACCAGCGGCTTCCGCCCCGGATGCGTTCCGTCAGGCGGATCGCCCATTGTGGTATCTGGAACAACATGGCTCTTGCTTGGATGACAGTGCAAAATTACAAAAACCTGCGGAAAAATCCGTATCTTTGTCCGGATATGGAAGACAGGAGGAATCTGTACGAGCTGCTGCAGGAGTTCCGCAAGCCGGACCTCGCGGACATCGGGAGCATTTTCGGGCGGGAACTGCCTGCGCGGATGCGCAAGGCGGAAATGGCCCGGGAGCTCGCGGTGTACCTGACCGGCTCCCCGGCCGAATGGCTGGATTTCATGCTGGAACGCGACCTGATGCTGCTTTCCCGGCTCGTTGACATGGGGCCCGGGCAGCGCCTGCGGCTGAATTATCCGGATTATCCGACCGTCCTGGAGATGACCGGCATCGTGGATTGGGACGACAGCGACGAGGATTTCCACCAGGTCTGGCTGGGTGAGGAGATGTGGCGGGTTGTCCGTCCCCATGTGGCCAGGGCCATCCGCCGCGGCCGCGATTCCGGCCGTTTTACACTCGAGCGGCTCATGTTCGGCTATGCCAACCTGTACGGCATTATGCCCTATGACATGTTCCTCGACCGGGTCATCGATTATTTCGAGCGTACGTTCGGTCCGGACCTCCAGCTCCTTGTGCCCCTGCTCCACCGCAATCCCTTCCTGAAACTCTGCCGCTACACGGCCCCTGACGGCTCGGGCGCCTATCTCCTGGCACCCGGGGTCGAAGACGTGGACGCTTTCTTCGACAAGTTTCAGAACTACAAGGATATCAAGGAGTTCCGCTCTTTTACGGACGAGGACGCCTTTGCCGCCGGAGCCGGCGCTCCGTATTTTACCTTCGGGCTGGACACCCCGCAGGGAAAGGCGCTGGTCGAGCTCTTGCTGCGGCTCGGCTATGAAGGAGACGACCTGGCCTGGGAGGAGCATGAAATCTGGATGTGCGCCCAGGATCCGGATGAGAATCCCGCCCTCTTCGATTCGGTGGTCCGCCGGAGCGACCGGATCGCCTCCCAGACGGAATACGACCGCGCGATGGAAATCATCGCCGCCTATGCCAATGCGATGCCGAAATGGCTCCTGAAGGGCCACAGCGCCGATGAGACCGGCCTGCTCCTGGTTGCCGTCGAGCCGGTTGCCGCCACTGATGGGGAGGAAGACGGCGCGATGCACTGGGAAATGCCCCATCCGACCATCTCGGAGGGCTATTCCGACCTGATCGAGACGAATCCCCGGCTGGATGCCCTGATCTCCATGATGCCCGAGGGCTTCCCCTTCGGGATGGCGATTCCGCATGTGGCGGAAGACGATCCCTGCCCCTGCGGCAGCGGCCTGAAATACGGTCACTGCCACGGTCGGAACAAAAGTTGACCGGTTCGGTGCAAGATTCCGCCGGAAGGCGGATTTAAGCGGAAGTATGAAACGGACTGTTATATTCCTTTTTTCCTGCGTCCTGCTGTTGGTTTCCGGCTGCATGAAGTATGCGGCGGACAGGATGGCGGCGGATCCCATGGCAGAAGTCCTCGCCATCGCGACCCTCCGGCAGGATGATACGGTTTTTTTCCTGCAGGTTTCGGATACGGAATCTGTCGAGGTCATTAACCCGGAAGCGATTCATTTCAAACCGGATACGCGGTGCATGGTGCGCTACTACATCGTGAGCCGTACACCGAATCCGCCCCGCAGCGTGGTGGCCCGGGTGGAATGGATGGAGGCCATCGTCACCTTCGACCTGAGCGTTGCCGGCGGGAGCGCCAGTTATGATTCGCCGGGCGGTGAAACGGAGGTTTCCTCCGGCAGGAATGATCCGGCGCCGCTGGAGATCCGCATGGATTCCTGGATGACGGCCCTCGAGGACGGCTTCCTGACCTTGCACTACAACGTCATGTCGAGTGGAGGAAAGGCCCATCGCTTCGTCCTCGTCCAGGGCATGAATCCCCAGGATCCCTACGAACTGCATCTGGAGCATTACCTGAACGGCGATGCGCCGGCCTACCTGGAGGAGGGGCTTGTCGCATTCCGGCTGGACGGCCTTCCGGACACGAAAGGAGCGACGGTGCCGTTAACGTTGAAATACAAGTCATTGAATGATTCGGCCAAGGGGGAGGCGAGCGTAAGATTTGATTACCGTACGCGGAAATAGCGTTTCCGAAACCGGCCTGGTTGAGCGGATCCGCAAGCAGGATACCTCGGCGATGCGTGAACTCTACGATGCATACGCGGGGTATCTGACAGGTGTATGCCACCGCTACATTACGGACTATGACCAGGCCAAGGACATTCTCCAGGAGTCGTTCATCAAGATATTCAAGCACATCGGGTCGTTCCGGTACCAGGGACAGGGTTCCCTCCGGGCCTGGATGTCCCGTATCGTGGTCAACGAGTCCCTGAAGTCCCTTCGGAAGAAGCCGATGTTCTCGCTGGTCGACGCCTATCCGGATGTGGAAGCCTCGGACGAGGATCCGGGACTCACGGATGTGCCGATGCCGGTGATCATGGAGATGATCCGGGCGCTGCCCGACGGCTACCGGACCGTGTTCAACCTGTTCGTTTTTGAAAACAAGAGCCACAAGGAGATCGCAGGCCTGCTCGGAATCCGGGAGAACAGTTCCTGTTCCCAGTATTTCCGGGCCCGGGCGCTCCTGGCGAAGCAAATCAAGGAATACAAGAGGAAACAGCAATGAGTGATTGGAAAAAAGACCTGAGGGACCGTTTTGAAGACTTCCGGGAGCAGGAGCCGGAAGGACTCTGGTCCGCGATCGAGGCGGAAATCGCCCCGAAAAAGAAAGCGCTCCCGCTCTGGTGGCTTGCTGCCGTGCCGGCCGCTGCCGCCGTCGCGGCGCTGTTCCTCCTGCCCGGAAGGGGAGTGCTTGCTCCTGCGCCCTCTTCTTCCGAAAAAACCATGGCTGTCGTACAGGATGCGCCGTCGGAGGAGGTCCTTCCGCCGGCTTCTGAAGACACGGTACCCTCGCTTTCGGATCAGTTGGAAACGTTTGATAAAAAGCATGTTGTGGCCGCAGCCCCTTCTGCTTCGGAGCGAGTCCGTCCTGCCGGCCTCGTTCCGCAGGAAGTCTCCGGGACGGAAATGTCCGCGGAATCCGCCGGTGAGCCTGTCCGCGAGTTTGCTGGAGAGCCTGCCAGTGAGCCCGACGGAGAGCCTGCCGGTGAGCCCGCCGCATCCGATCCCCTTGTTTCCGAGCGGCAGGAACAGAAGGCCCCTTCCACTGGACAGCCGTCTATGAAGCAGGAAAAAGCCCCGTTCGCGGTTCCGCCCCGGCGTTCCTCCGACCGCTCCGGCCGCTTTTCCTTCAGCGTTTCCGGGTCATCCGGCTCTGCCGCAGGCGTCACTTCGCAGG
Organism: Bacteroidales bacterium; assembly: GCA_016287075.1. Taxonomy (GTDB): domain Bacteria; phylum Bacteroidota; class Bacteroidia; order Bacteroidales; family UBA932; genus Cryptobacteroides. The sequence continues at coordinate 67,878 of JAEEVC010000010.1, read as the reverse complement.
GCTATGGCTCCGGACCGGCCATGAAGCGGAGCGCGGCCGCCCCCGGCGCCAGCTTCCATTCCATCGCCCGCCTGCTGACATCCAATCAGCCGACCACGACCTCGGCGGATCACCGGCAGCCTGTCCGGATCGGCCTGACGGTGAGTTATGCGTTGACGCCCGTGTTCAGTCTCGAGACGGGGCTCTTCCATACCACCCTCTCGTCCACGCTCGTTTCCGGCACGGAGACGGTCTATACGAAGACGGACCAGCGGCTTGCGTGCGTTGGCATTCCGTTGCACCTGCGTTGCCGGATAACGCCTCCTGAACGTGTCCTGAGCCTGTACGGCGTTGCAGGAGGGTCCTGGGAAAAGGGATATGCGCTGCAACGGGACAACATCGTCTTCCTCAGCGGTGCCGCCCGGGACAGGAACCGGGAGGAAACGCACCCGGCTTTCACCCAGTGGACCGCCGGCGCGGCTGTCGGCCTCCAGCTGCGCCCCGGAAAAGTCCCGTTCGCCCTGTTCGCCGAACCCGGCATCGCGTACCGTTTCCCCAACCACAGCGAAATAAGGACGGTGTACAGCGATAAGCCGCTGTCACCGTCCCTGACCGTCGGCGCCCGATTCCTTATAGGCTCGCGATGAACGCCTCCATTTCCGGCCGTTTTGCGAGCGCGGAGCGGAAGAGTTTCCACTGGGCGCGCGTGCGTACCAGGTTGTGTTCCGGATATTTGATCTTGTAATAGGTGTCCCCGTTGATGTAGTCGGCGAAGAAGCGAACGGTCTGCATGTAGGGGAACAGCAGGGCGGCATAGGGGAGCATTTCGATCTCCAGGGGAGTCAGGAAGACGCGGGCCGATTCCATGTAGCCGCGGGCGAAGGCCTTGAATATCTCCATGTTGAAGTCCACCTTGTCGAGGTCGGGATCGTCCTCGGCGCCGGTATTGGCCGCCGTGCGGAGGAAATCCCCGAAGTCGGAGAAGACGAAGCTTGGCATAACCGTGTCCAGGTCGATGACGCAGAGGACGTTCCCGTCGGCGTCGAAGAGCATGTTGTTGACCTTGGTGTCGCAGTGGCAGATCCGTTTCGGCAGTTTGCCTTCGCGGTGGAGCCGCTCCGCCTGGCACATCTCCTGCTCGAAGGCCTGGATGTCGGCGACGAGTTGCCGGACCTCCGGATCGGCCATGCGGCCGACCGGGTCGGCCGCGACGGCCTCCCGGAGCTGGCGGGCGCGGAGTTCCATGTTGTGGAAATCCGGAATCGTCTCGCCCAGCGGCTCTTCCAGGTCGGCGAGCATCGCCTCGAACTGTCCGAACGCCTTGCCGGCGAAAGCGGAGTATTCCGGATTGACCGTCTCGTAGGTATATGCGTCCTTGATGAAGACGGAGATGCGCCAATAGGTCTTCCCATCCGTGAAATACGTTTTTTCGGAGTACTTGCCGGGCACGAAACGGAGGACTTTCCGTTCGATGTCCGGATCGCCGGATAGCTTCTTCCGGATATGGGCGGTGACGGCCTCGATGTTGTGCTGGAGGAGGTCGACGTCCTGGAAAATCGCGTTGTTGATGCGTTGGAGGACATAATCTTCGGGACCGTCCGTGGTAATCTTGAACGTGTCGTTGATCAGGCCGTTGCCGAGGGGTTTGATGTCGAGGATCTCGCCTTTGAGGTCGAAACGGCGGGCGATCGTCGTGAGTTCCTGCAGGGTGGGTGTCATGGTCGGTTTGGTGTTATCTTTTCGGCAAATTTACAGAAAATGATGTATCTTCGCAATGCTTATGGAACTTTATGAATATGCAAGGCCGGCTTTGATGGCCGGAAAGAAGCTGCTCTATATCCACGGTTTTGCGTCGTCGGGGGCGACCGGGACGGCGGCGCGGCTCCGTCTCCTCCTGCCGGAGGCGGAGGTCCTTTCCCCGGATGTGCCGGTTGAACCTGCCGAGGCCCTCTCCTTCCTGCGGGCGCTTTGTGCGCAGGAACGGCCGGACCTGATTGTCGGCACGTCGATGGGCGGGATGTACACGGAAATGCTGTACGGCTACGACCGCATCGCGGTCAACCCGGCCTTTCACCTGGCGGATACCCTGCTGAAAAACAACGGGTTGGGCCGTCAGGAATTCCACAATCCCCGCGCGGACGGCCAGCAGTCCTTCATGGTGACGAAAGGCCTGCTGGAGGCTTTCCGGGCGGTTTCCGCGGGCTGCTTCTGCGGCGATGTGGCGGGTGACCGGGAGCGGATGTTCGGCCTCTTCGGGACGCATGACACGATGGTGGACTGCTTCGACGAGTTCGCCGCGCATTACCCCCAGGCCATCCGTTTCGACGGTGAACACCAGCTCAACGACCATGCGGTCCTGAATGCGCTCCTGCCTGTCATCCAGTGGATTGACGACCGGCAGGAGGGGAGGGAGAAGCGCGTCCTGCTGATCTCCCTGGACCGCGTCCTGCGCGACCTCCGCCATGACCAGCCGGTCGGGGAAAGCGTGCGTGTCTTCCGCCGCCTGGTGCAGTGGTATGATACCTATATCGTCTGCGCGGAAGACCCTAACCGCCCTGAAAGATGGGGCGAGAATCTCCGGTGGATCGACCGCGTGTTCGGCGTTCCGGCCTGGAACCGGGTGATCGTCGGGAACCATCCCGAACTTTTGATGGGGGACTATCTCCTTACGGCAGAGGATGTTCCGGGATTTATGGGAACGGTCCTCCGCTTTGGCGAAGAACCGTTCCGGGACTGGACGGATGTCCAGGTATTCTTTGATCGCTTAGGCGGGCAGTAGGAAACGGAGCAATGCTTCATAGACGCGCTGGACCGGGAAGCCGACGACATTGAAATAGGATCCCTCCAGGCGGGTGATGCCGATGTAGCCGATCCATTCCTGGACGCCGTACGCGCCGGCCTTGTCGAAGGGACGGAAGTTGTCGATGTAGTAATCGATCTCGCTGTCGCTCAGTTCCTTGAACCAGACGAGCGTGGTATCCGAAAAGGTTTCTTCGCGCCGGCTGTCCCGCAGTGTGACCGCCGTGACGACCGCGTGCTCGCGGCCGGAAAGGTCGCGGAGCATCCGGACGGCGTCGGCGCGGTCCTTCGGCTTGCCGAGGATCTCGCCCGGACGGCCGGGCGTTTCCGGCAGGATGACCATCGTGTCCGCCGTGATGAGGATTTCGTTGTCGGCAAGGGGGCGGTGGAATCCGTGCGACTTGCCTTCCGCCATGCGGCGCGGGACCTCGTCATACGGCACCTCAGGACCGAAGGATTCCTCGAAGTAATTCTCCGTATCAATCTCGAAATCAATATTTAATCCGGAGAGCAACTCTTTCCGTCTGGGGGAGTTGCTCGCGAGAATGATGCGTTTGCCCTTCAGATCCATCGCCTAGAATTTTTCCTTGTAAATCCGGGTCTCGTAGATCCAGCGGTCCTGGGCTTTCATCGTTTTTTCGAAGCATTCCCGGATGCAGCCCTTGCCGCCCGGCCGGCTCGATACCCAGTCGGCGACGGCCTTGACCTCATCGACCGCATCGGATGGGCATGCCCCGATCCCGGCGGCCTCCATGACCTCGATGTCCGGAATGTCGTCCCCGAAATACATCACTTCCTCGTGCGAAAGCCCGTGGCGCCGGCAGAAGTCCCTGAAATCCACGATCTTGTCGCGGGAGCCGAGGTAGATGTCCTCCGCGGGGACGCCGCAGCTGAGGAAGCGCTGGCGGATGCTGCCGGAGCGCCCGCCCGTGATGACCGCGACGGGGTATCCGTTCATGGTCGCCATCCGGACGGCGAATCCGTCCTTGGCGTCGAAATTGCGGTAGAGCTGGCCTTCCAGGTCGCAGAGAATGCCGCCGTCGGTCATTACGCCGTCGATATCGAAGGCGAAAGCCTTGATTTTCAGCAGGTCCACGCTTAGGATTTGTTGTTGCCGCCGAAAGGACCGAAAGTGCCGAGGTCGAAGGTGCCGCCGGCATTCTTCTGGTTGGCGCCGCCGCCGAGGTCGATGAGGCCGAACTGCGCCTCGTACTTGCTGATGTTGTCGAACAGGGCGTTCATGAGCCGCTTTGCGTGCTCGGGCGTCATGATGATCCGGCTGCCGATCTCGGCTTTCGGGAAGCCCGGGAGGTTGGAGGCGAAGTCGATGATGAATTCGCTGTGGGAGTGGGAAATGATCGCGAGGTTGGAATAGATGCCCCTGGCGATTTCCGGTTTGAGTTCGATGGTCAGCTGGTTCTGCTGCGGTTTCTCTTTGTTGTTGTCCATATTATCCAATGCTTGAAGATTCAACATCGTGGGTTGGAATCGCAAAATTACGAAAAAATACTTATTTTTGTAAGATGATAGGGGGATAACCCCCGTATCGTGTGGAAAAGAAAACGAAAAAGCATCGAGAGCATGGAACTTCCCGCCAAGTACAATCCCGCAGAGGTTGAAGACAAATGGTATGCCTTTTGGCTGAAAAACAAGTTCTTCCATTCGGAACCGGATGAGAGGAAACCGTATACGATCGTGATTCCGCCGCCCAATGTGACCGGCATCCTGCATATGGGGCACGTGCTCAACAACACGCTCAACGACGTGCTGATCCGCAAGGCCCGCATGGACGGCAAGAATGCCTGCTGGGTCCCCGGCACGGACCACGCCTCCATTGCGACGGAGAACAAGGTCGTCGCGAAACTGAAGGCACAAGGTATCAAGAAAGAAGACCTTACGCGTGAAGAATTCCTCAAGCACGCCTGGGCGTGGAAGGAGGAGCACGGCGGCATCATCCTGGAGCAGCTCCGCAAGCTCGGCGCCTCCTGCGACTGGGACCGCACCCGCTTCACGATGGAACCGGCCCTTTCCGAGGCCGTCATCAACACTTTCGTCTATTTTTACAGGAAGGGATGGATCTACAAGGGCGTCCGCATGGTCAACTGGGATCCCGAGGCCCTGACCGCCGTCAGCGATGACGAGGTGATCCACAAGGACACCCAGAGCCATTTCTATCATCTCCGCTATTATATCTCCGACGGAGCCGGCCATCCGACCGACAAGTACCTGGTCATCGCGACGACCCGTCCGGAGACGATCATGGCGGATGCCGCCATCTGCGTCAATCCCGCAGACGAGCGCCACCACTGGCTGCGGGGCAAGAAGGTCCTGATCCCGCTCATCAACCGGGAAATCCCTGTCATCGAGGATGATTACGTCGAGATGGACTTCGGTACCGGCTGCCTGAAGGTGACCCCGGCCCACGATGTCCATGACTATGAGATCGGCCTGCGGCACAACCTGCCCGTCATCGACATCATCGACGAGCACGGCTGCCTGAACGCGGAGGCGCAGATCCTTGTCGGGGAAGACCGCTTCGTCGCCCGCAAGAAGATCGTCAAGATGCTGGAGGAAGCCGGAAACCTGGAAAAGGTCGAGGAGTATACGTCCCCGGTCGGTTATTCCGAGCGGACGAACGCGGTCATCGAGCCGCGCCTTTCCGCCCAGTGGTTCCTCAAGATGGAATCGCTGGCCAGGACGGCCCTGGAGACGGTGGAAAGCGGCCGCACGAAGTTCATTCCGGAGAAATATGTCAATACCTACCGCCACTGGATGGAGAATGCCCGCGACTGGTGCATCTCCCGCCAGCTCTGGTGGGGACAGCGCATCCCGGCCTATTACCTGCCGGACGGCCGTTATGTCGTCGAAGCGACCCCTGAAGCGGCCCTGCAGGCCGCCCAGGCGCTCGATTCGTCCCTGACGGCGGCGGACCTGCACCAGGACGAAGACGTCCTCGATACCTGGTTCAGCTCCTGGCTCTGGCCGATTTCGGTGTTCGATCCCGAGATGCCCGGCCATCCGGAACACAAGCCGAACAGGGATCTCGCCTACTATTATCCGACCAGCGACCTCGTGACCGGCCCGGACATCATTTTCTTCTGGGTGGCCCGCATGATCATGGCCGGCGAGGAATTCATGGGCCGCGAGCCCTTCTCCAACGTCTATTTCACCGGTATCGTCCGGGACAAGCTGGGCCGCAAGATGTCCAAGACGCTCGGCAATTCGCCGGACCCGCTGGAACTGATCGCCAAATACGGCGCCGATGCGGTCCGCATCGGAATGCTGCTCTGTTCCTCTGCCGGCAATGACATCCTCTACGACGAGAGCATGATCGAACAGGGGAGGAACTTCTGCAACAAGATTTGGAATTCCTATCGCCTGATCAAGAGCTTTGATGTAGATGAAAGCGCAGAACAATCTGCTGCTGCGAAAGTTGCAGTCCGCTGGTTTGATGCGCGCCTCAGCCAGGCCATCGAACAGATTGAAGACCATTACGGCAAGTTCCGCATTTCGGACGCCCTGATGACCATCTACAAGCTGTTCTGGGATGATTTCTGCTCCTGGTACCTGGAGGCCATCAAGCCGGCGTTCGTCGACGGCAGGCCGCAGCCCATTGACAAGGCGACCCTCGATGCGACGCTTTCCTATTTCGAGGCGCTCCTGAAACTGATCCATCCGGTGATGCCGTTCATCACGGAGGAACTCTGGCAGAATATGGAGGAACGCAAGGAAGGGGAGACCATCCTCTTTGCGCCGACGCCGAAGGCCAAGGCCTATCCGGCGGCGGCCATTGCTGATTTCGAGATGGCCGAAGAAGCGATCGCCGGTGTGCGCGGCATCCGCAACCAGAAGAATCTCCCGCCCCGTGAGCAGCTGGCCCTCCAGATCAAAGGGGATTTCCCGTCGGAGACCATCCCGGTCATTGAGAAACTGGCCAATACCTCGTCCGTCGAAATGGTCGCGGAATTCGGCGATGCGGCCGGCGTGAATTTCTTGGTGAAGACGGTTGAACTGTTCGTTCCGCTGACGGGGCTCGTCAATGTCGCCGAAGAACTGGCTAAGCTCGAAAAAGACCTCGCATACCAGCAGAAATTCCTCGCCAGCGTCCGTGGAAAACTCGCCAATGAGAAGTTCACGGCCCACGCCCCGGCTGCCGTCATCGAAAACGAGCGCAAAAAGGAAGCCGATAGCCTCTCCAAGATAGAAAGTTTGGAGTCGCAGATTAAGGCGTTGAAAAATAATGCATAAAACAAATTAGTTTTTAGTATTAACATTTTTGTTATCATGCATTATGAGGTAAAATTCCCCGTCCGGTACTACGAAACCGACCAGATGAAGGTGGTCCATCACTCGAATTATATCCGCTATTTTGAAATGGCCAGGAACGGGATGATGGAAGCGGCCGGCCTGCCGGTGGAAGTGTGCGAAAACGAGATCGGCGTGCTCTTCGCCGTCATCGGCGTCGAGTGCCGCTTCAAGCATTCCGCCCGGATGGGGGATGTCCTTACGGCGACGGCCGCGGTCGAGGAAATCCCGATGGCGAAACTGCATGTGAAGCAGTCCGTCGTGAACCAGCGCGGCGAGGTCTGCGCGGAAGGGACGGTCACGCTGGCCTTCCTCGATGCCAGGACCTACCGGCCCATCCGCTGCCCGGAGCCGGTGGCCAGACTGATAGAATCCAGAATGAACGATTAATTGCACTGTTATGATGATTTATCCACTCATGATCGGAACCTGGGAGATCGTTGCCATCGTCCTGGTCATCCTCCTTCTCTTCGGCGGCAAGAAGATTCCCGAGCTGATGCACGGGATCGGAAAGGGCGTCAAAAGCTTCAAGCAGGGGATGAAGGACGTCGAAAAGGAGATCCAGGACGTCGAAGACAGCGACGGCAAGGACGGCGAGTCGAAGTAGGCCGTGGCTGCGGGAAACGGAGAAATGTCCTTCTGGGACCACCTCGACGAGTTGAGGGGGACGCTCTGGCGTTCCATCCTCGCGGCGTGCCTGCTCTCCGTCTTCTTCCTGGCCACGAAAGAATGGCTGTTCCAGGCCGTCCTGTGGCCTTCCAAGCCCGATTTCGTCCTCTACAAGTGGCTCGGGCTCGATTTCTCGATGTCGCTCATCAACATCGACATCTCCGCCCAGTTCTTCGTCCACCTGAAAATGGCGCTGCTCTGCGGTGTCGTCCTCGCTTTTCCTTATATTGTATATGAGCTCTGGCGCTTCATCGCGCCGGCCTTGTATGAACATGAGAAAAAGGCGGTCGGAAGGGCCTTCGGGATGTCTTCGGGCCTGTTTTACCTGGGAGTCGCGGTCGGCTATTTCATCGTCCTGCCGGTCTGCCTGATGTTCTTCATGAACTATTCGGTCAGCGACAGCGTCCGGAATACGATTTCCCTCAGCTCCTACATCTCGCTTTTCATCTCGATGGTCTTCCTCATCGGGCTGATTTTCGAGTTCCCGACCGTCATCATGGTCCTTTCGCACCTCGGCCTGGTTGGGAAGGACGACCTGAAGCGTTACCGGAAGTATGCCTTTATCGTGGTGCTGATCCTTTCCGCCCTGATTACGCCAAGCGACCCGTTCTCGATGTTCGTCCTCTCTATTCCCCTCTATGGGCTCTATGAGTTCAGTATCCTGATCTGTAAACAGAAAGAAACGGATGATCTCCCTGAATAACGTCACCGTCGCCTTCGGCAGTTTCACGCTGCTGGATGATGTCAGTCTCCACATCAGCGAGACGGACAAGATCGGTCTCGTCGGCAAGAACGGGGCCGGGAAATCCACGCTGATGAAGCTCATCACCGGCGAACAGGGAATGACGTCCGGCCACATCGACATGCCTTCCGACCTCCGGATCGGCTACCTGCCCCAGATCATGGAGCACCACAAGGGCCGCACCGTGATTGACGAGGTGATGACCGTGTTCGATGATTTGCACTCCCAGGAGGCCGAGCTGGAAAGGATCAATGCGGAATTATCTGAGAGAACGGATTATGAATCAGTCGAATATGAGGCGTTAATTAATCGACTGAATGAAATAAATGACCGGCTGGCCCTGGAAACGGGGGAGTCACCGCTGGTCCGCGCACACAAGACCCTCGCCGGCCTGGGTTTCAAGCCGGACGAACTTGACCGCCGCACCGAGACCTTCAGCCAGGGCTGGAACATGCGGATCGAACTGGCGAAGATCCTCCTTGCGCAGCCGGACGTCCTCCTGCTCGACGAGCCGACCAACCACCTGGACATCGAATCCATCGAATGGTTCGAAGATTACCTCAGGGCATACCGCGGTTCCATCCTCCTGGTCTCCCATGACCGGAAATTCCTGGACAATGTCACCAATCGGACGGCGGAAATCCTGCTGGGTCATATCCATGACTATAAAGTCCCTTACAGCCAGTATGTTACGCTCCGTGCGGAAAGGATAGCGCAGCAGACGGCCGCTTATGAGAACCAGCAGCGGATGATCGAGAAGACGGAGGATTTCATCAACCGTTTCCGTTACAAGCCCACCAAGTCCAACCAGGTCCAGTCGCGCATCAAGGCGCTGGAGAAGCTGGACCGCATCGAGATCGACGAGACGGACGGTTCCCGGATCCGCCTCAAGTTCCCGCCGGCGCCCCGGTCGGGCGATGTCGTATTCAAGGGAACGGACCTCGTCGTCGGCTATCCACAGAAAACGGTTTTCTCCGGGGCGCAGATCGAGATCAAGCGCGGCGACAAGGTGGCGCTGATCGGGCGCAACGGCGAGGGGAAGACGACCCTGATGCGCGTCATCATGCAGGAGCTGGAGCCGTTTTCGGGCACGGCGAAGGTCGGGCACAACGTGGATATCGGATATTATGCACAGAATCAGGAAGATATCCTCGACCGCAACGAGACGGTATACGGTACGCTGGACCGGATTGCGGTCGGTGACATCCGCGCAAAACTCCGGGACCTGCTCGGTGCCTTCCTCTTCAAGGGGGAGGACATCGACAAGAAGGTCGCCGTCCTCAGCGGCGGCGAGCGGGCCCGGCTCGGCATGGCCAAGCTGATGCTCCAGTCCCACAACGTCCTCGCGCTCGATGAACCGACGAACCATATGGACATCCGCTCGAAGGACATCCTCAAGCAGGCGCTGCAGTCCTTTGACGGCACGCTTATTGTCGTTTCCCACGACCGGGATTTCCTGGACGGGCTCGTGGACAAGCTGTACGAGTTCCGTGACGGGAAAGTGAAGGAGCACTTGGGGTCCGTCAGTGATTTCCTGGAAAAGCGGAAGATCGAGAACCTCCAGGAGTTGGAGCGGCTTGCACCCGCCGCCCCGAAGCCGGTTGCGGAGGAGAAGGCGGTGTCGAAGCAGGTCTTCGAGCGGCAGCGGACGGCCAACCGGGAGTACAGGAAGATGCAGAACCGGGTATCCTTCCTGGAAAAGGAAATCGCCAGGCTGGAAGCCGCGCAGGCCGGCATCGAAAAGGTGCTCGCCAATCCCGGGGAGAAGGACGACATCCTTGAACTCACCCGCAACTATTTGGAAAACAAGCTGTCCCTGGATTCCATGACGGATGAATGGGGAGCGCTTCTTGAAAAATTGGAAATGTAAACCTTAAAAGACAGTATGATGAAAACAATGCATGTGAAATGGCTCAGGCTGCTGGTTTCGGCCGCTCTCCTGACCGGATTCTCCCTTTTTGCGGGGGCTCAGACGCGCGAGCGTGTCCACGAAGTGTCCGCATTCACGTCCATCGACGTCCGGAGCGCCTTCGAGGTCACCGTCGCCAAGGGCGCCTATGGCGTCAAACTGACCGTGGACACGGTTCTTTCCGACTATGTCAACGTCTATGTGAAGGGGAACACCCTGTATGTCTCCTATGATGAAAAGGCCGTCCCGAAGGAGGTCAAGAAGATGTACCGCGGCCGCAATGCGCCGAAGGCCGTTCTCCGTGCCATCATCTATACCCCTGTCCTGGAAGGCATTTACATGGATGACGAGGCGTCCTTGACAGGCGCGGATACCTTCGAAGGGGCGAATTTCAACATGGAACTCGCCGGCAAGGCCAACGTCAAGGCCCTGTCGCTCCATACGAGTTCCGCGAAGTTCCTGCTCAAGAAGAATGCGGACGCCGTGGTGAGCATCGACTGCGAGAGCGAAATCAATGTCACGACGGAGAACGGCTCCCACCTGCGCCTGGAGTCCCGTTCCCGCGAATTGAACCTGTCCTCTTCCGGCTCTTCCCAGATCAACAGCTCCAGCGACGTGGTCTCTTCGTTCATGGTCAATACCGACGGCACCTCCCAGATCAGCGCCGGCGTGAATGCCGCCAAGGTCTATGTCTCCTCGACCGGCTCCTCGAAAGTGACCGTCACGGGAACCGCTTCCGGGCTGATTGTCAAGGGGGCCCGTTCCTGCAATATCGACACGATGGGGCTTCCTGTCGCCGATGCGGAGGCGGAAATGAATTCCGGGACCCTGCTGGTCAGCCCCGAGCACTCCCTGACCGTCGACCTGACGAGCGGTGCTTCCGTTTATTATAACGGCACCCCCGAGTTCCGTATTTCGCGGATCCTCAAGTCCACCCTTGCCCCGTACGGGACCAAGTAGGGATGTTTATCTTTGACAGTCACTGCGATACGCCTTCCCAGATCTACCGTGGACGGGATGTGTGTATCGACAACGCCTATGCCCACGTCGACTTCCCCAAAATGGAAAGAGGGGGAGTCGGCGCGGCTTTTTTTGCCCTGTATACGCCCGCGGAGCGCACGCAGCCGGAAGCGGCCCTGTATGTGCAGCGGATGATTGCCGGTGTCCGGGATGCGGTCCGGCGCAGCAACGGTCGTGTCCGGCTGGGGGCGCATCCTTCGGAAGTGCCTGGGAACCAAGCGGATGGTTGCATGACCGTCTTTCTCGGGATGGAGAATGCGTCGCCGATCGGGGAGTCCCTGGCACTGCTCCGCTGGTTCGCCCGGATGGGCGTCCGTTACATTACGCTGACCCACAACGGGGATAATGCCGTCGCGGACAGCGCGGCGGACGGCTCGCACTGGAACGGACTCAGTCCGTTCGGACGCCGTGCCGTCGCCGAAATGAACCGCCTCGGCATCATGGCCGATGTGTCGCATGCCTCCGACAAAACGTTCTGGGACTGCCTGGAAGTATCTGAAAAACCGATTATTGCCTCTCATTCCAGCTGCCGGGCCCTGTGCGGTCACCGCAGGAACCTGACCGATGAAATGCTGCAGGCGCTGGGGGAGAAAGGCGGTTATGTCGGCATCAATCTTTATCCTTCTTTCCTGCGGGATGATTTCGGCAAGCGGCCGGAAGAGGCGGCGCTGCTGGATGAGGCGGACCGGGTGGAAGGCGCGTTCATCGCGGATCCTTCCGATCCGGATGCACAATCGGCCTGGATCAGGATGCAGGAGCGCCTCAAGACCCTCCGCCGGCCGGATGTCCGGGATGTCGTTGACCATATTGACCGGGCCGTCCGTTTCGCCGGGATCGACCATGTGGGCATCGGTACGGACTACGACGGGATCTGCGTGCCGCCTGCCGGTTTGGAAACCATAGCGGATCTGCCGGTGGTTTTCGATGAGATGCGTCGTCGCGGATACGATGAAAAGGCCGTTTCGCAGGTGGCTGGCGGCAATTTGCTCCGCGTTTTCAATGAGATTGTATCTTGTTGATAATGAGATATATAGGATTTGTCCCTATTTGTGAAACAATAATGTTATAGTGTTTAATCTTTTTGTTTCACATGCTGATTATCAAATAGATAAGTCCTTTTCGATATTTTTCCGCAAAAAGTCGAGCGCGGCGGCTGTAAAGCGTTCGATATTCCGGATCCGGTCATTGTGATAGACCTTGGTTTCCGTCTCCGTACGGTGTGGACCGGCGACGCCGATCCATACGGTTCCGACGGGATGGGTGCCGTCATCGCCGGGCCCCGCCAGGCCGGTCGTGGCGACAGCATAGTCGCTGCCCGTCAGTTTCCGGACGCCTTCGGCCATGGCCGCAGCCACTTCAGCGCTGACGACGCCATATCTTTCAATCGTTTCCGCCGGAACCTGCAAGACTTGCTCCTTGACGGAGACGGCATAGGAGGTTACGGAACCCAGGAAATACGCGGATGAGCCCGGGACGGAGGTGATCATGTGGGCGATATTCCCTCCGGTGCAGGATTCGGCGGCGCTCAAGGTCTTGCCGGAAGTCTTGAGCAGGCGTCCGACCGCATTCTCCAGGGTATCGTCGGTTTCCGAATAGATCAAATCTCCCAGAATGGGCTTTAAACGGTCGATTTCCGCCTGAATCCGGGCGTTTCCTTCCTCCGGGGTACATCCGTACAGGGAGAGTCGCAGACGGACGCCTGTGAGCATATTCGGGAGGTAGGCGAGATGCATGCCCTCCGGAAGCGAATCCTCCCACGGGGCGATCTTCTTGGACAGGGCGGATTCCGCCAGCCCGAATACCATCAGGTTCCTGTGGACGATGGATTCGGTCCGGAAATGGCTCCGGATGTCGGCGAGTATGTCCGGAACCGCGCCGATGGCCTCATGCGGAACGCCCGGGAGGGCATAGAGCACCGCAGGGTGCCCGAAAACCTCCGCAGGGAAGCGGAAAACCATGACGGGTGCCGTCCCCAGCTTGTTTTCAATGACTTCGCACGTATCCGGGACAAGCGCTTGCGCCCGGTTGATGTCCAGGACGTCCAGCCCCCTTGCATGGAGGAACGCGTGGATGATGGCGAGCTGGCCGGCGTGTTCGACATACTGCCGGCTGCCGGAAAGTGTCGCCAGGGCCGCCTTCGTGATATCATCCTTCGTCGGCCCAAGACCGCCGGTCGATAGGACTATATCGTTGATTTTTAACTCGTTCCGTAAATTGTCGATGATGTCGTCCCGCCGGTCCCCGATGGAAAGCATGCGGGTGGTCTGGATGCCGGCTTCGCCGAGGGCGCGTGCGATGCGGGAAGAATTGGTATCAACGATCTGTCCGATCAGGATTTCATCGCCGATGGTGCAGATGGAGGCGTGTATCATTGCTGCGGGGGCGTGTTCTTCAAAGCTTTCATGATCCTGGCCGGTGCTTTCCATCCCTGGCGGGCGAATCCTCCGTCCGTGATGAACAGGACGGCGCCGGCTTCCCGGAGCTCCAGCGCCTGCTCCGGTGTCATGGCCTGGGCCACGCCGGCGACGGGAAGGCGGCCGGAAACATGTCCGACAACCTGCCGGACAAGGGATGCGCCTTCTGCCGCTATCCCGTCGATGCCGGACAGCATGCAGAAAGAAAGGATGCCCTCCAGTTCGTCAGGGGGCGTTTTTGCCGGAATCCGGAGGAGGATCGGGCGGAAATGCTCATAACAGAGCCGGAGACTCACGAGTTCGTCCAGGATTTCGGAGATGGCGTCGATCTGGGGGGCCTCCATCTCGACGATGAAGAAATCGACGAAGTCGTAAAGCAGGGAAAACGGAACCAGATAATCGTTGAGCACCAGATCGTCATCCACGTCACCGGGGCGCTTGGAAAGCGCGGCGGCAACGGGCACAGAACCTTTGTGCTGAAGGCCGCGTACCGCCTTCAGAATGTGTTCATTGCCCGTTTCCGGGAAGAAGGGGCCGCTGACGACGAAGCCGAAACCGCAGTCGGACAGCGCTTCTGCATAACGTCCTTCCGGATCCATTCCGGCGATGCCGAGCGGATTCCTGAAAGGCAGGCCCCAAAGCTCAACCGGCTGGTTGAAGAATGGACGGGAAGTCCAGTACCTGGCCAGCAGGGGCGAAAAGGACAATTGGTTCCTGAACCGCAGGATACGGTGCATGAATTTCTCGGTCATATCAATTCCGTCGTTGTTTCGCAAATTTACGAAATTATCTCCTGGTATGTACCGTCCGAGAAGAAAACGAGGATCCGATCCACTTTTTTCTCGCTTTGGACAACGGTCTGAGAAGCCGGAATCCTCCCGGGTGGCACCGGATCCTCTGCAAATACGGGATTCTCGGCCGGTTGACTGTCGGGAAAAAGGAGTCCGTCCGTAGGGGCAGGAGACTCGGAAGTGATTGATGGTGAAGACTCTGTACGCGATTTAAACATCCGTCCACGACCGGTGACAATCCACTCCAGGTTCAAATCGGGGAAGTGGAGGGACAGACTTTCCAGAAAATCGAAGCCCGGTTTGTTGCGGCCGGAAAGAATGTTGGACACGCTGGCGCGCGCGACTTTGAGCAGGTCTGCGAACTGGGCCTGGCTGAGGTTTTCCGCCTGGATGAATTGTTGTAAGCGCTGATTCATATCTCTTACTGTTGTGTTCACAAATATAATCATTTCTGTTATTCCATGCAAATGGTTTTCAGTAGGGGATTGGAGCAAAATATGGATGCCCATTCGTGTAAATTAATTGAATAATGGTTTAAATAACAATATCTAAATTACTGATTAATAACTAAAATATCGTGCTTTGTGCAACTGAATTCGCACATTGTTGTGCCATTATTCCGGCACAATGCTTTCGATTATTGTATCTTTAATTATAATAAATTTATATAAATCGCTGATTCTTAATATGATAATAAATCATAAAATTTGATATAAACATTTCTAATAATGATATCCGTGTAAGCAGTTTACAAATCTAAACGCATTTTGTATTGTTTAATTATGTGAATTATAGAAAATAGGGATAAATTTACAAATATGAATAGAGTTAATTCGGAAATATGAACACCAGGAACATGGGCGCGAGATTTCGCTATTCGCGCGCTTTTGTGTAACTTCGCACAAATTTTAAAGAAAGAGAATGATACCTGAAATCCATATCGAGGATTACCGTTATCCGCTCGACGATGCGAGGATTGCCAAATATCCTTTGCCAGAACGCGATGCCTCGAAGCTTCTTCGCTATCAGGACGGCCATGTCGATGAATTCGTCTTTCGGCAGCTTCCGGACCTTCTCCCCGCCGATTCCTTGATGGTATTCAATGATACGAAGGTTGTTCCGGCCCGCTTGCATTTTCAGCGGCAAAGCGGTGCCCACATCGAGGTCTTCTGCCTGGAACCCGTCCGTCCGGCCGAATACAACACGGCCTTCGCAGCCACGGAAACCTGCTCCTGGAAGTGTGTGATCGGAAACGCCAAGCGCTGGAAGGAGGATGTGCTCTCCCTGTATAATCCGGATGGGGATGCGGCTGTGGCAGCAATGGGGCTGGAGGCTCGCCTCGAAGGCAGGGAAGGCCAGACCGGCACCGTCGTTTTCCGCTGGAAGGACGGCTCGCCCTTCTCTGCCGTCCTGGAACGCTGTGGAACCATTCCGATTCCTCCCTATCTGAACAGGGCGTCGGAAGCGATTGACACTGAGCGATATCAGACCCTTTACGCGAAGTACAGGGGCTCTGTCGCCGCGCCGACCGCCGGCCTTCACTTTACGGAAAACGTCCTTCAGCGGATCCGGGAGAAGGGGATTGAAACGGAAACCGTGTGCCTCCATGTCGGAGCCGGCACCTTCCTGCCCGTCAAGTCTTCGCTGGTCTCCGAGCATCCGATGCACCGCGAACCATTTACCGTCAGTCTGCCGCTCCTGCGGGAGCTCCTGGCCGGAAAGCGGTCCGTGACGGCTGTCGGGACGACTTCCGTCCGGACCCTGGAATCGCTTTATTATGTCGGTGTCAAATGCCTGGAAACGGGGGCGCCGGCCGATGTCGACCAGTGGGAACCTTATACGCGCACCTATGCTTACACGACCCGGGAATCACTTGAAGCAATTGTTCACTATCTTGAGGATAATAATTTGAAAGAATTGAAGATAGGAACGAGAATCATCATTGTCCCTGGCTTCCGGTTCCGGCTGGTTGACCGGATGGTCACCAATTTCCACCAGCCGGAAAGCACGCTGATCCTGTTGATTTCCGCCTTCGTCGGCGGCGACTGGCGCCGCATCTATGACTATGCGCTTTCCCATGCTTTCCGTTTCCTCAGCTACGGGGACAGTTCGCTGCTGTTCCGGGCGGATGGTTTTGGGGAAGTGGATGAAAATGTGTAACTTTGTCTTCTGTACGAAACAAAACCGAACCTCTATGGAACAGTACCAAGTAGAAAGCATCGCTCCTTATACGGACGAAGAAGCGGTCGTTGCCCTCGGCAAGATTGCCAACCATCCTTCCGTCCCCTGGATTTCCAAATACATCTTTTCCAACCAGCCCGAGACTTTCCTCCGGGACCAGTTGAAGCAGATTCACAGCATCGACGAGTTCCAGCGCGCGATCATGTCGCATGCCATCGAGTGGGTGATCGAAACCTCCGTCCATAATTTCTCCTACGACGGTGTGTCCAAACTCCAGTCGCTCAATGGGAAATGCCTTTTCATGTCGAACCACCGCGACATCATCCTGGACCCGGCCTTCACCCAGATCATTCTCTTCCGGAACCACCTTCCGCTGACGGAGATCTGCGTCGGGGACAATCTGCTCCAGAGCAAGGCGCTGGAATACCTGATCCGCTCCAACCGGATGATCAAGGTCATCCGCGGGATTTCCGCCCGCGAACTGTATCTCTCCTCGCAGGTCCTGTCGCAGTATATCCGCGACACGATCACCAGCGGCAAGAGTTCGGTCTGGATCGCCCAGAAGCAGGGACGGACGAAAGACGGTGCGGATGTGACCGAGCAGGGTCTGCTCAAGATGCTCGACATGAGCGGAAAGAAGGATTTCCTGGAGAATTTCCGCGAACTGAACATCGTTCCGCTGAGCATCTCCTACGAATACGAGCCGTGCGACATCCTGAAGGCGCGCGAGATCCTGATTTCCCGCACGCAGAAGTATGTCAAGACGGAGAACGAGGACCTGCAGAGCATCATGCTCGGCATCAAGCAGCAGAAGGGCGATGTCCATCTGAACTTCGGCGATCCGCTGACCGAGGAGGAGATCCGCGAGGCCTCCTACTGCGACAAGAACGACCGCTACCAGGCCATCCGCCATGCGGTCGACCGCCGTGTTATCGAGGGATTCAAGCTGTGGAAAAACAATTACATAGCCTATGACCTTGTAAACCATTCCTTCAAGTATTCGGACCGTTATGCCCCGGAAGAGATGGAGCGCTTCATCCTCTACACGGAGAAGCAGCTGGACAAAGTCGAACCGACGCTCAACCGGGTGGAGCTCCGGGACATCTTCCTGCGGATCTACGCCAATCCGATCGTCTCGAAAGAGCAGATGGCAAATGAAAAAAGCGACCAGTAACGGTCGCTTTTTTTTACGGGTCACATCCCCCGGAACAGGTAAACCATATAGACCAGCCAGATGGCGACCAGGAAGGCGCCGTCGGCCCTGTCGATCTTGTTCCGCTTGAAGGTGAACGCGGCCAGCAGGACCGCAACGGAACTGGCAAGGAGCACACCGAGATCGATCCAGTCCATGTCCGCGAAAGAGAGCGGGTTGATGGCGGCTGCACTGCCCAGGATGAGCAGCAGGTTGAAGACGTTGGAGCCGATGATGTTGCCGAGGGCCAGCTGGCCGCGTTTCTTGGCGGCGGCAACCACGCAGGTGGCCAGCTCGGGGAGGGAAGTTCCGCCCGCAAGGAGGGTGATGGCGATGAACTTGTCACTGACGCCGAACTGATGCGCGATTTCCGTGGCATTGTCGACGAAGATTTCGCCGCCGAAGACCAGGCCGGCCAGGCCGCCGAGAACAAGCAGGACCGCTACCCACACCTTGTTGACACGGGCTTTTTCCTCCGGATCCGGGGCGGTGGTTTTGTCGTCAAATTTGAAGCAGCTCCAGATGTAAAGGGCGAAGGCGGCAAGCAGGATGACGCCGTCGATGCGTCCCAGCGTGTTTTCCGGGCCGTAATGCAGCGCCAGGTCCATGCCGAGGCCGATGACCAGCAGGGTGGAGAAGATGCCGAGGGGGATATCGCGGCGCAGGTTGGCCCGGGAGACGCCGATCGGGAGGATGATGGCGGTGAGACCCAGGATCAGCAGGGTGTTGAAGATGTTGGAACCCACGACGTTGCCGACCGCAATGTCGGCATTGCCCTTGATTGCGCCGAGGAGACTGACGACCATTTCCGGCGCGGAGGTGCCCATGCCGACGATGGTGAGTCCGATGACGAATTCGCTGACACCGAGTTTCCGGGCGATGGCGGATGCGCCTTCGACCAGCGCGTCGGCACCGAGGATGACGAGTGCCAGACCGACGATCAGCAGAAGGAAAGAAATGGGCAGGGTCATGCTTCGCGGCGTTTTAGGGCGCAGACATTCTCGACATGCTGCGTGTGGGGGAACATATCGACCGGCTGGACGGCCGTGATGAGGTATTTCTCGGAGAGGATGGCCAGGTCACGGGCCTGGGAGGCGGGGTTGCAGCTGACATAGACCATCCGGTCCGGTGCGGCGTCGAGGATGACCTTCGCCACGTCCGGATGGATGCCCGCGCGCGGCGGATCGAGGATGATCACGTCCGGGCGGCCGTTTTCCCGGATGAAAGCGGGGGAGAGGACGTCCTTCATGTCACCGGCGAAGAAGCTGCAGTTGTCGATGCCGTTGTTCCGGGCATTGATCCGCGCATCGGCGATGGCTTCGGGGACATATTCGATGCCGATGACTTTCCGGGCCTGCCGGGCTACGAACTGGGCAATGGTGCCGGTCCCGGTGTATAGGTCATAAACGATCTCATTCCCAGTCAGTTCCGCAAATTCGCGCGCCACACTGTAAAGCTGGTAAGCCTGCAGGGAGTTGGTCTGGTAGAAGGATTTCGGGCCGATTTTGAAGCGGAGGCCTTCCATTTCCTCGTACACGGCATCATCGCCCTTGTAGAGGATGCATTCCTGGTCGCCGATGGAGTCGTTCAGTTTCGTGTTGATGACGTAATAGAGCGATTTGACCTGCGGGAACATCGCTGCGACGGCATCCAGGAGGGCCGTCCGTTTCTCGACATCCTCATGGAAGAAGCAGACGATCAGCATCACGTCGCCGCTTTCCGTCGTCCGGACAAACATGTTGCGGAAAAAGCCGCGGTTCTCCCGGATATTGAAGAATTCGTAGCCGTTTTCAACGCAGAAGTGCTTGATAAACAAGCGAATATCGTTAGATGGCGCCGGCTGGAGATGGCAGTCCTTGATATCCAGGACCTTGTCGAAGAACTTGCCGACGTGGAAACCGAGGCCGGGCCGGTCTTCCGGCGGGATGGCGTCGGGATCCTCGTCCCGGTAGATCCAGCGTTTGTCTGAAGCGGTGAATTCCAGCTTGTTACGGTAATATTGCGTCCGCTGGGAGGGGAGTGTCGGGCGGATTTCCGGTACATCCAGATGGCCCAGGCGAACCAGCTGGTCCCAGACCTGCTGCCGTTTCGCCTCCAGTTGCATGGCGTAAGGAAGAGGCTGCCAGCGGCATCCGCCGCAGAAGCCGAAATGCGGACAGAAGGGTTTCAGCCGGTGCGGAGACGGCTGGACCATCCGGACCGTGTAGCCCTCCATGTAATTCCTTTTCTTTTTATAAACCTTGACGTCGACGATGTCGCCGGGAACGGCGAATTCGACGAACAGGACCTGGCCGTCGATGTGCGCGAGCGCTTTGCCTTCTGCCGCCACCGATTCGATCAGCACGCGCTCCAGGACCAGATCCGTTTTTTTCTTTGACATTTTATTCTCAGTTTGCGGCACAAAGATACGGAAAAATGACGAATAATCCCACGCAGTCCCCTTCTCCCCTGATTTGTTACACAATTTATATTATGTTAAGTAACGGAAACAAAACGCTACCCTGCCGACAGCCGGTCGCTGAAGGCAGGGTAAACACTTAGTCAGCATCCATATCGCGGACAAGCCGGATGCAGTCTCCAAGCGCGCGGCGGCTGGCGGCTCCGACGGCGACGCCTGATGTGGCATTCCTCATATAGAATGTCCAATTGGTCGAGGATGAAAGACTGGATTCATATTCCGGCAGACGCATGATCGTACAGATGCCGATCTGGTTCCAATACGGGACATCACCGCCGGCGTCAATGTATCCCTGCAACGGGAAATCCAGGACGCCTGAGGGATGCTCCCAGTCGAATTCCTGCAGATTCCACTTGGTGGCAGCTGTTCCGTTGTATGAGAGCGCTTTGGAATTCTGGGTGCCTGTCTTGTCGACACTGGTCCTGAAGATTTCGTTCTCATTGGACGGGAACTGGGAAATCCTGAGGAAATAGCGTCCTGTCACATTGCTCTTCATCCGCTTGATCATGATCCTGTAGGCCTCCGGAGTTCCCTGTCGCTTGATGCCGTAAATGCAGGGAGCGGCCGAAGCGTCCGGCACGCTGGAACTATAGACACCGATGGATGTAAGTCCGTCAGCATCAGGCGTTTCATCCTCTTTGACGTAAATGCGTCCGCGGACATACTGGTAACGGTAATTGTCGTCGCCGAGGACATAGCTCAATTTATTGACATCGCCGCTGATATTCTGGTCGAGGTCGCTGATCCTGCCCTGGAAGAGATAGGCGGCGTACTCCATCCAGGACCGGGCGTTCTGGGCCGGTTCGGGAAGGATCTTGTAGCCGTCGGCCCGGGTAGGCATCCGCCAGCCTTTCGGAACAGGCTGGTTCTCGGGATTGCCTTTCTTGAGGTTGGCCGGATCGAGCCAGAAAGAACCGTTTTTCGGCTCCGCTGACCCGGACGCGTTCCTGGCCCAGGTTGATGTATTGCTGCCGCCGGCCATCATGCCATAGAAGCCCTTCTCCCCCGGCCTGATGGCGACATACGTGCGGTCCGAGAGCGTCCTGTTCTCGACATTCGGCTCATAGATATAGTTTGTTCCACCATACCAGTCATAGACCTTTTCCCCTTTTTCATTAAAGGTATAAAACAGATAGAAGCCCTTGGACGAAAAATAAGTCGTCCCCCTGGACGGACTGGAAGCCGTCTTGGTGAAAGAATGGGATCCGGTGGTGAGCAGGTCGGGCTTCTCCGACTTCCCGTCGGCAGCGAGGATGTCATCCAGGTTGATGATATACGGAATATTCCTTCCGAACTGATAGAAATAGCCGCAGCTGTGCCACCAGTCGTTCTCGCAGTCGGCGGAGGAAGCGCCCAGGTTGCGGTCCATCCATACGATGCCGCCGAAGGTCACCGGCTGTCCGAGGATCTCTTCAGCCTCGCCTGCGATCTTGACATCCTCCCACTTATACACCTGGGGCGAGACCGCCACGATGCGGACATTGTCCCGCATCACGAAGATGGAAAGGGTATATTTATGGTTGCGCTCAAAGAGCATCGGACCGGCATCGAGACCCTTGCGGTCGTCGTAAAGCCGGAGCGGGAAACTTACCTCCGCCCTGCCGCCGGAGACGACGGTTCCGTCCTGGAGCGTTTTCTCCATGGGAACATAGTCACCGGCGTCAAAATCATAGGTCTGAAGGCCTTCAAGGGCGATTTTTATGATGACCTGCTCCCCTTTTGAAGGACATTCGTCACCGTCTGCCGTGTAATACTTGAACGGGGCATCCGGGTCGTAGACGTTGTTGGTCTTGTCGCCGTCGCTGTTCGGGAAAACCAGCAGGTCCTCCTCCCCTATCGCCGTGGCGGAAGTGGTGAGGGCGACGCCGTCGCCATCGGAAAAGACCGAACGGTTGCCGACATGCGCGGCCGTCCAGCTCCATTCACCGGATGCGATATCCATCGTCGCCTCCTCGGCAACGTTCTCCAGCTTGATGCTTGTCACCCTGACGGCTTCCAGCTGCCGGTCGCTGACGGCGTCGCCGGATTCATCCTGCTTGGCGATGAGGAAATTGACCGCAGCGAGTGCATGGTCGAACGGAAGGATCACGGTTCCGCCGGCGGAGGTGCGCTCCTTCACGGAATTGCTGTGCTGCAGGTCTGCGAGACGGTCCCCCGCCTCGGTGAGGGTAATGGTCGGCACGGCCCCGTCAACGGGCGCGGAATCAAGCGACGGTGCCGTCGTATTACCGTATGTCAGGGCAAAGAAATCCAGGTCGGCGTCCTTGGGGAACATCGCCGTGGGTTCATACTGGATGGCGTGGGCGGCTGTTTCCACCCCGGTCTCCGGGACATCGACGAAACCGGCGTCCGTTGCCCAGTTATATGCTGCCGCACTTTCTTTGTGCCCGACGGCCAGGAGGGTGTATGCCGTTCCCTCGGCAAAAACGGCCTGGTCGATGTCTGCACGGGTGAACACCTGCCTGCGGAACGAGGTGAAGCGGATGGCGTCGCGCCCGTTCACGGAGCCGTCCAAGTCCCTTTCCTTTTCACAAGAAACGGCCATCGCCGCCGTCAGGACGGCAAAAAGCGCATAGATGCTGTATCTTTTCATTGCTTGAGATCGAGATTGAAGGTGTAAATGGTATTCATGTACAGATTGTAGTCCCCGCTGTCGATGTCATTCCCCACCTTGACATCCGCGGTCTTGCCGTTGGCGGCCGTGAAGACCAGGGTGGAGGCCTTGTCGGCGGTGCAGAAATTCGGCGCCGTGTAGAAGTACAGGGACTTCGTCGCACCCGGCGCGATATTCACGTTGTTGACAAGGGTCGTATAATCCTCCGCCTCCAGCGCTGTGTTCTCCACCTGCGGGAAGAGGTAGGCCTTGGTGGAGGCGTTCTCCAGGGCGACGGAAGTGATTGCGGATGAGGTCCGGTTGGTGATGTTGACATTCATCCTGACGATCATGCGGCCGAGGGTGGCGGTCAGCTTGAATGGATTCTCCTCGGTATTGTTGTCCGGGGTGACACTCCCCTGCCAGTAACCGCACATCGGCATGTGCTTCAGGCTGCCGTTCTCCACGGCGGCGATGCGCTTGCCCATATCGAATTTCATCTCCTGGAAACCAAGCATGTTGTCCGAAATCTTGATGATCCCCTCGTCGGTTTTCCACCCCGGGTCGTCGTCGTAATCGGCTCCCGCCGGGGAAATGTTGGCGATGAACGCCACGGTGCAGTCACCGGTGTCGTAAAGCCAGCTGGTTTCCCGGACCACAAGGTCACCGACGGTAACGGAGGCCCTGTGATGGCCGGAAACGACGGATACGCCACGGGACGAGAACTGGATGAAATAATAGTCGAAAATCCAGTTTTCGACTTCCGGGAAAAGGGCTCCGGAGGCCCGGGTCAGTTCTCCCTGCACATCGGCGATGTCGAGGGTGAATTCCACGGGTACCCGTCTGTACCCCTCCCCTGCCTTTTCTTCCACCGCCTTCGCGCAGGAGATGGAAAGGGCGGCGATGACCGCCAGGCTTGCCATGCTGATCATTTTTTTCATGCTGCGGTCCTCCTCAGTCATTGAATGTTACTTCTCCGTTCCAGGCCTGGTTGGCCCAGTTCATCACGCGGATGTCGCCGTCCAGGCCGATTTCCAGCTCGAGGTTGTAGGAATGGCCATGGTACAGGACCATCTTGTACAGCGGCACGAGATATTGGGTCGGGATGCCGTTCACGGCCACGTTGACCAGGATGACCATCGTGGTGCTCATCGCATTGGTCGGAAGGACGCCCGTATGACCGGTGATGGAACCGTCCTCCCCGACGCTGAATTCCTTGATTGATACGCGCGAATACTTGTCCGCGAGCTTCATCTTGAGCGTGTCGGCCACGGCAAGGGAACTCCACTGGAAAGCCAGGTTGCCGTCTTCGGTCTCGGGGTTCTGCAGGCCGCTGACCTCGATGCCCTGGGAAAGCATTTCCAGGCTGTTGACATTGCTGCCGGGCTTGAGGGTGACCTTGAAGCGGGCGGTCTGGTTGATCATGGGATTCAGGACGATGTTCTGCACGCCCTGGCTGTTGCTCACGACCTCGATGACCTTGCTCCGGGTCTGCTCGTAGCGCTCGTCGTTGGAATAGAGGTACATGCCGTTGTCCACGCGCATCCGCAGGTCGGAGGCGGAAATCTTGGCGGCCGGGCTGACCATGCGGAACTGATAGAGGCCATCCTTGAGGTAAAGCGGATTGGTGATCCTGTATTCGCCGTCCACCATGTCATCGACGACATAATAGGCATGGCCATCCTCGGTCACGGTATGCGAGGCGATGGGATACAGCGCGTTGTATCCGGCGGAATTCTGGACCACATAGGCGCGGAGGTTCGATTCCTCCCAGTCCGCATCGTTTGCTGGATCGGGATCGGTAATGCCGTCAAGGGCTTTCCTGTAGGTCAGCCACAGCGTAGAACCGATCGGAAGGACGGTCTTGTCGGGTTCGCCGTTGAACCCGTTGTAATGGTAATGGGGATTCCCTTCTTCGCCGGTATCTTCAAGATCGATGGCCCGGGTTGCGGCTCCGCCGGGGAAAGTGCCATAGACATACGGCGCTACCAATATCTGCGTTTCCGCCACCGGCTGCTCGACGATGCCGTTGCAGGCCGGCGAAAGCAGCGCGCCGGAGAGAAGGATAGACAATAGGCTGGAATTCTTCATGGCTCGAAACTATCTGATTTGGATCGGGATGGACACATAGCCGCCGTCCTGCCAACGGGCCGGCTGGCCGATGATCTCGATGTTGTAGGTGTCGAAGACCAGGACGATGTTGTAGGCATCTCCGGCGGAAAGCGCCACCGGGTCCTTGTCCGCATCGACGAAATCGATGTGCACGGGCACGTCCATCTCGGACACGTCGGTGCCGGTACCGATGGTCGGGCCGAAATCGTTCATCCCGTTGGCCAGTTCATACAGGACGTGTACGTCGATTCCGGTGCAGTCTTCTGGCAGCGCGAGATGGGTATAACCCATATTCTGCTTCCTGTCGCTGCCGAGCTGGAAGGACATCGTGAAATTGGCCCTGGGGTCGCTGGACTGGGATGTTCCGTTGGTCGTCCAGAAATTGCCGAAGACGAAATCGTCAATGCCGTCGGTGCCGCCCTTCACTTCGTAGATGCCTTTCGTTTCATTGAATTCCAGGCTCATCGGCGCAAGCGAGCCCGGGAACTGGACCCGTACGAATTTCACGAACTTGCTCATCGTTCCAGACAGCGTCGCCTGGAACGAAAGCCGGGTCTGGGCATGGATGAATTCCAGCGGCTCGGAGATATGGGAACTGTTGGAGCCCGAGACGGAACTGCGTGATGCCAGCACATCCATGACGCCATGCGTATCATCGGGATAGGGTACGTCGGGTGAAGGAATCGTAAACTGGGAATAATCCCCCTCCGTCACGAACGCCAGATAACCGTCCCCCGGCGCCGGGGCGAATCCGGTCGCCTTGACGGCTGCATTGCCGGAAGGATAGGGAACCTTGGTATTGTAGCTGATTTCGGAATAGGCATCCACCCCGTCGTCCGGGGTGCAGGCGAAGAAGTCCGGCTCCCCGGCGGAAGGATTGTTGAAGTTCCCTTCCGTCCAGAAAAGGAAAACGGGCTGCTGGTCGCGGCCGGCGGGTTCGTCGCCGTCCGCGCGCGTCAACAGGCAGGAACGGACACCGATCCCGTCCGGGATGTCCTCCGACGGCTGAACCCCTTTCCCGCAGCCGGCCATCGCCGCCAGTGCGGCGGAAACAAACAGGAATATAGGATTGATTTTCATAGACTTCAGCGGATTAAGGGATTACTTCAACGGTGGTGGAACCGACGAAAGACCAGTCGATGATCCGGGAATTCACGCGGATATAGTCGCGCAGCTCCGCATCGCCCGGAAGGACGACGGTGGGCACACTGACGATATGGTAGGTATTCCTTTCAAGACCGACGGTCTGTCCGGTGCTGCCGGCATAGGTCTGGACGAGGGAAGCATCTTTGGCAGGCGCGTTGATGAATGTCCTGTAGTAGCTGATGCCGTCCTTGTAGGCTACGAATTCTGCCTTGGACCAGCCGGCGGCAATGGCGGCGTCATAGGCGGCCTGGGTATAATAACCTGCGTGGCCGGGGACTTCGTTGGCATAGAACAGGCCTTCGGGAAGGACGGCCTCGGCCTCGGCCCGGCTTCCGAAAAGGGTTTCCTCGCCGAGGTCGGCCGCGTTCGTATGGATCCTGTTCGGGACATAGCGGAAACCGATGCTCAGATACGGGACCGCACCGCGGGCGACATCGTCCATGACCACATATTTGCCATAGACCTTGGGATCATCCACATCGTTCACGGAGAGGCTTTCGAGGCAGTAAATGCCTTCATGATAATGTGTTGCGGCATCAGCTCCGGAAGCCGCTTCGGACTTCATCCTGTTCTCGTCGTATGCAACGGGGTGGCTGGCTCCGGCCTCGGCGGTGAACGGCGTTCCGAAATAGAGGTAACGGCCGTCATGGGCGGTCAGGTCGCTGTCCAGGAAGGAAGTGAACGCATCATGGGTATCGGTACGCTCGAGGAAGGTGCGGCGTCCGGCCGGAGTCAGCACATAGTTGATGTCCTCCAGCGTGCACCAGCCCTTGTAGGCGTCGCCCAGGCGGTCGGAGAAAGTGATCATCCCGGAATCCTGCATCGCAAAGGTAAGCAGCACCTTGCTTACAAGACGCTCGAGGACGATTTTCTTGTCCGCACTGCCGTTGAGGTTATCCTTGCCGGTCAGGTTGAAAAGATAGGGATCGGCCGCATCGGAAGCGGCATCCGGATTCATGACCTTCGTGAACATCGTCATGTTGCAGGCCTTGCCGTCGGTGTCGAAATCCATGACTCCGTCCAGCGCGTCCCGGGCGCTGGAAGCCGTGGAAACGAATGGCTCCCCTGCCGCAAAGGCCTGTATCATGCTTTCGCTCAGGTTGGCGCCGATATAGACGTGCTGCCTCATGCTCAGCGTGCCGGCGAGCGAAACCTCGCAGGAATGGACGGCGGCGTATTTCTCGGCGGCATCGACCGGAAGGGTCTCATACCGCATATCCGTACGGACTTCCTTGCCGCCATTGACCCCCACGAGGATCAAGGTGATGGTGTTGATTTCGTTCTCCCCTTTCTGTCCTGTCAACTGATACGGACCCGCGTCGACGGCCCTGGTCGGGTCGGTCCTGACGGCATCCGGCGCCATGACGGTGAAGGACAGCTGCATGGCTGCCGGCTCCCCTTCGGGAATGGAACCCTTGTCCTGCTGCTTGTCGCATCCCGCCGCCAGCAGGACGGCGGACGCGCAGAGGAAGAAAAGACGGTATATTCTGTTCATTTTCATCGTGCCCTCGGATTAGTTGGAAAGAACGGTATCGCCATGCGTCCAGGTCTGCCAGGATCCGGTCGTCACATCGAACGTCGTGACCTGGAGAATGACCGGTGTGACGAGTCCCTTGAGGACGTACTTCTTCAAGGGGTTGAAAGCCAGGGGCGTCCCGTTGGCATAATTGAGCGCGAGGCTGTTGGTGACGGCGGTGCCCTTGTAGGTCCTGACCAGGGTCAGCTTCAGGTCCGTTGCCGCGCCTGGCATGGTCAGAAGGGTGCAGGTCACCGGCCTGGCCCGGGAAAGCACGGTCCCGGCCGGGAGGGTCAGCGTGGCGGACATCCCGGTGCCGCTGCAGGAATAGGAGGCGGACGTTCCGTCGTAAGTAACAGTGAATGAGCCGGTAAGCGGCGTAGATGTCGAGCTGAGCGTGATGCTGTTCAACGTGACTTCTTCCTCCTCGCCGACCAACTGGAATTCAAAGGCGGTGAAGGCAGGATAGAAATCCAGTTTCACGGCCTCCGCATCGGAACCGCCGGTCGTCACGCTGGCGGCTGCGGTCATGAAGGCATTGTCCATCAGGCCGGGCACGGTCTGCGCGGCGGGCATGGTCAAATGGAATGTCCCGGACAGGCCGGCGTGGGGATCGGTGCCCTCAGGAGACGGATAGACGGAATAGAAACGGTACTCGATACCGGTCTCTCCCCAGACCAGGCCGTTGGGCAGGGCGTTGTCGAGTGTTCCCAGCTCCGGCGTCCCGGGGACGGGCGTCACCGTATAATCCGCCCAATGGATATCGCTGTCATAACGGAGCGGTGTCTGCGGGCAATAGATGCGGAGCTTGTCTCCCTGCAGCCAGTCGATGTGCTGGAAACCGCCGGAAACATCCTCATCCCGATATTGGGTACGTGTCGGGGCATCATCATGGGCGCCGACGGAGAATACGACCGGATCGCCGGTCCTGCGGGAATATTTCCCGTCCGGTGAATCCGGATTCTGCAAGCCGCATCCGGCTGTCAGGAGGATGACGGAGGCGACGGAGCTGAACAAAACGGAATAATTCATACTGCTACTCCTACCAAAAAACTCGCAAATTTATATATATTTTTAAAAAATAACAATATGAAAGTGAAACATGCTTCTGTTCCCGGAACGGCCGGTACGGATGGCCTTTCCTGAGCCGGGTGAAGCGGACTCTGCCGTAAGATTCTGACTATCTTCATTCATTTATAAAATGTAACCGGATCATGCCCATTTTTGCAAAACAAAAATTTATCCATATATTTGTAACAATTAAGAACCGATCCATGAAAAAATCTATCGCTCTATTTTTTGCCGCATTCGCGCTGTCCGGAGCCGGATTCCAGGCGCAGGCCGGCGATTTCCTGAACCACCTGGGTATCGGTACGACGGCCGGAACGGACGCCATCGGTTTCCAGGCGGCCGTCCCGCTCGGGAAGCATGCGGGCTTCCGCGCCGCTTATGTCTCCGGCTGCAATATCGGTTACGACCGCAGTTTCCACGTCGATATGGATGCGAAATGGGATGATAACGATATCAGCATCCATGACGATATCGCGATGCGTGCGACCTTGGTAACCAAGGACTTCCGGGGTATCCTGGACCTGTATCCTTTCAAGAATGCAGGGTTCCACCTCTCACTGGGCGTCTACTGCTCGCTCGGTTCGACCCGTTTCCTCGAAATCGGCAATACTTCCCCGCTTCCCATCCCGGAGGAGGAGTATCACACATCCGGCGTCTCCATCAACGGGCAGTTCGTGACGACCGATGAGCAGGGGCTCATCTCGGCCGGCATCCACTTCCCTTCCGTCCGACCGTATGCCGGCATCGGTTTCGGCCGTCCGGTCCGTTCCGACAGCCGCGTGACCGTAACCTTCGACCTCGGCGCCTGCTATCTGGGCGCTCCCACCCTCCAGCTGACGGACTATTACGGCAAGCCGGTCATCGTGACCAGCGAAGCCGTCCAGGATCTGGACAAGGGCTGGATCGACAAGGTACTGGGCTATGCCAAGTTCTACCCTGTCGTCAATCTCGGACTCCATGTGAGATTGTTCTGACCGATTGCTAATTAAACATTCAATATCATGAAACTTCACCGAATCCTTCTGGCAGGCATGGCCGTTGCGCTCCTTGCCGCCTGCGATCAGCTGTCCAATCCGGACACGCCGCATGTCGTTACCCTTCCCGACCCTGCATTCAAGGGAGTAGCCGAGAAATATGTGATCTATGGAGCGGTTCCTTTCAAAACCATCGAACTGACGGAATCCGGCGACTATATCGCCGTCCAGACGGAAAAGTTCGACCAGCCGGGCGAGAAGCTGGACAAGACCCATGTCGGCACCTATACCGGTTCCGACCACAAATTCTTCCTCAAGGGCCTCGGCGAGCTGGTGGTCAACGAGACCCGTGCCGCTACCGAACTGATCCTTACCCTGGACGACGGCACGGTCATCCGGATGCTTGCGAACGTGGAGGAAGACTCGCTCACGGGATCCTTTGCCGACAACCTCTGCCGTACCTGGAAACCGAAGGAGACCCTGATCCAGGTGATGGGCGATGAAGTTCCCACCTCCCTCGGCGTCGGCCGCATCTTCCCCGGCTGCGATCCTTCCGCCATCGTCGCGTACCTGCGCGAGAATGACATGAAGATTGAAGATGACCTCAGCGGATACAAAGTCGAGACCATCAGCCTGACGGCGAAGGGTACCGTCAAGATCGTCTTTGCCGGTGCCGAACCGTTTATCGGCGAATGGGAGCCGGATCTCGCGACCGGTGAACTCTCCTACAATTTCGGCGATGACAACACCTACGAGGTCATCAGTGAATACGGTACCGGAAAGGGCTCGCTCAGCTTCAATGACAAGGATGAGCTGGTCATCATCCTGGATGCGGTCATCACGGCTACGGACAAGAAATACGCGGCCAAGGTGACGCTTACACTGCAGGCCGTCTAACGGAAAGAAAGGGCGACCGACAAGGTCAACTTGTTGGCGTACAAATGATTGAGTGCAATCCTCTCTGGAGGAATCTGCCTCGTGGAATCCGGATCGAACAGGTCCGGATTTCTGATTGACAGCCGGTAGGAAAGCAGGAAATCGAGCAGGGTGTGGCGGGTCAGCGCGATGCGGTAGCCGGCGCCGAGCCGTCCCAGCACGACGGAGATGTCGCTGATGCTCCAGAAACCCGCTCCCCCTTCGCCGTAGAGGAACCATCCGTCCGTCGTGGAGGACTGCAGGTAATGGGTGGCCCGCAGGGTGACCGGATAGACGCGGTACTGTCTGTCGACGCCTTCGTATCCGGCGTTCAGGGCGAGGCTCCACGTCGGGGAGATTTCGCAGCCGATACTCCCCTGCCAATAGGCATTGATCTTTCCGCCGAAATAGACCTCGCTGCCGTTCATCCGGTAGCCGCCTTCGAGCAGGTAATTGTAGAGATGGATGTCGGCAAGGGTGATGCCGGCCCCCCATTCCATGGCCGCGAACACCTTCCCGCCCCTGCCCGCAAGGGGAAGGGAGGAAAGCAGGAAAGCGAGGATGACGGGCAGGATTCTCCGCATGGCTAAAACTGGTAAAGGAGACGGAGTTCCGGGTAATAGGCGCGGAAATAACCGTTCCGGTAAGACCGCATGATGGGATGCCCGTCGGACCGGCTGTAGTGCAGGCCCATGTCGGCGGAAAATGACAGGACGATACCCACCTTGCGGAGGAAATCGAACATGAGCGACGTGCCCGCCGTCACGCTGCCGGAAAAGCCGAAGACATTGTCGCTGTCGGACACATAACCGAACATCAGGCCGGGACCTGCCATCCAGCTGAGGGTCGTTCCGGTGGCAAGGGCGCCGCGGACGATGACATAATCGGCGGCGACGCGCAGCTGGAGTCCCGGACTGTCGTTCCAGGCGCGGTAAACGCCGTTCATGTCCAGCAGGAGGTCCGCCTGGACGAACGCGGCCTCCCCCGTCCCGACGGAAGAGACACTGCTGATGCCGGTTGCTTTCGGGGAGAAGAAAGCACCCAGCCAGGACCGCCCGGCAGCCGGAACGCTCACGAGGAGCGACAGGAGCAAGGTCCACCGCAGGAATAGGTTCCGTGTACGCATTCTCGATTCAAATTTAGCACATTCCCTGCAATTATGCAAGCTGTTCCTCCGGCGGCCCTGTCCTTTGGCCGTATGGGAAAAAAAACGTAACTTTGTATGCTAGATTGAACTAAAACAAAACCTCATGTCCGTTATTATCAAGGAAGTGCAGAGCAGGAAAGACTTGCGGGACTTTGTCCGGTTCCCGATCCGCCTCTACAAGGATTGCCCGCATTATGTCCCGAACCTGTATCTGGATGAAATGCATGCGCTGACGGAAAAGAATCCGATGACCCGCTACAGCAAGACCGCCAAGTTCCTGGCTTACAAGGACGGCGAGCTCTGCGGCCGTGTCATGGCCATCATCAACGAGATTGCCAACCGGGACTGGAACCATGCCGAAGTGCGCTTCGGATGGATGGATTTCATCGATGACATGGAGGTCTCCCGGAGCCTCATCGAAGCGGTGGTCGCCTTTGGCAAGAAGCATGGCATGACCCAGGTCAGCGGCCCCCTCGGTTTCACGGATTTTGATAACGAAGGCTGCGTCGTGGAAGGGTTCGACGACATCAGTTCCTTCATGCTGAAATACAATTATCCCTATTACGGGAAGCATTTCGAGGCGCTGGGCATGACCAAGGTGAACGACTGGATCGAATACCGGATCTATGTGCCCGACCAGGTGCCCGAGCGGGTAAGCCGCGGCGCCGCCATCGTCGCCGAGCGCTACAACCTCCACATCCGCAAGATCACCAAGCGGGATGTCCGGAAGGAACAGTACGGCCAGAAGATTTTCGACCTGATCAACCGGGCCTACTGCAAGCTCTTCGATTTTACGGTGCTTCCGCAGGAAGTAATTGACAGTTATGTCGATACCTATCTCGGCCTGCTGGATCTCCGCTATGTCACCCTCGTCGAGAACGAGGAGGGCAAACTGATCGCCGTGGGGATTACGATGCCTTCCCTGGCCCATGCGGTCCACAAGTGCCGGGGCTATCTTTTCCCCTTCGGCTGGTGGCACGTCATCAAATCGATGTACCTCAAGCATGAGGAGGCGCTCGAGCTGATGCTCATCGCCGTCGATCCCGAATATGCCAACAAGGGAGTCCACTCGATGCTCTTCAACGAGATCATCCCCAACATCCAGCAGGGCGGTTTCAAGTACGGCGAATCGAACGCCGAGATGGAGACCAACAACAAGGTCCAGAACCTCTGGAACCTGTATCAAAAGGACTTCAAACGCCGTCGCAGGGTCTTTTCCAAGGAAATTTAAGCAGGATGGAGACGACCGGAAGGAATGCCATGCTCCCGCCGTTGCCGGAGCGGATGCGGCCCCGCAGCCTGGACCAGTATGCGGGCCAGCGGCACCTCGTCGGCGAGGGGTGCATCCTCCGCAACATGATCGAGAGCGGCAACCTGTCCTCCTTCATCCTCTGGGGTCCTCCCGGCGTCGGGAAGACGACCCTCGCCCACATCATTGCCGAGACGCAGCAGCGGGAGTTCTACACCCTTTCCGCCATCGCGGCGGGCGTCAAGGATGTCCGCGAGGTCATCGACAAGGCGAAAGGCGCCGGCCTGTTCCGGGCCAAGGGGGCGCCGGTCCTGTTCATCGATGAGATCCACCGCTTCAACAAGGCCCAGCAGGACGCGCTCCTCGGGGCGGTCGAAGCGGGCATCGTCATCCTCATAGGCGCGACGACGGAGAATCCTTCCTTCGAGGTCATCACTCCCCTGCTGTCCCGCTGCCAGGTGTTTGTCCTGAAGTCACTTGAAGTGGCTGACCTGCAGTTTCTCCTCGATCGTTCCCTGCGGGAGGATTCCTACCTGAAGCAGCTGGATATCCGGGTTGAGGAGACGGAAGCGCTCTTCCGCTACAGCGGCGGAGACGCGCGGAAACTCCTGAACGTGTTGGAGATCGTGGTGGACTCCTTCGCCGGCCGCTCCCCCATCGTTATTGACAACCAGACGGTTACGTCCTGCATCCAGGAGAATATGGCCATCTATGACAAGGACGGAGATATGCACTACGACATCATCTCCGCCTTCATCAAGAGCATCCGCGGGTCCGACCCGAATGCGGCCATCTACTATCTGGCCCGGATGCTGGACGGCGGAGAGGATCCGAAGTTCATCGCCCGGCGGCTCTGTATCTCCGCCTCCGAGGACATCGGCCTGGCGAATCCCAATGCCCTCCTGCTGGCCAACGCCTGTTTCGACGTCGTGGACAGGATCGGGATGCCCGAGGGGCGCATCCCCCTGGCGGAGTGTACGGTCTATCTGGCCTCATCTCCCAAGAGCAACGCATCTTACCTCGCTGTCGATGCGGCGCTGGAACTGGTGCGGAAGACGGGCAACCTCTCCGTTCCCCTGCCGATCCGGAACGCCCCGACATCCCTGATGAAGGAACTCGGGTACAGCGACGGCTACAAGTATTCCCATGATTTCCCGGGCCATTTCGTCGACCAGGAATTCCTGCCCGCGGAAATCGCCGGGACCGTCTTCTACCACCCGCAGGACAACCGGCACGAAAACGTGCTGCGTGCCTATCTGGAGGCCTGCTGGCCGGGGAAATACTATCCCGGGAAAGATCAGAAAGGATAGCCTACGCCGAAGTGAACGGCGTAATTGCCGCCTCGGAACCAGTCCGCCGGCTTCACCCAACGGTCACCCGCCTCGCGGGCTGGATCGTGTGCCCGGATGCCCAGGTCCAGCCGCACGAGGATGATGTCGAAATCCAGGCGGAGTCCGAGTCCCCAGTCTGCGGCCAGGTTGCCGGGCAGGCCGGCGAGGCTGCTTCCGGTCTCCAGCGGATCCCGCAGGTCCCAGACATTGCCGACCTCGGCGAACACGGCCCCGTCGAATTTCCAGAAAAGCGGGAAGCGCAGTTCGGCATCCGCCTCCAGCTTGACCTCGCCGGTCTGGTTGGGAATGATAAAGAAATCAATGAGTTCCTGGCTGCCGGGGCCCAGTGTGCGGGCCTGCCAGCCGCGCATGCTGTTGGCGCCTCCGGCGTAGAAAGCCTTTTCAAAAGGCAGGGCCGCCGAATTGCCGTAGGCATAGCCGATGCCGCCGAGGAGGCGGAACGCGAGGGCGGCGCTGTCGCCGAACAGCGAGAAGGTCCGTCCCAGCTGGAACTCTCCGCGGACATACTGGGTATAGGGCGTGCCCCAGATCAGCCGCTTGCCGAATTCGTCCGTCTTCATGCCGCGGTTGAACAGGCTCAGGACGTTGCCGGACAGGTCGATGCCGAGCCGGTAGTAATGGTAGCTTCCCTTCGGGCTGATGGAATTGTCGGTCGTATAGTAGAGCATCGCGCCCAGGCCGGCGTCGAAGTGGCTCTGGTAGGCGTTCCAGAGGAAAGGATCCTGGAAAATGGACTCTTCGAAATCCGGGTTGATGTCGAACATCCGGACGATACCGAGCTGGACCGGGGAGAATTGGAAAAAGAAGCGCTGGTCCACCGAGCCGCTGTAGCCGAAGGCGGCGGAGATGGTCGTACGGGTGTATTCCGGGCGGTTCTGGTAGTTGAAGGCGGTCGTGACATCCGTCCGGGGAATGGCGGTTCCCGTAAAGAGGCGGTTCGGCAGGCCGATGAACTGCGGGAAACTGACACCCGAGGAGAAGGTGAATTCCGTCGAGCGGACATCTTCTCGGGGCTTGAACTGGAAATTCCCTTTCAGGCCGATGTTCAGCCGTTCTCCGCCGTGGAAGATATTCTTATGGAAGTAACTGAGCTGCGGGGAAATACCCATCAGTCCGGTGGAATTGGTCGAAGCCTCCAGGTTGATTTTGAAGCCTTGCAGGCGCGAGTGGCGGAGGTCGATCCGGCAGTCGACCAGGGCGCTGTCCCGCTGGTCCATCTGGATATTGACCCCGTTGAAGACATGGAGGGCGGACAGGCGGGCGTAGGTCCGGTTGACGGCGGATTCATCATAATACTGCCCCGGGCGCAGGATGTTCAGGTTTTCCAGCGCGGACGGGCGGATCCGCAGGTTCCTGTCATAGGAAATCAGCACGTCGCCGAGCTGGTATTTCCGGATTGGAACGGCACTCTGCTCGCTTGTGTTGCGGGCATACTCCCGGATGGACATCGTCAGGGCGGCCTTGCCCGGCTCGGTCAGCGTGTCGGCGACAAAGAAATACTGGGTCTTGGAGAACCCGTAATACCCCTTCGTCCGGAAATACTGGGCCGAGCGTTCCGATTCGGCCTCCAGGTCGGCGGCGGCGAGGAACTGTCCCGGCTTGATGGTCACCCTGTCGCGGTCCGCTTCAAAATCCGTACGGAATTCCTCCGAGTTCGGAAGGTCGAACCGGAGCGAACTGACAGGATAACGCTTGCCGAGGGTAACGTGGTAAGTAACATTCACTTCCCGCTTGTGGACCCGGACCTCGCTCTTGACGGCGGAACCATAGTAACCGATGTACTCGAGGTGGTTGAGCATGTTGTTGATGGACGCCTCGACCATGTTCGGGTCATAGACGACCGGCGCCTGTCCAATCCGCTGCAGGAACTGCCCCATCCAGTCCTTCGGATCCTGTCCACCCCAGTTGTAGATGGTCAGGAAGGGATTCCAGCCGAAGAGGATGGAGGAGTTCGGTTTCTGGCGGATATAGGTCTGGAGTTCCCGGGTGTTGAAGGAGCGGTCGTTGACCTCGATCTTGTTCCTGGCCAGCCGGAATTCCCCGTCATGGAGGGAACGGGTCGTGCTGCAGGCCGGCAGCAGGAGGGCGGCCAGCAGCAGGCAGGAGAGGATATTCCGACTTGCATTCATCAGGCACAAATTTAACAAAAAACGCCGAATAATCGCGATTTCCTTCTTATCTTTGCGCCATGACCCTGTCCCATGCCGAAATCAAGCGCCTGAAGAGCCTCTCCGTCAAGAAGTACCGGGATGCTTCCGGCCTGTTTACCGTCGAAGGCGCGAAACTCGTGGAGGAAGCGCTCCGTTCCCGTTTTACCGTCGAGCAGGTCGTCCGGCGGGATGAAATCGGCGAAGAGGCGATGGCCCGTATCACCGCCCTCTCCTCCCCTTCCCCCGTGCTGGCCGTCGTGCGGCAGCCTGCAGACCTCGTTCTGGACGATGCCCGGATCCCCTCCAGGGGCCTTTTCCTGGCACTGGATGCCATCCGGGACCCCGGCAACCTCGGCACGATCCTCCGCATCGCCGACTGGTTCGGCATCGACGCCGTTTACGCCTCCCCCGATACGGTCGATGTGTTCAATCCCAAGGTCGTGCAGGCGACGATGGGCGCCATTTTCCGCGTCCGCTTCCATTATACGGACCTTGTGGCGCTGTCCCGAGCCGCCGTCGCCCAAGGCGGGGCCGTGTATGGGACTTTCCTGGACGGGAAGGACCTGTATCAGAAAGCGTTGTCGGATGGGACGCAGGCCCCGTCCCTCATCGTGATCGGCAATGAATCCAGGGGCATATCCCCCGCCGTCGCCGCCCTCGTGACGGAGCGTCTTTTCATTCCGCCCTATCCCGTCGACGAGCCGGGCAGCGAATCGCTCAACGCGGCTGTCGCCACGGCGGTCACCGTCGCGGAATTCCGGCGCAGGACCCGCTAGAGGGTCATTGCGACATAGTCGGAGGCCCCGACGGAAAACCGGCAGGTACTGCTTTTTTTCTCCAGACCCAGGTAAACGAAAGCCTCGTCCGGGATGACGATTTCGCCCGAGCAGGGCGCTGGTGCGAAGTTGGCGACGACAAGGAAGCATTCCTCTCCGTCGCAGCGGAGGAAGGCGAAAAGGGATCCGCGGTCAAACCCGTCCGGCTGGCAATAGCCGAGATCGAAGGTCTTGCCCTCCCGGAATGCCGGATACTGCGCCAGGCGGAGCGCGTCAACATACCGCCGGAGGATGCCCCGTTCTGATTCCGTAAGGACCGGATTTCCATGAAGTTCCGCATACAGATGCTGGAGGGAGGCCACTTTCCACCAGTCGAAAATCGAGGTGCGGCCGTTGACGCCGCTGAACGGTTCATTATCCATGCCGCGTTCGCCGATTTCCTGTCCGGCGTACAGGAGGAAGGACGCGTCGTTGAACAGGAGGGAAACGGCCAGGAGCGGAAAAGCCCTGGCGGCATCCCCGAGGAAGAAGTCCGAGGCGAGCCGCTGCTCGTCGTGGTTCTCCAGGAAATTGAGCATCCGGGGCTGCAGGTCCCCGAGCGACTGCCAGACGCCTGTGACGGCGGAAGCCGGCAGGTGGTGTGCAGCGATGGCGCGGAGGGTGTCGTAGAGGCCGGATTTGTCATAGAGCAGGTCGAATCCGACCTCCTCTATGTATTTGCGGTACAGTTCCTTCTGATAGACTTCCGCAATGAAGCAGACCTGGGGGAATTCATCCCGGATCCGGCGGATCAGCCACGTGAAGAAAGCCGGCGGGACCAGCTCGACCATGTCGCAGCGGAATCCGTCAACGCCCAGGGCGGCCCAGAAACGGACGATGTCATACATCCGGTCCCAGGTCCGCGTGTGAAAGTCGCAGTAGTTCAGCCGGACGGTTTCCCACCAGTCGTTCATGCTCGGGGACGGCGAGAAACAGTTCCCGGACGCCCGGGCCGGCTCTTCCCGGTAATCCGTATCGAAAGGCAGGCGGAGGGCTTCGCCGGGATAATAATAGAAATCGTTATCTTCGCGCCAGTGGACGGACGGGTCGTCCCCGTCTCCGAGGGAGGCTTTTCCGGGCATCCGGGTATGGTAGTCGCGCGCGACGTGGTTCGGCACGAAATCGATGACAACGCGGAGTCCGGCGGCATGCGTCCGTTTCACCAAGTCCTTGAACTCGGACATCCTTTCGTCCGGATTATCAGCCAGATACGGATTGACGTCATAATAGTCGGTAATGGCATACGGCGAGCCGGCTTCGCCCTTGACGACCGGGGATGGCGTGCAGCCGCCGTCCGCCTTTTTCGTGGCATGGCGGATGATGCCCGTGAACCAGATATCGGTCATGCCGAGGCCTTTCACATAGGAAAGGGACGCCTCGTCGAAGGAGGAGAAACGACCCTCCCCCCAGAGGCGGGGCAGAACCTGGTAGATCCTTCTTTTCATTCTTCCGGCGGATTGTGCTTCCCGGTCGTGTCCCGCAGTTCCCCGACCCAGACTTTGAGGGAATCGATCTGCTTCTGCAGGCGGAAGATCTCCCGGTCCTTCCGTTCGATCTGGAGAGCCACCTTGGCGGAATATTCGTCCAGGACGCCCTGCATCTCCATGGCCGTCAGGCCGAAGGCATGGTCGGAGATGGAAATCTGTTTCTCCTTGATTCCCAGTTTCTTCGCTGATTCCTGCAAGGTCCGTTTCGATGCCTCGTCCAGCAGGCCGGCCGTCCGGATCTCGACGTTGCGGTGGCGGCCGGAATGGACGGTGTAATCGTAGATATAGGCCTTGCCGACGACCCGGTTCCCTTCGACCAGCTGGGCCACCTTCCGCTCGAAATTATTGTCCCGGATCAGGATGACGGCCGTCCACAGGCTCGGGACGATGA
The DNA here is from genome assembly GCA_016287075.1 of Bacteroidales bacterium. Lineage (GTDB taxonomy): Bacteria > Bacteroidota > Bacteroidia > Bacteroidales > UBA932 > Cryptobacteroides. The sequence goes on along the minus strand of JAEEVC010000010.1, from coordinate 28,501 downwards.
AGGCGATGAACAGGGCGGTCATCGCACGTCTGCGCCGGTCGCCGATCTCGCCGGCTCCTTCCATGCTCCTGAATCGGAGATACTTGACCATCATGTAGTTGGCCAGGACGATGAACACGCCGTTGATCAAGAACAGGTAGAGGGCGCCGAAGAAATAATGGGCATTCAGGTGGGCAAGCCCGTAACCGGCCGTGCACAGGGGCGGCATGATGGCCGTCGCGATCGCAACGCCGGCAAGCACGGTCCCCTTTTCCTTCCGGCAGTTCTCGAGGATGCCCGCCAGTCCGCCGAAAAAGGCGATGAACACGTCGTAGATCGTGGGGCTGGTGCGGGCGGCCAGCTCCGTGGCGTTGTTCAGCCTGAGCGGGGATATCAGGAAATAGAGCGTGGAAACGAGGAGGCTGATGACGAACATCACGAGGAAATTCCGGAATGCGTTCTTCAGCAGTTCCGCGTCGTTCGTGCCGAGGGAAAGCCCGATGCCGATGATCGGCCCCATCAGCGGGGAGATCAGCATCGCGCCGATGATGACGGCGGTCGAGTTGACATTCAGGCCCACCGAGGCGATGATGATCGAGAAGGCCAGGATCCATACGTTCGGCCCCCGGAACCAGATCCCCCTGCGGATCTGCTCCGCGGCGGCATCCGTGTCAATGTCGTTCCGGATGTCGGCGAGGCGCTTGAGGTAGCGCCAGAACAGTTCGGGCATCGTCTTGAGTTCCATGGCATTCTCCCTTCCGGATGCAAAAGTAGCAAGAAAAACGGGCACTTCCAAGCGGAAGCACCCGTCCTTCAAAGCGTTTCACTGCGGAACTAGTTCTTTTTCACGAGTTTGCCCAGGCGGGCCGTCACGGTCACATCCGCCGACGAATAGATGAGGTAGTTCTTGCCGGTGATGGTGAACTGCGGATAGAGCACGAAGTCGTAGCCAGGGTTCTTTTCCAGCAGGTCGTGGATGGCGACTGACTTGTCCAGGGAGGACAGGAAGCCGATCATGGCCACATCCGTTCCGACGACGGAGGCGCTGAAGTCTCCCGAATGGGCATTGAAAATCTCCGCGAAGTTGATGCCCAGGATCTTCGTGACATGGACGGTGGCCGAAACGGGCTCGGAAAGCGTGTAATCGGCGGAGTTCAGTTCAAAGAGGACGCTGGGATGGCGTGCGGAACGGTAGGACGAGGAGCAGCTTGTTGCAAAGACGGCTGCAGCCAGCAGGAGGATGGGAATGATTTTTTTCATATGATTACCAATTAAGGATTTTCTTGAAGTCATAGGCGGCGGGATCGGCGACGTACTTCTTCGCAGCCTCGTAGTCGGCCTCGGTGATGTAGTGGCAGATGTGGCCGTAGTAGTTGCGGGAAGTACCGCCCTCGATGTTGACGCGGCGCGGGGGGATCTTGCCGTCAGCACCCTGGAGGTCCTTGAGGTAGAGCGGCCTGGCGTTGCCGAAGGCATCGACATAGACCATGCAGCCCGTCTCACCGGCGGCGAAAAGCTCGTAGGCGCCCATCGCGAGTTCGGAGCAGTAGGTCAGGTCATAGGCGACCGGATCCTGGCAGCGGACGTCGTAGCCGATTTCGACCGGACGGGTCTTGACTTTGATGCCGATCTTCTTGAACTCCTTCTCGAGGATGTCGTTGAACAGGACGGCCTTGGAGATCTTGCCGAGTTCCGGATGGCCGTGCTCGTCGTAGGTCATGCTGACGCCGGCGTTCTTGATTTCCTGGGGATCCAGGTCGTGGAAGACGCCTTCCGCGACGACGACGGTGCCGTACGGGATGCCGAGGAGCTTGCGCTTGAGGATGGCGGAAAGGGCCAGCTTGACGATCTTGTCGAGGCAGATCTCCGTCTTGTTGAACATTTCGGGGATGATGGTCATCGGGCAGTGCGTGGCCTCGCCGATACCGAGGGCGAGGTGGCCGGCGCTGCGGCCCATGGCGCTGATGATCAGCCAGTTCCCGGAAGTGCGTGCATCTTCATAGACGGTGCGGGCCAGGTGGGCGCCCTCGTTCTTGGCGGAGTTGAAGCCGAAGGTCGGGGCGTTGTCCGGCAGCGGGAGGTCGTTGTCGATGGTCTTCGGGACGTGGATGTTGCGGATCGGGTAGTGCTTCGCCTCGAGGAACTTGGCGATGCGGTTGGCCGTGGAGGCGGTGTCGTCGCCGCCGACCGTGACGAGGAGCTTGATGTTGTTCTCCTGGAAGAGGCCGAGGTTGAAGTTCTCCTCGAAGTCCTGGTCCGTCGGTTTGAAACGGCTCATCTGCAGGTAGGAACCGCCGCGGTTGAAGTAGGCGTCCGCCTTGAAGAAGTCGATATCCTCCGTGCGGGGCGCTTTCGAGAACAGGCCGCTGTATCCGCCGTGCAGGCCGATGACGCGATAACCGTTGGAGAGGAAAGTCTTGGCGACCGAGAACACGACCGTGTTCATGCCCGGAGCGGGACCGCCGCCGCAGAGGATGATGATGGAATCTTTCATTTTGCTATGAATTAATGATACTCTTTCTTTTCACGCTGCAAATGTAAGAAAACTTCGGCAGAAATCATTATATTTGTAAATTGAATATGCAGCTACGGAAAATGGATTATACGGAGGCGAAACAGCGTATCGGACAACTCAGGGATGTCCTTCGGGAGAACAGCCGCAGGTATTACGTGGACAATGCCCCCACGATGAGCGACCAGGACTATGACTTCCTGATGCACGAACTGGAGGCGCTGGAGGCGCAGTATCCGGAGCTCCTGACCCCGGACTCCCCCACCCAGCGCGTCGGCAGCGACATCGACGCTCCGGCCGGAACCAACGCCGAGGTCAATGTCCGCAACGATTTCGCCAAGGTGCCCCACCGTTATCCGATGCTTTCGCTCGGGAATACGTACAACATCGCGGAAATCGAGGAGTTTGCCGCCCGGGCGGAGAAGACCCTGGATACGGCCTTCACGTACAGTTGCGAACTGAAATTCGACGGCACGGCCATCTGCCTGACCTATCGGAACGGCCGGCTGCTCCGTGCGCTCACGCGCGGCGACGGGGTCGTCGGCGACGATGTGACGGAGAATGTCCGGCATATCTCCGCGATTCCCGGGCGGCTTTCCGGATCCGGTTATCCGGAAGAGTTCGAGATCCGGGGCGAAATCCTGATGCCGTATGCCTCCTTCGAACGGCTCAATGCCGAGCGGGAAGAAATTGGCGAGCAGCCTTTTGCCAATCCGCGCAACGCCGCTTCCGGTTCCCTGAAACTGCTCGATCCCGAGGAGGTGGGCCGGCGGGGGCTGACGTGCACCCTCTACCACATCCCGAGCGGCAGCGTGGATTTCCCGACCCACGACGATGCGCTCCGCGCCGCGGCCTCCTGGGGCCTCCCGGTCTCCCCCGAGCGGCGCATCTGCCATGATATCGGGGAGATCGAAGCCTATATCTCCCATTGGGATACCGCCCGGAAGCAGCTCCCCTTCGCCACGGACGGGATCGTCATCAAGATCAATGAGATGGCCTCCCAGCGGGCGCTCGGCTATACGGCCAAGTCGCCGCGCTGGGCCGTCGCCTACAAATACAAGGCGGAGCAGGCGCTCACGCCTGTGCTCGGCATCGATTATCAGGTCGGCCGCACCGGGGCGGTGACGCCGGTCGCCAACCTGGAGCCGGTGCAGCTCTCCGGCACCGTCGTCCGGCGCGCCACGCTCAACAACGCCGACTGGATGACCCAGCTCGACATCCGCATCGGCGATTATGTCTATGTGGAGAAAGGCGGGGAAATCATCCCGAAAATCACGGGCGTGGACCTTTCGAAACGGGCCCCTGACGCGCCCCGTCCCGCATTCCCGACCCATTGCCCCGACTGCGGGGCTCCGCTGGTGCGCCCCGAGGGCGAGGCCCGCTGGTTCTGTTCCAATCCGGACGGGTGTCCGACCCAGATCAAGGGAAAGCTGGTCCATTTCCTCAGCCGCAAGGCGATGAATGTGCTTGCCGGCGACGCGACGGTGGACCAGATGTATGAACTGAACCTCGTCCGCACGCCGGCGGATTTCTACGACCTCCGGCTCGGGCAGCTGCTGATGCTGGACGGCTGGAAGGAAAAGTCCGCCACCCGTTTCCTGGAGAGTCTCGGCGCTTCCCGCCAGGTCCCGTTCGAGCGGGTGCTCTATGCCATCGGGATCCGTCATGTCGGCGAGCAGACCGCCAAGGACATCGCCCGGCATTTCGGTTCCATGGACCGGGTCGCGGAGGCGACGAAGGAGCAATTGCTTGACATTCCGGAAGTGGGCGAAGTGATCGCCGACAGCGTGTACGGCTATTTCCAAGAGGAGCGTCACCGCGCGGAAATCCGCCGGCTCGCGGAAGCCGGGCTCCGGATGGCCGTGGAAACGGACGGGGATGCCGGCTCCGACGCCCTTGCCGGCAAGACCATCGTCATCAGCGGCAATTTCTCGATTTCCCGGGAGGAGATGAAAGCGCTCGTCGAGCGCCACGGCGGCCGGAACAGCGGCTCCGTCAGCGGGAAGACGGATTTCCTGCTCGCCGGGGAGAAGCCCGGACCGGAAAAGCTGAAAAAGGCCGCCTCCCTGGGCGTTCCCGTCATTGACGAGGCCGCTTTCATGGCCATGCTCCCCGCTGATGATCAAGTTGTTCCGCCGTCTGCATCGGATATGCAGCTGAGTTTGTTCTGATCCGGGATGAAATTCTTCGAGCGCATTAAGAAAGGAATCGCCGTCCGCATCCGCTGGGTCCGGATCCTGACCAGCCGGGTCGTGCGGTTCATCACCATCGACATGTGGCGGATGAACGCCGACGACCTGGAGCACCGGAAGGCCCGCCTGCTCAAGGATGCGAAGGTGGCGGTCCTCACGTTCAATACGTTCTCCAACCAGAAGATCGGTTTCCAGGCCACGGCGCTCAGCTACCAGAGCGTGATGTCCATCGTCCCCTTCCTCGCCATCGCCTTCTATCTGACGGGCGGGCTGGGCCTTTCGGACAAGCTGAGCGCGTTCCTCTATGCCAACATCAGCAATGAACGCCTGATCAACAGCCTGATGGATGCGGCCGACAACATCCTGAAAACCGCCCAGTCCGGCCTCTTCGGACTCATCTCCATGCTGGCTTTCCTCTGGATCGTCATCTGGCTGATGATCAGCGTCCGGCGGGTTTTCAACAACGTCTGGCAGGTGGAGCGGGAACTGAAATTCTTCCGGATGTTCGGCATCAGCCTCGGCATCCTCATCCTGTCCCCGTTCGTCATCCTGCTCTTCTTCTCGGGCTCCATCGTCTATACCCATGTGCTGGACCTCGCCGTCCCGAGCCGGGTGGCGTTTTCCGAGCATATCAAGTCATTCCTGGCCTGGGTGATCTATGCCGGCGCGGCGGTGATGATCCTCTCGGCCATGTACAAGTACATCCCGGGGACGAAGGTCCATTACCGGCAGGCCCTGAAAGCCGCGCTGATCGCCGGGCCGGTATTCATGGTCCTGCAGTACCTGTACCTGGAGACGCAGGTGATGGTCACCCGGGTGAGCACGGTTTACGGTGTGCTCGCCGCGCTGCCGCTCTTCCTGACCTACCTGAACCTGGGATGGACCATCGTCCTGTATGGGGCGGAGCTGTCCTATGCCTACCAGAATGTGGACAAATATACGATTGAACAGATCGAACGGATGAACGCGGAGGCCGTCGAGGAGAAAAAACGGAAAAGGAGGGAAGTCTTATGAGTTTTTCAGTATTTACCGCCGAAGACTACGCGGCCATCGAGCGGGATTATGCCGTCCTGAAGGAAGCGGCTGCCCGGCGCTGTGCCGACGCGGAAGAACTGGCCGTTGTCCAGAAGGCGTTTGAGTTTGCGAACGAAGCCCACAAAAACGTGCGCCGGCGCAGCGGCGAGCCCTATATCCTGCACCCGATCGCCGTGGCGCAGATCGTCGTCAGCGACATCGGTCTCGGTTACAAGTCCATTTCCGCAGCCCTGCTGCATGATGTCGTGGAGGACACCGATTATACGGTGGACGACCTCCGTAACCTGTTCGGGGAAAAGATCGCTTCCCTGGTGGACGGCCTGACGAAGATCAAGACCGTCCTCGACAACGAAGACAAGAACAAGCAGAGCGACATCTATTCCCAGAGTCTCCAGGCGGAGAATTTCAAGCGGATCCTCCTGACCCTCGGCGACGATGTCCGCGTCGTCCTGATCAAGCTCGCCGACCGGCTCCACAACTGCCGTACCATCGAGTACATGCCGGAGCACAAGCGCGACAAGATCCTCAGCGAGACGATGTACATCTTCATCCCGCTCGCCCATCGGCTCGGCCTGTTCGGGGTCAAGTCGGAGATGGAGAATATCTGGCTGCGCTTCAAGGAACCGGATGCCTATCAGCGGATTACGACCAGGATTCAGCAGAATGTCGTGGAGAAGGAGGAGGAAATCAACGCCTTCATCTATCCGATCGAGAAGGCGCTGCGGGAAGCCGGCTTCGATTTCGTCATCCGCAAGCGGATCAAGACGCCCTATTCGGTCTGGCACAAGATGCAGGTGAAACGGATTCCCTTCGAGGAGGTGTACGACCTGTATGCCGTCCGGATCGTGTTCACGCCGGATCCGGCGAAGACTGAGTCCGAGCGGGACCAGTGCTACCACATCTTCTCGATCATTACCGGGGAATACCGCTTTAAGCAGGACCGGATCCGGGACTGGGTCAAGCATCCGAAAGCCAATGGCTATGAGGCGCTTCACTGTACGGTCCTCTCCCCCAACGGCATGTGGATCGAGGTCCAGATCCGCTCGAAGCGGATGGACGACATCGCCGAAAAGGGCATCGCGGCGCACTGGTCCTACAAGCAGAGCGGCTACATCAGCGAGAATGACAGCGAGATGGACAAGTGGCTGGTGCAGATCAAGGACATCCTGGTCAATCCGGACGTCAACGCCCTGGAACTGCTCGACATCATCCACAACGACCTGACCAGTTCGACGATCGTGGTCTTTACGCCCCGGGGCGAGCAGAAGACCATCATGAAGGGGGCGACGGCCCTCGACTTCGCGTTCCAGATCCATACGGAAATCGGCTGCAAGGCCATCGCCGCGAAGGTGAACATGCGGCTGGTCCCCCTGAGCCATGTCCTGAAAACGGGCGACCAGGTGGAGATCATCACGGCGGAGAACGAGCATCCCAAGCAGGAATGGCTCCAGTTCCTCCAGACGCGGCGGGCCAAGTCCGTGGTAATGGACTATTTCCGCAGCAACCGCGCGCAGACCGTCAGCTTCGGCCGGCATATCCTCGAGGAGCAGCTGCAGTCCCTGGGGTACACGCTGGACGACAAATTGAAGAAGACCCTCATAAAGGCCTATGGCGTCACTTCGGAGGACGACCTTTTCCTCCGGATCGGCCTCGGGACGCTGAAACTGAACAATCTCTCCGAGATCCTGCGCAAGGACAGTGAAGGAACGAGCCTGCTGCGGCGTTTCTTCCGGCGTGACCCGAAGGAATCCGGCTCTCCGGCGGAGCGGATCATCCTCGGACGGGACGGCGGGACGAAATACATCATCGCATCCTGCTGCCATCCGATTCCGGGCGATCCGGTCGTCGGCTTCCGCGGCCCGGACGGGGCGGTCACGGTGCATAAGAAGAGCTGCGCCGTCGCCGAGGAACTCGCCTCCACGCACGGGGACTGGGTCGTCGTGCCGAAGTGGGAGGAATCGGTCGAGGACAACTCCTTCCCCGTCCGCCTCTCCCTCCAGGGCCTGGATCGGGTCGGCCTGCTGAACGAGATTTCACGCTATATCTCGCTGGTGATGGGCATCAACATCCGGCGGCTGACCCTCGCTTCCGACGGCGGCATTTTCGAAGGGTTCATCGATTTCTATGTCAGCAGCCGGGACGTGCTTGACAAAATGATCCGGAAGCTCTCGGGCATCGAGGGCATCCAGAGTGTTGTGAGGACAGATCTATGAAACGGTTTATATCCAAATACTTCCCGTTGATTCCGGCGGGACTGGTCGTGGGGGTCATGCTCTTTTCACATGGCTGCGCCAATACGACGCAGGCCCCGACCGGCGGACCGAAGGACACCATTCCTCCGGTCCTGAACATCCTGAAGATGAAGCCCTCGCAGGGGGCGGTCAACGTGCCCACGCACAAGACCCGGCTCGAATTCCCCTTCAATGAATATGTGACGGTCAAGGAGCGGAAGAACATCTACCTGTCCCCTCCCCAGGAGAAACAGCCGAAGGCCCGCCTGAGCGGCCGTTCCGTCATCGTGGAGTTCGAGTCCGACCTGGACAGCAACACCACCTATACGCTCGACCTGACCGGCGCGATCGGGGACAACAACGAGGGCAACATGTTCCCGGGTTATACCCTGGTTTTCTCGACCGGGGAGCGGATCGATTCGATGGGCATGACGGGGCTTGTGCAGTACAGCACGGACCTGAAACCGGCCAAGGGGGTGACCGTGCTCCTCTACAAGGACCATTCGGACTCCGCCGTCTTCCTCAAGCGACCGGTTGCCGCCACCAAGACGGATGAATGGGGCTTTTTCAGCATCCGGAACATCCAGGACACCCTCTACCGGGTCTATGCCATCCGGGATGAGAACGGCAACAATATGTATGATCCCGACAATGAGCAGGTTGCGTTCCTGGATACGCTTTACCGGCCCACGCGGGTCGTGACGGACACCCTGTATGAATTCCTCAAGTTCGACATGAAGGATACGGCGGCCTGCATGGCCCGCAAGGCGGACATCGAGCTGAACATGTTCCGGGAGAAACCGTCCAAGCAGTTCATTGTCAAGAAGGAACGGGTCGGCGACCGGACGGCGTACATCACCTTCATGGCGCCGAATGCCAAGATCAACCGGATGAAGATCCGGGGACTGCCCACCAAGCAGCTGATCACCCAGTTCAACGTCCAGAAGGACAGTCTGGAAATCTGGGTCAACGACCAGCGGAAGCAGATGCCCGACACCCTTTTCTTCCAGATCAACTACGACAAGACGGATTCCCTCGGCAACCTGGTCCCGACGAACGAAATGGTGCGGCTGGCCCTCGACCAGAAGGCCCGTGCCGAGGCCGCCAAGGGGGCGAGAAAGAAACTCTCCCACGAGGATACCATTGCGGCCTATACCACTTCCGTTTCTCCGGAAACGGTTGAGCAGTACGGCTTTACCATCGAATTCAAGTATCCGCTGATCCAGGACGGCTTCAAGAAACTGGAGCTCCGTTCGATCAATCCGCGTCAGCAGGAGCAGGATGAAAGGTACAGGGTCGTGAAGGACAGCACCAACCTGCGCCGCTATACCGTCATGCCGGTCGAGAAGTTCCTGGAGGGATACGAGTACACCCTGAAGATCCCCTACCGACAGTTCCGGGATATCAACGGCTTCTACAACGACAGCACCGTCATGAAGGTCAGCCTGCCGAAGGACGAGACCCTCAGCACGCTCAGCCTGGTCCTCAAGGGCGTCCACAACGAATACATCGTGGACCTGCTGACTGAAAAGCGGGACAAGGTGATCCGCGGGTTCCATATCTCGAAGGACGGGACCCTGGTCTTCCCCTATGTCAAGGCCGGCAAATACTGCATCCGCATCACGGAAGACATCAACCGGAACGGCATCGTGGACACGGGCGTCCTCCTGGAGCACAAGCAGCCCGAGAAGGTCCGTTTCTTCAAGATCGAGGATTCGTTCCTCATCGAGATCCCCGAGAAGACGGAGCTGGAACAGGAAATCAACTTAAAGGAACTCTTCCGATGAAAAGGATGATGACCCTCTTGACGGCCCTGCTGCTGGCGGGGACCGGTTGGGCCCAGACGCGGATCCAGGGACAGCCCGTGCGGCAGAACGCCCCTGTAGAAGTCACCGTCAAGCCCGTCATAGATACGAGTTTCTTTACGCTTCCCGCCGAGGTCACGGATGCGTACCTGGATTCCATCGGGACCCGTTTCGACCGACCGATCAATGATTACGTGCTCTTCGGCGTCCACGGCGGCGCAGCGTTCAACCACACCTATTTCAATCCCCCGTGGGAGGCGAAGTTCCATACGCATCTTCCCGTCTTCGGGGCGAGCGTGACCATCCACGGGAAACTGTTCGGTTTCATGCCCTATTTCGGCCTGGAAATCGGCGTGCAGCACACCTACGAGGGCTTCCAGTTCAAGGAAAACAAGGAAACCAAGATCACGCGGAACCTGGAGGGGGTTGAAAACATGGTGATGGACGTGTGGGAGGTCCCCTTCCTGATGGCCGGCCATGCGGACATCGGCGAGAACTTCAAGCTGCTCGCCAAGGTCGGGATCTTCGGCGGTTACCGGACCAGCGTGACGCGGACGGGGCCGTTCACCGAATCGACCCGGTACAAGATCCGGGAAGAGGTCTATTCCCCCTGGGAGTACCGGGAGTCCTTCCGCGATTTCGACCTGCGCTGGACCTACGGCCTGGAGGGCGGCGTCGGCATGGGCCTCATGTTCTCTCCCTTTGAATTCCACGTCAATGCGCTGGTCAAATGGGGCTGGGGTTCCTTCTATCGCCCCGATTATTACAATGACTATTATTACCGCTTCGGCTATCCGCTCGACCTGATGGTGACGGCGGGGATCTATTATCAGCTTACGCCGCGCCGGGGTTATACCCGGCACCAGCTGAAGAAGATTGCCAAACAGATTGTCTATGGAGAATAGGACGGTTCATGTGGGGAAAGTCCCCATCGGCGGCGGTCATCCGATCGTGGTCCAGACCATGTGCAATACGCACACGAATGATGTGGAAGGTACTGTGGCCCAGTGCATCCGCATGGCAGAAGCCGGGGCTGAACTCATCCGGATCACGGTCCCCGGACTTCCGGAAGTGGAGCCCCTGCGGGAGATCCGCGACCGGCTTCGCGCCGCCGGCGTCGACACGCCCCTGGTGGCGGACATCCATTTCTCTGCCGAGACAGCCATCGCCGCGGCGGCCGTGGTGGAAAAGGTCCGGATCAATCCGGGCAATTTCCACAAGGACCACGGGAAAGCCCGCACGCTCTTCGCCCGTTTCATCGCGGTCTGCAAGGAGCATGGGACCGCCGTCCGTGTCGGACTGAACCACGGTTCGCTCGGCGAGTATATAACGAACCTGTACGGCAATACGCCGCTGGCCATGGCCAAGGCGGCCATGGAGTGGCTGGAGATGTGCATCGGGAATGATTTTTACGACGTCGTCGTCTCCCTGAAAGCCAGCAATACGCCCGTCATGGTGGAAGCTTACCGTCGGCTCTCGCAGATGATGCAGGAGCGGGGCGTCGTCTTTCCGGTCCATGTCGGCGTGACGGAAGCCGGCAACGGCGATGCCGGCCGCATCAAGTCCTGCGTGGGGATTTCCACCCTGCTGTCCGAGGGCATCGGAGACACGGTCCGCGTCTCCCTGACCGAGGATCCGGTGCGGGAAATACCTGTCGCCCGGTATCTTTCGGACCGGTACGGCCACCGTCTGTATTCTTCCCTGACCGGCCTCCGCATCGAGGGACGCTCCGCGGTCGCGACATATGACGCCCCCTCGCGCGAGCGGCTCCTGCTCGATCTCTCCTGCGATTTCGGCAAGCGCCTGCTCGACCGGGAACTCGACGGAGTCGCCTTCGCCGGACAGTACCTGGATGATGATGGCTCCCCTGTTGAAATTGACAAGGAACTGTCTGATTATCTGTCTGATGAGCTTTTGCAGGCCTGCCGCCGCCGCTTTTACCGGCCGGAATATATCGCCTGTCCCGGCTGCGGAAGGACCATGTATAACCTGCAGGAGGCCTTCGAAACGGTCAAGGCGCGGACCTCCCATCTGAGCAATGTCGTCATTGCCGTGATGGGCTGCATCGTCAACGGCCCCGGCGAAATGGCCGATGCCGACTGGGGATATGTGGGGGAAGGAAACGGGAAGGTTTCCATCTACAAAGGCCGTACGCCGGTTCTCCGCCACGTGCCGGAGGCCGAGGCGCCGGACCGGCTGCTGGCGCTTATCGAGGCGGAAGGACGGCGATAACGCTTTCCACGGCGCGGACCTTGTCGCCGATCTTCACCTTGATCTCGGCGTCGAGCGGCAGGAAGAGGTCGATGCGGCTGCCGAACTTGATGACGCCGCACTGGTCCCCGCGGTTCTCGAGGTCATCCAGTTCCGAATAGCAGACGATCCGCCGGGCGAAGGTCCCGGCGATTTGTTTGAAGAAGACTTCCCCATACTGGTTCTTCAGACAGGAGGAAGCGTGTTCGTTCAGTTCGGACGACTTCGGCAGGAAGGCCAGGAGGTATTTCCCGGGATGATACTTGTAATAGGTGACCCTGCCGGTCAGCGGCCAGAAGTTGGCATGGACATCGAAGAAATCCATGTAAACGGAGACCTGGATGCATTCCCGCTGCAGGTATTCCTTCTCGAAGACCTTTTCGAGGATGACGACCTTGCCGTCCGCCACCGAGCTGACCAGCCGGTCGTTGCCATGGTCGGGCACTTTGCGGTCCGGGACGCGGAAGAAATAGGTGATGAACACCATGAAGGCGACGAGGACCACGGAGATGGGGATCGAGATCCAGGGGTTGTCGATAAAATGTGCGTTCAGCCAGATCAGGATGGCGCAGATGCACCAGCTCCCGAAGATGGTGTTGTACGAGTCACGGTCGATGCGGATCCATTTCATGGCGGGGAGATTAAAGGAGCAGTCCGGCGAGGACCAGGTAAACCGCGCCGGCGGGAATGGCGAACAGCGTGCTGTCAAAACGGTCCAGGAGGCCGCCGTGCCCGGGGATGATGTCGCCGGAGTCCTTCAGGTCATAAACCCGTTTCCATTGCGACTCGAACAGGTCGCCGTACACCCCCGCGACATCCATGACCACGGCCAGGATGATGCAGTGGAGATACGGGAAGGAGAACAGGCCCGTCAGCCGCAGGATGACGGCGGCGAGGACGGCGCAAAGCAGTCCGCCCCAGAAGCCGGCCCAGGATTTCTTGGGCGAAACCGAGGGGAACAGTTTCCGGCCGTTTTTCCCGAAAAGGAGGCCGAAGCAGTATGCCCCTACATCGGATGCCCAGATGATGCAGAAGAAGCAGACCATGAGCAGGCCGCTGAAATGGCCCTCCCGGTCGAAGACGATCAGGTTCGACAGGGCCAGCGGGATGGCGATGTAGAAGAGCCCGGCGTAGATGTTGGAGAACAACCGGAAATTGGATTTGTCCCTGGCATAGAGGGACAGGATCATGATGGCGAGGATCGGAAGGATGCCGAGGCAGATCAGCCGCATCGGCATCAGCTGCGCATAGACGAGGAAGGAAAGGATGAAGAGGATGGCGCCCGCCGCCATCGCAAGGTACTGCGACGCGCGGTAGCGGTCCCCCATCGTCATGCGGAAGAATTCATACAACATGCCGGCCGTCATGAAGGTGAACAGCACGGCATAAAGGTATTTGTTGACCAGCAGACCGCCCAGCACGATGGCCAGGAAAAGAATGCCGGAGAGGGAGCGTTTCAGGGTATTATTCATGCGCTGTCCCCTCCCCGCTTTCCGGCTGCCCCTGGCTTTCCGGGGCTTCTTCCACCGCGGAGGCCGGCTTGACCTTCGGCCCCAGGATGCGCTCCAGGTCGTCGTTCATGATCACTTCCTTGTCCAGGAGGAGTTCGGCTACCTGGCGGAAGGCGGCGTCGTTCTCGCGCAGGATCCGGTCCGTACGCGCCTGGACCTCGTCGATGATCCGGCGGACCTCCTGGTCCATCAGTTCGGCCGTCTTCTCGCTGTAGGGACGTACCAGTTCATAGCCGCGGGAGCCGGTAGAATCGTAGAAGGACATCGGGCCGATCCGGTCGCTCATGCCGTAGTACTGGACCATGGAGTAGGCCATGTTGGTCATGCGCTCGAAATCGCTCAGGGCACCGGTGGAGGGCTCTCCGTTGACGATCATCTCCGCCGCACGGCCGCCCATCAGGGTACACATCTCGTCCATCATGTAGGATTTGGACCAGTTCTTGCGCTCGGCCGGCAGGTTCCAGGTGACGCCCAGGGCTTTGCCGCGCGGGATGATGCTGACCTTCAGCACGGGATCGGCCTCGGGCAGCAGCCAGCCGACGACGGCGTGGCCGGCCTCATGGTAGGCGGTCGTCCGCTTCTCGGCAGGCGTCATGATGGTGTTGTCCTTGCGCTCGAGACCGCCGATAATCCGGTCGACGGCGTCGAGAAAGTCCTGGGTATCAACTTCTTTCTTGTTCTTCCGGGCGGCTGTCAGGGCGGCTTCGTTGCAGACGTTGGCGATATCGGCGCCGGAGAAGCCGGGCGTGTGCTTCGCCATCAGCGGGATGTCGAAATCCTTCGAGACCTTGATGCCGCGCAGGTGGACCTTGAAAATCTCCTCCCTTTCGTTGACCTCGGGGAGTTCAACGTAGATCTGGCGGTCGAAACGGCCGGCACGCATCAGGGCCTTGTCGAGGATGTCGGCGCGGTTCGTCGCGGCGAGGATGATGACACCGCTGTTGGAGCCGAAGCCGTCCATCTCGGTAAGGAGCTGGTTCAGCGTGTTTTCCCGTTCGTCGTTGCCGGAGAAACCGGCGTTCTTTCCGCGGGCGCGGCCGACGGCGTCGATCTCATCGATGAACACGATGCAGGGCGCCTTTTCCTTTGCCTGGCGGAAAAGGTCGCGGACACGGGAAGCACCGACGCCGACGAACATTTCCACGAAATCGGAACCGGAAATGGAGAAGAAAGGAACGTTCGCCTCCCCTGCCACAGCCTTGGCCAGCAGGGTCTTGCCCGTTCCGGGAGGGCCGACGAGCAGGGCGCCCTTCGGGATCTTCGCCCCGAGGGCCGTGTACTTGGACGGGTTCTTGAGGAAATCGACGATTTCCATGACCTCGTCCTTGGCCCCGTAGAGGCCGGCGACATCCTTGAAGGTCACCTTCACCTCGTTCTTGTCCGCCAGTTTGCCGGTGGACTTGCCGGCGTTGAAGGGATTGCCCATCCCGCCGCCGGCACCGCCGTTCATCGAGCGGTTGAAGCCGCGGAACATCCAGACCCACAGGAGGATCATCAGCAGCGGCCAGAGCAGCATCTCCAGCCAGTTCATCCAGTCGTGGTCGTTGTTCTTCATCACGACCTTGAACTGGTCACCCGCAGGAAGGGCGGCATTCAGTTCGCCGAAGGCTTCCTCCGGATAGAACTTCGTGGAGGTCAGGAAGTAGAAATGCGGGGATTTCTTGGGCACGTTCCCGTTCGGGAAACGGTCGGCGTATTTGGCGAGCCGGTCCGGCTTGATCTTCACCTCGCCCTGGTAGTCGTTGCGGATATAGGAGATTTCGTCCACGTCGCCGTTGGCGATCATGGCCTGCACTTCGGCCCATTCGACCTTCTCGGGCGAGGAGGACGCGCTGTTACGCGAGTAAAGCATCCAGAACAGCCCGATGGCGAGCAGGAAATAGAAAATGGTCATCGGGGAGATCCCGATGACGAATCCCTTGGGTTTCTTGTTTTTGTTGTCCTTGTTCGGTTCGGCCATGGCTTACTGCTTTTGGGCGGGTTTCTTCCGTTCCTTGTACTCTTTCCGGGGCACGTCCGACCAAAGGTCTTCCAACCGGTAGAAATCCCGGTATTCCTTGAGGAAGATGTGGACAAGGATGTTGCCGTAATCCTGGATGATCCAGAAATTGTTGCCTTCGCCCTGCGAACGGAGGAGCCGGTGGCCCTCCTCTTCCATCTTTTCCAGGATGTTGTCGGCGACCGCTCCCACCTGCGTGGTATTCGAGGCGTCGCAAATGACGAAATAATCGGTAATGGCTCCGTCGATGCCCCGCAGGTCCAAAGAGATGACATTCTCCCCTTTCTTGTCCAGGACGGCGTCGGCGATGAGCCGGAGGTCATGCGTAATCATATTCTTTCAAAAAAAAGGACTAAATTTGCCCATACAAAGATAATCAAATTC
The DNA here is from genome assembly GCA_016287075.1 of Bacteroidales bacterium. Classification (GTDB taxonomy): domain Bacteria; phylum Bacteroidota; class Bacteroidia; order Bacteroidales; family UBA932; genus Cryptobacteroides. Next base: position 12,603 of record JAEEVC010000010.1, on the reverse strand, counting down.
TGAACCAATAGAAAATATGGCAGGAATTATCTGGCACGACCGGGTCGATTCGACCAACAGCCTGGCTCTGAGGCAGATTTCCACCCTTGACAATCTGTCAGTCCTGGCGGCCCGCGAACAGACGGCCGGACGGGGACAGCGGGGCAACCGCTGGCTCTCCCGCCCCGGCGAGAACCTGACGTTCTCCCTGGTCCTGCGTTTCGGGGAAGGCGGTTTCCCTCCCCTTGCTGCGAAACAGGCCTGCCGCATCAATATCCTGGCCCCTGTCGCCGTCCGTGACTTCCTCCGCGAGGAAGGGTGCGACTGCCGGATCAAGTGGCCGAACGACGTGTTCGCCGGCGGGAAGAAGATCTGCGGCATCCTCGTCGAGAACGGTCTTGACGGCGGGCTTGTCGCCCATTCGGTCATCGGCATCGGCATCAACATGAACCAGCGCGTTTTCGACGAGCTCGCCAATGCGACGTCCCTCTCCTGCATGACCGGGAAGCAGTATGACCTGCATGCCAGCCTGGAAAAGGTTGTCGCGAAACTGGAAGCATGGCTGCCGGCCCTCCGGGACGGGGACGCCTATGCCGCGCTCCGGCGGGAATACGATGCGGCCCTCTTCCGGAAAGGCGTTGTCTGTCAATATCGGAACTTATTGACAGATAAACTGTTCTCCGGCATCATCGAAGGTGTCGATGAAGAAGGAAGAGCCGTCGTCACGAATTGTGATGACGGCTCCCTGCAACGTTTTTCCTTCAAGGAACTCGGGTATATCCTTTAGCCCCGCATGGCGGCGACGGCGGCGGCGGGATCTTCCGCACGGAAGACGGAACTGCCGGCGACAAGGATATTCGCCCCCGCATCGGCAAGCGCTGCGGCATTCGCGGGCGAAACGCCGCCGTCCACTTCGATGAGGGTTCCGAGGCCCCGGCGGTCGATCTCCGCTTTCAGGCAGCGGATCCGTCCGTAGGTCTCCCCGATGAAATGCTGTCCCCCGAATCCGGCGAAAACGCTCATGACGAGGATATAATCCGCATGCTCCAGAAACGGGAAGACCGTTTCCACCGGGATGTCCGGGTTGATGGCCAGTCCGGCTTTCATGCCGAGGGCGCGGATCCGGTCCAGGATGGCTCCGGAGTCCTCCCCTGCCGCCTCATAATGGAAACTCAGGTACCGGACGCCGGTGCGGGCGAAGCGCTCGATGTACTTTTCCGGATGCACGATCATCAGGTGGGCGTCCAGCGGCTTTTCCGCAAGGGAGGCGATGGCCTCGACGACCGGGAAGCCGTAGGAGATGTTCGGCACGAGGGTGCCGTCCATGACATCGAGGTGGAACAGGTCCGCGCAGGCATTGACCATCCGTACATCTTTCTCCAGATGCAGGAAATCGGCCGCCAGCATGGAAGGGGCAATCAGAACCATCTCAGGCAAAATTGGTTACGATATCGGTCAGCAGGTCGACGAACTTGTCGAGCGAGGCCAGTTCGAGCCGCTCGCCGGGGGCATGGACGCCGCGGAGGGTCGGGCCGAAGGAGATCATGTCGAGGTCCGGGAACTTCTCCAGGAACAGGCCGCATTCGAGGCCGGCATGGATGGCCTTGACCTCGGGATCGACCCCGAAGAGCTTGCGGTAGGAATTCACGCTCACGGACAGGATGTGGGAATCCATGTTGGGCTTCCAGCCGGGGTACTCGCCGCCGTGCTCGACATCGGCACCGCCGAGCAGGAGCGCCGCCTCGACTTTCTCGGCGGCCGCGTGAAGGGCGCTCTTGACGGAGCTGCGCTGGCTTGTGACGACTTTGATGGTATTCCCCTCCTCCATCTTGACGCTGGCCAGGTTCGTGGAGGTCTCGACCAGGCCGGGGATGTCCGTGCTCATGGCAATGACCCCGTGCGGGCAAGCAAGCAGGGTGGAGATGAAGCGGACGGTGAATTCCTCCGCCATCGGCTGGACCTTGACGCCGCGGATGGAATGGGCCTGGAACGCGAGGTCCGGTTCCGTGTTCCGGAATTCCGCCTTGAGGATCTCGCCGAAGGCGCGGAAGTCCGCGACCATGTCCTGGAACTCGTCGTCCGGGACGGCGATCACGGCCTCGGCTTCGCGGCAGATGGCGTTGGCCTTGTTCCCGCCGTTGAACGTAAGCAGCTGATAATCATATTGCAGCTGCGTGAACAGGAAGCGGGCGAGCTGCTGGATGGCATTGATCCGCTCCTTGTTGATGTCGTCGCCGCTGTGGCCGCCGACGCCACCGGAAATCTTCAGGAGCATCGGTTTGTAATTCTTCGCGAGCGGCTCGTTTTCGTAGGTGAAGGTGGCCACGGTGTCCGTGCCGCCGGCGCATCCCACGAAGAGCTGCCCCTCGTCCTCCGAATCCAGGTTGATCAGGGTCTTGCTGTCCAGGAAATCCTTTTCCAGCGCGAACGCCCCGTCCATGCCGGTCTCTTCGGAAATGGTGAAGAGGCACTCGATCCGGCCGGTCGGGAGGTCGCTCTCGAGCAGGGCGAGGCAGGCGGCGATGCCGATCCCGTCGTCCGCGCCGAGGGTGGTGTTCCGGGCGACCATCCAGCCGTCCTCGATCTCAAAGGGGATCGGGTCTTTCCGGAAATCGAAATCGAACCCGCCCGTTTTCTCGCACACCATGTCCTGGTGGGCCTGGAGGGCGATGGAGGGGATATGGCGACGTCCGGGAGACGCCTCCTTGATAATCAGGACGTTCCCGGTCTGGTCGGTCTTGCATTTGAGCTTGTGCTCCGCGGCGAAGCGCTGGAGGTATTCCGTCATCGGGCCTTCGTGCCCCGATTCCCGGGGAATCCGGGTGATCTCCTTGAAGAGGGATAATACAGTGCTGCTGTCCATTTTTCGGTGTTTCTATGGACACAAATATAGCGATAAAAAGTGAAAAGCGGAAATCCCGCCGGGGATTCTACCGGGCGACGGTCGCGAGGAGCATTTCCTCGATGTCGCCGATGTACTGGCGGAAGGCCTTGTCGGTCGTCATCAGGTCCTGGACCGTCGTGCAGGCGTGGAGGACGGTGGCGTGGTCCTTGCCGCCGAGTTCGGCGCCGATGGTCGACAGTGAGCAGTTCGCGATGAGGTTGCGGCATTCATACATGGCGATCTGGCGGGCCTGGACGATGGGACGCTTCCGGCTCTTGGAGAGCATGTCCTCGCGCGTGATGTTGAAATAGTCACAGACCGTGGAGAGGATCCGGTCGATGGAAATGTCGCCGGGTTCGTCGCAGACGATCTGGCCCGTGACCTTTTCCGCCAGTTCGATCGAGATCTCGCGGTGGGCCAGCGTGGCGTAGGCGGCCAGGGAGATGAGGGCCCCCTCCAGTTCCCGGAAATTCGATTTGATCCGCGTGGCGAGGAAGGTCAGCACCTCGTCGCTGATACGGACGCCCTCGCGGAAACTGCGCGACTTGAGCATGGAGAGGCGCGTGGCGAAATCCGGCCGTGAAAGCTCGACGGAGAGGCCCCACTTGAAGCGGGACAGCAGACGCTCTTCGAAATTCTTCAGGTCCACCGGAGCGCGGTCGGAGGTGAATATCAATTGCTTCCCGGACTGGTGCAGGTGGTTGAACACGTTGAAGAAGGCATTCTGGGAGCCCTGTCCGAGCAGGCCCTGGATGTCATCGACAATCAGCACGTCCATGCGCATGTAATAGGCCATGAAATCCGTCAGCTTGCCGCCCATCGCCGCATCCATGTACTGGGTCTTGAATTCGTTGCCGGTCACGTACAGGACGACGAGTTCGGGATAGCGCTGTTTGACGGCGATGCCGATGGCCTGGGAGAGATGGGTCTTGCCGAGGCCGGGTCCGCCGAAGAGGAAGAGCGGATTGAACGGGGTCTTGCCGGGCGCCTTGGAGATGCTCTCCCCTGCCGTGATCCCCATCTTGTTGCACTCGCCTTCGACCAGGTTTTCGAAGCAGTACTCCGCCTTGAGGCGCGGGTTGATCTGGACGCGCTGGATGCCGGGGAAGACGAAGGGGCCGGGATTTCCGGAGGGATGATAGGTGCTGATGGAAACGGTCGGGTTGACCGGGTTCGTGGTGGCGGCGGCCGGATAGACCATGGCCTGCTCGCTGCGGACCGGACGGACCATATAGACCAGTTTGGCATCGGCGCCGATGGCCCGCTTGAGTGCGCTCTTCAGCAGATGGAGGTACGCTCCCTCCAGGTATTCGCGGAAGAAATCGGAGGGGACCTCCACGGTCAGGGTGGACTCGACGAGGGAGACGGGGCGGATCGGCTTGAACCATGTATCGAACTGCTGCCGGTCAATGTTGCTCACAATGATCTGCAGACAGTTGTTCCAAACGGCTATGTGTCGGTCCTGTTCGTTCATCTGGAATCGGGTTGTCCACTCCTGATGGAATGGCCCTCTTTGGTTTTACAAAGTTGGAGGAAAAAAAGATGATAAAAAAATAAAAAAACTATTGCAAAATTATTTTTTTTTACATCCCATCCCCTCCGGACTGGGCAAATATCGGCCTTTATAATCCATTGATTACCAATGATTTATATTTCCAATTTCGGAAATAACGGGCAGGGAATAATATTTCCAATTTTGAACAATTATAAAATAGCAAAATTGCGTTTTTTATGCTTTTCAGCGTATTGGAAAGAGGAAAAATCACTGAATGCGCGTGACGCTGTCTCCCTCGATCCGGACCAGGAAGGAATCCTCGAATTTTTTTCTGATTTCCCTGTTGAGCCGGCGGGCTTCCGCCTCGTCGGTACTGTGGCCGATGACATATTTGTTGAGCCGGGTCCCCTTGATCTCGACCGGGACATAGCCGGCGAAGAAGGGATCCTTGGGCGACATCGTCTTTCCGGTAGCCAGGACCTGTGTCCCGTACAGGACGCCGTCTTTCCGGACCGTTTCCGGGGCGGGAGCCGGGGTGGTTGCCGGTGCATCTGCCGTGCCGGTGGCGGCGGTTTCTTCCTTCCTGACGGCTACCCCGTCATACTTCTTTTTATAGTTTGTAAAGGCATCGGCAACCGCCTGCGCGATCGCGTCGCGGCCTTCGGGCGTCCGGAGCGTCGCGAGGTCGGAGGGATTGGACATGAAGCCGCATTCGACCAGCACGGCCGGCATGGTGGTCCGCCAGAGCACGAGGAACGGGTCCTGGGAGACTCCCCTGCTGTAGGTGATGCTGCTTTCTTCTCGCATTGCGGCGTCCACTTCCCCGGCAAAGGTCAGGCTCCGCTCCAGGTTGGAGTTCTGGATGAGGTTGAAGAGGATGTAGGACTGGGGGTCATTCGGGTCGAATCCCTGGTATTTGGTGGTATAGTCGTCTTCGAGCAGGATGACGGAGTTTTCCCGCTTGCAAAGCTCCAGGTTCTTGCTGAACAGGTCGTTCCCTTTCCTGCTGGACTGGCCGAGGCAGTGGATGGAATAGCCGTGGGCGCTGGTCCCGCCGTCCTGGGCGTTGATATGGACGGAGATGAACAGGTCCGCATCGTGGTTGTTGGCGAAGCCGGCCCGCTCGTCCAGCGGGATGTACCGGTCGTCGGAGCGGGTCATCAGGGCCTTGACGTCCGGGTGCGCCTTGCGGATTTTCCCGGCGAGCCGGTCCGCGATGTCCAGTGCGATGGTCTTCTCGTAGGTTTTCTTGTCCCGGCTGATGCATCCGGCATCATGGCCGCCGTGACCGGGATCGATGACGACGGTAAGGACCCGGACGGCATTCTCCTGCGCCTGTGCAGGCACGGGAGTTGCTAGGGAAAGCAGGCCGGCAAAAGCCGCGGCAATGGACGGAAGATGCGGTTTCATCAGGTTTCCTTTTTGAAATCTTTGAAATTAGTCGTACTTTTGTACTTTGCAAATTTAGCAATTTTATTGGAATAGACCTTCCCGACGCGATAAAAGGCGTGAAGAAATACTGGAAATACCTGGTGGCGCTCCTGGCCGTCCTGCTGCTGACCGACGTGGCTTCGGCACAGCGGCGCGGGCTTTTTGGGAGGCGTAACCGCGTGGAAATCCAGCCGATCGACACCAGCGTCGTGGCCGCCCTGCCCGACTCGGTGATCGCCTACCGGGATTCCGTCCACCGGGCCGATTCGATTGCGCGGCGGGATTCGCTGGAGCTCCTCGGGAAGAGCTCCCTCGAGCGCCCCGCCTTCTCCACGGCCAAGGATTCGGTCGTCGAAGTCTTCTCGAACGGACAGCGGATCATATATTATTATGGTGATGTCACGGTCAGTTACCAGAACATGAAACTGACCGCCGACTACATGGAATACGACATGAACACCGGCATCGTCTATGCGAAAGGCACGTTCGATCCGGTGACGCAGGACTGGAAAGGCCGGCCGGAGATGTCCCAGGACGGGAAGACCTACAAGATGGAGGAGCTCCGGTACAATTTCAACAACCAGAAGGCCGTCATCAAGAACATGATCACGCAGGAGGATGACGGCATCCTGCAGGGCAAGGACATCAACATGGCGGCCGACCGGTCGATCAGCATCATGCACGGCATGTATACCGTCTGCGACCTGGAACACCCGCATTATTACCTGAACCTTTATAATGCGAAGGTCATTACCCGGCCGACCCAGAAGACGGTCTTCGGGCCCGCCTGGCCGACCTTCGAAGACGTCCCCTTCCCCATCGGCATCCCCTTCGGCTTCATTCCCAAGAAACCGCAGCGGGCGACGGGATTCCTGATGCCGACCTTCGGCGAGGAGAATGCCCGCGGTTTCTATTTCCGGGACATGGGCATGTATTTCGTCATCGGCGACTATTTCGACCTTTCCTTGACCGGTGACCTTTATACGCTCGGCTCGTGGAGCGTGGACATCAACTCCCGGTACCGGGTGAACTACAAGTTCAACGGCACCTTCGGCTTCACCTACTCCAACGACCAGACGGGTGAACGCGGCAGCACCGATTTCTTCCAGTCCCGGAACTTCGGCCTGAAATGGTCCCATTCGCAGGACTCCAAGGCGCATCCGGGGACCAGCTTCACCGCTTCGGTGAATTTCTCCAGCCCTTCGAACAGCCGGTACAATTCCCGCTCGGTGACCGAGGCGCTGCAGAACCAGATCTCCTCCTCCATCTCCTATTCGCGGAACTGGAACGGCAAGGTCAACCTGTCCGTCAATGCCCTCCACAACCAGAACTCCCGCGACTCCAGCTACTCCTTCACCCTGCCGAACATCTCCCTGTCCGTCAACCGTTTCTACCCCTTCAAGCGGCAGAACCGGGTCGGGAAGGAACGTTTCTACGAGAAGATTTCCCTGGGGTACAACACAGCGTTCCAGAACCGGGTCAACTTCAAGATGAGCGAGTTGCAGGAGTATGTTTACAATGCCGACGGAAGCGTCGTCATCGATCCCGCGACGGGGCTGCCGACCAAGGCGTTCGCGGACGTGCCGGCCAAGCTGCTCAACAAGATGACCAACGGCATGAACCACAATTTCCAGATCGGCCTGCCGAACTTCTCCCTCCTGAATTACCTGAATTTCACGCCGAGCGTCAGTTATGGCATGAACTGGCTGTTCAGCAGCGGCAAGAGATACCTGCGGGGGGTCGTCGACGAAGCGGGCAATCCGGTCATGGTCGTGCCTTCAGAGGACCCGGGAGGGGCTCCCGTGCAGGCGATGGAGGTCATTACGGAACAGGGTGAGGCGTTCAACCATTTCGGCATGACCCATACGTATTCGGGGAGCATCTCCATGAATACGCGGATCTACGGCATGTACAATTTCGGCAAGCACCGCCGGGTCCAGGCGCTGCGCCATGTCATCACCCCTTCCATGTCCGCCAATTTCCGGCCGGAACAGGGGACGTCGTTCAACGGCTGGAGGACGCTGGACGCCTATTATGACAAGGACGGCCGTTTCCATGAAGCCTCGGATTACAACATTTACTCCCTATCCACCCACAATTCCTCTTCCGCTCCCGGCAAGGGAAAGACCGCCGGCCTGAGCTTCTCGCTCGGCAACAACCTCGAGGCGAAGGTCCGCGATATCCGGGATACGACCGGCACCGGTTCGAAAAAGATCAAGATTATCGATCAGCTGAACCTGAACGGGAGCTATAATTTCCTTGCCGACTCCTTGAAAATGAGCAATATCGGCGTGTCGATGTCCACTTCGGTCTTCGGCAAGCTGGGGCTCAACGCCAATGCGAATTTCGACCCTTATGCAATCGACGAACGCGGCAAGAAGATCAACACGTTCAACATCGTGAAGGAGGGTTGGGCCCATCCGCTCCGGTTGACGAACGCGAGCGTTTCCCTCTCCTACTCCATGAACGGGAAGGGTGCCATCGAGGGGAATGACGGCGGGAAGACGGCCGGCGGCGACGCTTCCGGTGCCGGTGCCGGCGGCAGTAGCGGCGGGTCCGCCGCCGATGCCTACAAGCGGATCTATTACCATCCGATCACCGGGGAATACATTCCGGGCGGATATCTCTACTACATGAATCCGAATGTGCCCTGGTCCTTCAACCTGAGCTATTCCTTCAATTACAGCAGGAACTATCAGTTTACGAACAATCAGCTGGTTACGAACAACCGATTCACCCAGACCGTGCAATTCAGCGGCAATGTCAAACTCACGCCGCGGATGAACATCCAGATGACATCCGGATTCGATGTCATGGCGATGAAACTGACCACGACGCAGATCAGTGCGACCTACGACCTGCACTGCTTCAACATCTCCGTCTCCTGGGTGCCGACCGGCAACTGGCAGTCCTACAGTTTCCGCATCGCTGCGAATGCTGCTGCGCTGGCGGATCTCCTCCGTTTCAAGAAGAGTTCCAGCTACATGGACAATATGCTCGGATATTGACCGTTTCCGGTTTTTCCGCTTGCACAGCCCGTTTTTTATGCTTATCTTTGCCACGCATTCCGGTTCCGGATGCATTCTGTTTTGATTCATTCCCGGTGTTTCCGGGCCATTTACAAGCAAAATTCCTATGCCGTACAATTACGACGAACTGAAAGTAATGGGTGAAGAGCAGCTGAGAACGCTTGCCGATTCGCTCGAAGTGAAGGATACAAAGAAAATCAGTAATAAAGAGGATCTGGCTTTTGCCATCCTGGACCGGCAGGCTGTGCTGGAATCCCAGAAGCCTTCCGAGCCGAAGCCGAAGAAGCGGGGACGCCCGCGCAAGAGCGAAGCGGCTCCGGAAGCGAAGCCTGCAGCAGAGGCGTCCTCCGAGCGCAAGAAGGAGGAGAAGAAGCCCGCAGACAAAGCGGAAAAGTCCGATGCCGCTCCGAAGTCTCCGGAAAAGAAACAACAGCCGAAACAGCGCAAAGAGGCGCAGCAGAAAGCAGAAGGTGCCAAATCCCGGAAGAAGACCGGAGACGCCGCCGCTCCCGCCGCTCCCGTTGCGCCAGCCGGCAAGCCCGAAGGAGATGTGATCACTGACGCTGCGGCCAAGCCGGAGGCGGATGCCGCTCCGAAATCCGCCTCGAAGCGGGGTCGGAAGAAAGCGGCGGCCCCGAAGCCGGCAGAAGGCCAGGAAGCGCCCCGGCAGGAGTCCCCTGCCGCCGCGGAGGCTCCCCAGTCCGTAGACGGCAAGGCCTTTATTCACAATCTGTTCACGGAACTGAGCGAGGATGAGGCGCAGAAACAGGATGAAGCGCTTGACCAGCAGCGCCAGGAGCGCAGGAACAAGCAGCGTTTCGACAAGAAGCAGAAACAGCAGCAGTCCAATGCGCCCGCCGAGCCCCAGGAGCGGCCGCGGGTCATTGAATTCGAGGGTTCCGTCGAAGCGACCGGCGTCCTGGAGGTCATGCCCGACGGTTACGGCTTCCTCCGTTCCTCCGATTACAACTACCTGAATTCCCCGGATGATATCTATGTCTCCCAGCAGCAGATCAAGGTCAATGCCCTGAAGAACGGCGACACCGTCACCGGAGAGATCCGTCCTCCGAAGGAAGGAGACAAGTATTTCCCGCTGGTCAAGATCAAGTTCATCAACGGCCGTACGCCCGAATTCGTCCGCGACCGCGTTCCGTTCGATTTCCTGACTCCCCTCTTCCCGACCGAGAAATTCGACCTGCTGGGCCATGGGCATGAGAAGGATCCCTCCTGCCGGATCGTGGACATGTTCACCCCGATCGGAAAGGGCCAGCGCGGCCTGATCGTCGCCCAGCCGAAAACCGGTAAGACCATGCTGCTCAAGGCGATAGCCAATGCGATTGCCGACAATCATCCGGAGGTTTATGAGATCGTCCTGCTGATTGACGAACGCCCGGAAGAGGTTACGGACATGCAGCGCAGCGTGAAGGCCGAGGTGGTCGCTTCGACTTTCGATGAGCCCGCCGAAAGGCATGTGAAGGTGGCCAATATGGTCCTGGATAAGGCGCGCCGCCTGGTGGAATGCGGCCACGACGTCGTCATCCTCCTCGACTCCATTACCCGTCTTGCACGCGCCTACAACACCGTCCAGCCCGCTTCCGGCAAGGTTCTGACCGGCGGCGTGGATGCCAACGCCCTCCAGAAGCCGAAGCGCTTCTTCGGCGCCGCCCGTAACATCGAGAACGGCGGTTCCCTCACCATCCTGGCCACGGCGCTGACTGAGACGGGCTCCAAGATGGACGATGTCATCTTCGAAGAGTTCAAGGGCACCGGCAACATGGAGCTCCAGCTCGACCGCAACCTCTCCAACAAGCGCATCTTCCCGGCTGTCAACCTGATTCTCTCCAGCACGCGACGGGACGACCTCCTTTACGATCCTTATACCAACAACCGGATCTGGATCCTTCGCAAGCTCCTTGCGGACATGAATCCCGTCGAGGCGATGACCTGGATGCAGCAGCATATGGACGAGTTCAAGACCAACAAGGACCTGATCGACAACATGTCGAAATTCAGCCGCTACGAGTAATGGCCGACTGGAACCGCGATACCGTCTTTGCTCCGGCTACCCTTCCGGGTACCGGAGCAATTTCCATATTGCGGGTCAGTGGTCCTGACTGTTTTCAAATAGTTGATTCGATCGTTCAACTAAAGCGCGGAACCATTTCTGATGCAAGCGGATACTCGCTTCATTTCGGAATGGTTTACAAGCCGGATTCGAGCCTGCTGGACGAGGTTTTGGTGTCGGTGTTCCGCGCCCCGAACTCCTATACGGGTGAAGATTCCGTGGAACTGTCCTGCCATGCTTCGAAGTATATCCTTTCTGAGTTGATGGCGCTTTTGTCCGCTGCCGGTGCACGGATGGCGGAGCCAGGTGAATTTACCCGGAGGGCTTTCTTGAACGGTAAGATGGACCTCGCTCAGGCAGAGGCTGTTGCGGATGTTATTTCATCTACTACATCAGCATCTCACCGGGTTGCGATGAATCAGATGCGAGGGGGGTATTCGCAGGAATTGGCGGAGATTCGCAGTGAACTGCTGGAGATGGCTTCCCTGCTTGAGTTGGAATTGGATTTCAGCGAAGAGAATGTCGAGTTCGCCGACCGGTCCCGCCTGGGGGATCTGCTTTCGCGCGCATCGGCCCGTGTCTCGTCGCTGGCCGGCTCTTTCCATGCCGGAAATGCCATCAAGAATGGGATTCCAGTCGCCATCGTCGGTCCCCCGAATGCCGGCAAGAGCACACTGCTGAATGCCTTGCTCGGGGATGACCGGGCCATCGTCTCCGATATCCCCGGGACGACGCGCGATACCATCGAGGAATGTTTCCAGCTTGACGGGGTCATGTACCGTTTCATTGATACGGCCGGTATCCACGAAACGGAACAGACCATCGAGCGCATCGGAATCGAGCGTACGATGAAGGCGATTTCCGCTGCGGATGTCGTTGTCCTGGTACTCGATTCTTCGTCTCCTGTCAAGTCGCTGGCCGAGCAACTGTCCTTTGTGCTTTCGCGGCTGGATCCGGCCCATCAGTCGGTCGTGATTGTGGTCAATAAGGTCGATTTGGTGGGCAAAACGGGTGCTAACAAAATTGTTACAATGATTAACAATTATGTTTTACCTCTTGATTTTAAGTATATTGTTGTTGAATCGTCTCTGACCGAGTTGAAAGGGCTCGACGAGATCAAAAAAGCGATATCCTCCGTCTCGCCACAGCTTTCCGACGCAGTTGATTCAACCCTCGTGACCAATTTCCGTCATTTTGAGGCCCTCACACAGACTGCCGCTTCCCTCTCCCGTGTCCGCCTCGGCCTCCATCACAGCGCCCCCACCGACCTCCTTGCGGAAGACCTCCGTTCCGCCATTTCCTCCCTCTCCTCCATCACCGGCCACTCCATCACCCCCGACGAAATCCTCGGGAATATCTTCTCGAAGTTCTGCATCGGGAAGTAAATCCACCGTAAAGCCCCGTACTAATCCAAAAAACTATATTGTAAATCAGCGCATTGACCCATAATCAATTTTGGAATTTTGTCCATTATTTCGGAGCATTTCGGGGGTATTTGAACCACATTTGAACCACGCGTGGTTCAAGGTCTTGAAGATTTTACGCCAAAGTACACATCTTTATGTCATTTTACATGTTTTTACATAATTGTCCCCAATCACTGGGGGTAAACGGCGCAGTCGAGATTCCGGGAATTGTTTTCGGTGATTTTGTAAAAAGTGTGTACTAATCTAATGCCCACGGTGCTTTTCCTTTTTCATTGCCTGCCTGAGTTCAAAGC
>JAEEVC010000051.1 GCA_016287075.1 Bacteroidales bacterium | reverse complement strand
GGGGTGTTCCGTCAGGACGGCCGGCGTGTGTTTGAGCGCGGGGTGCTCCGTCGACCCGCGCGAGTTAGCCGGACGAACCCCTTTCCCCGACCGCGACCGCCGTTCCCCGCCATGGAGCCGCCACCCTTCGTCTGCCGCCCTTCGCCTGCCACGCGGGATGCGAAAAATGTCACCCCGTCGAATGGAAATTTTTGATTAGTAGCGAATTACACAATTAGCCCTGTTGGGGTAATTGATTATCTATAAAGCATTGTGTAATAGTAAGTTCCATTTCACGCCAAATGTCAACTTGACTTTTGGGTCCTCTTCTTTTCCGGGTGCGGAAGCACTTTTTTTCAATGGATTCTTGCACAGTTCGGCGGGAATCCTTAATTTTGTGACGGTTATAAACCCGAAATACGCAAAGAATGCCTCCATTCTTGTCCATTGAAGCTGAAAACAGGGCATTTTAACAGATCATAAGTAGACAGGAAGGTAGGAATGGCGCACTTCATAACAGAAGTGTGGGCCATTCCTATCTGTCTTCTTTTGGATTTGCCGATCCATCAACTTCAGTAGGCTCATGGTTCATCACTTCTGTTTTTTTATACAGATGAACCACGTAATCAGAATAGGAATCCTGTCCCTCCTTTTCCTGACAGGATGTACCTCCACAGACCGTCGGCTCGCGCTGGCTGAGAAACAGTTGACTATGGATCCCGGAGAGGCCCTGTCCACATTGGAGGGCATTCCGACAGAAGGGATGGGCGCCCGGAAAAGGGCGCGCCATGCGCTCCTGACCTCCCTCGCACTGGATAAATGTTATATCGACACCCCGGACGACTCACTGGTCCGGATTGCCGCCCGCTATTATGATGCCCACGGCTCCGTCCGGGACCGGATGCTGGCCGCCTACAGCCTCGGCCGCGTGCGGAACAACGCCGGCAGGGATGTCGAGGCCATCCTCGCTTTCCAGCGGGCGGAGATGCTTTCCCGGGAGTGCGGGGACCTCCATTACCTGGGCCTGTCTTTCCGGAACGAGGGGGAGATTTACGGGCATTCCCACAACTACCTCACGCAGGAGCAATGCTATGAGAAGTCCCTTGCAGCCTTCCGGGCGGCTGGAGATACGCTGTACGCCGCCTATGCCTGCCTCTCCCTGGCGCGGACGCTGGGCATCCTGGGGAAGACGGCCGGAAGCGACAGGCTGCTTCGGGACATCCTCCGGGGCCCGGCCGTTCCCGACCTGCAGGCCGAGGTCTGGCGCTCCCTGGCCGCCAACCATGCCGCCGCTTCCGAGCCCGATCCTGACAGCATCCTGTATTACTACGGTCTTTGTCTCGGGCGGGGCGGAAGCGCCCTGACGGCCGCCGAGGAGACGGAACGGGCGCTGGCCTACGCCCTCCGGGACCGCCGCGACTCCGCGGAGGCCATCCTGGCCCGGGCGCAGCGGCTCTCTTCTCCCGAAGAACGGATTGTCGTCGATTACAACCGGGCGAGGATCCACTCCCGGGACGGAATGGACACGGAAGGGGAATTCCTGAAAATGAACCGGGCATGGAACGACCTCTTTTACAGGGACATCTGCGCTTCCGTGTCTGCATTCACCGGGGAGTATTACCGGATGGAAGCGATGCAACAGCACTATCGTTCCTCTGCCGGACGCCTCCGGACCGCCTTCGCTGTGTTCCTGCTGGTGCTGACCGTGGTGGCCGGCTTCCTCTGGACGCGCAGCAGGCGGAAGATCTGGGATGCCACCTTCACCACCGTGTCCCTGCTCTTCCGGCAGCAGGACCAGGTGCTCACGCAGCTCATTCCCGAACGGATCCAACTCCTGAACCGCCTGGCGGAAATGTACAACGACCTCGATGAATCGGACAGCGGGCTGCTGAGCCGGAAAGACAAGGACCGCAGCCAGGTCATCCTTTCCTTCAAGGAGGAACTGAACCGACTGAGGGAGGATGATGCCCTGTGGAAAAAACTGGAAACGGTCCTGGACCGGGAGAAGGACGGCGTCCCGACCCTGCTGAGGACCCATTTCCCGAAACTGAAGGAGGACGAATACCACCGTCTGCTGCTCCTGTATGCCGGCGTCACGGCGGAAACGGCCGGCATCATCACGAACCGGAACGTTCCCGGCACGGTCCGGCAGCAGAAACACCGCTTCCTCGAACGGGTCAGGGGCGCGTCCCTTCCCGACAGGGACCGGAAGGCGCTCCTCGATAACATGCCGTAAAAGCTGTTATCATTTTTTGCATTTGTTATACAAATCCCTTAGCTTTGCAGAAAAGATGGGAAAATGAGGACCAGCACGCAAACTGCATTCCGGCTGCCGACCGACCTGTTGGGCCGGCTCAAGCGGAATGCACGGGAGAAAAACCTGTCCCTGAACGCCTATGTGACGGAAATCCTGCAACGCGAAACGGCGGTACCGTTTCCGAAACTGCCCCCGGAGGAAGAGGACGATCCGCTGCAGCTGTTCTGCTGCACGGGGATGCCCAGCCGGGAAACCATCGATGCAGACCCGAAACTGGCCCATCTCCTCCGCGTATGAAAGTATTCCTCGACACCAATGTCCTGCTGGACATCCTGATTCCCGGCAGGCCGCAAGGCCCCGCATCCGGCACGGTTTTCAGCCAAATCCGGAAAGGGCGGCTGGAGGCGGAACTATCCACGCAAAGCATCATCGACGCTTCGTATGTCTGCTCCCGCTGTGAAGGATTCGAGCCGGAACAGTTCAGGAAGAGCATGCTGGGCCTGCTCGGAAGCATCAATATCAGCGGAATCGATTATTTCGAATTGCGCGAGGCGCTGCTGTCCGGCAGAAAGGATCTCGGAGATGCCGCCCAGGCCGCACATGCCTGGCGGGCAAATTGTGATATCGTCATTTCCGGAGACAAATCCTTTCACATGCCCGGCGGGGAAACGGACATCCCCGTTATGACGCCCACGGAATTCGTGAAGAAAATGAAGGCGTAAATCCCTACCCCACAGCCCCTTCCAAGGAGACCTGCAGGAGCTTGCGGGCCTCGACCGCGAACTCCATCGGGAGGCGGGAGAGGACCTCGCGGGCATAGCCGCCGACGATGAGGCCGACCGCGTCTTCGGGGTCGATGCCGCGCTGGTTGCAATAGAAAAGCTGGTCCTCCGAGATCTTGGAGGTGGTCGCCTCGTGTTCGACGACGGCCGTCGGGTTGGCGCTGCGGATGACCGGGAACGTGTGGGCGCCGCAGCGGGAGCCGATCAGGAGGGAGTCGCACTGGGAATGGTTGCGCGCGTTCCCGGCACCGGGATTGATGCGCACGAGACCGCGGTAACTGTTCTGGCTGCGGCCGGCGGAAATGCCCTTGGAGACGATCCGGCTGCGGGTGTTGCGCCCGATATGGACCATTTTCGTGCCCGTGTCGGCCTGCTGGAAATTGTTGGTCACGGCGACGGAATAGAACTCCGACGAGGAGTTGTCGCCGCGGAGGACCGTCGAGGGATATTTCCACGTAATGGCGGAGCCGGTCTCGACCTGGGTCCAACTCAGATGGCTGTTCTCCCCCCGGCAGAGTCCGCGCTTGGTCACGAGGTTCAGGATGCCGCCCTTCCCGTTCTCGTCGCCGGGATACCAGTTCTGGACGGTGGAATACTTGACGTCGGCATCCTTTTCGACGATGATCTCGACGACGGCGGCATGGAGCTGCTGCTCGTCACGCATCGGCGCGGTACAGCCCTCCATATAACTGACATAGGAGCCCTCGTCCGCCACGATGAGCGTCCGCTCGAACTGGCCGGTGCCGCGCGCATTGATACGGAAATAGCTGGAAAGCTCCATCGGGCAGCGCACCCCCTTGGGAATGTAGCAGAAGGACCCGTCGGAGAACACCGCGCTGTTGAGCGCCGCGAAATAATTGTCGGAGACGGGCACGACGCTGGCGAGGTATTTCCGCACCAGGTCGGGATGCTCCCGCACCGCCTCGGAGAAGGAGCAGAAGATGATGCCCTTCTCGGCGAGGGTCTTCCGGAAGGTTGTGGTCACGGACACGGAGTCGAAAACGGCGTCCACGGCGACCACCCCGGCCAGGGCCTCCCGCTCACGGAGCGGAATGCCGAGTTTCTCGAAGGTCTCGGCCAGTTTCGGATCGATTTCCTTCGGACGGTCGGCATCCTTTTTCGGCGCCGCATAATAGATAATATCCTGGAAATCAATCTTCGGAAGGTCGAGATGGGCCCAGGAGGGCATCTCCATCGCCTGCCACTTCCGGAAGGCGTCGAGCCGGAATTCGAGCAGCCACTCCGGCTCCTCCTTCCGTGCCGAAATCATCCGGATGATCTCCTCCGAAAGCCCTTTCGGCACATATTCCTGCTCCACGTCGGTGACGAATCCTTCCTTGTATTCGCCCGACGTGACCTCTGCGATGAGTCTGTTTTCTTCCTTCTTGTCCATATCAGAGCGCAAAGGTACGATTTTTTACACAATCGCCGCGACCTTTTCCAGCCAGAAGGCGTCGGTCGCGTCGAAGGTGGCGAGGTCCTTCGAATCGATGTCGAGGACCGCCGTGACCGCGCCGTCCCGCAGGAGCGGGACCACGATCTCCGAACGGGAGAGGCTGCTGCAGGCGATGTGGCCGGGGAACTGCTCCACGTCGGGGACGACGAGGGTCTCCGCCCGCTGCCAGGCAGCGCCGCAGACGCCCTTCCCGAAGGGGATGCGCAGGCAGGCGACCGGACCCTGGAAGGGGCCGAGGACGAGCACATCCCCGCGGACGCGGTAGAAGCCCGTCCAGAAGAAGCCCATCCGTTCCTGCAGGAGCGCCGCCGTCTCCGCCATCCGGGCGACCGGGTCGTCCTCCCCTTCCAGCAAATGCAGAAGGTCTTGATACAAGCGGAGATAGGCAAAGGCCTTCAAGGAGACATGGCAGTAGCCGTCCGGCTTTTTATCCAGATACTTCTGGTGGTACTCCTCGGCCGGATAGAAGCACTCGAGCGGCAAGAGTTCCACCTTCAGCGGCTTTCCCAGCCGTCCGGCCGCCGCACGGAAGACGTCGGCGACGACGGTCCTGTCGGTGAAATCCGTGTAGTACACGCCTGTCCGGTAGCGCGTGCCCACATCCTCCCCCTGCCGGTTGACGCTGAGCGGATCGATGAGCGACAGGAGACATTCCGTCAGGAAGCGTAGGGACACCCGCGCGGAGTCATAGACGATGCGCACGGTCTCCGCATGGCCGGTCGTGTCGGTATAGACCTCCTCGTAGGACGGTGCCGGGACATGCCCGTTGGCATATCCCGACACAGCCTCGACGACGCCTTCGACCCCGCTGAAGAAATGTTCCGTTCCCCAGAAGCAGCCGCCGGCGAAATAAATCTCCTTCAGCATGTTACAAGTTCACGGTCTCCTCGGCGAGCACCTTTTCCGCGTCGGAGGCGAGCTGGACCTTGTACGTCCCGGCATCGACCTTCCAGCCGTGGGAGGCGACGTCATAGTAGGCGAAAGCGTCCTTCGGCAGATGGACCGTGACGGTCTTCGCCTCGCCCTTTTCCAGCCGGACCTTCTCGAAGCCCTTCAATTCGCGGAGCGGGCGGGGGACCTTCGGGGAAATCGGGGCGACATAGACCTGGACGACGTCGGAACCGGCGACGGCGCCGGTATTCCGGAGGGTAACGGTCACGTCGAAGCCGTCACCGACCGGTGCGACGGCGAAGCCCTCGTAGGAGAAGTTCGTGTAGGACAGGCCATAGCCGAACGGGAACAGCGGCTTGATGCCGAAATGCCCCGCACCGCGGTAACCGACGAAGATGCCCTCTGCATATTCGGTGTAGGAATACCGGGAGAAACGGCCCACATGGCTCTTCCGCTTGGGATCGGCATTCTTGAGGGCCGTCATGGTCGGCTCATAGTGGGCCGCGCAGGGATTCTTCTCCAGGGAGCCCCAGAAAGTCATCGGGAGGCGGCCGGAAGGATTGACCTTGCCGGCGGCGATCTCCGCGACGGCCGTTCCGAGATCCTGCCCGTCATACCAGGCGACGAGGACGGCAGCCACCCGGTCGAGCCAGGGGGCCATGTCCACCTCACCGCCGGAAACGATGACCACGACCACGTTCGGATTGTGCGCCAGGGCGAAGTCGATGAGCGCATCCTGGCCCTCCGGGAGGGCGAAGGTGCGGTCGGAATTCTCCTTTTCGAGTTTCTTGTCATAGCCGACGGCGACGACCACGGTCTTCGCCTCCTCGATGGCCTTCACGTCGGCCTCCGGATCGGCGACATACTGGAAGGGGAACTTCTTGCCAAGGGCCTCGAAGCCCATTTTCATGGTGATGGAGCGCTCCTCGAAGGGATGGACCTCGCCGGAACCGCCGCCGCAGGGCATGACGTCCGCCATCGGGCCGATGAGGACGGTCTTGTTCTTCTTGCCGGGCTTCAGCGGGAGGACGCCGTTGTTCTTCAGGAGGACGGGCGCTTCGACGGCGAGCTTGTAGGAAGCCGCGCGGGAAAGCTCGTTGTCCGCCGGGACGGACTCGTCCTTGAGCGGGCGGTCGAACAGGCCGAATGCGATGCAGGTCTGGAGGATATGCTGGACCTTCTCGTCAATCAGCGACTCCGCAACGACCCCATTGTCAATCATTTCCTTGATAAGGTCGTAATGATAGACATAGTTCTTCGGCATCTCGAGGTCCAGGCCGCCCAGGATGCAGCCGAGGGTCGAATAGGTCGATGTCCAGTCGGACATCACGAGGCCTTCGAACCCCCACTGGTCCCGGAGGGTCTCCCGGATCAGCCAGGGATTCTCGGGCGCATGCTGGCCGTTGATCATGTTGTAGCTGGTCATGATCGCGCCGACGCCGGCTTCCTGCACCGCGCGGCGGAAGGTCGGGAAGTAGATTTCCTGGGCCGTGCGCTCATCGACGACGACGCCCGTCCCGTGCCGGTCGTATTCCTGGTTGTTCATGGCGAAGTGCTTGATGGTCGCCATGACGCCTTCCGCCTGCATGCCCTTGATATACTGGACCGCGGTCTCGGAGGCCAGGAACGGGTCCTCGCCGAAATACTCGAAGTTGCGGCCGTTCACCGGGGAGCGGTAGATGTTGACGCCCGGGCCGAGCATGATGCCGACGCCTCGGGACCTGGCGTCCAGGCCGATGCCCTGGCCCATGCCGCGCATCGCCTCCCGGTTCCAGGATGCCGCCGCCGCGACACCGCAGGGATACAGGGTCGATATCGTCTTGTTGCGGACGCCCTGGGGGCCGTCGCACATGTAGATGGACGGGATGCCGAGACGCGGGATGCCCGCCGTGTGGAAACCGTCCTCGGTACCGGCAATGAGCAGGACCTTCTCTTCGAGGGTCATCTGCTTGACGAGACCGGCCGCACGGTCTTTCGCAGCCTGGGGAATGTTCTGGGCGCCGGCCGCAAGGACAGCGGCGAACAAAGCCAGGGAGGCAAGTACTTTTTTCATCATGGTATTGCTGTTTGATTGATAATGATTGATTTTCATGCAATGTCCAGCAGGTCCGCCAGGGTGATGGCCGCCATCGCCTCGACGATGACGGGCGCACGGAGGGCGAAGCAGGTGTCGTGGCGGCCGGGGACCGAGAGCTCCGTCAGGCCTGGAGCCGATGCACCGCCGCCATCCGCTGCGACAGGAACTTCCAGGGAGGCGGTCCGCTGCGGCTTCCGGATGCTGGAGGTCGGCTTGAAGGCCACACGGAATACGATCGGGTTGCCGTTCGTGATGCCGCCGTTGATGCCGCCGGCGTGATTCGACGCGGAGGGCGTCAGACGCAGGCCGTGATGAGTTTCGGCGAGGTCGAAGGGGTCGTTGTGGGCGCTGCCTTTCATCCGGGCGGCGGCGAACCCGTCGCCGAATTCGACGCCGCGGACGCCCGGGATGGCGAACATCGCGTGGGCGAGCAGCGACTCGACGCTGTCCCAGAAGGGCTCGCCGAGACCGGCGGGAAGGCCGTCGGCGATGCATTCGACGACAGCGCCGAGCGAGTCGCCCTCCGCAGCCGCGGAGGAGAGCTCCGGCGCCCAGAGCGCAGCGTCGGCCTCCGGCGTGCCGGCTGAGGCCGGCCCGGTCCCGGCGCGGGCCTCCGCCGCCGCGCGGGATACACCGCCGAGTTCGACGATGCGTGCGGCAAGGGAGAACGCCACATGGCCGGAAGTCTCTTCAGCGACCGGTTCGGCCAGGACTTCCTTCGCAACGACCCCGGCGGCGACGACCGGGAGCGTCAGGCGGCCGGAGCAATGGCCGCCGCCGCGCGGCTCGG
>JAEEVC010000031.1 GCA_016287075.1 Bacteroidales bacterium | reverse complement strand
CGACCGGCTCCGGCTCGGCAGCCGGCGCAGGTGCGGGCTCCGGTTCGGGCTCGACGGCCGGCGCGGGTTCCGGTGCAGGCGCCGGCTCCGGTTCCGGCTCCGGTTCGACGACGGGAGCGGGTTCCGCTGCAGGCGCGGGCTTCACGATGTCCCGCGAAAGGTTGTTGCTCTTGATAATGGTCTCACGGACCGGCTCGTAGTCGTCCTCCTCCGCCTCATCCCGCTGCTTGCGGGCGGCCTTGTCAAGGATTTCGGTCATCTTGACCTCGACCTTGTCGGCCTCTTCCTTGTGCTTGAGGTCGGCGCCGAACTTGCTCTGGATCTTCTCCATGTACTGGTCGGAGACCTTCATGTTCGGATTGGCGTCCTCAATGCCGGCACCGAGGCTGTTGAGGAAATCCACGAGGGTCCCCAGCCCGATGTTGTATTGTTTGATAATCTTGCTCAGTCTGATTTCTGCCATAAATAACCCCTTTAATCGTTAGACTATTCCTCCTCGAATTCGGAACGGAGGATCTGCATGACCTCTTCCACGGTCTCGTCCTCGAGGTCGGCCCGCTTGGCGATGTCGGCGGCCGAAAGGGCCAGGACACTCTTGGCGGTATCGCAGCCGATCGCCTCCAGGCGGTCGATGATCCACTGGTCGATCTCGTTGGAGAACTCGCTGAGGAGGACGTCTTCCTCGTCGGCCTCGTCCTTCGGCAGTTCGCGCCAGACCTCGATTTCGCGGCCCACGAGCATACCGGCGAGCTTGATGTTGCAGCCGCCCTTGCCGATGCCCTTCTTCACCTCCTCGGACTGCATGTAAACCTTGATCTTCTCCTCCGGGGACTCGCCGAGGTCGATGGAAGAGATCCGGGCCGGGTTGAGGGCGCGCTGGATCAGCAGCTGCGGGTTGTTCGTCCACTGGAGGACGTCGATGTTCTCGTTGCGGAGTTCGCGGACGATACCCATGATGCGGGAACCCTTGACACCGATGCAGGCGCCGATCGGGTCGATGCGGTCGTCATAGGATTCGACCGCGACCTTCGCGCGCTCGCCCGGGACGCGCACCACCTTCTTGATGGTGATGAGCCCGTCGTAGATCTCCGGGACCTCCATCTCGAAGAGTTTCTCGAGGAACTCGTTGGAGGTGCGGGAAAGGATGATGTAGGGCGTCGTATTGTTCTTCATCTCGACGCTCTTGATGATCGTGCGGATCGTCTCGTTCTTCTTGAAGCGCTCGCCGGGGATCTGCTCGGCCTTCGGGAGGCGGAGTTCGTTGCCGTCCTCGTCGAGGATGAGCACCTCGTTCTTCCAGGTCTGGTACACCTCGCCGGTGAAGATCTCGCCGACCTTGTCGGAGTACTTCTTGAAGACGTTGGCCTTCTCGATGTCCATGATGCGGCCCTGGAGGTTCTGGCGGATGTTGAGGATGCCGCGGCGGCCGAAGGAAGCCAGGTTGAGCTTGCGGGTGTAGGTATCCCCGATCTCGTAGTCGTCGTCACCGGTTTCCGCGGCGATCTCCGCGACGGTGATCTCCGTCACCGGGTCTTCCACCTCCTCGACCACCTCGAAATTCTGGTAGATCTCGCAGTCGCCCTTGTCCACGTTGATGATCACGTCGAAATTGTCGGCGCTGCCGTAGGTCTTGGCGATCTGGGTCAGGAACACGTCCTTCAGCACGCCCATCATCACGGGGCGGTCGATGTTCTTCTCGCTCTTGAAATCCTTGAATGCGTCAATCAGGGTAATGACGTTTTCTTTTTCTTTTGCCATTTTTATTGTTTTTTACTTATCAAATTCAATGTAAGGGGTCACGGAGTTGATCTCCGTGAGCGGGAAGGTGTCGCAGTGGTCCACCCGCTGCTTCTTCTTCTGTCCTTCGACCGTTTCAAGAGCCGTAAACTGCAGGGTCACAGTCTCTTCCGTCGCAGCAGCGAGCGTCGCCACAAGGCGGCGGCCGCCGCGGAAGCGGACATCCACCTTCGTGCCGGCGGCCTTCTCGAACTGGCGGAAGACCTTGAAGGGCCGGTCCAGTCCGGCCGAGGAGACGGTCAGCGCATAGTCTTCGGCATCCTGGTCGAAGAGGGCGTGGAAGGCCTGGTCGATGGCGGCGCAGTCGTCCCAGTCCACCGTCCCTTCCTCCTTCTCGATCACCACCTCGATGTCATTGGCCGCGCTGACGGTCACATCCACGAGGAAACAGCCGCGGGCTTCCACCGCGGGCAGGATTGCCGGAACGATCGTTTCTTTCTTCATGCTCATCCGTTTTTCCAGGCGGGTTTCCAAACAAAAAAAGACAGGGGACCCGCCGTCCTCTATCTCTTCATTCTCTTCACGGGTGCAAAGGTAAGAAAAAATCCGTATCTTTGCAAACCGTAAATAAAAATATAGAATGGAATTCACAGCGAAACAGCTCGCGCAGCTGCTCAAGGGAACGGTCGACGGCGATGAAAACGCCCGGGCGACCCGCTTCGCCAAGATCGAGCACGGAAAACCCGGTTCCCTCTGCTTCTTCGCCAACCCGAAATACGAACAGTACGTCTATGAGACCAAGGCCAGCATCCTGCTGGTAAACAAGGACTTCGAGCCCAAGCAGCCGGTCGCCGCGACGATGATCCGCGTCGAGAACGCGTACACGGCCGTCGCCGACCTGCTCCGGTACGCCGCCAAGAAAAAGCGCAAGAGCGGCCGCCACCGCAGCCTCCGGGCCCACTATTTCCTCACGACGAAATTCGGCCGGAACGTCTATGTCGGCGCCTATTCCCACGTCGGCCACCATACGACCGTCGGGGACGACACCGTCATCTATGAACATGTCTATATCGGCGACGACTGCAGGATCGGCCGCGGCTGCATCTTCTATCCGGGCGTGCGGATCTATCCCGGGATGGTCATCGGCGACCGCGTCATCATCCACGCCAACGCCGTCATCGGCGCGGACGGCTTCGGCAACGTCCCGAAACCGGACGGCACCTGGGAGAAGATCGAGCACCTCGGCAACGTGGTCATCGGCAACGACGTCGAGATCGGTGCCAACACCACCATCGACCGCGCCCAGATGGAATCCACCATCATCGGCAACGGCGTGAAGATCGACAACCTCTGCATGATCGCCCACAACGTCCAGATCGGCGACAACACCGTCATGGCAGCCCAGTGCGGCATCGCCGGCTCCGCCACCATCGGGAAGAACTGCATCTTCGGCGGCCAGGTCGGCATCGCCGGCCACATCAAGATCGCCGACCACACGACCCTGGGCGCGCAGGCGGGCGTCATCGGCAACATCCGCAAGAGCGGCGAGGTGCTTGTCGGCTCCCCGGTCATCCCGGTCCGCACCTATATGAAGGCCTACGCCCGGTTCAAGCAGGCCGGCGAGGAATAATTTTGGAACTCACCCAATATTTATTATCTTTGCAGACTTTTTGAAGTTTACGAAGATAAAGCATCATGCACGCGAACCAGCAAACGCTTGCCAGAGAATATACATTTGAAGGAAAGGGCCTCCACACCGGAACGACGGCCCGGATGACCCTCAAGCCCGCCCCGGCGGACAGCGGCATCGTCTTCCGCAGGACCGACCTCGGGGAAGACGCACAGGTCCGCGCCCTGGCCGAGAACGTCACCTCGACCGCCCGGAGTACCACGCTCGCGGACGGGCCCGTTTCCGTCGTCACCGTCGAGCATGTCCTCTCCGCCCTGACCGGGCTCGGCATCGACAATGCCCTCATCGAGATTGACAACATCGAAGTCCCGATCCTGGACGGCAGCGCACGCTTCTATGTCGAGGCCATCGGCGCGGATACGCCTGTGGACCAGGGCGTTCCGCGTGCCTATATCGACATTCCCGAGACCGTCGAGGTCAAGGACGAGAAATCCGGCTCCTGGATCCGCATCGAACCGGCCGGCGCGCCTTCGATGGATGTGACCGTGGATTTCAACTCGCGCGTCCTCGGCGTCCAGACCGCCCACTGGGACGCTGGCACGGATTATGCATCCGAAATCGGCGTGTGCCGCACGTTCGTCTTCTTCCATGAGATCGAGTTCCTGTTCAAGAACAACCTCATCAAGGGCGGCGACGTGGACAACGCGATCGTGATTGTCGAGTACCCGGTGTCGGACGAGCAGCTGGCCAGCCTGGCCGGCCTGTTCAACCGCCCGGCGCTGAAGATTACCCGCAGCGGTTACCTCAACAATCTGCGGCTCCGCTTCTCCAACGAATGCGGACGCCACAAGCTCCTCGACCTGATGGGCGACATGAGGCTTACCGGCGGCTTCCTCAACGCCCGCGTGACGGCATACAAGCCGGGTCATACCCTCAACACCCAGGCAGCGAAAGCCCTCCGGGCGCTGCTCAAATAAAGTTTTTATGGCCAAGATCCATCCGCTCGCAACCGTGAGCCCGAACGCGAAACTCGCCGACGACGTCGAAGTCGGACCGTACGCGTTCATCGACGACAACGTCGAAATCGGGGAAGGCACCAAGATCCTCCCGCACGCCACGATTTTCTCCTATGTCAAGATGGGGAAGCACTGCACCGTGTTCCCGGGCGCCGTCGTCGGCGCCATCCCGCAGGACCTCAAGTTCGAAGGGGAAATCACCTGGGTGGAGATCGGTGACCGCGTGAACATCCGCGAATGCGCCACCATCAACCGCGGCACCAAGGCCAGCGGCAAGGGCGTCACCCGGATCGGCAACGACACCCTGATCATGTCCTACTGCCACATCGCGCATGACTGCAATGTCGGAAACCACTGTATCCTCGTCAGTTACGTCGGCATCGCCGGCGAGACCGACGTCGATGACTGGGCCATCCTCGGCGGCAGCACCGTCGCCCACCAGTTCTCCAAGATCGGCGCCCACGCGATGATCGGCGGCGGGTCCAAGATCAACAAGGACATCCCGCCCTACGCCCTCTGCGGCCGCGATCCGGTGTGCTATGTCGGCATCAACATCGTCGGTCTCCGCCGCCGCGGTTTCACCACCGACCAGATCCGCAACATCAAGGACATCTACGACACGATCTACTTCCAGGGCATGAACGTCTCCGACGCCCTCGCCAAGATCGAGTCCGGCTTCCCGCAGAGCGAAGAGCGCGACACCATCCTCAATTTCATCCGGGGTTCCAAGCGCGGCATCATCCGCGCGATGAAGCCGGGAGAGAAGGCCGAGGTCGATTAGTGCTGCTCTCCACCGCATACTGTCCGCCCCTGGCGTGGTTCGCCCTGGCGGCACGCGAAATGACCCTGTCTCCGGACAGGGTTATTCCGTCTGTGGTCCGCCTGGAGGCCGCGGAGAACTACCAGAAACAGAGCTACCGCAACCGCTGTTACATCGCCGGGGCGAACGGCGTCGAAATGCTGCAGGTCCCCGTCGTCCACGGGGAAGGGCGGGGCATCGCGGAAATCCGCGTCGATTACAAGACGCCCTGGATGCTCCGGACGGAGCGGGCGGTCGATGCCGCCTACCATACCTCCGCCTATTACGACCATTACCGGGAGGACCTGTTCGCCGTCCTAGAGCGGCGCCCGGAGCGGCTGTTCGACCTGAATCTCTCGCTGATCCGCTTCTTTCTCGGGAAGACCGGCATCGCCTGCACGCTGCAGCCGACCGTGGAATACGCGCTCCCTTCCGGCGCACCGGACGACTGGCGGGAACGGATCCATCCGAAGCGGCCGGACACGGTCCTCCGGGACCTGGGACTCGACAGGCCCTATTTCCAGGTGTTTTCCGCGAAATACGGCTTTCTCCCGAACCTGTCCATCATGGACCTCCTGTTCAATGAAGGTCCGGACAGCATCCTCTATCTCAAGCGATTATAGCAGGATCAGGACTGCCAACAGGTACAGCAGGTACCCTTCCGCCCGCAGACGGCCCTCGTTGACGGAGCGGACCGCCCCCTCGATGCCGTCCAGCCCGGCGAAGTAGGACAGGTCCCCCTCGGAAGGGAGCGCCCGGGCATGCCACTTGCGGACAATCAGGCCGTCATCCAGATAGGTCACCCCGCCATTGGAGCGGTTGAGGGTGATCAGGGTCTTGTAGTCCGCGGCGAAGGCCTGGTCCTGCAGCCCGGCAGGAACGGACGAAAGATCCGTCACCAGCAGCATCGGCACGGCGCCGGCCGAGTAGACCGACTCGATGAAAGCGGGAACGCCCGTCCAGTCAAGTCTTTCCGGCTCATAGGCGGACAGCAGCACGACCTTGCCGCGGGCCGCATCCGCATCGCGGTAATTCCCCTCCGCATCCCGGAAGGAGAGCAGCGCCCCCCTGACATCCAGCCGGAGGGTGTTGCGGCTGACGGTATCCAGGCGGACGAAGGTCCAGGTGGAATCCGGCAGCCGGTTGGCGGGGAACAATCCCGTCTGGGCATCCCGCTCATAGACGTGCGCGACGAAGACATCCGCCTCTTCCGGGGAATCATCCCGGGAAGCGAACAGCTCGTTGCCGGGCGCGAATTCCGTGAAATCGACGGCCGGCAGGTGGAACTGGTTATAGACCGCAGCAACCGCCAGGCCGGCGAAAACGGCCCAGAAAGCATAGTACTTCCGCTTTTTCGGCTCCCCCAGGTCCTTGAACGGCAGGAAGGCGACCGCAACCAGTGCGAGCAGGATGAGGTTCTTCAGCAGGCTCTGGGAATGGGTCAGATGAACGGCTTCCCCGAAGCAGCCGCAGTCCATCTCCGGCTTGAAGACGACCAGCAGGATGGTGATCAGGGTGAATACCGCCAGGAGGATCTGTGTGGCGACAGCCGTGGCCCGGCGATAGACACCGGTAAGAAGCGCCGTACCGAGGACCGACTCCAGCAGGGCCAGGGCGACGCCGGCCCAGCGGGCCACCCCGGACAGGAAGTCCAGGTGGAGGAAACGGCAGTATTCCTGGACAATCAGGCCCGTCCCGACCGGATCCAGCAGTTTGAGCAGGCCCGAGGCCAGCAGGACAAGTCCGACGAGGATTGCGCAGAAGCGACTGATTTTCAACAAGGAGGGTTTCATTGGGCGCGGTTCATGAATGCATCGACGACAGCCCGGATCCGGGCGAAGATGGCCTCCGGCGGCAGCATCGCGCCGCGTTCGTCCGCACAGTCGATGCGGATGAAACGGGGATCGCGCGCCGCCTCTTTCCGGTACATGTCCCGGACCGTCTTCTGGAAGGCGATGTCCGCCTCATGGATATCACGAGCGCCCTGGAGATAGTCGCGGTCGCTCCCCTCCCGCTGGGCGGCCAGCGAGGCCTCGACGAAGCCGAGGGGGACATCCAGGAAAAGGTTCAAATCCGGCTTCGGCAGGGAGAACGCGCCGTATTCCGTCGTGAAGATCCAGTCCCGGAGGGCTTCCCGTTCCGCCGGATCGGCCAGTTTGGCGCACTGGTAGGCGATGTTGGAACAGACATAGCGGTCCAGCAGGACGGTCCCGCCCGCATCCAGCACCGACTGGATCTGCGGTGCGGCGCCGTGGCGGTCCTCCGCGAAAAGGAGGGCGACCAGCTGCGGATGGACCGTGTCGTTGCCGCCGAAATCACCCCGGAGGAAACGGCCGATCAGGTCGCCGTACACGGGCGCGTCATACCGCGGGAAATGGATATACTCCAATTCACCGCAGACAGACGTGAGGTATTCTCTGAGCAAACGGACCTGGGTGGACTTCCCCGCCCCGTCCAGGCCTTCCAGCACAACCAGCATCTTTTTTTGCGTTTATTCTGCAAATATAATTATTTTTGCGACGAAAATGAAGCAGGCGTCCCCCATACGGATCATGGGCATCGTCAACCTGACGGACGATTCCTACTACGCCCCCAGCCGGCTGCTGGGTGCCGGGCGGGAGCGTCTCGTCGGCCACGTCGGGGCGATGGTCGCCGAAGGGATGGACATCCTCGATATCGGCGCCTGTTCGACCCGGCCCGGTTCCCGGCCCGTCGGGGCCGAAGTGGAATGGACCCGCCTCCAACCGGCCCTGGAGGCCATCCGGGAGGCATTTCCGGACCTTGAAATCTCCATTGACACCTACTGGGCCTCCGTCGTACGGAAGGCCTTCGAAGCCATCGGTCCTTTCCTTGTCAACGACATTTCCGCCGGCGAGGACGACCCGGACATGCTGCCGGCCGTCGGCGCCCTCGGGCTCCCCTACGTCGCCATGCACAAAAAGGGAACGCCTGCGACGATGCAGGCGCTCACCGATTATGACGATGTCGTGGAAGACGTCTTCCGGTATTTCGAAATGTTCGCGGAGCGGGCCGCCGCCCATGGCATCTCCGACTGGATCCTCGACCCAGGCTTCGGCTTCGCCAAGACCGTGGAGCAGAACTACCGCCTCCTCGCGGACCTCGGCCGTTTCCGGGCCTTCGGCCGCCCGATCCTCGTCGGCCTCTCCCGGAAAAGCATGATTTACAAACCCTTGGGCATTACACCGGAAGAAGCCCTTCCGGCCACCCAGGCGCTTCACATGGCCGCCCTGGAACGCGGCGCATCCATCCTCCGCGTCCATGACGTCCGTCCCGCCCGCGAGACCGCGGCGCTTTACGCGACGCTCTCGGGGAGTTCCTCGATCACCTCGTCGCAGTTGCCCTGAGGACGGGAGAGCGGGATCCGGCGGAAGAGGACGATGACCCCGCAGAGCACCGCGATGCTGACGGCCATCACCGCCGCATAGGCGCCCGGGGACATCACATCGATAAAGTACTCCACATCCTCGAGCGAGTCGATATGGGACATCACAACGGCCAGCGCATTGTTGGTCGCGTGCATCAGCATCGTCAGCCAGAGCGAGCCCGTCCGGTAATAGACATAGCCCAGAAGGCAGCCGATAATGAAGGCGTTGAGCGCCTGCCAGGGATTGAGGTGGAGCAGGGCGAAGAAGAGGGCCGACAGGACGATGGCCGTCGCGGGGCTCTTTTTCTGCAGGAGTCCCCGCAGGACCATGCCGCGGCAGAGCCATTCCTCGAAGACCGGGGCCAGGACGGCCGTCGTCAGCAGCGACAGCCAGATGGGACCGCCGGTCAGCTGCTTCATCTGGTCCTGGACGAGGTCATACATCTTCGCGAGGAAAGACGAACGCTCCGTCAGGAGGTAATTGCCGTAATTGAGGATGTCCCCCACGAAGGCGACCGCCAGCGTACCGAGGACCACGAGGACGGCGCAGAGGGCGAAGCCAAATCTCCCGAAGTGCTTGCTGTCCAGCGCATAACCCTTTTCGAAGAGGGCGTTCTTCCGGCTCTGGAAGGCGGCATACATCATTGCGGGCATGAACTGGAGCGGATAGACGATGAGCATCCCGTAGGTCGTCGTAAACTCCGCGCCGAGGAAATAGGTCAGGATCGCGGTCACCGCGCCACCCAGCAGGCCGCCCAGGAGGAACCAGCCGAACAGGGCGAACATGCCGCCGACGCCGGGGACATAATAGGCATGCCCCCGGTACAGGTCATAATTCCGGATCTTCCTGCGTTCCATATCAATACAGCGGGCTGGGATACACGCCACGGGCAACAAGTTCCGCGAACTTCGCGACCACGGCCGGACGGTCCTCCTTGTAGGTCACGCCGAACCAGTGGGACGGGGTCGAAAGGACATCGCACCCGGCCTCTCCCCCGCGGATCATCACATCCACGGCATAAGGGATATAGAACTCCTTCTTCAGCTCGTTCGCATTCTTCTCGAGGAACTGCTCGAAGATGGCCGCGCTCTTGTCGAAATAATCCGGGGTGAAGCCCCACATGTTCATCGAGCAGAGGGCCTTTTCATCGAGGACGACATGGGTCTCCCCGTTGACGGAGTTGTCGCCATAGACCTTTCCGTCGGCCTCGCGGGCGATGTTCAGGTGCTCGGCGATGTCCGTCAGGCGCTGCCGGGCATCATAGAAGCAGATGCCGCGGGAGACGCCGCCGGATTCGGAGAGGGTATGGTCGAGCTGGAAGCCGACGATGCAGTACTGTCCCTCCGTGTTTTCATGAGCCCGGCACCAGTCGCCGAGGATGCGGAAGGACTCCTTGCCGTAGAAGTCGTCGCCGTTGATCACCGCGAAGGGCTCGTGGATGACGTCCTTCGCCATCAGCACCGCATGGGCCGTGCCCCAGGGCTTCTGGCGCTCGGGATTCAGGGTGAAACGGGCGGGGATGCGATCGAGTTCCTGGGTCACGAAGACGAACTCGAGCGGCTCGCCGTCCACGGTCTTCACGCCCGCATATTTCTCTTTCACAGCCGCTTCCATCTGATCCTTGAAGTATTCGCGGACGATGTAGACGACCTTGCCGAAGCCGGCTTCGACGGCGTCGTGGATGGAATAGTCGATGATGGTTTCGCCGTGGGGGCCGAGGCCGTCCATCTGCTTGAGGCCGCCGTAACGGCTGCCCATGCCGGCTGCGAGGACTAGGAGGGTAGGTTTCATACTTTATTTGCTTTAATTCATCAGGTTTTTTCGGGAAATCCTCGCAAATTTACTAAATTCGCCGAGAATAAAGAACCGATTCCCCGAAAATGGCCGACAAGAAGAAAAAAGAGCATCCGCTCTGGAGCAGCGCCCACCACTCCTTCTCCAAATTCGCCGTCATCGCGACGGCGTTCGTCCTCGTGATCCTCCTCGTCTACCGCAACGGGATCATCACCTGGATCCGCGCCGGCTTCGAACGCCGTGCCCAGGAGCGCCAGATCGAGCGCCTGCAGCAGGAAATCCGGAGCATGGACCGGGAAATCGACCTCCTCACCCACGACAAGGACTCCCTCGAAACCTTCGCCCGCGAGCGCTTCCATTTCGCCGCCCCCGGCGAGGACGTGTATGTCGAGGAATAATCAATAAGACAGAAAACACATGGCAGACGATATCCTGAAAGACCTATTCGAGTCCTATACCGGGCAGCAGCTTGCGGAGAAGAGCGAGTTGTCGACCTCCGGGAGCAACCGGCGGTATTTCCGGCTGAAAGGCGGGAACATTTCCGTCGTGGGGGTGCTCGGGACGAACTTCGAGGAGAACCGGGCGTTCATCGCCCTGTCGAAACACTTCAAGGAGAAGCACCTGCATGTGCCGACGGTGCTCGCGGTCTCGGAAGACGGGATGTCCTACATCCAGGAGGACCTCGGCGAGAAAATCCTGTACGACCAGCTCGCGCAGGGTCGCGAGAGCGGGACGTACAGTTCGTATGAATGCAACCTCCTGTGCCGGACGATCGAGCAGCTGCCGAAGATCCAGTTCCGGGGTGCGGAGGGGCTCGACTGGAGCGTCTGCTACCCCCAGCCGGCCTTCGACGGGCGGATGGTCGATTTCGACCTCAACTATTTCAAGTACTGCTTCCTCAAGGCGACGGGGCTCGAGTTCAACGAGGTCCAGCTCCAGGAGGACTTCGAGCGCTTCAAGGCCGATCTCCTGAAGGATGACGACAACACCTTCATGTACAGGGACTTCCAGGCCCGGAACGTCATGCTCCGCGACGGCGAGCCCTACTTCATCGACTACCAGGGCGGCCGACGGGGCCCGATCTACTATGACGTCGCCTCCTTCATCTGGCAGGCCCGTTCCCGCTATCCGGAAGAACTCCGCCAGGAGATGATCCGGACCTACCTCAGGGCGCTCCGCGGCTTCACGCAGGTGGACGAGGCCCATTTCCACGAGCGGCTCCGTCTCTTCGTCCTCTTCCGCACCCTCCAGGTTCTCGGCGCCTACGGCTTCCGCGGCTATTTCGAGAAGAAGCCGCATTTCATCGCCAGCGTGCCCTATGCCCTCGGCAACCTGCGCCGCCTGCTCCGGACCCCGTTCAAGGACTATCCCTACCTGAACGCCCTCCTGGCGAAACTCGCCTCGATGCCGCAGTTCAACGAGACCGCCCAGGACAAGCGGCTGGAGGTCCATATCTACAGTTTCGCCTACAAGAAGGGCATCCCGGCCGACAACACCGGCAACGGCGGCGGCTATGTCTTCGACTGCCGGTCGGTCAACAATCCGGGCAAATACGAACACTACCGCCAGTTCAACGGCAACGACCCCGAAGTCATCCGCTTCCTGGAGGACGACGGCGAGGTCCTGACCTTCCTCGACAGCGTGTACAAACTGGTCGACGCCCATGTCAAACGCTTCATCGAACGGAAGTTCACCCACCTCCAGGTCTGCTTCGGCTGCACGGGCGGCCAGCACCGGTCGGTCTATTGCGCCGAACACCTGGCCAAGCACCTTTCCGGCAAGTTCGACGTCAAGATCACGGTGACCCACCGGGAGCTGGACATCGAAAAGATCCTCTGACGCGATGAAGGCCCTCGTCTTTGCGGCCGGTCTCGGCACGCGGCTCAAACCCCTTACGGACAGCATGCCGAAGGCCCTGGTCCCCGTCTGCGGTGAACCCCTGCTGTACCACGTCCTGACCAGGCTCCGGGCGGCGGGGTATGACGAGATCGCCGTCAATGTCCACCACTTCGCCGACCAGATACGGAACTACCTGTCGGAGAATGATTTCGGAATCCCGATCCTTGTCTCCGACGAAACGGATCTCCTGAGAGAGACCGGCGGCGGCATCCGCCATGCGCGGCCTTTCCTCGAAGGCGGCGACGCCCCCTTCCTCGTCCACAACGTGGACATCCTCTCCGACCTCGACCTCGGATGGTTCCGCCGGCAGACGCGTCCCGAGGCCCTCGCCACGCTGCTCGTGAGCGAGCGGAAAACCCAGCGCTATTTCCTCTTCGACAGGGACATGCGCCTCGTGGGCTGGACCAACATCGCCACCGGCGAGGTCCGCTCCCCTTACCCGGACCTCGATCCGGCGCAGTGCCGCCGCTATGCCTTCGCCGGCATCCACAACATCTCCCCGCGCATCTTCGGCGTCTTCGACGGCTACGGCTGCCCGGAGCGCTTCCCCATCGTGGACTTCTACCTCCGCGCCTGCGCCGAACACCCCATCTACGGCGTCCGTCCCCGGCAGCTCACCCTCGTGGATGTCGGGAAATTGGAAACGCTCGGGGAGGCGGAACGCATTTTCCAGCAAATCAAAGATCAACAGATATGAAATTCAACATTGCCTACAACTCCGACAAGTACCAGTACACGATGGGAAAGTCCTTCTATGACACCGGAAGGAAGGAGGAAATCGCCGTTTTCAACCTGTTCTACCGCAAGGCCCCGGAAAACAACAACTGGGCCGTGGTCAGCGGCACCCGGGAGGTGGTCGAGATGGCGCTTGCCCTCGGGACGGAATCCCCGGAATTCTATGAGAAGTTCCTCCCCGGTGCGGAGTACGCCGAATTCCGGAAGTACCTCGCCACCATGAAGTTCACCGGCGACATCTACGCGATGCGCGAAGGCGAGATCGTGTTCCCGAACCAGCCGGTCGTGACGGTCGTCGGGCCGCTCATCGAGGCCCAGGTCCTCGAGACGCCGATGCTCTCGATCCTCAACCACCAGATGGCGGTGGCGACCAAGGCCTCGCGCGTGTGCCGGGCGACGGACCACCCCGTGAGCGAGTTCGGCTCCCGGCGGGCCCATGGCCCCTGGGCGGCGGTCCTCGGCGGCAAGGCGGCCCAGATTGCCGGCTGCGCCAGTTCGTCGAACATCCTGACCGGCGTCCTCAACGGCGTCCCCTCCACGGGCACGATGGCCCACAGTTTCATCACCTCGTACGGCAGCACCGTCGAAGGCGAGCACAAGGCCTTCTGCGACTATATCCGGACCCACCGCGGGGAGAACCTGATCCTGCTGATCGACACCTACGACACCCTCCGCTGCGGCGTCCTCAACGCCATCCGCGCCTTCCGTGAAAACGGCATAGACGACAGTTATCCGGGCGGTTACGGCATCCGGCTCGACAGCGGAGACCTCGCCTATCTCTCCCAGGAGGTCCGCCGCATCCTCGACGAGCACGGCATGCGCGGCTGCAAGATCTTCGCGACCAACGGCCTCGACGAATACCTGATCACCGACCTCGAGCGCCAGGGCGCCCGGATCGACAGCTACGGCGTCGGCGACGCCATCGCCACGTCCAAGGCGGCCCCCTGCTTCGGCAACGTGTACAAACTCGTCCAGATCGGCGACACCCCGGTGCTGAAGCGCTCCGAAGACAAGATCAAGCTCATCAATCCGGGCTTCCAGGTCACCTGGCGCATCGCCGCCGCCTCCGACAAGGCCACGGCCGCCGACGGACGGCTTTACAAGGCCGACGTCACCTGCCTCCGCGGCGACCGGCTCGACAAGGCCATCCAGGCGGGGGAAACCTTCACGATCCGGGACGAGTACGACGCCTGGAAGGCCAAGACCTTCGAGGCGGGGGCCTATGTCGCCCGGCCGCTCCAGCTCCCGGTCATCCGCGGCGGGAAACCCTGCTTCGAGGAGCATACCCTCGCTGAAAAGAAGGCCTTCTTCCAGGACAACCTCGCCCATTTCAGCGCCGCCGAACGCCGCCTCATCAACCCCCACTACTACAAGGTGGACATCTCCGACGACCTCTACGACACGAAGATGGGCATCATCGAGGCCCTCGTGAAGGAAATCGACAACTTCCAAATCGACTGACGATGAAAAAGGACAGCGCACTCGTCGTCGTGGACATGCTCTACGACTTCATCGACGGCAGCATGGCCTGCCTGAATGCCGACAATGCCGTCGCCGCCTCCCTCCAGTGGATCGACCGGGAGACGGCCGGCGCCGCCGACCTGGATGAAAGCGGCATCCACAGCACCCTGCCGATCCTCTTTGTCTGCGACCACCATCCCGCCGACCATTGCTCCTTTGCGGCCCAGGGCGGTCCCTGGCCCCCGCACTGCGTGCAGGACACCCACGGCGGGGCCATCCACGAGGCCCTGCTCCCCCATGCCAGGGAGGAATTCACCTTCTACAAAGGCGAGAACCAGGCGCTGGAGCAGTACAGCGGTTTCGAGGGCGTCAACGCCGCCGGGCAGACACTCGGCGAGGTCCTCGCGCTCATGGACATCCGTACCGTCTATGTGTGCGGCATCGCCACGGAATACTGCGTCCGGAACACGGCCGAAGACCTCCTGAAGGCCGGTTTCCGCGTCACTGTCCTCAAGGACTGCATCGCGTATGTGGACCGCAACGGGCACGAAGAGGCCCTCGCGGCCATGAAAGCCGAAGGCATCCGCCTCGCATAGCGCCATGCGCCGGCTTTCCGTCATAGCGGGGCTCCTGCTATGCGCCGTCCCGGTGGCGGCGCAGGCGCAGGTCCGGCTGACGGAACCGACTGAAAGCCAGATCGATTCATTCTACCAGGCCGAACGGGCCGACACGCTCTCGACCGCGGTCGTGACGGGGTATTCCCGGACGACCGTCCGGCGGGTGACCGGTTCCGTCGCCGTCCTGGGCGGCGACGTCTTCGCCGGGAAGCCCGCCGTCGCGCTCGACGCGCTCATGGCGGGCGAAGTCGCCGGCGTCGCGGTCCGGGCGACCTCCGGGCAGCCCGGCACGCAGGCGAAGATCCGCATCCGCGGCACCAGCACCCTCTCCGGCAACAGCGAGCCGCTGTGGGTCGTGGACGGGGTCCCGGTCCAGAACGAGAGCGGCCTGTCGGGGGCGCAACTGGCCGCCGGGGGCGTGGACGACATCTTTTTCGGCGGCATCGGCCATATCGATCCCAATGATATCGAGAACGTTACGATCCTCAAGGACGCGGCGGCGGCCGCCATCTACGGCTCGCGGGCGGCCAACGGCGTAATCGTCGTCACGACCCGGCGCGGGCGCAAGGGGCGTCCCGAGATCGGCTATTCCACCACCCTTTCGGCCGCCTTCCGCCCGCAGCGCAGCGTGGCGCTGATGTCGAGTGCCGAAAAAATCGACTGGGAGCAGACGCTCTGGGACGAGTTCTCCGCCGCACGCTTCGCGGCGGCCCAGGACGACCCGACGCGCGTTTATCCCGTCATCGGCATCGTCGGCCAGGTCCGCAGCGGGGCCGGTCCCTTCACCGGGATGTCCCGGGCCGACCAGGACGCGTATCTCGACGGACTGAAGGCCGGGAGCACCGACTGGTACGGCGTGCTCTTCCGCAACACGCTTTCCCACCAGCATCATCTTTCCGTCAGCGGCGGATCGGACCGTATCAGATACTATGTATCAGGCGGTTACAATGACAACAGGGGCATCCTGGTCCACAACCGCTACCAGCGCCTGAACCTCAATGCGGACCTGACCTGGACGCCTTCCGCGGACCTGTCGCTGGACTTCGGGCTCGAATCCTCGCGCCAGCTGTCCCGGACGCCGGAAAGCAGCGTCAACGCCTTCACCTACGCCTATTTCGCCAACCCGTACGAGCAGGCGCGGACCCCAGACGGCGGCTACGGCAGCGACCGGACCTGGTTTACGCTCGGCTATTACAATGGCCGCGGCGCCGAGGAGGTCCTGCCCGACGAGGGATTCAGCCTGCTGCGCGAACTGGACCTGAACCGGACGACCACGGTCAACACCGCCCACACCTTCCGCGCGCAGGCCGACTGGAAACTGCTGCCGGTACTGACCTTCACCGGCCTCGCGTCCTGCACCCCGTCCCGGAACGTATCCGAACGGAGCATCGACGCGGCGACCTTCTCCGCCTTCCGCGACCGGCTCGGCTACGACGACAAGGCGCAGGACAAGCGCTACGGCAGCCTGACCCGCAGCCTGACGAAACGCTTCAGCTACCTCCTGCGGGGGCACCTGAACTGGAAACAGGCCCTCGGCCCGGGCGAGGTCAACCTCATCGGCGGCTCGGAAATCCGCGCCAGCGCCTCGACGACCCGCTACCGGAAGATGTACAACTACGACCCCGCGACGGACGAAGGGACCCTTCCCCCGGTGAGCGGACCGGTCGATGAATGGCAGCGGGAAGTGGCCCGCCTGACGGGGGATTATTACGACGACACCCGCTTCGCCAGTTTCTACCTGACGGGCGATTATTACTGGAAAAACCTGATACTCAATACGGCCGTCCGCGCCGACGGCAGTTCTTCCTTCGGGGTGAACCGGCAGTTCCAGCCGACCTGGAGCGCCGGGGTGTGCTGGCATTTCGCCGACGGGATCCCGTGGCTGAGCCACGGCGCCCTCCGCGGGGCCTATGGCTACACGGGCAACGTCAACGCCGCGGCACGGCACCTCCTGACGATGGAGTATCTCCAGAACGAGTACCGCTATGCCGATGGCAGCGCCTACCCCCTCGTGACCATCCCTTCGGCGCCGAACCCCGACCTGGGCTGGGAGAAGACCGCCGACCTGAAGGCCTCCCTCGACGTGGGCTTCTTCTACGACGTCCTGTCCCTCCAGGCAGAGGTTTACCGGCGGCTCAGCAGCGATGTCGTGACCACCGCGCAGGTCCTTTCCACGAGCGGATTCACCTCGGCCTATTACAACACGGCCGACATCCGCAACGACGGCGTCGAGGCGACGCTCTCCTGGCGGCAGTCCTTCGCCCGGGATTTCCGGGTCCGCGCCTCGGCGAACGTGGCATGGAACCGCAACGAAGTCACGCGTTTCACCCCCGCGTTCGGCAACCGCATCACGGCGAAGGACCGGTACGTCGAGGGCTATCCCGCCGGAGCCATCTTCGCCGGGGACTACGGCGGCATCGACCCCTCGACGGGCCTCTATGCTTTCCGCCTCCGCGACGATGCCGACCTGAAGACCGCCGCCGACCTCGGCAACGCCGACAATTACCGGACCTATCTCGGAACGACCATCGCCCCGTGGTCCGGCGGATGCAATATCTCGCTGGATTACAAGCGCTTCCGCCTGTCCGCAAGCGGGGTTTTCTTTTCCGGCGGGAAGGCGTACGACAAGATTGTCTCTCCCGCATCCTACCTGAACGCCCGCCACGAAGGGACGCCGACGGAGGAAGTGCAGTCGCAGTACAGCGACCTTTACGCCAACCACCTCAACGTCACGCGCGAGAGGACCTCGCGCTGGACGGAGGCGACGCCCGCCGGGGTGCTGTATCCCCGCATCTACGACCGCTTCGACGCCCGGTACAACTTCGCCCACACGAACCCGATGGAGGGCGACATCGTCGATGCCATCTACCTGAAGGACGTGTCCTACTTCCGCCTCAAGAGCGTCATCCTTTCCTGGAACCTGCCGGAAACGGCGGTCCGGAAGGTCCGCCTCCAAGGGCTCCGTTTCACCCTCACGCTCGGGAACATCCTGACCCTCACCGCCTATGACGGCATGGATCCGGAAGTCCCCGGCGCGACCTATCCGACGTCCAGGAGCGTCTCCTTCGGTGCCCATGTCACGCTGTAACCGCATCCTGACCCGCTGGAGCCGTCTCCTGCTGCCGCTTCTGCTCGCTCTTCCCTCCTGCACGAAGTTCCTTACCGTCGCCCCGCAGGGCGTCGTCATCCCGACGACCGACGAAGACTTCGCCGCCATCGTCCACACGCTCGTGAATGACGTCGAAGGCGGCGGGGACCCGTACCTGCTCGGGAACATGGAAACGCTCGTGACCCGGGAGGGCTGCGCCGACGACCTCGACGCCAACCTCCTCGCCGGGACCAACCTCCCGGCTTTTGCCGGCGAGGAGATCAACCGGCGGATGACCGCCTGGCGCGACCTTTACGCCATCGTCCGCAACTGCAATATCGTCATCGAAGGGCTCTCGGGACGCACTTCCGAGACGGCCCGCGGCGCCCTCTCCGCCGCGTATGCGATGAAAGGCATCGCGTATTACAACCTCCTCCGGGAGTTCTGCGGCCCCTGGCAGGAAGGAGGCCCGGGGTTGCCGCTCGTCGAGCATTTTTCCCTCGCCTCCCGGCCGCTCCGCGCATCGCTCCCGGAAACGCGGGAATTCATTGACAGACAATTCAATGCCGCGCTTCAAGCCGGTCCCGCGACGCTATTCTTCTTCACGGAAGAGGTCATCCGTTTCTACCAGGTACGACTGGCCTTCTGGTGCGGGGATTATGACGGCGTGCTCGCCCTGACGGAGCAGATGGACCTGACGCCCTGCCCGCGCGAAGATTTCGCCGCAATGCTCTCCTCCACCGCGCCCGGCGGCGAACTCATCGCCCGGAGCCACATCAACGACGCCTCCGAACTGGGCTGGTATTTCGGCTATCTGAAGACCTACCTGGAAAGCCGCCCGGCGGCGACCGCGTTCGTCCGCCTCTTCGGCGACGAGCCCGCGCGCGATATCCGTTTTACGACCGGCCTGGATGCGCGCCGTTTCGGCACCAAACCCGCCGAGTGCCGCCTCCGCCGCAGCGAACTGCTGCTGATGGCCGCCGAGAGCCGGTATCATACCGGACGCCCCGACCTCGCCCTGGGGCTGCTCAACACCCTGCGACGGAACCGGATCGAAGATGCCGTGGACCTGACGGAAGCGACGCTCCCGCCCGTGCGGGAGGGCGGCCGCATCCGCGTCGATGCGCGCGGAAACGCCCTCACACCGCTCCTGCAAGCCATTTTCGACGAGCGCCGCAAGGAACTCTTCCTCGAAGGCGACCGCTGGTTCGAACTCAAGCGCAACGGCCGCCCGACCTGGTGGGTCATCGCCGGCGGGCTCAAATACACCACCGAGCCTTATCTGTACACATCGCCCATTTACATCGGCGACATCGACCTCCTGCCGGAAATCGGGCAGAATCCGGGCTATGTCCCCGCCGGCACGACCTACCAGCTCCCCAAGGGCGTCCTCCCCACAACGGAGGAGCGCGAAATCCTCACCGCCCTGCGGGAGGAGTACACCGCGTCCATCCCTTGAGCCCGGAGGGCTGTTGCACGGGCGCCATTTTTTTCGTATTTTTGCCCCAAACGGACTAAAAATGAAACGTACGATCCTCCTCCTGCTGCTGGGCGTCCTGGCCCTCGCCGGCTGCAAGAAAGACGAGCCGCTGCCGACCGTACAGTTCGGTGCGGCCCTTTATACAGTCTATTCCCACGGAAGCGTGCAAGTGGCCGTCCTGACGGAAGCGCCGGTGGAAAAGGACCTCGTCGTGCCCGTCTATTTCGGCGGCGCGGCCGTCAAGGAGACGGACTACAGCGTCTCCGCCGATGCCGTGACCATCGCCGCGGGAGCGGATACCGGCTACCTGGAAATCACCGACATCGCCCTGTCGGAAGAGAAGCAGATCGTGCTGACCCTCGAAGCGCCGGACGGATACGACACCGGACTCCGGGCCAAGGCGGTCGTCTCTCCCGTCGCGGAAGAAGCACTGATCTACAGTTTTGAAACGCCCGCGGCAGACCTGCTGGAATCCTATACCGCCACGGTGACCGTCACCGGCGCCGTCAGCGGAAAGAGCTTCAAAGCCACTGAGGATCTGGAGATTCCGCTCGTGGTTCATGGCGACGGGGCCGGGGCTGTCCGCGCCTCGTCCGTCCGCATCGCGGCCGGGCAGGCCAGCGGACAGGCCGTCTTCTCCCTGACGGATCCGGCCTTTTCCGGCATGGCACCCGCCAGCGTCTCCGCCGATCCGGCCGGGAGCCGTTTCCTGCCCGGCGACACGGGCTCGCTCCTGCTGACCGTCCGGGGCATCCAGACGCCCGACAAACTCCTCGGAACCTGGCAGTTCGACCACATCGTCGAGCTCGCCCAGATCGAGGAATGGTTCCTTGCGATGGAGGATGATCCCGATATCATCCCGAAGCACAACGACGGCTTCACCCTGACCTTCGCCAAGGAAGGGGACAACGTGGTCCTCACGCCCGGCACATCGGGCGACTTCGCCGCCTTCTTCCGCAAGGCGACGGTCACCCT
The DNA here is from genome assembly GCA_016287075.1 of Bacteroidales bacterium. Classification (GTDB taxonomy): domain Bacteria; phylum Bacteroidota; class Bacteroidia; order Bacteroidales; family UBA932; genus Cryptobacteroides. The sequence continues at coordinate 12,662 of JAEEVC010000031.1, read as the reverse complement.
CACCGCCCCGAAGAACAGCAACGGCCCGGTCCTCGGGACCTGCACGGCCGATGACAACAACGGCTGGTACGCCGAGGCGAAAGAAGCTGCCACCCAGCAGAATACCTACTACAAACTCTCGCAGGCCAACCGCTCCTTCGACAATACCGCCGAGAAAATGGGCGAAGCGGTCGTCGTCTTCCGCCTCCGCTCCGACGGAAACCTCGCCGTAGAACTGCGTGACTACGACGCGCCGCCCTTCGGCTTCATGTGGTGGGACGACAAGAAGTTCGACATCGAGATGTTCTCCTTCGCCAGCGTCTTCACCCCTGTCCGATGAGCGACCCCATCTTCGACGGTCTCAACAGCCGGCAGGCTGAGGCGGTGCGCGCCACGGAGGGGCGCATCCGCGTCGTCGCCGGCGCCGGGACGGGCAAGACCAAGGCCCTGACCCACCGCTATGCCTACATCGTCAATGTCCTGGGCATCGACCCGGCGAACATCCTCTGCCTGACCTTCACCAACAAGGCGGCCGCGGAAATGCGGCAGCGCATCGCCGGCATGGTCCACAGCGGCGACTACAACGACTTCGTCTGCACCCTCCACGGCTTCTGCGTCAAGTTCCTCCGGAAGGAGATCTACCGCCTGGGCTTCCCGAAATCCTTCTCCATTCTCGACGAGGAGGACTGCAAGGCCCTCGCCAAGCAGGCGATGGATGAACTCGGCATCAAGCGTACCGAAAAGACCGTAAAGCAGTTCCTGGACGGAATCGCTGTAGAAAAGGCGCTCAACGGCTATATCGAAACCTACATGCTGCCCGGTTCGCAGATCACCGACGGCATGCGGAAATCCTCCAAACTGGCGAACTATGTCAGCCGGCAGATGAAGAACTACGCGCTGGACTTCGACGACCTGATGAACCTGACGGTCTATCTCCTCGACAAGTTCCCCGACGCCTGCGCCTGGTGGCAGAACCAGTTGAATTACATCATGGTGGACGAGGCCCAGGACTGCAACGCCGACGACTGGAACCTCGTGGAGCGGCTGAGCGCGAAGCACCGGAACCTGTTCATCGTCGGCGATCCCGACCAGGCCATCTACGAGTGGCGCGGCGCCCGGCCGGACCTGTTCGTCGGTTTCGCGGCGGACCGTACCGTCATCCTCGACGAGAACTACCGCTCCACTCCGAAGATCCTCGACGTCGCCAACAGCGTCATCGCCCACAACCGCAACCGCATTCCGAAGGACCTCTTCACGCGGAAGGCCGAGGGACGCGCCGTCATCCATTTCCACGGAAAGAGCGAGAAGGAGGAGATGGAATGGATCGTCGCCCAGATCCGCTTGCTCATGGGAAACGGCGCGAAAATCAACGACTTCGCCATCCTCTACCGTAGCACCCACCAGTCCCGCGCCATCGAGCAGGAACTGCTCAACGCCCACCTGGAATACACCATCTGGGGCGGCACGCGCTTTTTCGAGCGCCGGGAGATCAAGGACGCCCTCAGCTACCTCCGCCTCGTCAACAACCAGGACGACGACCTCGCCTTCGAGCGCATCCTCAATGTCCCCTCCCGCAAGCTCGGCCGCACCTTCCTGGAACGGCTCAAAGCCGATGCCGAGGTGCAGCGGGTCTCCCTCTACAGCGCTCTCCAGCTGCATCTTTCCGAATACGTCAAGAAGACGGCGGAGGACTTCGTGGCCCTCATCGAGGACGCGAAACAGTTCGCCCTGGAACACAGCATCAGCGACCTCCTGAACCGCCTCCTGGACGGCTCCGGCCTCAAGAAGGCCATCCGGGAGGACCAGGACGAAGACCGGCTCGAGAACCTCGACGAACTCCTTTCGGCCATCCGCTTCTACGAGCGCAGCCGCAGCGAGGACGAGGTCTCCCTCGCCGGATATCTCCAGGACATCGCCCTCTACACCAACGACGACCACCGGAAAGACGCCCCCACGGTCAAGCTGATGACCATCCACCAGGCCAAGGGCCTCGAATTCCCGTACGTCTTCCTCATCGGCCTCTCCGAAGGCACCTTCCCGAACATGCGGACCATCCGCGAATACAAGAAGAACGGCGAGGAAGAGGAGCGCCGCCTGATGTACGTGGCCATCACCCGGGCGGAAAAGGCCCTGTTCCTGACCGAGTCCGAGGGGTTCAACGTCTCCACGAAGATGAACAAGTACCCGTCCCGCTTTCTGGCGGAAATCAAAAGGGAAACACTTGTCACAGAAGGATATATACCCGAAGACCTCTGGCGCGGCACCCGCAATCTCATCCACGTGCTGGATGAGGAGCAATACGCTCCGGCGGCGTCCGGCGACGACGGCTTCGCCGCCGAACGCGCCGCCTATGAAAGCCCCTTCCAGGTCGGCACCGCCGTGACCCATCCCGTCTTCGGCGAAGGCATCATCCGCGACGTCGGCAAGGATGGCAGCACGTTTGAAGTGGAATTTGAAAACGGGGTCACGCGGAGGCTCCGCGCCGGCTTCCTGACCCTGCCCGACCTGCCCGAATCGTAGCCCCGGGGGCGGTGTACCCCTGAAACCCTTCGCAACCTCCGGTTGCTCGTCCCTCATTTGAGGGGGCTCTGCCCCCTACTATCCCCCGCGGCTCCCGACCTATAAGTCCTGCGGACACGGTCTCCGCCGGGCCGTCTGATGACGGCCTAAAAACGCACATTCAGCCGCAATAACTCGCCAGATGGGGGCGGCCACAGGTTTCATGGGGTACACCGCCCCCGTGTTAACGGATCAGCGGGGATAGACGGCGCAGTAGTCCTCCCAGGTCTCCATCACGTCGCGGACGTAGGCGATGGTCTGGCGGCCCTTGAAGCCCGGCATCTCGGGGAGGACCGAGACGATGTTCTCCCAGTAGGTCGGATCGATGCCTTTCGACTCCGCGAACTTGATGCAGTCCAGGATACGGCCCTCCCCCGCATTGAACGCGGCGAGGGCGAATTTCGTGTTTTCCGTCGAATCGGCGGCCTCCTCGGCGAACATCCGGCGGAGACGGGTCAGGTATTTCAGGCCGAATTCGACATTCACGGCCGGATCCAGCAGGCTGTCCACGCTGACCCGCTCGGTGACGATCTGCATCAGCCCGACGGCCCCCCGGTCGGAGGCGGATTCATTGATGAAACGGGATTCGTGGTAGATCAGGGCCGAAACGAGGCGCCAGTCCCAGCCCATCGTTTCGCTGTTGCGGCGGATGACGTCGTCATAGGGGCTGATGGAGGTCAGGCTCACGGACTTGCCCTTCAGGAAATCCCGGGACACGCGGCGGACATAGGAGGAGGCGTCCCGGCGCGTCAGCCAGTCGTTGATGGCCTGCATCCGGCGGCCGGGGACGGCCCGGCTCCGGATCACCCAGACCGTGCTGTCGCCGAAGGGACGGGAGGACAGGAGCCCGTTGCCGTCCAGGCTGTCGGCGGCATAGGCGACGACCAGGTCCACGGCGCCGGCGCGGAGGGAATCGATGGCATTCTCCCCCTTCCGTGCCGGGCGGATGCGGGCGGGGATATGCATGTCGTCGGCATATTTGTGGAGGATCGATTCATTCAGCCGGGACTCCAGGCTGCGCGGGGACAGGCCTTCCAGCGCGACCAGGCAGCGGAACGTGCTGTCGCGCTGCTCCACGACCGGATTCCGGGAGACAAAGAGACGGCTGCTGGCCGGAATGACCAGCAGGGCTGCAACCAGCAGGATCCAGGGTAAGACTGTACTCCGTCGCATCCGATCTTCTTTACATGCCGCCCGTTGCACCGCGCAGGCCGCCCATCATGCCGCCGAGACCGCCGCCTCCGCCGCCGCCCATGCCCATGCCGGAACCGGCCTTCGAAGAGAGGGTTCCCTGCTTGCCGGACATGGTATAGAAGGGCCAGTAGATGCCGAGCTTGATTTCCCGGTCGGTGGTGATGTACCGGTGGGCGGAGAAATAGTCCCGCTGTCCCATCGGCATCGGCCAGCCGCGTCCGCCATTCTCCCATTTGACGAAGATGCAGGCCCGTTTCCACTGCACGTTGACGAACAGGTCGAGGGCGGGGCCGTTGGTGTACAGGTGGTTCTTCTGGGTCATGAAGGTGCCCGTGACCGGGTTGAAGGACGGGGCGTACCAGGGCGTGTTGGCCCAGATGTCCGCGCCGATCTGCATCTTCATCACGTCCGCCCGGACGATGTTGAACTGGATATAGTACCGGAGCCGGGCCGCAAGCAGCGGAAGCGGGACGACTTCGGGATTGGACGTGAGCTGGAACAGGAGCCGGTGGTCCAGGTGGACGAAGTCGGCGATGACGAACTCCTTGTCCAGGGTCGCCGAGAGGATGCTCATCGGCGTGTCGTTCTGCCGGGCCACGCCCAGGGAATCATAGTAGATGTTGTTGGCCAGGAGCGAATAGCCGGCGGAGGCGCGGAAGTGCCAGCGGGGAATGTCGACGGACCCCTGGACCTGCGTCGTGGACACCTTGGAGACATCCTCGCCGAGGTCCCAGCGGTAGTGGTTGGAATAGAACTGCTGCTGGAAATAGTCCGGGCGCCGGAGCGTCGTCCCGAAGGAGGCGCGGACGATGAGCGGCTCCTTCTTGTGCCGGCGGAAGGGATGGAAGGTCATGGTCGTCCCGGCGGTGAGGGACAGGTCGTTCCGCTGCGCGCCGAACAGGTTGTACTCGCCGAGGGCGTTCCACGAAATTGCCGGGCCCAGGTATCCTTCCGCGCCCGCATAGGTGTACACCGTGTTCCAGTTGACATTGGAAGGACGCGTCAGGAAGGTTTCCGGCCCCATCATGTAGTGGGACAGCCAGCGGTCGCCGATGCCGCCTTCCACCTTGGAGAGGACGAAGTCCGAGGTCCAGGGCTGGAACCGCAGGAAGATCCGGTTGTCCAGCCGCGCCATGCGCAGGGAGTCGGCGCTCGTCGAAGGGTTGATGAAGAAATTGTCCCGGAAGAAGGCGCTGCCGACCTTGTCGGAGGCAGAGAGCTTGTCCCGGTACATCTTCGTGTAAATGCTGTATTCAGAGGAAGTTCCGAAATAAAGCGTGGTGAAGTCCAGGGAATCCAGCGAGGCATAGACCGAATCGCGCAGGGCCGCACGCGCGAGGAGGTATTCCTCCATCTGGATCAGTTCGGTGCTGTCCACGGGCACGGGTTCCACTTCCACGGAGTCCGCCACGGCGGTCGTATCCACCGGATGGGCGGCCCGCCAGGCGGCGGTCACGCTGTCCCGGTAGGCCATGTCATCCTCCGCCTCCTTCTTCAGCCCGCGCGCCTTCAGGAACGTGAAGGGAAGCCGGTAGGACTGGTCGAAGAAGAAGGTCCGCTTGGAGTAGGCGTTGGACGCGTTCGACAGGAGGGGGGTGAGTTCACGGACATCCTGGTTGCCGCTGCCCTTGTCCTCGAAATAGGTCTGCGAGTCGATGATGCCCTCGAGGTCCTGGATACCGCCGTTCTCCTTGCGGCTGACCTTGTTGCGGATCATGCCGGCATGGGCCAGGTAGTTCTTGCCGAGCCAGTTGAGGGCGATGACGGTCGTCTTGTTCTTCGTCTCCTCGTTCTGGAGGATCCCCGCGCCGCTGTGCAGCTTGTATTCGAGGGCGAAATTCAGCTGGGGCAGGATGTTCTGGGTCGTGAAGAGCCGGAGGTTGTCGGATTCCTTGGAGGAGGGCGCCAGGAGGGTGCCGTAGTACTCCAGTTCCGTGTACGGGGTTTTCGTGTTCCACATCGGGAGCGTTTCCGGCGTATAGGTCCAGCTCTCGTAGGGTTCGAAGAAACTGACGCTCTCCACGCGGCCCCGCTTGAGGAAGTTGTAGGTCTGGACCGGGGAACCGGAGACGCCGAGCCAGGTCGCGTTCACATCCTCGCGCTTGAAGGGCTCGTCATAGAAATGATACCGGAAAGTCGTATCGTAATCAAAGAGTTCCAGGCGGTTGAAATGCCGGTCGTGGTGCCAGGTGATGAAACGCTTGTACTGCATCGAATCCGGGATGAAGCGGGTTGCGAGGATACGGGGGGTATTCTCCCGGATGCTGTCCCGGACGGCCTGGATGCTGTCCTTGCGGTGGAGGATGCTGTCCTGCTGCTTGAGCAGCTTCGGAAGCAGCTGTTCGTAATCGTAGCGCTTCCGCTCCGCCTTGGAAAGGCTGGCGTACCAGCGGTCGAAGGCCGCCTTGGCGACGGCGGCCGAATCGGCGAGGTACAGCGAGTCGATGACCGGCCAGTCCAGGCTGTCGCCGGCCGCCTTGAGCGAGTCCACGACGACACGGTGGATCAGCGAATCCTTGGTCGCGACATACCATTTGTACAGGAAGGGATTGACACTCCGGAGACTGTCCGGAACCTTCATCGTATCCCGCGCCGTAATCGACGGGAGGGTATCGACCTTGCGGCCGGGCCCGAAAAAGACCGTATCGTCGTCCCAGATGAACACGTCCTCGACCTTCGGCCGCGGAGGCGGGGCCGGACGTTCCTTCTTGTCGTCCTTTTTCTTCCGGGAGCGGCCCTTCTTCCCCTTTTCCGGCCGGGCTTCGGCTGCTGCCGCGGTCGAATCCCGCTGCAGCGTATCCACCTGCAGGGCCGCGATGTCGATGCGGCGGAGCAGGTCCGGCGATTCCCGCCTGTACAGGGTGCCGGAGCCCGCCGTTTCCGCGAGCACCAGCCCCGCCAGGGCGGCGGGCAGGAGATATTTCGACCACAGATTCGTCATAAGCCGATAATCATGCAAAGGTACACAATTCCGGATTGATTCCCAAATGCAGCCCGCCGGATTATGCTTCGGAACAGGGGCCCGGCCTCAGAAGAAATTCGTCCGGACCCCTTCCGAGAGAGGCGGCGCTATGCGGCCTTGACCGTTTCGGCCGGGTCCACGCGGGCGATGAACAGGGTGGGGATCAGCAGGAGGAGCATGATGGCGACGCAGGCGCCGATGTCCGCGGCCAGGATGGCCGGCAGGTTGACATGGACCGGAACGAAGGAGACGAAATAGTTCCGGGGATCGAGCTTGACCAGGTGGGTCGCGCCCTGGATCCAGCAGAAAAGGAGGGCGAGGGCGTTTCCGGCGAGCATGCCCTTCAGGACGACGCCGGCGGCGACCCGCAGGAAGACCTTGGAAATGCCCCGGTCGCCCATGCCGAGGGTCTTGAGGGTCCCGATGGTCGGGATGTTGCGGAAGAGCATGATCAGCAGGCCCGAAATCATGTTGAATCCGGCCACCGCCGTCATCAGGAGCAGGATGAACAGGACATTGAAATCCAGCAGGTTCAGCCAGTCGAAGAGCTGCGGGTACCGGCGCTGGGAGGAGATGGCCATCAGGGCTTGTTCCTCCTCGTTGCCCTTCAGCATGAGGGTCGTCCCGATGCGGTCGGACAGCTCGGCGACGGCGGGGCCGGAGCGCATCTCGGGCCGGAGCCGGACCTCGATGACCGACGCCTCGTCCGCGGCCCAGCCGTTGATGCGGCGGACGTCGTCGATGCCCGCCCGGACGATAAGGTTGTTGTCAAAGGCCAGCAGGTCGTCATAGACCTCCGACACCTTGAATTTCCGCACCTTCACCTTCTCCCCGACGAAATAGGCCAGCATGTCGTCGCCGGCCTTGAGGCCCGTGATGCGGGAAAGGCGGTCCGGGATGGAGACCGTCAGGGCGGAATCGCGGCGGTCCGGGACGCCCTTGAACAGGACGCCGTGGATGACCTCGCCGCTCTTGACGATGCCGGCCCGGAAGACCGCGGGGGTCAGCGCCTCCACGCCGGGCATCGCAAGGATCTCCTCCCCGCAGCTGAGGGACGCGGGGATGGAAGCGGACTCGGAAAGGTTGCTCGCCGCGATGGAAGTGACCTGGATATCCCCCGTCACCGCCGCGACGCCGTCCCGGACGGCATGGCGGAAGCCGGCGGAGATGGCGACGGCGAGAATCATCACAAGGAAACTCACGGCGATCGAGACCGCCGCGAGTTTTCCCTGGAACCTGAGTTTTCCGGCTATGAACCGCGAGGGGTCCATCTACCAGATGTGGACGCGTTCTTCCTCAGGACGGAACATCGGGTCGCCCTCCGTGATGCCGAAGGCGTCGAAGAAGGTCTGGAAGTTCCTGAGGGACACATTCACGCGGTTTTCCGCGAGGGAATGGACATCCATGTTGGTCAGCCGGGCCTTCTCCTGGTCGGTGATGTTCTGGGCCCAGATGGCACCGTAGGAGAGGTAGAAGCGCTGCTCGGGGGTCAGTCCGTCGATGAGGCCGGGGTTCTTGCCCTTGAGGGCGTTCTGCATGGCGGAGAAGGCGATGGAGAGGCCGCCGTGGTCGCCGATGTTCTCACCGAGGGTATAGGCGCCGTTGGCCATCACGCCGGGGAGGATCTCGACGACATTGAACTGCTCGACGAGCTGCTGGCCCTTGGCGTCGAATTTCGCCTTGTCCTCGGCGGTCCACCAGTTGACCATGTTGCCGTCCTTGTCGAACTGGCTGCCCTGGTCGTCGAAACCGTGGGACATCTCATGGCCGATGACCACGCCGATGCCGCCGTAGTTGACCGCCTCGTCCGCATCCGGGTTGAAGAAAGGCCGCTGCAGGATGGCCGCCGGGAAGCAGATCTCGTTGGTGGTCGGGTTGTAGTAGGCGTTCACCGTCTGCGGAGTCATGCCCCATTCGGTCTTGTCCGTCGGCTTGCCGAGCTTGGACAGGTTGTCGGCCACGTACCAGGCGTTCGCATTCTTCAGGTTCTCATAGTACGTGAGTTCCGGATCGATCTCGAGGGTGCTGTAGTCCTTCCACTTGTCCGGGTAGCCGATCTTCACCGTGAAGGCGGCGAGTTTCTCACGGGCGCGGACCTTGGTGCTGTCGCTCATCCAGTCGAGGGCGTCGATGTGCTCGCCGAGGGCGGTGCGGAGGTTCTCCACGAGGGCGAGCATCTTCTTCTTGGAGGATTCGGGGAAATAGCGGTGGACATACATCTCGCCGACCGCCTCGCCGAGATAGCCGTTCGGAACGGACATGGCCCGCTTCCAGCGCGGTTTCTGCTCCTGGGCGCCCGCCATCTGGTGGGAGAAGAACTCCCAGGAGGCGGTGTAGAAGTCATCGCTGAGGGCGCCGCAGGCACCGCTGATGAACTGGCCGAGCTGATAGGCCTTCAGGTCCTCGAGGTCGGTCTCGACAAAGAGCTTGTCCAGGCCCTCGAAATAGGAAGGCTGCTCGACGATGATCTTTTCCTGCTTTTCAATGCCGGCGGCCTCGCAGAAGAGGTCGAAGCGGAGGTCCGGATAAGCGGCGAAGATCTCGTCGGAGGACATCGGATTGTACATGGCGGGGATGTCGCGCAGTTTTTCGCGCGGCCAGGAGATCTCCGCCATCCGGTCCTCGACGGCGAGGGCCTTCGCGGCGAGCGTCTCGGCGTCTTCCAGGCCGGAAAGCTGGAAAACCTTCGTCAGGAAGGCCTTGTAGCCGGCCTTGAGCTCCGCGTTCTTCTCTTCGAGATAATAGTCGCGGTCGCCCATGCCGAGGCCGCCCTGGCCGAGGTAGAAGATCTGCATGTTGCTGTCCATCAGGTCAGCGGAAACGCCGCCGCCGAAGAAGCCGCCGTCGCCCTTGAGGTTCATCTCCCCGAGCTTGGTGATGAGGGCTTCCTTGCTGTCGATGGCGCGGATGGCCGCGATCTCACCGAGGATCGGGGCCGCCCCGTCGGCATTGCGCTTCACGGAATCGAGGCCCATCTTGTACAGGTCGGCGATCTTCTGCTCGACCGAGCCCTTCTTCGTCTTCATCTCCGTCATCGAAGCGAAGAGGTCATTGAGCTGCTTCTGGGTGTTTTCGGCGATGGCGTCGAAGGAGCCGTAGCGGGCGAATTCCGGGCGGAGGGGGTTCTTGGCCTGCCAGCCGCCGGTGGCATAGCGGTAGAAATCAACCTTCGGGCTGACCGTGGTATCGAGGTCCGACAGATCAAGGGCGGGAAGGGTAGCCTTGGGCTGCGAGCAGGCGGCCAGTGCGAAGAAAGGAATCATAACCAACAATAACTTTTTCATATCCTTTGTTTATTAACAGATTTTTGCGCAAATTTGCGGACTGCTTTGTCCCCGGCAGTCCAATTTGCAAATATATGAATAATTGCGCAAAAGACATACTCAAAAGGTACGGAATCGCGACCCTCGGCCTCATCCTCATCGCCGTCGGCGTCGCCCTGTCCCTCAAATCCAACCTCGGAACCGCCCCGGTTTCCTGCCCGCCGGCCGTGCTCAACCTCCGCTGGGGCTTCCTCTCCGTCGGAACCCTGACTTGGATGATGCACCTGGTGTTCATCCTCACGCAGATGATCCTCCGCCGCAAGGTCCTGAACAGCCATTACCTGCTCCAGCTCGCCGCCGCCTTCGTCTTCGGCTACCTCTGCGACGCGGCCATCTGGCTCTGCCAGGGCATCCCCGTCGGCAATTACGCCGTCCGGCTCCTGCTGACCTTCGCCGCCATCCTCCTGACCGCCGTCGGCATCCGCCTGGAGGTGATCGGGAACGCCTGGATCCTCGCCGGCGAACAGGTCGCCGTCGTCATCTCCGAGGTCACGGGCTTCAAGTTCAGCAATGTCAAGATCGGCCTCGACATCTTCCTCGTCGCCCTCTCCGCCGCCTTCGCCTGGCTGGCCTTCCACAACCTCTTCGGCGACGGCAGCCATGTCGTCATCCGGGAAGGAACCCTGCTGCTGGCCCTCCTGACGGGCCTTTGCATGAAACTGACCGATCCGCTCGTGGACCGGGTTTTCGGACATGCCGTCGAAGGGAAATAGCTTCGCGGCCTGGTTCCGGGACTGGATGCTCCCGCTTGCCATCGTCTGCGGGATCGGCCTCTACCTGTTCTATCATTTCACGACCTTCCTGAGGCCCGCCGGCCCTGTGCTCCATGTCGTCGTCTCCGAGGGACAGCGGCTTGTCATCGCCCTGCTGCTGTTCTTCCAGTTCGTGCGCATCCGCCCGCAGGAGCTGCGGCTGCGGCGCTGGCACATCTTCGCCCTCCTGCTGCAGATCGGCGGCTTCATCGGCTTCGCGGCCCTCGCCGCCCGGCTTCCCGACGGCAGCGCCCGCATCCTCTCCGAATGCGCCATGCTCTGCCTGATCTGCCCCACGGCCTCCGCCGCCGGGGTCATCACCGACCGGCTCCGGGGCAGCCTTGCGGAGACGGTGACCTACCTCCTCGTGGTCAACCTGGCCGCGACCCTGCTGATTCCGACTGTCATCCCGATGGTCCGGCCCTCCGCCGAACTCGGCTTCTGGCAGTATGTGTTCCGGATCGCGGCGAAGGTCTTCCCCGTGCTGGTCCTCCCCTGCCTCCTCGCCTGGCTCGTCCGCTACACCATGCCCCGGCTGCAGGCGCAGCTTTTCCGCTGGGCGCCCAACTCCTTCTATATCTGGTTCTTCGGACTTCTCCTGGCGATGATTCTCGCCACCCGTGCGCTGCTCCTGAGCCACCTGGGCGCCGGCGCCATCGCCGGCATCGTGGGCGTCTCCCTCGCCACCTGCGCCCTTCAGTTCTGGGCCGGCCGGCACGCCGGCGGCGACCGCGCCACGCGGATCACGGCCGGCCAGTCCCTCGGCCAGAAGAACACCGGCTTCCTCATCTGGCTGGGCTACAATTACCTGACCCCCGTAACGTCCGTCGCCGGGGGTCTCTATGCCATCTGGCAGAACATCTTCAATTCCTGGCAGCTCTACCGGGAGAACCACCGGGAGGCGTAACAGGTTCCTGGAAAAAACGCCCCCGGCGACCGCCCGCCCCTCTCCCGGGGGCGGTTTTTTTGCGCATTTCCGGGGAGTGCAACACTGGTGCTTGTTTTAATTTATTGATTTATAGCTACTTACCAAAATAAAATGTAACGCTGTTTTCTTCCTGGCGCAGTGCTTCTTCCCTACTTTTGCCGAAGCGTTTTTAATCCAAAAGTATCATGAAAAAGCACCTTTTCGCCCTTGTGGCAGCGGCCATCTTCATGGCCCCCGCGCCGCGCGCAGCAGCCGCGGTGCAGATGGAAAACAACCAGACCCTCCTCGCCGAGGACATCGGCTCGGTCATCATCAGCCGGATCAAACCGACCGTCCCGCCCCACGCGCCGCGCAACTTTGACAAGACGCCGATCCTCGCGGGCAAGTTCGCCGGCAGCGACGACAGCATCTTCCTTCTGGTACCGCACAGCGTTTCGGGAATCGACATCATGCTGATGGATTCCGGCTCCGGGGCCGTCACCTCCCTCACCCTCACCCCCGGCCTGCATTTCGTGCCCATCCAGCTGTCCGGCGCCCCGCTCATCATCCAGGGCCTCTCGGACGAGGGGCTCACCTATGACGGTGCGTTGGGGGAAGAATGATTCGGCGCGCTGGCGGGACAGCCGGCGTGAAACGGAAATAACTGATACATAGCGAAATGCAGAAAATCAATTACCCATTTTGGGGTAATTGATTATCTGTAAAACGTTGTGTGATAGTAAGTTCCATTTCACGCTGTGTGTCCCGTCCTGAAAAAAGTTTACCAAAAAAGAGTAAACTAATGATGACCGAAAGTCAACGTTACAGGTTGCAGATGAAGGCAACGAGCAAGCTCCTCCGTGAGTACTTCAGTGGTGTCCCCATTGATAGTCTGATCCGCCGCTACGGGTACAGTGAAAAGAAGATCCGCGACCTTGCAAGTTCGTACAAGCAGGGAAAAATTGATATCTTTGAGGTGCGAGACC
>JAEEVC010000030.1 GCA_016287075.1 Bacteroidales bacterium | reverse complement strand
TCGGTGGGGTCTATGCTTCCGGCCCGTTTCTCGCCGTTTCCGGGCCGGAGTGTTGGCGAGGTCTATGCTTCCGGCCCATATCAGGCCATTTCCGGGCCGGAGTGTCGGTGGGGTCCATGCTTCCGGCCCGTTTTAGGCCATTTCCGGGCCGGAGTGTCGGTGGGGTCTATGCTTCCGGCCCGTTTTAGGCCATTTCCGGGCCGGAGTGTCGGCGGTGCCCATGCTTCCGGCCCATATCAGGCCATTTCCGGGCCGGAGTGTCGGTGGGGTCTATGCTTCCGGCCCGTTTTAGGCCATTTCCGGGCCGGAGTGGACCGTTCTGGGGGAATTCTTGCTGGCCATCGGAAGGCTGGGTAATGGGTGCGGTGCGGGGACCTGTCAAGGACCGGACGGATGGCAAATATCAACGCAGGCGCGTTTATTCGGGCAGTGCGATGCGGGGGAGGATGCCGTGGAGATGGGCGAGGGCGATGCCGTAGTTGGTGATGGGGACGCCCGCGAGAAGCGCTTTCCGCATGCGGGAGCGTACCAGGGCGGCGGTGGCTACGCATGCGCCGCAATGGATGATGAGCCGGTACGGGGCGAGATCTTCCGGGAAGCCATTTCCCGCCGCTATTTCGATGCGGAGACGACCGGCCTCGCCGGAAGTGGCCTGTTCGTCAAGGGCGGGGACAGCTTGCCCGTCAGCCGATGCCCCGGCGGATGAAGCCTGTCCCTCGGCCGCCACCTGCCTGCCGCGGAAAGCCATGCTCACCTTTTTCTGCAGCAGGGTGGGGATTTTGACCCGGCCGATGTCTTCCGTGTCCGGGACGTGCGTGCAGGCTTCGGCGATCAGGACGCGGTCGCCCGGCCGGAGTGTGTCGATGGCTTCCGCCCCCCGGATGAAGGTGCGGATGTCGCCTTTCGCGCCGGCCAGGAGCACGGAGAAGGAGGTGAGCGGAACTTCCTGTGGGATAGCGGCATTCACCGTTTTGAACGCCTGGGAGTCCGTGATGACCAGGGCGGGAGCGGCGCGGAGTCCCGTCCATGCGGCCGGGAGGCTTTCCGGCGTGCAGCAATGCGGGACGCAGCCGCGGTCCAGCAGTTCGCGGAGCACCTGCACCTGCGGCAGGATGATGCGTCCTTTGGGCGCCTCGCTGTCCTGGGGCATCACGAGCAGCACGGTATCGCCCGGCTTCACCAGGCCGCCGGTAAGGAAGCGCCTTTCCTCCCTGGGTGCCGCTTCCGCAATCCGTCCGAGGAGGGATTCCAGTTCCCCGGCTTGCCAGGGGGTATATCCCTCCGGGGTACCGGCACCGTTTCTGCCGCCGGTCCGGTCGACAACGACCGTCGGCACTTCGGCCGTGTGCAGCAGACCCTCCCACCGGTCGTCCGCCGGGTGGCCGGAGCGCAGCAGCACGGCAAGGTCGGTCGCGTCGATGACGCCGCGTGTAAGTCGTTCACGCTCTGCGCCTAACGCTCCTTCATCACCATACCCGGCGGTGTCGACGAGGGTACATGCTCCAAGCCCCGGCAACTCGATCCGTTTGCGGACGGGGTCGGTCGTCGTCCCCGGCAGGGGGCTGACAAGGGAGACCTGCTGTCCGGCCAGGGCGTTGACCAGGGAGGATTTTCCGCTGTTGGTGGCGCCGAAAAAAGCGATCTGCATCAATCCTCGAACTCGGCGACGATCTTCTTGATGTCGGACGGGTTCAGGCGGCCATAGACCTTCTCGCCGATGGTGGCCACCGGCGCAAGGCCGCAGGCACCCACGCAGCGGAGGCAGTCCAGGGAGAACTTCCCGTCGGGCGTCGTCTCACCGACCTCGATGCCGAGCACGCGCTTGAATTCCTCCAGCACCTTGTCGGAACCGCGGACATAGCAGGCGGTGCCGAGGCACACCGAAACGGGATATTTCCCCTTCGGTACCATCGAGAAGAAGGAGTAGAACGTCACGACACCATATACCTTGGACGCGGGGATGCCCAGTTGCCGGGCGATCACGCGCTGTACGGCCTCCGGCAGGTAGCCCAGCTGGTTCTGGCAGGCATGCAGGATGGAGATCAGCTCTCCCGGATCGTTGTTGAATTGCTGGCAGATTTCCTCCACCTTGCGGAGGGCCTCGCAGGATACTTTGATCTCACTCATGGCTACTTGATGCTTTTATCGTAGTAACAGGTGTGCAGGAGCCGTTCGGAGCGCTCGCCCAGCGGTTCTCCCAGGAATTCCGCGTACAGTTTCTGGATATCGGGGTTCTCATGGCTCTTGCGGACGGGCTTGCCTTCGTCCTCGCGGTAGATGGCCTTCGCACGGGCCTGGAGGATTTCGATGTTGCCGTGGTGGTACGGCTGGCCGGCGCCGCCGATGCAGCCGCCCGGGCAGGCCATGATTTCGACCACGTGGTAGTCCAGTTCCCCGGCGCGGAGCTTGTCCATCAGCAGCCGGGCGTTGCCGAGCGTATGCGCGACGCAGACTTTCAGCGGGAAGCCGCCGAGGTCGATGGTCGCCTCCTTGATCCCCTCGAGACCGCGGACCGCCGTGAATTCGAGGCGGGGGAGGGTCTTGCCGGTATAGACTTCATAGACGGTGCGGAGGGCCGCCTCCATCACACCGCCGGTCGCGCCGAAGATGGCACCGGCACCGGAGCTCTCGCCGAGCGGCGCATCGAAATCGCTGTCGGGCAGGGACTTGAAGTCGATGTTGGAGCGCTTGATCAGGCGCGCCAGCTCGCGGGTGGAGAGGGAATAGTCCACATCGGGATTGCCGTCGACGGCGAACTCGGGCCGCTCGCACTCGTACTTCTTGGCGAGGCAGGGCATGATGGATACGACGACGAGTTTCTCGCGCGGGATGCCCATCTTCTGGGCCCAGTAGGTCTTGGCGATGGCGCCGAACATCTGGGCCGGGGACTTCGCGGAGGACGGATAGTCCAGGAGGTCCGGATAATTGTGCTCGTAGAAATTCACCCAGGCCGGGCAGCAGGACGTCATGATCGGGAGCTTCACGCTCTTGTCCCCGCCCAGGAACGCCTTGAGGCGGTGGAGGATTTCCGCACCCTCTTCCATGATGGTCAGGTCGGCGGCGAAGTCCGTGTCGAACACGTGGTCGAAACCGAGGTAGCGGAGGGCGGTCGCCAGTTTGCCGGTGACGATGGAGCCGGGCTCCATGCCGAATTCCTCGCCGAGGGCGACACGCACGGCCGGCGCGGGCTGGGCGATGACGATCTTGTCCGGGTTGCAGAGGTCGTCCAGCAGGCGGTCGGTGTTGTCCCGTTCGGTCAGGGCGCCGGTCGGGCAGACCGCGACGCACTGGCCGCAGTAGGTGCAGTCGGTATCCTTGAACATCCGGTCGAAGGTCGGGGCGATGGTCGTGTCGAAGCCGCGGCGGACCGCACCGAGGACCCCCACCGTCTGGACGTTGTTGCACACGCTTTCGCAGCGGCGGCAGAGGATGCACTTGTCCATGTTGCGGGTGATGGCGGCGGTCACTTCCTTCTTGCGCTCGGACTGCTCGCCCTTGAAGGGCATTTCGCGGATGTTGAAGCGCGTCACGAGCTTCTGGAGCTCGCAGTCATTGCACTTGGGGCAGGTGAGGCAGTCGTTGGGATGGTCCGAGAGGATGAGTTCCGCCACCGTCTTGCGGGCGCGGACCACGCGGGCCGAATTGGTCTTGACGACCATGCCTTCCGTCACCATCGTGGCGCAGGAAGGGGCCAGGTTGCGGCGGCCTTCCACCTCCACCACGCAGATGCGGCAGGACGCGGGGGTATTCTTGACGCAGGTGCCCTTGAGGTCGATGTGGCACAGGGCCGGGATGCTGATCCCGACGCTTTTCGCTGCATCCAGGACCGTCGTCCCCCTGGGTACGCTGACGGGCCTGTTGTCTATCGTAAGGTTGATCATGTTCTCCATGGGGCGGACTTAGATTACGTTAATGGCTCCGAACTTGCACCGGGACAGGCACATGCCGCAGCGGATGCACTTTTCGGGATTGATGACGAACGGTTTCCGGACTTCGCCGACGATCGCTTCCGCGGGGCAGCCGCGGGCGCAGGCGCTGCAGCCCTTGCAGAGCACCGGGTCGATCGAGTAGGTGAGGAGGGCCTTGCACTTGTGGGCGCGGCAGACATGGTCGCGCACGTGCTCCTCGTATTCCTCGCGGAAATTGGCGAGGGTGGAGAGGACCGGGTTCGGGGAGGTCTGGCCGAGGCCGCAGAGGGCCGTGTCCTTGATGACCTTCGCGAGGGTCTCGAGTTTCTCGATGTCCTCTTCCTTGCCGCGGCCTTCGGTGATCCGGTCGAGGATCTCGAGCATCCGCTTGTTGCCGATGCGGCAGGGCGTGCACTTGCCGCAGGATTCGCCCACGGTGAATTCGAGGAAGAACTTGGCCACGGAGACCATGCAGTCGTCCTCGTCCATGACGATCATGCCGCCGGAACCCATCATGGAGCCGGCCGCGGCGAGGCTCTCGTAGTCGATCGGGATGTCGAGGTGCTTCTCCGTCAGGCAGCCGCCGGAGGGACCGCCCGTCTGGACGGCCTTGAACTTCTTGCCGTTCTTGACGCCGCCGCCGATGTCGTAGATGATCTCGCGGAGGGTCGTGCCCATCGGAACCTCGATGAGGCCCACGTTGTTGATCTTGCCGGCGAGGGCGAAGACCTTCGTCCCCTTGGATTTCTCCGTGCCGATGGAAGCGAACCACTGGGGTCCCTTCGTCAGGATAACGGGCACATTGGCAAGTGTTTCCACGTTGTTGACGTTGGTCGGGCGGCCGAAATAGCCGGCCTCGGCCGGGAACGGCGGCTTGAGCGTCGGCTCACCGCGCTTGCCTTCCATCGAGTGGATGAGGGCGGTTTCCTCGCCGCAGACGAAGGCGCCGGCGCCGTAGCGGATCTGGATGTCGAAGTCGAAGCCGGAACCGAGGATGTTCTCGCCGAGGAGGCCGTATTCCCGGGCCTGGGCGATGGCGATCTTGAGGCGCTCGACCGCGAGCGGGTATTCCGCGCGGATATAGATGAGGCCGTGGTGGGCGTTGATGCAGTAACCGCAGATCATCATGGCTTCGATGACCGAGTTCGGGTCGCCTTCCATGATGGAACGGTCCATGAACGCGCCCGGGTCGCCTTCATCGGCGTTGCAGACGACGTACTTGTCGGGCGCGTCGAACTTGCGGGCGATCTCCCACTTCACGCCGGTCGGGAAGCCGGCGCCGCCGCGGCCGCGCAGGCCGGAGGCCTTGATGTCCGCAAGGACCGCGAGGCTGTCCCGCTTCAGGGAATCGGCCAGGGCCTTGTAGCCGTCGCGGGCGATGTATTCCCGGATGTCTTCCGGATTGATGAAACCGCAGTTGCGGAGCGCGACGCGCATCTGCTTGCGGTAGAAATTCATGTGCTTGGAGTCGCTGATATGGGCTCCCGTGCCGGGATCCTGGTACAGCAGGCGCTCGACCTTTTCGCCGCCGATGATATGGGACGTGACGATTTCACCGACGTCGGACGGGCGGACGGAAGTATAGAACGTGTTGTCCGGGATGATCTTCACGATGGGGCCTTTCTCGCAGAACCCGAAGCAGCCGGGGACGACCACTTCGACGCGGTCGGCGATGCCGTGTGCCTCGAGGGCGTTGTGGAACTCCTGGACGATCTTCGCGCTTTCGGAGGCTTTGCAGCCGGTACCGCCGCAGCAGAGGATCTGCATGTGGGGCGTACCCTTCTCCAGGCCCGAGGCGGCCGCTGAATCGGAGCGGTTGCTCTCTTCCCGGATGGAGAGTGCCTTGACGGCTTCCTGTCGGAGCGCTTCCAAGGCTTCAGCAGAGACGATTTTCATGCTTGTTTCGATTGGTTTTTTTCGGGGCTCTAAGGTACGGTTTTTTTCGCAATTTACCACGTTTTCCTATTGAACATCGATGAAAAAGCGTATTTTTGCATACAAATTATAAGTCAGATGAAGAAAATGGTCCTGGCAGCGGTGCTGCTGCTTGTCGCCGGCGGGGCTTCGGCGGAGAAAATCGGGGGAACCCGGATCCTGCGGGGGAACGACCTCGCGGGTGTGATAACGGACGCGGAAACGGGGCGGGGGATTCCCGGCGTCGCGGTGACGGACGGCTTCAAGTTCGTGGTGACCGACCGGAACGGCGTCTATCAGATGAAGGCCGATCCGCGTTGCCGGACCGTCTCATACACAACGCCTTCCGCCTATGAGATCGCGCTCTCGGAGAAAGGGCACACCCCTGCGTTCTATGCCGGTCATACCCCGGGGATGGCCTTCGCGCGCCACGACTTCGTGCTGAAGCGGCTCGACCGCGATGAAGAGGACTTCACGATGATCATGCTCGCCGACCCGCAGTGCCAGCTGCTGAGCGACGTCGAGCGCTTCCGGACCGAGACGATGCCGGACCTCAGGGAATACATCGACGGGAAGATCGCCGGCGGGAAGTGGAAGAACGTCTATGCCATGACCCTCGGCGACATCATCTACGACGACCAGAACGACTGGCAGCCGATGCGGGAGATCATGTCGGATGTGGCCATCAGGGACGGCCAGGACGGCTATCTGCCCATCTTCCAGGTCATCGGCAACCACGACCATTACAATTCCTATTACGACGATTACGGCGCGGCGACCAATTTCGTCCGGCATTTCGGCCCGACTGACTACAGCTTCGACCGCGGCAAGGTCCATTTCGTCGTCATGGACAATGTCTATTACACCGGCCGCGGCACGGTGCCCGAAAAGGGCTTCACCAAGGTGAAATACACGAGCGGCTTTACGCCGGAGCAGGTCGAATGGCTGCGGCAGGACCTCGCCCTCGTCGCGGACAAGGCGGACAAGATGGTCGTCTTCTGCGCCCATATCCCGCTCCGCGGCCTGAATGGGGACAAGCCCGGAAAGGCCGGCTACAACAACGGCGCCGTCCTCGACATGCTTGCCGGATTTCGGGAGGCCCACCTGATGATCGGCCATACCCATTATCCGGAAATGTATTACCACCAGAAGCATGTCACTGCCGGTGGCCAGCCGGTGATGGAGCACATCCACGGGGCCGTCTGCGGCGCATGGTGGCACAGCAATACCTGCGTCGACGGGACGCCGCTCGGCTATGCCGCTTACGAGGTCAAGGGCGCGTGCCTCTATGACTGGCAGCCCAAGTTCACGCGCCGGAGCGAATCCTTCCAGCTCCGCGTCTATGATGGAAACGCCTCATATACAGGCGGGAGGGGCATTGAATACAAGTGGGAAGAGGACCTTCGCGACTGCTTTGTCGCGACCGTCTGGTACGATGATGACCGCAACTGGGAGGTCGTTCTGGAAATGGACGGGAAGACCTGGCCGATGCGCCGCGTCACCCGGCCCCAGCGCGACTGGTATGCCTATTCCTTCTTCATCAATGAAAACGGCCGCGGCATTACCAATACCGCGTATATGCAGGACTGCCTCCACTTCTGGACCGTCTCCATTCCCGGTGTAAAGCCGTCCGAGGCCACCGGCTGGCGCGTCGTCGCCACACAGACCGTCCCGACCTCCGGCGTCCGCCACCGTTACACGGCCGACCGCATCGCGACCGGGTACGAGGGGCTGTAGGTGCCGGTCTTGACGAAACGCCGGGAAAAGCGTATTTTTGTACGATAAAAAAGGATTGACCGATATGAAAAGGATCCTCACAGGTATCATCGCGGTGTTCTGCCTGGGCATCGGCTGCACCCGGGAAGCGGTGCAGGACGGGATGCCCGCCGCGGGCGTGCTCCGCGCTTCTGCGGAGACGCCGGTCCGCGCCAGTTTTTCGGATGCCGGCGCTTTTTCATGGAGTGCCGCGGATGCGGTGGCGGTCCTGACGGATGCCGGAACCCGGGTGCTGACGCTTTCGGACGGGGCCGGCTCCGCCGTCGCCTCCTTCAGCGGTGACCTCGCGGGCGTCCGTTCGGCGACCTGTGCCGTTTCGCCGGCCACGGCGCTGAAAGATGCGGAGACCGTGACGCTGCCCTCCGAATACACGTTCCAGGAAGGCGTGACGAACGCCCTGATGTATGCGGAGAACGTCGACCTGTCGAAAGTCAATGCCTTCCGGCACCTCGGCGGCCTCGTCAAGATCGTGTATGAACATATTCCCGCGGAGGCGGACGCCCTGGTCCTGACCGCGGAGGCGAAGATTACCGGGGACTTCACCATCACCGGCGGCCGGATCGCAGCCGGGACCGGTTCGGACCGGGTAACGGTCCATATCCCCGCTTCCAGCGCGCCCAAGGCGTTCTACATCCCGCTGCCGACCGGCACGTACAAGTTCTCGGTCGCCCTCCAGAAGGGCGGCCGGACGATCGCCGGGACGGAGAAGGCGACCTCCTCGCCGAAGACCATCGCCCGCCGGACCCTCCTGCTGATGGATCCGCTTTCCGGCGCGGTCCAGTATCCCGAACAGCGTGCGCTCGTGGTGGACGACGGCCAGATCGTATTGCGCTGGTCGAACAACGGTTTCACGGACATCCAGGCCGACGCCGCGCATTCCTACGAGGCCGGCATCTACCGGGATGCCGCCTGTTCCGACCTGCTGTGGTCCTGGACCCTTCCGACGACGCTGTTCTACTGGTCTTCCTCCTCTTCCAACACCCGTTTCCAGCCCGGTTTCGTCTTTCCGGGCCTGACTCCGGGCGGAACGTATTATATTAAGGTGACGGACAACACGACCGGCTCGTCGTCCGTCGGGAAGTATGTCCTGGAGCCGGATGCCGCGATCGATGTGACGAAGATCGGCAAGGGCGCCGCGCGGGAAGGGCAGGTGATCCTCCACGAGACCTTCAATGAATTCTGGTACGGGGCGCGTTCGCCCGAATGCGTGCCCGGCTATTCCTCCAATACCCGCTCCAGCGCGACGGCGCTCAGCCTGCCGGCCGGCTCCGATCCGGCCGCCGCGTCCGGGAACGACCTCCTTCTGGTCGCCCCCAATGTCCACATGGGCCTGTTCAACACTCTCGGCAAATACGTCCCGGCCACCCGGCTGAAAGACTGGCGCGCCTGGGTCCAGAACAACCTCGCCGGCGCGATGTGCGTCGAGGCGGGCTGCCTGAAGGTCGGCGCGTCGAACTGCACGGGCGACATCGTGACGCCCCCGCTGGACTGCCTCCGCGAGACGGCGACGCTCAAGGTGACCTTCGACGCTGCGCCGTATTATGAGCACAAGGCGTCGAAGACGTACCATGACGGCCTGGACTGCGCGGTCCATGTGTTCCACGACGCGGGAACGACCGTCAGTTCCTTCTGGCTCGACTATGCCGCCAACACACCGGTTTACGAGGAGGTCGTCCCGATTTCGGAAGAGGTCCCGTTCAAGACCTATTCCGTTGTCCTGAAGGATGTTCCCGCCGGCGCACGCATCGGAATCGGCTGCGTCACGGACAATACGGCCGGTTCCTCCCAGCACCGCTGCTACCTGGACAACGTCCGGATCGAACTGGTCGCTTACGGCGCGACGCCCTACACGCCGGAGACGGAGATCAACGGTACGCGGATTTATGATGTCAATACGGCCATCGGCCTGGTGAAGGATTCCCAGACGGGGAAGGGGATTCCCGGCGTCGTCGTTTCGGACGGCTATTACTGCGCGAAGACCGACGCCAACGGGGTTTATCAGTTCAAGCTCCATTCCCTGGCCCGCACCGTGTTCGTCTCCATCCCGTCTGCCTATGAGGTCCCGCTGCATTCCGCGACCCACCTGCCCGCCTTCTATACGACGAAGCCCCTGGATGCCAGCCGCCAGAACCGGAACGACTTCACCCTGAAGCCGCTCGCGGCGCCCGAGACGAAGTTCTCGATGGTCATGATCGGCGACCCGCAGTGCAGGAACACGTCCCAGGTCAGCCGCTATGTGAAGGAGACCATCCCGGATATCCAGAAAATCGCCGCCACACAGGCCTCCGGCGCCTATCCGCACCTCTATGCGATGACCCTCGGCGACAATGTCTCCGACACGCCGAACCTCTGGCCGAACATGAAGGCGAGCATGTCCAATGTCCGGAACGGGGACGGCTACATCCCCTTCTTCATCACCATCGGCAACCATGACCACAACGCCACCCGTCCCGAATCCGACTACGAGGCGACGACGGATTTCGTGGCGAATTTCGGCCCGACGGACTACAGTTTCAACCGGGGCGACGTCCACATCATTTCGATGGATAACGTCGTGGGCATCAATTCCACCGGCTCGACCTGGAAATACAATGCCGGTTTCTCGGACCTGCAGTACGCCTGGCTCCAGCAGGACATCGCCCTGGTGCCCGAGAAGGACAGAAAGATGGTCTTCATCTGCTGCCACATCCCGTTCCGGGGCGGCGCCACGAGCGGCGGCTCCTCCGTCAACCGGGACAAGCACTATGCGGATGTCCTGAACCTCCTGACCCAGTTCAAGGAAGCCCATATCATGATCGGCCATACCCATTATCCGCAGAACTATATTCACACCGCATACAAGTGCAAGGGCGGCCAGCCGGTCTATGAGCACATCCACCAGGCCGCCTGCGGCGCATGGTGGGCCTCCAATACCTGTGTCACCGGCGGTCCGAACGGTTACAATCTCTATGAGATCGACGGCCCGACCATCGTCAACTGGGTGAACAAGGGGACCAACCGCGCGGCGGGCTATCAGCTCCGCGTCTATGACGGCAACCAGACCTATACGGGTACGAAAGGATATGTCTATAACTGGTACACGGCCTCCAATGTCGGCCCCAATAATATCTCCTCCGTGGGGAATGCCGTGCTGAAGAACTGTTTCGTCGCGGAGGTCTGGGACGATGACGACCGCAATGTGACGGTCGAATTCTGGCAGGGCGGGAAGAAGGTCGCCAACTTCAACCGGCTGGCGAACGGGGCCTGCGCCAACATCGCCATCTGCTCCTTCTGGTTCAATGAAAAGGGCAAGACGACAGATACTTACGCCAGCAAGACGGCCAGCCATTACTGGTATTACAAGCCGGCTTCAGGCAACCCTGCCGCCGAGAAGGACTGGGAAGTGCGGGTGACGCGCGTCATTCCGTCCAGCGGGCGCAGCAACCTGTACAGCCGTTCCACCCTCACGACGGATTATTCGGAATTCTAGGGGATCCAGCGTTTCCCGAGCCGGTCGATGAGCCGGTCCGGCAGGGCGGCGACGAGCGGCGGGACCAGCAGGTTCATGGCGCCGGGGCTGATGATGCGCCGCCCGCGGAAGAGGGCGCGCAGGGCCCGGCGGACCAGCCATTCGGGCGTCTGGATGAAGCCGAGACGGCGTCCCCATTTCCGGAGCCCGGGTCCGAGCGGGTACAGGCCCGTGTCCACGGCGGCCGGGCAGACGGTCGTGACCAGGACCCCGGCGGGCCGGAGTTCATGGGAAATGCTCTTCCCGAAACTCTTCAGGTAGGCCTTCGTCGCGGAATAAAGGGCGATGCCGGGCGCGGGAATCCGGGCCGTCATCGACGATACGTTCAGGATCCATCCCCGTCCCGCCTCCGCCATCCGTGCGCCGAAAAGGATGCAGAGGTCCGTCACGGTTTCCATATGCAGGGTCATCATCGCATGGGCCTTCGGCAGGTCGTCCGGCTTGAGCTGGTGCATGAAAAACATCCCCGCGTTATTGACCAGGACCGCCGGGGCGATCCCTTCCGCATCGCACCAGGCGACGACTTCCTCCGCCGCCCCGTGCCGGGCCAGGTCGCAGAACAGCGTCCGCACGGGGACGCCGGTTTCCGCGGCCAGCGCGGCCCCGGCCGTTTCCAGCTCGTCCGCCCGGTTGCTGACAAGCACGGGCGAAAAGCCCTTTCTGGCAAGCTGGCGGGCGTATTCGAGCCCCATGCCCGAACTGCCACCTGTGATCAGTGCCGTTTCCATGGGTGCAAAGATAGGAAAAACCCGGCCGGGGAGAACATCTTTTCCGATTATTTTGTAACTTTACGCGGCTTACCGATAACATGTACCCATTATATTTTTAGTCATGAATAAGCATCCTTACCTCGTACCTGCCCTCCGCGAGACATGTTTCCGCGCGGAGCGGAATTTCCTCGCCAGCGGCGAGGGCGAGAATGCCGAGCCGACGCCCGGCACGTGGTCTTTCTTCGACGAACTTGAAATGGAGTAGCGTTATGAGAAAGACCTGGATCATCGCGTGTGCCGCCGCAGCGGCGGTGTTCGCGGGTTGTAACCGGGAATTCGACGCCCCCGTTCCGGGCGACGGTTTCCTCCGGGCAACCATCGAGACCCCTTCCCGTGTTTCCTTTACCGACGAGGGCGTGTTCAGCTGGCAGGCGGGCGATGCGATCGCCGTGTCGACCAACGCCGGCTTCAAGACCTTCACGCTCCAGAGCGGCGAAGGTGCCGCGTCGGGTGTGTTCGACGGCGACCTCGGCGGCGTGACGGCCGCGACGGTGGCGGTCTATCCGGCCGCTGTCGCCAAGGATGACGCGACGGTGACCCTTCCGGCGGAGTACGCCTGGGCGGAGGGCCAGTCGAACGCGGTCATGTTCTGCGACAAGGTGAGCCTGACGGAAGTCAACAGCTTCAAGCACCTCGGCGGTATCCTCAAGATCGCCTATGCCGGGATTCCGGCCGATGCCGACGCGCTCGTCCTGAAGGCCGAGGCGAAGATTACCGGTGATTTCACCATCGCTGACGGCGTGATTGCTGCAGGCGCGGGCACGGACGAGGTGAAGGTTACCTTCGCCGCCGGTTCGAATCCTGCCGCATTCTACATCCCGGTCCCGACGGGTGAATACAAGTTCTCGGTCGAGCTCCAGAAGGCCGGTGCGGCCATCGAGGGCACGCAGAAGGCCACGACCAACGCCGTCAAGATCGCCCGCAAGTCCCTGATCCTCATGGACCCGATCGCGGGCCCCGATACGCCGGAACTGAAGACGGAAATCGCGACGGCAGAGGACTTCCTCTCGTTCGTCGAGAATGCGAAACTGTACGCCGCGACCGACGAGGTGAAACTCACGGCCGACATCACCCTTCCGGAGACCTTCGCCCCGGATACCCTCTGGTGCAACTTCAACGGCCAGGGCCACAAGGTGACCTACACGCTTGCCTCGAATGAGAACCTGGCGGATGTTCCCGCTGCGGCCAACCTCGGTCTCTTCCGTGTCGTCGACGGTACGGTGAAGAACCTGAAAGCCGCGGGCTCGGTGAGCTGCAGCGCGACTTCCGGTACGTACCACATCGGCGGTATCGCCGGTATGTCTGCCGAGAATGCCGTGTTCGAGAACTGCGAAAGCGCCGTGCATGTGTATGCGGACACGAAACTGACCCACCACATGGGCGGTATCGCGGGCTTCTCCAGCACGGGGACCGTCTTCAGGAACTGCAGGAACACGGGGAAAGTGGAAATGATCGTGGAGGGTTCGGCGAACGCGTCCCAGATCGGCGGCATTGTCGGTCACCTCGACCATGCCGCAATCATCGAGGGCTGTGTCAATGATGCGGACCTGACCTACAGCGGCAACGGTACGGCGCGTCTCGGCGGTATGGTCGGTTATCTCTACGGACCGACGGACATTACGATCAAGGACTGCGTCAACAACGGCGCCATCCTGGCCCGCGGTTTCAAGAAAGACCAGTATACGTATGCCGGCGGTATTTCCGGTTACTTCCAGGCCGGGACGGCCGGCGTGACGGTTGTCGTTTTCGAGAACTGCTTCAACAATGGCAAGGTCACCGGAGAGATGACGGGCAATGCCGCGGCCCAGATCCGCCTCGCGGGTATTGTCTCCCTTGCGGGATCGAATGCGACGATTACGGTCAAGGACTGCGTCAACAACGGCGAGGTCTTCACGGACTGCCTGAACACCAAGACCGTTGCCGGCGGCGTCATCGCCTACAACGAGGCTACGGGTATCACGACCTGCGACGGCTGCGCGAACTATGCACCCGTTTCGGCTCCGGATGCCAACAGCGGTATCGTCGGCGGCCTTGTCGGCCAGAGCCAGGCCGAGGCATCCACCTTCACCAGCTTCATCGTCGGCTCCGCCTCCAATGTCAAGGTCGGCTCCGGTCTTGTCGGTGCTGCCATCGGCAAGGCTGCGGCACTGAAGACCGCCATGACCGGCAAGGTGTCCGGCCTCACCGTTACGAAGGGTGAGACGGCGACCGTCCTGACGGCGGACAACTACAGGGAGTTTATCCTGGGCGATCCGACCCTCGGCGAGGGCGGTTCGACCGAAGGCGTGGTCTTCGACGGCACGGCGATGCTGTTCTCCGGCGGCAGCGGTACGGAAAGCGATCCGTACCTCCTGAAGACAGCCGCGGACCTGGTTGACCTTGCCGCCAAACTTGGCGATGAGGCGACGTATGCGGATTTCTCCGGAAAGTGCTACCGTCTGGTCGCCGACATCGACATGGCCGGGCAGGCCACTGTACCGGCAGGCACCCTCGCCCAGCCGTTCAAGGGCCAGTTCGACGGGAACGGCAAGACCATTGCCAACCTCTCCGTAGCCGGACTCAACGCGGACAATCCCGCCAGCGGGCTCTTCGGCTACACGCAGGACGCCGTCATCAAGAACCTGACCGTCAGGAACCGCTCCAACAGCGGTGAATTCACCCGTGTCGCCGGTATCGCGGGAGAAGCCCACAATACCGTGTTCGACAACTGCCACATCACCGGCGGTGAACTCAGTTCCGCGGTCAACCTGGTCGGCGGCATCGTCGGCGACATGTACGGCGGTTCCGTCAAGAACTGCACGGCTTCCGATGTCAAGGTCAGTTCGGTCAAGAACTACGCCAGCGCGATTGTCGGCTTCGGCCAGGAAGGCACCGTGATCGAGAACTGCAAGATCCTTTCGGGGACCGTCGTCAGCGGCGCCAATGAGATTGGCGGCATCGCCGCCAAGATGGAAGGCGGCTCCGTCAAGGGCTGCACCGCTGACGGGGCCGTTGTCAGTTCGACCGCCGAGGACGTCGGTGCGATCGCCGGCTGGGTGATCGGCGAATGCGTGATTTCCGACTGCGTCGTCACCGGCAGTTCCGTCACCGTCGGCACGAATTACGGCGGCGGCTTTGTCGGCCTGCTCGAAAAGTCCACCATCAAGGACTGCACCCTGACCGGCAAGAGCGCCGTGACCGGCAACAAGAGCGGTACGGGCGGCATCGTGGGCTATGCGAAGAAAGTGGACATCTCCGTCCTGGAGAACTGCACGGTGGACGGTGAATGCGTCATTTCCGGCGTCAACAATACCGGCGGTATCGTCGGCTGGGTCGATGCGGCCAAGCTGAAGAACTGCACCGTGACCGGGAAGTCGCAGATTGTCAGTTCCAGCGACGGCACCGGCGGCCTTGTCGGCCGTGCGATCTGCAAGAGCGGCGCAGATAACTGGGTTGACGGCTGCAAGGTGAACGGCGGCGTTCTGGTCAAGGGCAAGTACAGCGTCGCCGGCCTGATCGGCTACGCCTATCCTGACAAGAACGGCAATCTGTACATCATCAATTCCGGCGTCAGCAACGCGACCGTCCACGGCACGCTTTGCGACACCGGCGGCGACCCCGAAAAGGGCGACTGCATGAATGGCGGTATCCTCGGCTGGGCGCGTTTCTCCGATGCGGGCAGCAAGGGCTGGATCGTCAACTGCTACGCCTACCTGGATGCGATGACCATCGACCTCAACATGACCCATCCTTCCGTCGGCGGTATCGTGGGTTACTGCTCCCTGTCGTCCGCCGGCCAGTTCGAGGTCCTGAACTGCGTCAGCACCCTGGTCAAAGAACAGATCATGATGGCAGGCTCGGCCATCCTTCCCACCGTCCCCCAGGTCGGTTCCGTCTACGGCTGGCTGCCGGACCATGCAGCCATCAAGGTCTCGGGCAACTATTGCCTCTCCGGCGACCTCCCCATCGGCAGTTCCGGTGAAAGCGTTGTCATCGAGAACAATATCGCCGTCACCGAGGCAGTCCTCAAGGACGGCACGACGGTGAAGAATGCGCTGAACGCCTTCGTCTCCGGCCAGAGCACCTACCCGCTCAAGGCCTGGACGGCCTCGGCCGGTTCCCTGCCGATGTTCGAATAGCTTGCATCCTGTCTGAATGGAAGGCGGTCCTTTCCGGGCCGCCTTCTTTTTTATGTTTGGGGGAAGCGCCGGTTTTGCCGTTGCGTTTTTTGTTCGTATCTTTGAAGGTTCAATCAAGACTGTTATGGGCAGAATCATACTTACGGGCGACCGCCCGACCGGAAAACTCCACCTGGGCCACTATGTCGGTTCGCTGCGGAACCGCGTCCTTCTCCAGAACGAGGGCGATTATGACCGCATGTTCGTGTTCATCGCCGACGTCCAGGCGCTGACCGACAATGCCGACAATCCCGAGAAAGTGCGGCAGAACATCATCGAGGTGGCCCTGGACTACCTCTCCTGCGGCCTGGACCCGGAGAAGGTGACCATTTTCATCCAGAGCCAGATCCCGGAACTGCACGAGATGACGCAGTTCTTCTCGAATCTCGTCACCGTCCAGCGCCTCCAGCGCAATCCCACCGTCAAGACGGAGATGGCCATGCGCGGTTTCCACAACGACGGCGGCCCTGACGACGACAACAAGCGCGGCCTTCCGGTCGGCTTCTTCACCTACCCGATCTCCCAGGCGGCCGACATCTGCTTCTGCAAGGCCACGACCGTGCCGGTGGGCGAGGACCAGGAGCCGATGATCGAGCAGTGCCGCGAGATCGTCCGCAGCTTCAATGCGACCTACGGCGAGGTGCTCGTGGAGCCGCAGATCCTTCTCCCGTCGAACCTGGCCTGCCGCCGCCTCCCCGGCACGGACGGCAAGGCGAAGATGAGCAAGTCCCTCGGCAACTGCATCTACCTCTCCGACGACCCGAAGGAGATGGAGAAGAAGGTCAAGGGCATGTTCACAGATCCCGGCCATCTCCGGGTCGAGGATCCCGGCAAGGTGGAAGGCAATACGGTCTTCACCTATCTCGACGCGTTCTGCGAGGACGGGGACTTTGCCCGGTTCTGGCCGGACTATGCCAACCTCGATGAACTCAAGGACCATTACCGCCGCGGCGGCCTCGGCGACATGAAGTGCAAGAAGTTCCTCATCAATGTCCTCAATGACCGGCTGGATCCGATCCGGGCCCGCCGCCATGCCTACGAGCAGGATATCCCCGCCGTCTATGAGATTCTCCGGAAGGGGAGCGAGGCGGCCCGCGCCGTTGCGGCGCAGACCCTTCATGAGATGAAGGACGCGATGAAAATCAATTACTTCGACGATGCCGCGCTGATTGCGGAGCAGGCGGAGAAATACCGGGCATAAGATGGCACTCAAGCGGAGGAATTTCCCCGTGCAGGGGATGGGTTGCGCGGCCTGCGTGGCACGCGTGGAAGGGGCGCTCAAGGCCTGCAAGGGCGTGCGCTCCGTTTCGGTGAGCCTGGCCTCGAACCTGGCCCGGGTCGATTATGATACGGACGTATGCACCCCGTCCGACCTGCAGAAAACCGTCCGGGATGCCGGCTACGAGATGCTCGTGGACGGCTCGGACGACGAAGCCGAGTCAGAAGCCGAACGCGCGCGGGAAGACGCCTTCCGGGCCTTGCGGCGTGACACGGTCATCGCCCTGGCCCTCGCGGCGTTGGAAATGCTCATCAGCATGGGTTTCAAGGACTTCCCGGGCCGCGGGATCGTCCTTCTCATCATTGCGACGGCGGTCCTCGGCATCTGCATCCGTCGTTTCTTCAAACCCGGTTTCAAGGGCCTGTTCCACGGCGGTGCGAACATGGACACGCTGGTGTCCCTGTCCGTGACCATCTCCTATCTTTTCAGCGTGTTCAACCTCGCTTTCCCGCAGGTCTGGACCGCCCGCGGTCTGGTCCCGCAGCTGTATTTCGACTCCTGCACGATGATCGTCGCTTTCATCCTGCTCGGCCGTCTCCTGGAGGAGAAGGCGAAGCAGGGGACCGCCGGCGTCATCCGCGGCCTGATGGGCCTCCAGCCCAGGACCGTCACGGTCCGGCGGGTGGAGGTGTCGGAGGGGATGCCGCTCGTGCGGGAAGTGGATATCCCTGTCGGAAAGGTGGTTCCGGGCGATGTCGTGGTCGTCGGGCCCGGTGCGCGCATCCCTGTGGACGGGGTCGTCTCCTCCGGCGAATCCTATGTGGATGAGAGCATGCTGACCGGCGAACCGGTCCCCGTCCTGAAGTCCGCCGGCGCGAAGGTCTTCACCGGCACCATCAATCAGCAGGGCAGTTTCCATGTCCGGACGGAAAAGGTCGGCGGCGACACCCTCCTCTCCGGCATCATCCGGATGGTCCGGGACGCCGAGGGGAGCAAGGCCCCGATCCAGCGGACGGTCGACCGCGTTGCGGCCGTCTTTGTTCCTGTCATCATCGGCATCGCCCTCGTCACCCTGCTGTGCTGGCTTTTCCTCGCCCCCGGAAACGGTGTCACGATGGGCCTGCTTGCCATGGTCTCCGTGCTGGTGGTCGCCTGCCCCTGCGCCCTTGGCCTGGCCACGCCGACCGCCATCGTCGCCGGCATCGGCAACGGCGCGTCCAGGGGCATCCTCATCAAGGATGCCGAAAGTTTGCAGATCGCCCGGAAGATCGACGCGCTTGTCCTCGACAAGACCGGGACGCTCACGGAAGGGAAGCCGTCCGTGGTCGAATCCGTCTGGGACCCGGCCATCACCACCGAGGACGACCCCGCGGCGCTGAACCTCCGCGATGTCCTCTTTTCGCTGGAAAAATGTTCCGACCATCCGCTCGCGGGCGCCGTGGCCGCTTCGCTCCGGGGCTGCGAACGGCTGCCCGTGGAAGGGTTCGAGGCCATGCTCGGCAAGGGTATTTCCGGCCTAGTCGCCGGCAGGCGTTATTATGTCGGGAACACGGCTTTGCTCCATGAGGTGCTGGGCGAGGTCCCGGCTGCGACCTCTCCGCTCGTATCGCAGAGCATCGGCCCCTTCCTGGATGCCGGCTACACGCTGACGCTCCTCTTTGACACGGAGAAGGTCCATGCGGTCCTTGCCCTGGCCGACGAACTCCGCGACTCCTCCGTCCTCGCCGTCCGGAGCCTTCAGGACAAAGGCGTCGAGGTCCATATGCTGACCGGCGACAATGCCGTCGCCGCGGCCCGTATCGCGGACGAAACGGGGATCAAACATGTTTATGCAGAGGTGCTTCCGCAGGACAAGGCCCGCTATGTCAAGGACCTGCAGGCGGCCGGGAAGCGCGTGGCCATGGTCGGTGACGGCATCAACGACAGCGCCGCCCTCGCCCAGGCCGACCTCGGCATCGCCATGGGCCAGGGGAGCGACATCGCCATCGCCTCCGCCGGCGTCACGCTCGTCTCCTCCGACCTCTCCAAGATCGGCGAGTTGATGCGTCTCTCGCGCCGCACTGTTGCCGTCATCCGGCAGAACCTTTTCTGGGCCTTCTTCTACAACCTGCTCATGGTCCCCCTTGCCGCCGGCGCCCTGTACCCCTGGACCGGCTGGCTCCTCAGCCCGATGGTCGCCGCGGCCTGCATGGCCCTCTCCTCCGTCTGCGTCGTCACGAATTCCCTCCGTCTGCGGAAATAGGGTCCGACACAACAGGAAAACGGCCTCCGGAAGCACCGGGGGCCGTTTTCGTAGCAGGGTGTGAAGGGTTTACTCGGCTTTGCCGTTGGAGCCGAGGACGTTGACGATCTTGTGCTCGTAGAGCTTCTTCATCTCGTCGCGGGCGGGGCCGAGGTATTTGCGCGGGTCGAACTCACCGGGCTTGTCGGTGAAGACCTTGCGGATGGCGGCGGTCATCGCGAGCCGGCTGTCGGAGTCGATATTGATCTTGCAGACAGCGCTCTTGGAGGCCTCGCGGAGCTGCTCCTCGGGGATACCGACGGCATCCGGAAGCTTGCCGCCGTGGGTGTTGATGATGTCGACATACTCCTGCGGGACGGAGGAGGAGCCGTGGAGGACGATCGGGAAGCCGGGGAGCTTCTTTTCGATCTCATGCAGCACGTCGAAGGCAAGCGGCGGGGGAACCAGGCGGCCGGTCTTCGGGTCACGGGTGCACTGCTCGGGTTTGAACTTGTAGGCGCCGTGGGAAGTGCCGATGGAGATGGCGAGAGAGTCGCAGCCGGTGCGGGTCGCGAAGTCGATGACCTCTTCCGGACGGGTGTAGTGGGACTCTTCGGCGGAGACCTCATCTTCCACGCCGGCGAGCACGCCGAGTTCGGCCTCGACGGTCACGTCGTACTGGTGGGCATAGTCGACGACCTTGCGGGTCAGGGCGATGTTGTCCTCATAGGGGAGGGAGGAGGCATCGATCATGACGGAGGAGAAGCCCATGTCGACACAACTCTTGCACAGCTCGAAGCTGTCGCCGTGGTCGAGGTGGAGGCAGATCTGCGGGTGTTCCCAGCCGAGTTCCTTGGCATACTCGACCGCGCCCTCGGCCATGTAGCGGAGGAGGGTCTGGTTCGCATAGTTGCGGGCGCCCTTGGAAACCTGGAGGATGACCGGGGACTTGGTCTCCGCAGCGGCCTGGATGATGGCCTGGAGCTGCTCCATGTTGTTGAAATTGAATGCCGGGATGGCATAGCCGCCGGCGACGGCCTTCGCGAACATCTCGCGGGTGTTCACAAGGCCCAGTTCTTTAAAAGAAACCATAATTTGTATAAAAAATAAGTATAAATTGACACTACTTCAACCAAAGCACCGCAAATTTAGCTAAATTTGTGGGAAATAGAAAGAGTATGACCAACAAAGTATTGATATTTTCCGCTCCGTCCGGTTCCGGCAAGAGCACCGTCGTGAACCACATCCTCGGCCGCCGTTCCGATATCGAGTTCTCCGTTTCCGCCACCTCCCGCCCGCCCCGCGGCGAGGAGCAGGACGGCGTGGAGTACTTCTTCTACGCGGCGGACATCTTCCGTCTCCTGGTCCGGGACGACAAGTTCGTCGAATACGAGGAAGTCTATCCCGACCGCTTCTACGGCACCCTCAAGTCCGAGGTCAACCGCATCTGGTCGAGGGGCCATGTCATCATCTTCGACGTGGATGTCAAGGGCGGCGTCAACCTCAAGAAGTACTTCGGTGACAAGGCGTTGTCCATCTTCATCCAGGCTCCGTCCGTCGAGGTCCTCCGCGAGCGCCTCGTGAGGCGCGGCACGGATTCCGCCGAGGACATCGAAAAGCGCGTGGCCAAGGCCGCCGAGGAGATGACCTACGCTCCGCAGTTCGACCGCATCCTCGTCAACGACGACCTCGCCACGGCCCTCGCCGAAGCGGAAGCCATGGTCGATGCTTTCCTGAAAGATGATTCCGCGTCCAGACCGTAACATTCAAAAACCGTCGCTATGCGACCCCTCCCACGGCGAGCCGTGGGCCCCTCCCTCTTATGTGGCCGAGGGTGGCCACAGGTTTTTGAATGTCACGGTCTTCCCGCTCCACCATTGAGAACGGATAACCCTGTCAAGAATGAGAATCGCCGTCTATTCCGGGAGTTTCAATCCGCTGCACATCGGGCACCAGGCCATCCTGGAGTACCTGACGCGCGAGGCCGGATTCGACTGGGTCTATCTGGTCGTGTCGCCGCAGAGCCCCTTCAAGGATGCCTCCAACGCCTTGACCGGGCGGGAGCGTTACGAGGCCGCCGTCGCGGCGGTGAAGCGGCATCCGGAGATCCATGTGTGGGTCGATGACATCGAACTCGGCATGGAACCGCCTCATTATACGATCCGTACGCTGGATGCCCTGCGGACGCGGGAGCCGGAGAACCGGTTCACGCTCGTGGTCGGTGCCGACAACCTGGCCAACTTCACGGGGTGGCGGGACTACCGCCGCATCCTGCGGGAATACGGCCTGCTCGTCTTCCCGCGCAAAGGTTTCCACCGGGGCCACCTGAAGGCCCGGCTTCTGCGGGAAGACCCCGACTACCGCATCACCCTCGCCGCTGCGCCCCGGGTGGACATTTCCTCCTCTGAAATCCGCGCCGCAGCCGCCTCCGGGCGGGATATGGCCCGCTATTTGATGTAAAAACACGGCAAAATGTCATTTGCCATGAAACGCATCGTCCTCTTCCTTGCAGTGATCCTGTCTGCCGTATCCTGCACGACATACCGCTATGTGTCCGCCACCCCCGACCTGCAATCCGCCTGGATCGGAAAAACCCACGCCGACGTTGTCCGTGCCTACGGGGCCCCGACCCGGGAGTGTTCCGACGGAGCCGACGGTTATATCCTGATCTACGAGTCCTTCCGGACGCATTATGATACCTGGATGGACGGGTCCATCAACTCCAGCCGCGAAATCCGCGATTTCAAGGAATTCTATTTCGGCCCCGACCACATCTGCTACGATGTCCGGTCTAGTGACAGGATGCCGGACGGCAGGGTGTTCAATTTGATGAACACGGTATGGTCGGTGTCGCTCGCCCTTCCGCTGCTTCTTTTCCTGGTCACCCTCTGATCCGCTGACCCGATATGAACCCCCAGCCCTGCATGCACACCGAAACGGAACGGAAGTTCCTGGTTCTCAATGATTCATTTCTTTCCGAGACGACGACGGCCCACCGCATCGCCCAGGGCTACATCGCCCATGACGGCGGCAATACCGTTCGGGTCCGGCTCCGTGACGGCCAGGGGATCCTGACCATCAAGGGGCCTTCGCGGGACGGCATCAGCCGGGCCGAGTGGGAGATGGAAATCCCTGCCACGGAGGCCGAAGCGCTGTTCCCGCTCTGTCATGGCGGCATGATCGACAAGACCCGCCATCTCGTGCCGGCCGGGACGCATCCCGACGGCAGCCCCCGCTTTTTCGAGGTGGATGTCTTCCACGGCGCCAATGCGGGCCTCGTCATGGCGGAAATCGAACTTTCCGCGCCGGACGAGCCTTTCGACAGGCCCTCCTGGCTGGGCCCGGAAGTCACCGGCGACCACCGCTATTACAATTCCTATCTGACGCGGCACCCCTTCTCCTCCTGGCCGGCGGAATAGCCCCCGCGGCAGTTTCTCCCGGACTGGCCGGACGGACGGGTGACAATTTGGCAGAAAACGGGGGCTGGCACGATGTTCGATGAATGGGAGACGGCCGCGGATCCCGGCGAGGTCCGGGAAAAGCGGAAAACGTTGAACAAAAAAATCGAACAATATCATGGGTAAAATCATCGGAATCGACCTCGGCACGACCAATTCCTGTGTCGCGGTCATGGAAGGCAACCAGCCGACCGTCATCATCAACAACGAGGGGCAGCGCACCACCCCGTCCGTCGTGGCTTTCACCGACGGCGGCGAGCGCAAGATCGGCAACCCGGCCAAGCGCCAGGCGATCACCAACCCCAACAACACCGTCTTCTCGATCAAGCGCTTCATGGGCGAGACCTATGAGCAGGTCAGTACGGAAGTCGGCCGTATGCCGTACAAGGTCATCCGCGGCGAGAACAACACCCCGCGCGTGGACATCAACGGCAAGCTCTACACCCCGCAGGAAATCTCTGCGATGATCCTCCAGAAGATGAAGAAGACTGCGGAAGATTATCTCCGTCAGGATGTTACCGAGGCGGTGATCACCGTTCCGGCGTACTTCTCCGACTCGCAGCGCCAGGCGACCAAGGAGGCCGGCAAGATCGCGGGCCTCGACGTCAAGCGTATCATCAACGAACCGACCGCGGCGGCCCTCGCCTATGGCCTCGACAAGAAGGACAGGGACATGAAGGTCGCGGTCTATGACCTCGGCGGCGGTACCTTCGATATCTCCATCCTCGAACTCGGCAGCGGTGTCTTCGAGGTCAAGTCCACCAACGGCGACACCCACCTCGGCGGCGACGACTTCGACCAGGTCATCATCGACTGGCTCGCCGGCGAGTTCGCCTCCGAGAACGGCGGCATCGACCTCCGCAAGGACCCGATGGCCCTCCAGCGCCTGAAAGAGGCGGCCGAGAAGGCGAAGATCGAGCTTTCCAGCCAGACTTCCGCCGACATCAACCTGCCGTACATCATGCCGGTCGACGGCGTACCGAAGCACCTGGTGAAGACGCTGACCCGCGCCAAGTTCGAGCAGCTTTCCGATGCGCTCTTCCAGCGCACGATCACCCCGTGCCGCCAGGCCCTCCAGGATGCCGGCCTGCAGCCTTCCGACATTGACGAGGTCCTCCTCGTGGGCGGTTCCACCCGTATCCCGTATGTCCAGGAGCTCGTGAAGAACTTCTTCGGCAAGGAGCCCAACAAGAGCGTGAACCCGGACGAGGTTGTCGCCATCGGCGCCTCCATCCAGGGCGGTGTCCTCGCCGGCGACGTCAAGGATGTCCTCCTGCTCGACGTCACCCCGCTGTCCCTCGGCATCGAGACCCTCGGCGGCGTGATGACCAAGCTCATCGAGTCCAACACGACCATCCCGGCCCGCAAGTCCCAGGTCTTCTCGACCGCGGCGGACAACCAGCCGGCCGTTGACATCCGCGTCCTGCAGGGCGAGCGTCCGATGGCCAAGGACAACAAGGAAATCGGCATGTTCCACCTCGACGGCATCGCCCCGGCCCCGCGTGGCGTGCCCCAGATTGAGGTCACCTTCGACATCGACGCCAACGGTATCCTGAACGTCTCCGCACGGGACAAGGCGACCGGCAAGGAACAGCACATCCGCATCGAGGCCTCTTCCGGCCTGTCCGACGCCGAGATCCAGCGCATGCGGGACGAGGCCAAGGCCAACGAGGCCGCCGACAAGGCCGAGAAGGAGCGCGTTGACAAGATCAACCAGGCCGACGCCCTCTGCTTCCAGGCCGAGAAGTTCCTCAAGGAGAACGGCGACAAGGTCCCGGCGAACGTCAAGGCCGACGTCGAGAGCAATGTCAACCTCCTCAAGGAGGCGGTCAAGGCCCAGAACATTCCGGACATCGACCGGTACAGCGAGGCGCTGAACAAGGCCTTCGAGGCCATGTACCAGCAGGCCCAGGGTGCCCAGCAGGGCGGTCCCCAGGGCGGCCCGCAGGGCCCGTTCGGCCAGGGCGGTCCTTTCGGCGGCCAGGGTGGCCCGCAGGGCCCTCAGGGCGGTGACCAGGGTCCCGATGAACAGTAAAAAAAGGCCCCGACTGGGGCCTTTTTTTATGCCCTCTGCTGTCTGAACCCCTGTAGTTCCGAGATGATGGTTGTTCGAGATCTGGTAACCGGCTATGTACCGGGGAAAGCATTGACTTCGGGCGTGGCATTCCACCTCGCTCCGGGGGAGTGCGCGCTGCTTGCCGGGCCGAACGGGAGCGGCAAGACAACGCTGCTGCGCACGCTGGCTGGGCTCTTGCCCCCGCTTGGCGGGACCGTGGATGCCGGCGATGCGCGGATTGTGCTCCTTCCGACGGGTATTCCGAAGGTCAAGGGATTCACGGTCAAGGGTTTCATCCGTACGGCATGCTACCGGGAGAGTGACTGGAAGGGGACGTTGTCGCCGGAAACGGTGCAGCAGCTGGACGCCTCACTGTCCCTGCTCGGGATCGACGGTCTGGCCGGGGCCGACATTTCCACCCTCAGCGACGGCCAGTTCCAGCTTGCGTGCATCGCCTCCGCCCTGACCCGCCGGGCCGATATCCTCCTGCTGGACGAGCCGACGGCCTTCCTCGATGTGGAAAACCGCCGGCACCTTCTGCGCACGCTGCGCGACCTGACCCGCAGGACCGGCCTTGCCGTCCTGTTCTCCAGCCACGACCTCCACGAATCCCTCCGGGTGGTCGACCGCGTCTTCGCGTGCATGCCGGACGGCCGTTTCCTTGCATCGGAGGCCACTCCGGAGTCCCGCCTGGCGATTCTTGGCGCCGTTTTCCCGGAAGCGTAGGCGCGTGGAATAAAGAGCAGTGGGCTTTTCAGTGAAACAGAAATAATAACCGGCATCACCGGTGTCTGCTGCTTCGCAGCCCTGTCCGGGTAAATGCCACCGGTGATGCCGGTTATTATTTCACAATTCCTCAGCAGGGCATAAGGTATCCGGAGCAGGGGCATAAGGTGTCCGGGGGACTCCGTTCCGTTACGCTCCACTCCGGCCCCTCCCAAAGCCATCTGCGTCATTTGCTTTGCAAATAACTTGCTGTCTTCGGGCCCCTCCCCCTGTCTGGGGGTGGACAAGCCCCCGGACACCTTATGCCCCTGCACCGAAAAAAGGGCCGACGCGATTTTCGCGTCGGCCCTTATGCATCATGTCTGATGGAAGCTGCTGATTACCAGCGGTCTTCGTCAGAGACAGTCAGTTTCTTGCGGCAGTGGCGGCGGCGGGCGGAGAGCACGCGGCGGCCGTTCGCAGAAGCCATTCTCTCACGGAATCCGTGCTTGTTGACGCGCTTGCGGCGGGAGGGTTGGAATGTTCTTTTCATCGCTATTTCTTTTTATATTATTCGTTACGGGTACTGCGGTCCGGCCGCAATAGGACTGCAAAGGTAGCAAATTCGCCTCAAACCACAAAATTATTTTTGAAAATCTTTCTTGTTCGCAAATCCGGAATTATTCGTATCTTTGAAAGTTATGAACGGAAGACTGTTTCTCATCGACGGACATGCGCTCATCTTCAAGATGTACTATGCATTCCTCCGCCGGCCGATGGTCAACTCCAAGGGGGCTGACATGTCGATCCTGTACGGATTCACCAAATACCTGCTGGAGCTCATCGACCGGGAGCAGCCGACCCACCTCGCCGTGGCCTTCGATCCGCCCGGCGGGACCTTCCGCAACGAGATGTTCCCCGCGTACAAGGGGACCCGTCCGCCGACCCCGCAGCTGATCATCGACGCGCTCGAGCCGCTGACGGAGCTGGTCGGGGCGATGAATATTCCCGTCCTGATGGTCAAGGGGTTCGAGGCGGATGACGTCATCGGCACGGTCGCCGTCCGCAGCGCGGCGGAAGGCATGGATGTGTTCATGGTCACGCCGGACAAGGATTACGGCCAGCTGATTTCGGACCACATTTTCCAGCTCAAACCGGGCAAGGCGGGCTCCGACAACGAATTGGTGGACAAGGCGGCCGTCTGCGCGAAGTGGGGGATTGACGACCCGGCCCAGGTGATCGACATGCTCGCCATCTGCGGGGACTCGGCCGACAATGTGCCCGGTGTCAAGGGTGTCGGCGAAGTCGGTGCCGCGAAGCTGATTGCGCAGTTCGGCACCCTGGAGCGCATCTATGACCACCTTGGCGAACTGACGGCCAAGCAGCAGGCGCTGTTCGGGGATGCCCGGGACCATATGCCCCTCAGCAAGGCCCTCGTGACCATCAAGACGGACGTCCCGGTGGACATCCCGCTCGATGCCATGGCCCTGGACACGGCCTACCAGCCCCTGCTGGCCGATCTTTTCGAGAAATATGAATTCGGGTCGCTGAAGCGGTACATCCGCCACATCGCCGCGGCCAAACCGGTCTCCGACGACGCTGCGCCCGCGTTTGCGGTCCGCACGGCGGAGCCTGCTGAGGTCATGGCCGCGGCCCGGAAACAGGGTGCGGCGGGCCTTGTCTGCCATGCGGCCGGGACCGGCCTCTCCGCCCCGGCGGAAAAGGTGACCCTTGCCGCCGGCGACCTGGCCGCCACCGCCGCTCCGGACGCCTTTGCCGCCGTGCTGGAGGATGCCGCCGTCGTGAAATACGGCGCCGACCTCAAACTGGCCTCCCATTGGCTGGAAAATGCCGGCATCACCCTGCAGGGCCGCCGGATGGACATCGGGCTGATGCACTACCTGATCAGCCCGGAGACCAGCCACAAACTGGATATCCTCGCCAAGAGCTATCTTGGCATCGACCTGGAAACGCCCGTCCCGGCGGAGGCCGGCTCGCTCTTCGAGACCGTCGTGGACGAGGGCCCGGACCCGCTGCGCGAGGCGGCCGCCGCCCTGCGGCTCGGGCAGAAGCTCTACGCCGAGCTCGGCCCGCTCGCCCAGCTCTACGACACGATGGAAGAACCGCTGTCCAAGGTACTTGCGCAAATGGAGCGGGACGGTGTCAAGGTCGACCTGTCCCAGATCCAGGCTTTCGCGGACGGGCTCCGTGCCGAACTTGTGGAGCGGGAATCCCGCATCCGCGCGATGGCCGATTCCCCCGACCTGAACATCTCTTCCCCGAAGCAGGTCGGCGAACTCCTTTTTGACCGGCTGAAGCTCGACCCGAAGGCGAAGAGGAATGCCCGGGGGCAGTACACGACGGACGAGGCGACCCTCCTGGAGATCGCCGACCGCCATCCGGTCGTGGATGAAATCCTCGAATTCCGCGCCGTCAAGAAGCTCCTTTCGACCTATATCGAGCCGTTCCCTTCCTTCGTTTCCCCGCGCGACGGCCGTGTCCATACGACGTTCAACCAGGCGCTTACGGCAACGGGCCGGCTGTCCAGTTCCAATCCGAACCTCCAGAACATCCCCATCCGCACCGACCGCGGCCGGGAAATCCGGAAGGCCTTCGTTCCCGGAACGCCGGACGGCCTCGTGATGTCGGCGGACTATTCCCAGATTGAACTCCGCGTCATGGCCCATCTGAGCCAGGACGAGCACCTGATCCGGGCCTTCCGCGAAGGGATCGATGTCCATGCCGCCACGGCCGCGAAGATCTTCGGTATCCCCCATGCGGAAGTGACATCCGACCAGCGGCGCATCGCCAAGACCGCCAATTTCGGCATCATGTACGGCATCTCCTCCTTCGGCCTCGCCCAGCGGCTCCGGATCGGCCGGAAAGAGGCCAAACAGTTGATAGAGGACTATTTCGCGAGTTTCCCGGCCATCCGTTCCTTCATCGACGCCTCCATCGAGAGCGCCCGGGAGAACGGCTACGTCGAGACCCTTTTCGGCCGCCGGCGCTTCCTGCCGGACATCAAGGCCGGCAACGCGACGGTCCGCGCCCTGGCGGAACGGAACGCCGTCAACGCCCCGATCCAGGGGACCGCTGCGGACATCATCAAACTCGCGATGCTCCGCGTCGCCCGCCGGATGGAAGGCATGCGGAGCCGGATGGTGCTCCAGATCCACGATGAACTGCTGTTCGATGTGGTGCCGGACGAGGCGGAAACCCTGCGGGGCATCGTCGTGGAAGAAATGGAACATGTCCTTTCGCTCTCGGTCCCGCTGACGGTCGAATGCAATATTGGAAAGAACTGGCTTGAAGCGCATTAGCCCATGGAATACGATTACAGGAAAATGTCCGACCGGGAGCTCGTCGAAAAGGCTGGCCAGGGCGACCAGATCGCCTTCCGGGTCATATACGACCGGTATTCCGCGGCTGTGCGCCTCCGCGTCGGGAGCTATTTCAACTGGAGCGCCGACATCGACGATGTGGTCTCGGTCACCTTCCAGAAATTCTTCGCCCGGCTGGACGCCTATGACACCTCCCGGGACCTTGTTCCCTGGCTGATGACCATCGCCAACCGGACCGCCCTGGACCATCTCCAGCTGATCCGGCGGGAAGAGGAGAAGAAGGAGGGAATGAAAAGCAAGAATGCGGATGTGGCGGACGACGGCCGGGAAATCCTCTCCGAGGTCGATCCCGAGGAGGAGATCATCAACGGGGAGGAGCACGAGCGCCTGATGGGTTTCATCGAGGAACTGCCGGACCGCTACCGCGAGGTCATGAAAAAGTACATGATCGAGGAACTGGAGTATGAAAAGATCGCGGAAGAGCTTGACCTGGAACTTAATACGGTCAGGACGCGCATCCACCGCGGCAAGGAGAAACTGGCGGAGATGATGCTCCGCGGAGAAGTCAAATAGCGTATGGATTATCCGTCATTCCTGTCTTTCGTCCGGGAGACCTTCCCCTCGCTGACCCCCGCCCAGGAGGCGCAGTTCGCTGCCCTGGACGGCTTGTACCGGGAATGGAACGGGCGGATCAACGTCATTTCCCGGAAGGATATCGACAACCTCTACGACCATCATGTCCTCCATTCCCTGGCCATCGCCCGTTATCTGCAGCTCCG
This sequence comes from Bacteroidales bacterium, assembly GCA_016287075.1. Lineage (GTDB taxonomy): Bacteria > Bacteroidota > Bacteroidia > Bacteroidales > UBA932 > Cryptobacteroides. The sequence continues at coordinate 3,859 of JAEEVC010000030.1, read as the reverse complement.
TCCGCAGCTGGAGGCGACCTTCGCCGGCGCTTCCGTCCTCGACCTCGGCACCGGCGGCGGTTTTCCGGGTATCCCGCTGGCCATCCTGTTCCCCGGTGCCCGGTTTACCCTCTGCGACTCCGTGGGCAAGAAGACCCTCGTCGCGGCGGAAGTGGCCAAGGGCGTGGGGCTTGCCAATGTCCGCGTCGTCAACGCCCGTGCGGAGAGCCTCCCGGACCGCTTCGACTTCGTCGTTTCGCGCGCCGTCGCCTCCCTGACGGACTTCTACCCGTGGGTCAAGGGCAAATTCTCCCGCAGCATCCTCTACCTCAAAGGCGGCGACCTCAACGAGGAAATCGCCGCCCTGATGGGCCGTTTCCGCCTGCCGAAGGGCTCCGTCTCCACCTGGCCGGTGGACGCCTGGCTTGCCGACCCCTATTTCGAAGGCAAACGCGTGGTGGAGATCGGCAGGACGGGACAGATGGCGTGACATGGAACTCGCTGTCACACAGTATGTTTTTCTATTTATTGCTGATATTCAGCAGTTTCCATTTCACGCGCGCCGTCGAATGGAAACGATTGTCCCAGAGCTAGTTGTGCAATCAGCCCTGTTGGTTATCAACAGGGCTGATTGTGTAATTCGCTACTAATCAGACGTTTCCATTCGACGATATGCTCCCATCCGTCCTGCACAAAGATAGGCGGTTCCCGATATAATTGCAAGTATCTGAGACAAAAGCGGAGTCGGCTAAAAAAACCATGGCGGGGGCATCCCCGCCACGGTTATCAGATAAATACAATTCATCGCTTCTTTTGGACACCGCTTTCTTCTGGGACTCTGACGAGAACCAAGTCGCCATAATACTTTTCCGGGGAATCGATTCTATTGCATAGGCATCTCCCAATAATGTCTGATCGTGAAAAACACGAGGTAATAGTTTTGTTCAAAAGGAGTTGTAATTTTCCAATGACCTTCGGATTTCTTAATAGCATATTCCAGCATCTCGCGCAATTCTCCTTTGGGTGGACAACTCCCGCAAAATCGGATTTCCTTGATATTGAGATGATTATCAAATAGAACACAGACATGTTCACCAAATAGATAATCAAAACGCTCTCCCCATTTGCCCAATGCCTGGGAAACGACAAATCTGGAGATGGCACCGGGACTGCTGTCCTCAAAGCTTACTGATTCAGGAAGAAACCCGAATTGCAATAACTTTCCATCCTCAGTATAATACTCGACTTGAAAGGATTCTTTGTGTTCTAACGGGGGGGCAATGTCTTCTGCGTAATAGAATCTCACGAAGATGCTAGATCCCTCATATACATACCCTCTGAATCGATTTTCTTTTGCAATTTGTTGATCAAAATGACTCCACCAGCGAAGATCGTAATATCCATTTTGGGCTAATGCTGGAATCAACAGAATGGATGCACAGCAGAATAGTAGGATTCTTCTAATTGTCATAACCCAATCTTCTAGACATCATTTTTGCTCTGTTATAAATGAAAACATCTGCAGGACCTCCCATATCGTGCCGATAAGGGAGACCTCTGAGATAAAGAATTACATGAGAGAATTCATGAGCCAATCCAACCGCTTGATGCTTATAATTGTTTGATGAACTATTTATGATGACATGTATGTTATTGTTGGGGGACATGGATGGTGATGGAACAGGGAAAAGGCTGCGTCCTGTATTCCCTTTGACATGTTTTCCTAGCGCAATAACACCCTCTGGTAAAAAATAACTTGGATCATTCAAATCTATGGCATCATCATAATCGACAGGAGCTTCCTTAAAAGAGACAATGGTTAAACCCGATTCATTTTTCTCAAGATAATCTCGTGATAATGAGAGTTCAACCATTTCAGGACTCGTTGCGATTTCGTATAAATCTTGCATAAAGAAATCGTCCGAGGAGCTATCCAATGTGGAAGGGTCAACGATTCCTTTATTAAGGCTAATGAAAATATGCTGTCCATCTGGTAATCCCGCAAAAATGGCAAGCAGTATTGACAGGTTGCATATCATTAGACTATCTCCCCTCGGATCCACAAAATTCACCGGATCATTGGCGCAGAAGGCATAGGGGGAGGTGTCGGGATACTTGTCGGCCATGGGATCCGGACGGTGCCAGCGGGCGACGGTCGGGTCGTAGTAGCGGGCGCCGTAGTCGATGTAGGGGAGCTGGAAGCGGGACATGTCCTCCTTCCCGTTGAAACGGAAACGGTTCAGGTGCATCTTCGGGAAACCGCCGATGGCGAAGCGCTCGCCGAAGGGCGTGTAGCCGTTTCCTTCCAGGACGGCATCGGTGCCCTCGTCTTCAACATCGTCAAGACTGACGACGGCGACGACACTGCCGACCCGGTCGGTCACATAATGCAGGTTGGAGTACACTGGCTCGTCCTGACTGGTGTACGATGTTACTGCAAAGCGACCTTCAGGATGCGCAATGCTTTCCAGGAAGGTCTCTCCGGCCGCCTCGTCGTAGCGATAGATGAATGAACCGTAGTACTGAGGGCCTTCGAAGGTGTCCGCAACCATATAACGCTTCGTCCCGTCTGCCAGATATGAGAACTCCACACAAGCTCCTCCCGCTTGTTCCAAAAGATACGGTTGCCCCAGGATGTTCCGGGTCAGGGTGACTCGGTTTTTTCCGTCGTAGGTCATGGCTCCGTTCAAATCGTATTCGAAAGTATAATCCGTCTCGTCTTCCACCAGCACCGAAAGCCAGTTGCCAAAATAATCACGAGTATCAGGAACCGCTTCAGATTCCGTGCCAAGGATGCGAGAAATACTGGCAATATTTCCATTCCGGTCATAAGACAACTGTTCGGAGGCAACCGGAAGGAGCTGCCCGGCTCCAGGTCGCTTTTGGAATCCTGTGAACAATTCTTTAACTTTGAATCTCGAAGTGTATTGCACTTCGTTCCAATCCCTCATGCGTACCTGCATCGCCATAGACCTCAAGTCGTTCTACGCCTCCGTGGAGTGCGTGGACAGGGGGTTGGACCCGCTGAAGGCGAACCTGGTGGTGGCCGATGCGAGCCGGACGGACAAGACCATCTGCCTGGCGGTGTCCCCGTCGCTGAAGTCCTACGGCATTCCGGGCCGGGCGCGGTTGTTCGAGGTGAACCGGCAGGTGGCGAAGATCAATGCGGAGCGGCGGAAACGCGGTCCGCTGACGGGGTCATCGAAGGACAATGAGGAGGTCCTCGCCGACCCGTCGCTTGCACTGGATTTCCACATTGCGACCCCGCGGATGGCCCATTATATGGAGGTAAGTGCCAGGATATACGGGATTTACCTCCGATATGTCGCGCCGGAGGACATCCACGTCTATTCCATCGACGAGGTCTTCATCGAGGCGACGGAGTACCTGAAGATGTACCGCCTGAGCGCCCATGATTTTGCGATGCGCCTGGTCCGGGATGTGCTCGCGGAGACCGGGATCACGGCGACGGCCGGGATCGGCACGAACCTCTACCTGGCGAAGATCGCCATGGACATCGAGGCGAAGCACCGGCAGGCCGACAAGGACGGCGTCCGCATCGCCGAACTGGACGAGATGTCCTACCGGCAGAAATACTGGAACCACCGGCCGCTGACGGATTTCTGGCGCGTGGGGCGGGGGATTGCCGCCCGGCTCGAGGCCAATGGCCTCTTCACGATGGGCGACATCGCCCGCTGCTCCGTCGGCGACCCGTACCAGCGTTATAATGAGGAACTTCTGTATAAACTCTTCGGCATCAACGCCGAACTGCTGATTGACCATGCATGGGGTTGGGAGCCCTGCACGATGGCGGATATCAAGGCGTATCGCCCCTCGGCGAACAGCCTCAGCAGCGGTCAGGTCCTGACGGAGCCCTATG
>JAEEVC010000029.1 GCA_016287075.1 Bacteroidales bacterium | reverse complement strand
CCGCCAATGCGGGACGGTTCGGAGCTGCGGGAGCAGCGACAAAGGGGATAGCTGCGGGAGCAGCGCAAGGGGACTTCCCCTTGTGCCCCTCGGGGCGGCCGCGCAGCGGCGGGGGTGGAGGTTCAAGTCCAGTCATCCAGACGAACCTCGGAGCGCAGCGACCCAGGGGTGTTTGAGGGGGTCCGCCCCACCAATGAGGGACGGTTCGGAGCTGCGGGAGCAGCGACAAAGGGGATAGCTGCGGGAGCAGCGCAAGGGGACTTCCCCTTGTGCCCCTCGGGGCAGCCGCGCAGCGGCGGGGGTGAAGGTTCAAGTCCAGTCATCCAGACGAACCTCGGAGCGCAGCGACCCAGGGGTGTTTGAGGGGGTCCGCCCCATCAATAATAAAGATGTCATCAGACCAAAAAAGCAGGCTCGAGACGAGTCTGCTTTTTTGTGTCTGGATGACTGGACTTGAACCAGCGACCTCCTGGTCCCTAACCAGGTGCGCTACCAACTGCGCTACATCCAGAAGTGCGTTCGTGATCGAGTTGGGACTCGAACCCAAGACCCACAGCTTAGAAGGCTGTTGCTCTATCCAACTGAGCTACTCGACCGGGCCAAACCGGTCCCGGAGCATCTTGGATTTCCCTTGCCGATCCGGAACGGACTGCAAAGATAGCCATTTTTTTTCAATTGCAAGGGTTTGCCGGGGTTTTTTCGCGCTTGTGGCGAGCGCCCTACTCCCCGGCGGGGGCGGAAGGACGGATGAAATGCGTCATGACGGCGCTGACGATGTACAGGGCGGAGAGGGTCCAGGCGATGCCTTCGTAGCCGATGGGCTTTTCGAGGAGGCGGACCAGGGCGGGGCCGACGAAGGCGGCCGCGCCGGCGCCGAGGTTCAGCACCGAGACCGCGGCGCCCTTGTCCTTCTCCACGAGGGACGGAACAAGGGCCGAGAGCGGGACATAGCCGGCGAGCATGATGCACCAGAGGGCGCCGCAGAGCAGGATGAACCAGTATTGGTTGAGGATCTGCGGCGAGTAGTAGAACAGCAGCACAGTCACGGCGCAGCCGACGCCGCCGAACCACACGACGGTGCGGTTCCAGCCGAATTTGTCGCCGACGATGCCGAAGATCAGGTTGAAGAGGATGTTCATCACGAAGATGGAACCCCAGATGGAGGCCCATTGCCCGTCGGTCATCCCGTATTGGGCCATGTACAGGGGCATGAACACCACGAAGGCGAACTGCGAGGTGGTGTTGATGACCCGGACGATGCCGCCCATGAGCACTTTCGGCTCCCGTTTCATGATGCCGAGGCCCCGGAGGAGTTCCCGGAAACCGCCGGAGGAGACCTGGTCGGTGAACAGGTTGTTGCCGCCGCACTTGTTGACCCAAAGGGCGAGGACGGCGCCGATGGCGGCGAAGAGGACGGCCGTCCAGAGGGTCGGGATGACCCCGAAATGCTCCTTGGCGAAGATGCCGAAATAGGCTCCGAGGACATTGAGGCCGCCCGTGAACACGAACCAGAACCAGCCCTGGGCCGAACTGAGGACCTTCTTTTCCACCCGGTAGGTGATCCAGACCATGAAGGTATAGGCGAAGAGCGGATAGCCCAGGCCCTTGACCGCATACGTGGCCAGCAGGACCGGATAATTCATTTTCGCCATCCCGATGCTGGCAAATCCAGCTACGCCGATGACATAGAGGATGAAGCCGGCGAGCATCGTCCGCTTGACGCCCCAGGTCTCCGCGATGACCCCGGAAAGCCAGGCGGACACCCCGACGGTGATGCCGTAAACCGAGAACAGCTCGGCCGCATTGAATCCCGCGTCGGTGATGTAGCGGCTCAGCCAGGTCTGTTCGATGCCGTCGCCCATCATGAAGATGAGCACGCCGAGGTACCCCCATGTCAAGGCTTTGGGCAGCCCGGTCCTTTCAAAGAAACTTGCCATTTTCCGTTCGTTCTTGCTCACGCAAAGATACGAAAAAGAATCGGCTAGTCAAGCGACTGGGCGGTGGTGACGGCCGTGTACAGGACGGTGGCGTATTCGTCCGGACCCAGGGCGGAGAACAGGTAATGGACAGGGTCGAGGACCGTGTCGCCACGAAGGACCTCGAAGTGCAGATGCGGGACGAAAGCACCCCTGGAGATGCCCACAGTGCCGATTTTCCGTCCGCGTGCGACATTCATCCCGACCGAGACCCGGATTTCGTCGAGGCAGCTGTAGCGCGTCTTGTAGCCGTTCCGGTGGTCGATTTCGACGTAGCTCCCGCGGACGATGGCGGAGACCCGCCCGTCGGCCGCGGCGAGCACCGGCTCGCCCTGCGGGACGATCAGGTCCAGCCCGTCGTGGCGGATATCGATGCGGAGCATGGGGTTGTACTTCATCCCGACCGAGGCGCCCGGCTGCGCGGCGGAGAAATCGGCCACCGGGGCGGACAGCGGCGGAATGCTGTCCCGCCGGGCACAGAACGCGTCGAAGATGTCGCGGAAATTGTCCTCCACCCGGTCGGCCATCTTCCGGACATTCTCCGACTTGGAGGCGCTGTAGGACAGGAAGAAGCTCTCGGAGAGCGAGTCGCTGTCGGCGATGGCGTCCGCGGCGTCGAGCGGGTCGAGCGCCGGAGCCACCGTATGGAACAAGCCCTCATACAGGGCGTTATCGCGTTCCTGCAGGGATTCGATGGCCGCCGAGAGCATCTGCTCCCGCTCCATCATCATCGCATAGCGCTCCTCGTACAGCTGGTTCTCGCGGGCGAGCCGCTTTTCCTCGTCCGTGCTGAACGCCAGGGCGAAAACGACATACAGGAGGATGGCGAACGTCAGCGCCGCGAAGCAGAAACGCAGCACCCGTCCCACCCTTTTCCGGATCCGTCTCCTGTCCTGTTTCATACGCCCCCTCCCGCCTGGCTGACCAGTTCCTGATAATCCTCGGGCGAAAGCGTCACGTCCATAAACAGGACGGGATTGACGTAATTGCCCTTGTAAATGACTTCATAATGCAGATGAGGGCCGGTCACGCGGCCGGAGCGGCCGGTCGTGCCGATCCGCATCCCGCGGGTCACGGCCATGCCGGCAGTGACCTCGTATTCATCCAGGTGGGCATACCGGCTCTTGTAGCCGAAACCATGGTCGATGACCACGCAGTTGCCATAGCCGGAAGACTCATTGTCAGCCGTTTCCACGACCCCGTCCCCCGTCGCATAGACGGGATTGCCGGGCGGGCAGGCGAAATCCATCCCGGCGTGGAGCTTCTGCTCCCCGGTGATGGGATCGCTGCGGTATCCGAAGGGGCTCGTCATGAGGAAGGACGACGGCGAAGGGTCCAGCGGACAGATCGCCGGAATATGGGTAACCATGTCACCCGCCCGCCGGGCCAGGGAATCGACCTCGTCATAGGACAGGCTCTGGACATAGGCCTTCTTCATCAGGCGGTCGAGGCGGACCGTCACCTGGCCGAGCCGGCTGTCCCGCCGGGTCTCCTCCATCCAAGCATACCGGTCCGCACCGGACAGGCCGGCCTCCCGGACCGTGTCGGGAATGCTCTCCATGCCATATACGGAGCGATAGATCCGCTCATCCCGCACCTGCAGGTCGGCAAGGGCCCGCTCACACTGGTCCAGGCGGTTGTCGATCCGGCCGACGCGGTTCTCCCAGGCGATGTTGCGGCCTTTCAGGATGGCCGTTTTCGGCAGTTCGAAGCGGGGATGCTGCGTGTGGAGCCACAGGTACGCGAAAAAGAGGGTCGTGCCTGCAAGCACGACGCCAGCCGCCTTCAGCAGGCGGCGCAGGTTCCTGTGTCCGTTTCCCGACATCTGCTGCAGATTCCCGCAAATATCAGACCATTCACCCTTCCGCGGCGCATCTTCCGCCCGCTTGCGGAAGAAAACTTGGATTATCCGATGATTTTGAGTATATTCGCAGGGTTCGCGCAGCACAGGCGCGCATGAGCCCGTATTTATGGAGAAAATGTTCTATACCATCGGCGAAGTGGCCGATATCCTGGGAGAAAGCACCTCGCTGGTGCGCTTCTGGTCCAATTCCTTCCCGACATTCATCAAGCCGGAGCGCAACGCGAAGGGCAACCGCCGCTTCAACCCCTCCGACGTGGACACCCTCAAGCAGATCCACCTGCTGGTCAAGGGCAACGGCATGACCCTGGAGGGAGCCGCGAAGAAGATGCGCGAAAGTCGCCGCACGGTGGACAGCCGCACGAAGGCCCTCGATTCCCTCAAGGAAATCCGTCGCCAGCTCGCGGACGTGAAGAAGGCCTTATGAAGGTCGGGGACATCATCGGCGCCATCGAGGCGTTCGCGCCGCTCGGCATCCAGGAGCACTGGGACAACAGCGGCCTTGTGATCGGCTCCCCCGAAGACGAGGTCCACGGGGTCCTGGTCGGGTTCGACTGTACGCCCGAACTCATCGACGAGGCGGCCGCCTGCGGGGCGGACCTCGTCGTGACGCACCATCCGCTCATTTTCCGCGGTCTCAAGCGGATCAATCGGGAAGATCCTGTCGGGCAGGCCGTTATCAAGGCCGTCCAGGCCGGCATCGCCGTGTATGCGGCCCATACCACCGCCGACAAGGTCCTCGCCGGGGTCAGCGGTGCCATGGCCCGCCGGCTCGGCCTGCAGGATATCCGGATCCTCGCCCCTGAGGCCGACGGCGTCGGGCTCGGCGCGGTCGGCGACCTCCCGGAGCCCCTTTCCGCCGACGAAGCCGTCCGGCGGGTGAAGGCATGCTTCGGGCTCCGCTGCATCCGGACGTCGAAGCCGGTCTCCTGCCCCGTTTCCCGCATCGCCATGTGCGGCGGATCCGGGGCGGACCTCATCGACGCCGCCCGGGCCGCGGGCGCCCAGCTCTACCTCTCCGGCGACATCTCCTACCACCGTTTCTTCACCCCGGAAGGCTTCATGGTCGCCGACATCGGCCATTTCGAAGGCGAGGTGGAGATCGTATCCATTTTATTTTCACTACTCCGGAAAAATTTTCCTACCTTTGCAGTCCGCATCAGCGCACGGCTTGCCGAAAGCAATCCCGTGCACTGCCTTTGATGCACCCGGGCAGATAATATATTATTCAAGACCATATGGCAACAACTAAGAAGATCAAAAAAGTCGAAACCCCGATCGACCAGCGGGAAACCTTCGTTTCCCTCCAGAAGAACTTCGCCGATTCCGACCTGAGCGTCGAGGAAAAGCTCAAGACCCTCTACGACCTCCAGGAAGCGGATTCCGAAATCGACCGCATCATCCAGCTCCGCGGTGAGCTGCCGGCCGAGGTCGAGGCGCTGGAGGGCGAGATCGCCGACCTGAAGGCCGAGCAGGCCCGCATGAACGCGGTCATCGACGAATTCACCCGCTCCATCGCGGAGAACAAGCAGGACATCGTCGACTGCGAGAATGCCATCGAGAAGTACCAGAAGCAGCTCGAAACCATTTCCAACAGCCGGGAATACGATTCCCTCAACAAAGAAATCGAGAACCAGGAGCTCCTCCGCCAGATCGCCGAAAAGAACATCGGCGACATCAAGTACGAGATCGCCGGCCGCCGCGCCGAGATCGAGGACATCAAGGACCACATCGCCATCCGCACCGAGGACCTGAAGGCGAAGAAGGACGAGCTCAACCGCATCATCGAATCGACCGCCAAGGAGGAGGAAGTCCTCCAGGCCCGCCGTGCCGCCTGCGCCGAGAAGATCGACGCCCGCACCATGAGCGCCTACAACCGCATCCGCGCGAGCTTGCACAACCACCTCGCCGTCGTTTCCGTGTACAACGGCAACGCCTGCGGCGGCTGCTTCAACACCATCACCCCGCAGCGCCTCGTCGAGATCGCTTCCAACAAGAAGCTCATCATCTGCGAACACTGCGGCCGCATCCTGATCAATCCTGACTTCGAATAGGATCCCGATGCCCGATACCCCGAAACGCAGCTACCGGAAGAAGGATCAGGCCGTCAACCTCGAGGCGCTGGGACTGGAGCTGGGCAACAAGCCGCCCCAGGCCCTCGACGTCGAGGAAGCCGTCCTCGGCGCTATGCTCGTGGAGCCCTCCACCATCGACGAATCGATGGAGGAACTCACCAGGGACTGTTTCTACGACCCCAGGCACCGGATGATCTTCGAAGCGATGGCGGAGCTCGTGACCGAGCACTCCGCCATCGACCTGGTTACCGTGAGCGAGAAGCTCCGCGCGAAGGGGAACCTCGGGGAAATCGGCGGCCCGGTGGCCCTGGCGAACCTCTCCCAGAAGATCGGCGCCGCCGCCCACATCGAGTACTACATCAAGATCCTCAAGCAGAAGACCATCCAGCGCGACCTGATCACGGCTTCGCACGAGATCCTCAAGCAGTCGTACGACGACTCCACCAATGTGGACGAGCTCATCGACACGGCCCAGACGAAGATCTTCGACGCCATCCGGAGCAGCGTCAAGAAGGATGTCCAGGACATCGGCTCGCTGATCAACGAGGCGATGGAGGACATCGAGAAGCGCCAGGACAAACCCGGCCTCAGCGGCGTCCCGTCGGGATATCCCTCCATCGACACGGTAACCCAGGGCTGGCAGCCTTCCGACCTGATCATCCTGGCCGCCCGGCCTTCCGTGGGTAAGACGGCGTTCTCGCTCAATGTCGCCCGCAACGCCGCGGTCGACCACCAGATGCCCGTCGCCTTCTTCTCGCTGGAAATGTCCGCCATCCAGCTGGTCAAGCGCCTGATGACCTCCGAGTCCGGCCTCTCGTCGGACAAGATCAAGGGCGGCTCCCGGCTCGAGGACTACGAATGGGTCCAGCTCCAGCAGACCCTCCGGAACCTCTCGAAGGCCCCGCTGTACATCGACGACACGCCGGGCATCCCGCTGATGGAATTCCGCACGAAAGTCAAGCGCCTCGTCAAGCAGAAGGGCGTGCGCCTCGTGGTCGTGGACTACCTCCAGCTCATCCAGGGCCCCGCGGAGCTCCGCGGCAACCGCGAGCAGGAGGTCGCGGCCATCTCCCGCACCCTCAAGGCGACGGCGAAGGAACTCAATGTCCCGATCATCGCCCTCTCCCAGCTGTCGCGCAACTCCGTCCAGCGCTCCGGCGCGACCGGCAAGCCCCAGCTGAGCGACCTCCGCGAGTCCGGCTCCATCGAGCAGGACGCCGACCTGGTCATTTTCATCCACCGCCCGGATTTCGTCGGCATGTCCGAGAATCCCGAGGACAAGGAGAAGACCTTCATCATCATCGCGAAGCACCGCAACGGCGAAACCAAGGACATTCCCATGCTCTTCAAGGGCGAGAAGGTCCGCTTCATGGAGATGGACTCCGCCCTGGACATGCAGGCGGCCGGCATGACGACGGAAAGCCGCATGAATTCGGAATTCGGCGAGTCGGATTTTGAGAACGCTGCGTACTGATGGGCAAGGGAAGCGTGTCGCACCGGGGAAAGGTCGTCGGGATGGATCCGCAGTGGACCACCGTACGGTTCGAGGCGCAGTCCGCCTGCTCCTCCTGCCATGCAGCCGGCCTCTGCGGCATGTCGGAGATGCAGGAAAAGACCGTCCAGGTCGCATCGGACCCCTATGCCACCTACCGGGTCGGTGACGAGGTCGAAGTCGTCCTCAAGGCTTCGATGGGCATCAAGGCGGTCTGGATCGCGTACATGGTCCCGCTGCTGATCCTGCTCGCCGCGTTTTTCGGCGTTTCCGCCCTCGGGGCGTCCGAACTGACCGCCGGCCTTGCCGGAATCGCTTCGATAGCAGTCTATTACCTCATCGTCTGGCTGCTCCGCGACCGCCTGCAGGACGACTATGTCTTTACGATCAAAAACTAATTATCCATTCATATGTCACAAACCATCATCTGGACCATTGCGACCATCACCGTGCTCGGCTTCCTGCTCGCGCTGGTCCTCTACCTCGTGGCGAAGAAGTTCAAGGTAGAGGAAGACCCGCGCATCGACGAAGTCGAGAAGGCGATGCCGGGCGCCAACTGCGGCGGCTGCGGCTTCGCCGGCTGCCGGGCGTTCGCGGAGTCCGCCGTGAAGGCGACCGACCTGGACAGCCATTTCTGCCCGGTCGGCGGCAACGACACGATGGCGAAGGTGGCGGCCATCCTCGGCTATGAGGTCAAGGCCAAGGCCCCCCAGGTCGCCGTGGTCCGCTGCAACGGCAGCTGCGAAGTCCGTCCGAAGACCAACGAGTACGACGGTTACGCCTCCTGCAAGGTGAAAGCCACGCTCTATGCCGGCGATACCGGCTGCGCGTTCGGCTGCCTCGGCTGCGGCGACTGCGTTGCCGCCTGCCAGTTCGACGCGATCCACATGGATCCCGCCACAGGGCTCCCGGTCGTGGACGAGGCCAAGTGCACCGCCTGCGGCGCCTGCGCGAAAGCCTGTCCGAAACGCATCATCGAACTCCGCGCCAAAGGTCCGCGCGGCATGCGTGAATACGTCTCCTGCATCAACCAGGACAAGGGCCCTGCCGCCAGGAAGGCGTGCGCGAACGCGTGCATCGGCTGCGGCATCTGCGTCAAGACCTGCACCCACGAGGCCATCGTCCTGGAAAACAACGTCGCGTACATCGACCCGGCGAAGTGCAAGCTCTGCCGCGAATGCGAGGCCGTCTGCCCGACGGGCGCCATCCACGGCGTGAACTTCCCGAAACCGCTTGACAAGGAGGCCGTCAAGGAGCGCATCGCCGAGCGCAAGAAGAAAGCGGCCGAAGCGGCGAAAGCCGCGGCGGAAGCGGCAGCTGGTGCCGTTTCTTCCGCGTCGCTCCGCGACCCTGTCCGGGCAAATGCTCCGGAGGCGGCAACTAATGCCGTTTCTTCCGCGTCGCTCCGCGACCCTATCCGGGCAAATGCTCCAGAAACGGCACCAGCTGCCGCTAACGTTGATAAAAACGTTGATAAAAAGAAGGAGGAAGCGTAGCATGGCAAGAACATTCTCCATCGGCGGTGTCCATCCGCACGACAGCAAGATTTCCCGGGAATGCCGCATCGAGCCGCTCCCGATCCCCCCGACCGTGTACCTCGGCGTCGCCCAGCACATCGGCGCCCCGGCCAAGCCCCTCGTCGCCGTCGGCGACAAGGTGAAGGTCGGCCAGCCCATCGCGGAGCCGGGCGGATTCGTCTCCGCCTTCGTCCATTCCTCCGTCTCCGGGACGGTCAAGTCCATCGGACCGCGGAAGGACCTCGCCGGCAAGGACCAGCTGACCATTGAAATCGCCGTGGAAGGCGACGATTGGCTTGAAGGGATCGATACTTCCGATACCCTCGTAACCGAAATCCCCGCCGACAGCAAGGCCATCCTCGACAAGATCCGCCTCGGCGGTGTCGTCGGCCTCGGCGGCGCGACCTTCCCGACCCATGTCAAGCTCTCCCCTCCTCCGGGATCCAAGTGCGAGTGCCTGATCATCAACGGCTGCGAGTGCGAGCCCTACCTGACCTCCGACTTCCGGACCCTTCTGGAGAAGGGCGAGCAGGTCGTCGTCGGCGCCGCCATCCTCCAGCAGGTGCTGGGCCATGTCCGCTGCGTCTTCGGCATCGAGGTGAACAAGCCCGAGGCCATCGCCCACATCCGCGAAGTCATCGCGAAGCTCGGCTACAAGGACATGGAGGTGCTGCCGCTCAGGAAGCGCTATCCGCAGGGCGGCGAGAAGCAGCTGATCGACGCGGTGATGCACCGCCAGGTCGGCTCCGGCGCCCTTCCGATCAGCGTCGGCGCGGTCGTCCAGAACGTCGCCACGGCCCTCGCCGTCTATGACGCCGTCCAGAAGAACAAGCCGGTTATCGACAATTCGGTGACCGTGACGGGCGAATGCTTCCCGAAGCAGGCGAACCTGCTGGTGCGGGTCGGTACGCCCCTCAGCTTCATCATCGACCACCTCGGCGGCATGCCCGCCGACGCCGCGAAGGTCATCAGCGGCGGCCCGATGATGGGCCGCGCCATCGCCAACCTCGATGCGGCGACCCTCAAGGGCACGTCCGCCCTCCTCTTCCTGACCGAAAAGCAGACCCGCCGCGCGCCCGAGTCCGCCTGCATCCGCTGCGGCAAGTGCGCCGACGCCTGCCCGATGGGCCTCGAGCCGTTCCTCCTCAACCGCCTGGCCAAGGCCGGCGGCCGCCTGGAAGACCTGGAAGCCAACGCGGTGCAGGACTGCATCGAGTGCGGCTGCTGCCTGTATTCCTGCCCCGCCCGGATCCCGCTCCTGGACAACATCCGCCTGGCCAAGGGCGAAGTCCTGGGCGCCATCCGCGCACGGGCCGCCGCGGCGAAAGCCGCCGCCGAAGCTGCTAAAAAATAACCGATCATGAGCAAGTTAATCGTATCACCCAACCCGCATATCCACAGCAAGGACTCCACGCAGTCCCTGATGCGGGACGTCGTGATCGCGCTGATTCCCGCCGTCATCTGCTCCGTCCTCTTCTATGGATGGAAGGAGCTCCTCGTGCTGGGCGTGAGCGTCGCATCCTGCGTCCTGCTGGAATATGCCATCACCCGGTATATGCTCAAGCGGGCCTCCACGGTCGGCGACCTGTCCGCTGTGGTCACCGGCATCCTGCTGGCCCTGAACCTGCCCTACACGACCCCCTGGTGGGTGGTCTTCATCGGGGCGGTCGTCGCCATCGGCGTCGCGAAGCTGACCTTCGGCGGCATCGGCCAGAACATCTGGAACCCCGCCCTTGTCGGCCGCGTGTTCCTCCTCGTCTCCTTCCCGACCTACATGACCACCTGGGCAAAGCCCCAGGGCCTTTTCGGCATCGACGCCATCTCGGGCGCAACGCCCCTCGGCGCCGTCCAGGAAGGGCTCCTGCAGGGTTCCTCCATCCAGGAAATCATGGCGGAAGGCGGGTATGACTACGGCCAGATGCTGCTGGCGAACCTCGGCGGTTCCGCCGGCGAAGTCTGCGCCTTGGCCCTGCTGGCCGGCTTCATCTACCTCTGCGTCCGGCGCGTCATAAAACCGTGGATCACCCTGTCGATCTTCGCAACCGTGGCCCTCGTATCCCTCATCTTCTGGGGCGTCAACCCGGCCCGCTTCACGGACCCGGCGTTCAACCTCCTCACCGGCGGTCTCATCCTCGGCGCCTGCTTCATGGCGACCGACTACGTGACCTCCCCGATGTCGGTCTGGGGCGGCGTCATCTTCGGCGTCGGCATCGGCTTCCTTACGATGATGATCCGCTACTTCGGCTCCTATCCGGAGGGCGTCTCTTTCGCGATCCTGATCATGAACTCGTTTGTCCCGCTGATCAACATGGCGTTCAAACAGAAAAAATACGGGAGGAAATAGGATGGCAGCGCAATCGAATCTCAAGAACATGACGCTCGCGCTCGGGGCGGTCTGCCTCGTGTGCTCGGCGCTCCTCGGCGTCGCCTACGCGGTGACCAAGGCCCCGATCGAAAAGGCCGCCCAGGCCAAGACCGAAGCCTCTCTCTCCCAGGTACTTCCCGCCTTTGATGCGATCGAAGAATCGACCGTCGCGGTCGAAGGGGAGGACGTGCACTATTACAAGGCCCTGTCGGAAGGCAAGGTCGTCGGCTATGCCGTCGAGGCCGGGACCATCGGTTTCGGCGGACCGCTGACCCTGATGGTCGGCGTGACCCCGGACGGCGTCGTGTACAACACCTCCGTGCTGTCGCACAGCGAGACGCCGGGCCTCGGCGCCAAGTGCGCCACCGACACGAAGTTCATGCAGCAGTGGCAGGGGTTCAACCCCGGGGAGAAGATCCTGTCCGTCAAGAAGGACGGCGGTGACGTCGATGCCATCACGGCGTCGACCATCACTTCCCGCGCCTATACCCGCGCCGTCGCCCTGGCCGTAGCCGCGGCGGAAGCGGCCGCCGCCGGCGAAGCCGCCGACGCGGTCTCCGGCGCCAGTCTCCCGCAAACCGAAGAAGGAGGACAAGACAATGAGTAACAAGCTGAAACTGATTACCGACGGACTGGTCAAGAACAACCCGACCTTCGTCCTGATCCTCGGCATGTGCCCGACGCTGGCGACGACGACCTCCGCCGTCAACGGCCTCTCGATGGGCCTTGCGACCCTGTTCGTGCTGGTCCTGTCGAACATCGTCATCTCCGCCATCGCCCGGTTCATCCCGGACAAGGTCCACATCCCGGCCTACATCGTGGTCATCGCCACCTTCGTGACGCTGGTCCAGTTCCTGATGCAGGCCTACACCCCGGCCATGTACGAGACCCTCGGCCTGTTCATCCCGCTCATCGTGGTGAACTGCATCATCCTCGGCCGCGCGGAGGCCTTCGCCTCCAAGAACGGCGTGTGGGATTCCGCCCTGGACGGCATCGGCGTCGGCCTCGGCTTCACCTGCTCGCTGACGGTGCTCGGCGCGGTGCGCGAGATCCTCGGCAGCGGCTCCATCTTCGGATGGAACTTCCTCGGCGGCGACGGCATGCTCGCCTTCGTGATGGCCCCCGGCGCCTTCCTCTGCCTGGGCTACCTGATGGTCCTGTTCAACAAATTCCTGAAAAAAGACTGATAGCGTATGACGTACTTCCTGATTATCATTTCGGCGATCTTCGTCAACAACATCGTCCTCGCGCAGTTCCTCGGCATCTGCCCGTTCCTCGGCGTCTCGAACAAGCTCTCGACCGCCACGGGCATGTCCATGGCCGTCTGCTTCGTCATCACCCTCGCGACCCTCGTCACCTGGCTGATCAACCGGTACCTGCTGGTGCCCTTCGGCCTGACCTTCCTCCAGACCATCGCCTTCATCCTGGTCATCGCCTCGCTGGTGCAGATGGTCGAGATCGTCCTGAAGAAGACCAGCCCGTCGCTGTATGCCGCCCTCGGCATCTTCCTCCCGCTGATCACCACCAACTGCGCCGTCCTCGGCGTCGCCATCGACGTGGTTACCAAGCAGTTCACCTTCGGCGGCGCGGCCCATTTCCTCAGCCTCGGCGAGTCCCTCGTCTATGCCTTCGCGACCTCGCTCGGCTATGGCCTCGCGATGGTCATCTTCGCCGGCATCCGCGAGCAGCTCGCGCTGAGCGACGTTCCGAAGGCCTTCAAGGGCGTTCCGATCGCCCTCGTGACCGTCGGCATCCTCGCCCTCGCCTTCATGGGCTTCAGCGGCATGGTCAAGTAATTGTATATTAAAACCTTTAATCCGTTTTCATCATGAAAAAAGTCATTCTGATCGTCGCGGCCGTCCTCGGCTTTGCCGTCGTCGCTTCCGCGCAGCCGCGCGCCATCGGTGCCCGTATCGGCTGGGGTGCCGAGATTTCCTACCAGCACACCCTCGGTGCCAATAACTTCCTCGAAGCCGACCTCGGCTGGGGCATCAACGACTTCCGTCTCGGACTCGGCTACGACTTCAGCGTCGCGCCCGTCGGCCCGCTCAATTTCTATGTCGGTCCCGCCGCCCAGGTCGCCTTCATCAACAACGTCGAGCACAACAACCTCATGCTCGGCATCGGTGCCCAGCTCGGCCTCGAGTACTTCTTCGACGCGGTTCCGCTCCAGCTCTCCCTCGACTGGCGTCCGCTCTTCACGCTGATCCCCGGCACCGGCTTCGGCTGGAACAGCTTCGGCCTCGGCATCCGCTACGCTTTCTAAGCGAAGCGCACCTCTCCAGGACGCGTTCTCAGCGCCCTGCACCCATCAGGAACCGCCTCCCTCCGGGGGCGGTTTTTTTGTGCCCGTTTCCGCCTGTTGGCCGCAAACACATTTATGCCTTTTGAGCCGGAAAAACGTGCCGCTCCCCCCTCTTCAGAGGTAGGGTGCGGCACGGAAACAGCCGTAGAAGTGCAAAAACGTGTTTGCCGGGGCGGCCAGCGCGTGAGCTTGGCAGATTGCTGCGCTGCGACGCTTCGGGACAGGGCCCCGGAGTCAGAAAAATTCCTCCGTGACCCTGTCCCTCCGCTTTCTCCGCTCCGCTCAGTCATGCGGCAGGGGTATCAAAGGGAAGCGCCATGAAAGAACAATAGCCACCCTGAGGCAGCTATTGAGATGCATCCTGCATCTAACATCTCTTTTTGAACTCATGGATGAGTTCCTTAAAGAATGCTACTGTTACTTTTATTCACAGTCTAAGCATTGGGGCATAGGGAATACTTCAATGATTGATGACTGCAACAATTGTGACAGCTGTCAGAAGCATTCATACTACGCCCTTGAGAATTAATTGATAATTAATCATATAATTTCTCTATTAAGGTTAATCCGAATACCATTGTACTTCTGATACCCGGGCATCTTTTCCGACGTCGGTTCTTAATGTGGTCCGACGGCCCACATATTATGCATCAATAAAATAAACTAACGGATGATTACAAATGCTTTTCATCAGAGCCTCGTTTGGAAATAAGCCATTTCTTATACCTATCCGAGCCTTTTGATGGAAAGAGCATCTATAACCACGCCGATTAATCTCCTCAAAGTAACCCATTTCAACATCGTCCATAGTAATATAGATCTTATTACTCCGAGTAATTATAAGAACCCTTGTACGATGCCCATTATAGAGTTGGATATACAGCCCTTGAACATTAGGTTCGCGAGCAGATTCAAATAGCGACTGTACAAATTCCAAGAGACTCATCTTCCTTAGCTTGGCAAAAGGATCTATTTGATTATTAGGCATATCATGCTTTTTTAATTGATTATTAATGATTATTGCATAATGAAGACTGGCGGTAGTAATGACTCTTCATAATGAATAGGTCCATTGAGGATACTCGGCGAAGATGAGGATCGAATATCCCTTATAGGATCAATAGAATTGTCATTTGCGAGCCAGGTATCGAAGGTGAATTCATCCATTTCTCCAGCAATAGTCATTACTCGCTTTGCTATCAAGTATCGTTGCCATGCTGAGAAATAAAAACGATTATCAATCATGCAACTGGTCCGTTCGTTCCGCCATCTTCCGAACATATAAACATCACCTCCCTGATAAACACCAATACGCTCGTAATGATTGTCTAGTGATATCATCTCTTGTCTTTTATCAAGGAGTTCCTGCCATGGGACAGAAGAGAATGAGCCTGAAATATTTAAACCAAAAGGAACCGAGTACGAGTGACCAATCAAATAAGGAGATGACGCCATATTACTCCCATACCAATACTCATCAGCTAAACGACCAAAGGCATGGCCACCATACTCATGAACAAAGATGTTTTTCCAATCTCCGTAACAAATGCCCATTTCAGAAACTTCTGAAGTTGATACTGTTCTATAGCCTTGACTATCATCAACATTATTAGCAGCCTCTATTCCGGGATAGTTCCACGTAATTGTTTCGCCAGAATGAGCGTAAGGAATAATGCAATAAGCATTTCCGTTCGTTTCGCAAAGACATATCCCACCATACCTTGTGTCGTTTACTAATAAAGCGATTGGTACTTCCCAAATAGTATGATCGCCATTTGCGATATCTGGACACATTGAGGCCACCGTTCTAACCCTAACGCCGTTTGCCTGCATATCCGAATAAGAAGATTCTCCCCAACTCGTTTCAAAATAGTTATTAACACGAGTTGTAATATTCCCTTGTCCATCAGTAATGCTGGCACCGGACTCCTCAGATGGCACCTCTATAACATAAACACTAAAATAATCCTTATATGTTTTAAAAGGCTCTATTGAAAAGAGAGTTTCAATTCCCTCGATTGCTCGAGCCCTATATATTGGCAAATCGTCATTAATAAATCCTTCAGATAGGATAACGAGAGGGACGGCTTTCCTCCCTCTTGTATGGGTCATGTATGTAAATATATTTATTCCAGAGGAAGTCCCTTCTTTCAAAACTTCCCATCCAACAGGTATTTCATTTATACCTCTAGTGTCCCACGTCGCTTTCTCGTTCTGAATAAAAGTCCCCACTTCTGCAACACCTTCAACCCATTTGGATGTCGCCATTCTTGTAAAAGATAAAAACATGGCCTTAATATAATTCAAAGAGGAGCAACCATTAAACATGCTTTCGTAGCAGTTGCTTTCCAGAATCTCTGCAGGAAGAGTAGGGGCTGTAGTTATGCTGGTACATCCTTGGAACATTTGTTTGTAACAATATGTCGCCAAGTCCGTTGCTGGGAGAATTGAAGGGACTGATTCAAGGCTTGAGCATAAACGGAACATCGATTGATAGCAATAGGATGCCAACTCTGTAGCGGGTAGGTCCATTGCAACTTTTAGCGATAAACAATTACTAAACATCGACCGATAGCAATTCAAAGTTGCTTTTGTCGCAGGTAAAACAGACGCTCTTTCAAGAGAAGTACATCCTTCAAACATAGAATAGTAACACCCTTCAGATAATACCTGAGCGGGCAAATCTGGCGATTGTTGAAGGGAACTACAAGCATTGAACATCTTATAATAGCAATAATCCGCCAACGCTGTCGCAGGAAGTTCCGGAGCCAAGGCGAGTCCGGTACAACCATTAAACAGATTATAAAAACAATATGCAGACGGGATATTGGATACTATCTTGTCTTTATCAATCAAAGACATAATATCTCCTGAAATACGGAATACACTTCCAATTGCGGAAAAGTTGCTATAACAATTCAAACTCGAACTAAAACCTTCCTGATTGTCTCCGCAAAGGAATAACGGCTGGTCGCTGGTAATAGATAACTCAGAATAATCCCACTGCGTCCAGTTGGTCTTGTCGAAGGAATAGTACAACACTGGAGCATTGCCCCCATAGTTGGCCAGCGACATTATTGTCGTTCCTTCGGAAGTGAATAATAAGAATCTGCCCCGATGTTCGGGAATTACCTTCAAGGCGGCCATCGTGGAGCGAGTGTTGCGGGAAATAGCAAGACTCGATGAAGTTCGTTTCTCGAAGAATGCTCCGTTGTCCGTCATTACGGTAAGCGTGATTCCACTTTCAAACGTCGTCGGCGGGACAACCAGCCAGAAAGTCGTTGCAGTCTCAGCAGTCGTTCCTAGGGTGACAGGGCTGTCAAAAGTCAGTGTGATTTCATCGGTCGCAGTCTCATCAAACGACAATGAAGGATTCCCGTCAATAGACAAAGTGACAGTGGCTTTACCGGCAAGAAGTTCGTTGTTGTTGCCCTTTAAAGAAATGGACGAGACGGTCACATCATCGCCATACAACTTCAACATGATATACCCGCAAAGGTTCTTGAACAACAGTTCATTGCCTTCCGAGCAGGATACCATCGTATTTGCACCTATGCCGAAGGAATCCTCCGCATATGCTTGCGTTGCCGGGAGATTAAGGGTAAGAACGCCCTGGTTGCTGATCTGTGTGGCTTCCTGGTAAGGATACACTGCATACACATAATCCAAGGCATTTCCCGTAATGAAGTCCTCGTTGGGCACTTTCTGGAAAGAGCCGGAGTTCGCTCCCGTATTTCCGGTAAAGCGATACTGCTGGTTATATGTATACTTGTTGAAGATGGAGACACAATCGTCTGCATGCCAAAGGACCTTCAAGTCCTCATCGACATAGACTCTCGTTGTGGCTCCTTCGATGGTCGCGTAGAACTCCTCTTCTGTTACAATCGCCGGTGTGGAATAATCCTCTTCGTTAACGGCACAAGCCGTGAAAAGGATGGTAATCAGCCCAAGGATGAAGGAACGATACTTCATGATTATCATTGTTTAGTTATTAATCCCAGCCATGTTCCTGCCCGTCGTCAACGATGACTTCTGTGTTGGAGATCATGAAAGACACCTCTGTATTCAAAACGATATATCTCACAGCTGGCTCGATGTATGCCTGTGCGGACTTGAGAGATGTGGTTTGCATTCTATTTCAGGACAATGCCCTTATTGTTCCACCCGCTCCACCAGTGGAAATAACATAAAAAAGTGTGGAGCATCTTCGCGTTTATCTGGGTGGGGCTCTCGCAAAGCCTTGAATCAAATAAACAATACTCCACACCTGTATTGACACAGTGCAAAATGCACGATATGCCAAAACAAGTGATGAAGGTTATTGCCTATCCCTGATTCAATTGAAATTTGCGAGATTCCACCCAAGGATGAAGCGAAACACTTTCATCAAATATGTCCGCCAAAGGAAAGTCGTGAGACCAGCACCTTGACGGCTACAAAAGTAAGAAAAAGAATAGCCAAAACCAAACAGAAAAAACGCCTGCAAAAGCAAATTACGGCCCCTTCCCCTCTTCGTCCCCGAACACCCGTGGATTTGGGGATGAAAGGCTCAAATTCGGCGTTTCATCCCCAAATATCCCCATTAACGGGGACGAAGAGCCCCTATCCATGGTTTCATCTCACAACAAGTCATTATTGATTCCATACGACTCCTTTCACACCCTCCCGCGGCAGGGTTTATGCCCCGGAAAACTTGATAATGCGCACGAAAATCGCTATTTTTGCAGGTTATTATATGCATTAGGAATTATGACTGCAAAGGAAATCAGACAGAAGTACCTGGAATTCTTCGCCTCGAAGGGACATACCATCGTGCCGAGCGCGCCGATGGTGGTCAAGAATGACCCGACGCTCATGTTCACCAACGCGGGGATGAACCAGTTCAAGGATATCTTCCTCGGCAACAGCGCGCCGAAATTCCCCCGGGCGACCGACTCCCAGAAGTGCCTCAGGGTCAGCGGAAAGCACAATGACCTCGAAGCGGTCGGCCACGACGGGCGCCACCACACGATGTTCGAGATGCTCGGCAACTGGAGCTTCGGCGACTATTTCAAGACCGAAGCCATCGACTGGGCATGGGAGCTCCTGACGGAGGTTTACAAGATCGACAAAACCAAACTTTACGCGACGGTCTTTGAAGGCAGCGCCGAGGACGGCACTTCCCTCGACGAGGAGGCGCGCCAGGCCTGGCTCAAGCACATGCCGGAGGACCATGTCCTCCTGGGCAACAAACACGACAATTTCTGGGAAATGGGCGACACGGGCCCCTGCGGCCCCTGCTCCGAGATTCACATCGACCTCCGCTCCGACGAGGAGATCGCGGCCAAGCCCGGCCGTGAACTGGTCAACACCGACAACGACGAGGTCATCGAGATCTGGAACATCGTCTTCATGCAGTACAACCGCAAGGCCGACGGCCACCTCGAGCTCCTGCCGAACAAGAACGTCGATACGGGCATGGGCTTCGAACGCCTCTGCATGATCCTCCAGAACAAGAAATCCAACTACGAGACCGACGTCTTCTCCGGCAGCATCCGCAAGGTCGAGGAACTCTCCGGCCACAAGTACGCCGAGGGCGGGCAGGTCGAGGTCGCGATGCGCGTCATCGCCGACCACCTCCGCGCCATCGCCTTCTCCATCGCCGACGGCCAGCTGCCGTCGAACGTGAAGGCCGGCTACGTCATCCGCCGCATCCTCCGCCGCGCCGTCCGCTACGGATATACCTTCCTCGGCTTCACCGAGCCCTTCCTCACCCGCCTGGTTCCCCAGCTGGTCGAGGACATGGGCGAGGCCTATCCGGAGCTGAAGGCACAGCAGAAGCTCGTCGAAAGCGTCATCCGTGAAGAGGAAAACGCCTTCCTGCGTACCCTGGACCGCGGTATCCGCATGCTCGACGACAAACTCGCCGAGAACGCCGCGACGAAGGTCCTGCCCGGCGTGGACGCCTTCGTCCTGTATGACACCTACGGTTTCCCGATCGACCTGACCGAGCTGATTGCCACCGAAAAGGGCTACACCGTGGACCTCGAGGGATTCAACGTCGAGCTCGGCAAGCAGAAGGAGCGTGCCCGCAACGCCACCGCCAACGAATTCGGCGACTGGGAAGAATTCCACAGCGGCGATGAAGTCACTTTCCTCGGCTATGACACGCTCACCTGCGAAGGCGCCGTCCTGATGAAGCAGCGCACCGTCAAGCAGAAGAACAAGACCTACTTCCAGCTCGTCTTCGACAAGACCCCGTTCTATGCGGAGATGGGCGGCCAGGTCGGCGACACCGGCCGGATCGTCAGCGCCGCCGGCGAGGAAATCGCCATCCTGAACACCGTCAAGGAGAACAACCTCACCATCCACCTGGCGGAGCGCCTGCCGGAGAATCCGGGCGCGCCCTTCACCCTTGTCGTGGATGCGGAGCGCCGCCAGTCCATCATGAACAACCACACGGCGACCCACCTGCTGCACCAGGCCCTGCGGGAAATCCTCGGCACCCACGTGGAGCAGAAGGGTTCCTTCGTGGGCCCGGACTATTTCCGCTTCGACTTCTCCCATTTTCAGAAGGTTACGGACGAAGAGATCCGCGCGGTCGAGCACCGCGTCAACCAGCTGGTCCGCGCCGACGAGCCGCTGCGCGAAAAGCGGGACGCGACCATGGAGGAAGCCCGCGGCATGGGCGCCATGGCCCTCTTCGGCGAGAAATACGGCGACGTGGTCCGCGTCGTCCGCTTCGGTGACAGCGTCGAGCTCTGCGGCGGCACGCACACGCGTTCCACCGGCACGATCGGCCTGTTCAAGATCATCTCCGAAAGCGCCGTAGCTGCCGGCGTCCGCCGCATCGAGGCCGTGACCGGTGCCGCTGCAGAAGGGCGCATCGGGGCCATGGAAGACATGCTCCGCAACCTCAAGGCCGTCATGAACAACGCGCCGGACCTGGTTGCCTCCATCCATAAACTGATCGAAGAGAACACCGACGCGCGCAAGCAGCTCGAGGCCGTCGCCGCGGAGAAAGCCGCCCGGCTCGCCGAAAAGTTGTATGCTTCAGCCGAAGAAATCAACGGCATCCGCGTCGTCCGCTTCGACAGCAGCGTCGATCCGCAGCTGGTCCGCAACGTCGCGCTCCTCCTCCAGAAGAAGGCGGAGAACTTCGTCCTGGCCGGCGCCTATGCGTTCGACGAAAAGCCGAACCTCGTGCTGATGTACTCCGCCGACCTCGTCGCCAAGGGCAGGAACGCCGGCAAGGACATCCGCGAAGCCGCCAAGGCCATCCAGGGCGGCGGCGGCGGTCAGCCCGGCCTTGCCACGGCCGGCGGCCGCAACCTCGCCGGCCTCCCCGACGCCCTCGCCACGCTCGTCCGCCTCGCGACGGAATAGTGCCCCCCGCAGAGGTTTGCAGGAGGATGACCCGCCGGAACCTGTAGCCGCCCGCGGAGGTTTGGAGGAGGATGACCTGCCGGAACCTGTGGCCGCCCGCGGAGGTTTGGAGGAGGATGACCCGCCGGAACCTGTGGCCGCCCGCGGAGGTTTGCAGGGAAAACCTTCCAGAATCTGTGGCCGCCCGCGGAGGTTTGGAGGAGAATGACGCTGGAACCTGTGGCCGCCCGCGGAGGTTTGGAGGAGGATGACCTGCCGGAACCTGTAGCCGCCCGTGGCTACATGAACGGGAGGGGCCCGCAGGCCCGAAGGGACTGTGGGAGGGACGAGGACCGAAGGTCCGAGGGTTCAGGCAGGTTATCCTCCGGAAAACCGGAACAGAGGTTGTTCCCGGAAAACCGGAACAAAGGTTATTCCCGGAAAACCGGAAGAAAAACCGGAAGAAGACCGGAAGAAGTATAAAGGAAACAGAATGAAGAAGTTAGACAAATTCATCGTCAAGTCGTTCGTGGGACCGTTCTTCGCGATCCTGCTCGTCGTCATCTTCATTCTGATGATGCAGTTCCTCTGGCTGTACATCGACGAACTCGTCGGCCGCGGCCTCGGGTTCAAGGTCATCATGGAGTTCCTCTTCTGGGGCGTCTGCAGCCAGGCCCTGCCGCTGGCCCTGCCGCTGGCGACGCTGCTCGCCTCGATGATGACCCTCGGGCAGATGGGCGAAAACAGCGAACTCACCGCCCTGAAAGCCTCCGGCATCTCCCTGACGCGGCTGATGACCCCGCTGATGATCTGCAGCATCTTCATCAGCATCGCGGCCTATTTCGTGGTCAACAACCTCTCCCCGTATGCCACCAACCAGATCTACACTCTCCGCGACGACATCGGGCGGACCAAGTCCGAGATCAAGATCCCGGAAGGGACCTTCTACGACGGCCTGGAGGGATATATCCTCCGCGTCGGCCGGCGGGACCCGAACACGGGAATGATGTACCGGGTGATGGTCTATGACCACACCAACAACAAGGGCAACACCTCCATCACCGTCGCCGATTCGGGCATCATGAAGATCTCCAAGGCCAAGGACTACCTGACCTTCCAGCTCTACAACGGCTTCAACTACCAGGAAACCAACACCAAGAAATACCGCGACACCACCCTCGCCCTGCAGAAGATCCACTTCACCCGGCAGGAACTGATCATCCCGCTGGCGAACTACGCCTTCGAGAAATCCGACTCGGTCCGCTTCAGCGACCAGGTGCGCTCGATGAACATGGACCAGCTCACCCACGGCCGGGATTCCCTGCAGGCCCTGTCCGATTCGGCCCTCGTCCGGCACCTCAAGGACATGCGGATCATGGCCCCGTTCAACCACCGGGCCCAGCTGGACACGGGCTGGCGGTCGAAAGGCTATGACAACCTGGACATCCCGAAGCCGCTCGCATGGAAAGACCTCAGACAGAAGCTGAAGGCCTATGAAAGCGCAGGCAGCAATGCCCGGCAGCTGGAGAACAACCTGAACAGCTACAACATCGAGTCCTACGAATACAACTTCATCCTCCGGAGGACCAACGTGGAAATCTGGAAGAAAATCGCCCAGGCCCTCGCCTGCCTCATCCTCTTCTTCGTCGGCGCCCCGCTCGGCGCCCTGATCCGGAAAGGCGGCCTCGGCACCTCGGCCATCGTCTCCGTCCTGTTCTTCGTCCTGTACTGGGTCGTGGACATCTCGGGCACGAAACTGGCCCGGGACGGCGCCGTGGGGGCCTTCTTCGGCAACTTCATCTCCGCGCTGGTACTCTTCCCGATCGGCATGTTCCTGACCTGGAAGGCCATCCATGACTCGACGCTGTTCAGCGCAGACGGGTTCAAGACCGCCTGGCGGAGGATCAAGAGCCGGATCATGACCTTCTTCCGGAAGACCCGCATCGTGTACATGGGCACGCCGGAATTCGCCGTCGCCCCGCTCGACGCCCTCCTGAAGAAGCGCTACAAGGTCGTCGGCGTCGTCACCGTCGCGGACAAACCCAGCGGCCGCGGGCAGAAACTGTCCGAGAGCGCCGTCAAACAATACGCCGTCGCCCATAATCTCCCCGTCCTGCAGCCGGAGAAGCTCAAGGATCCCGCCTTCCTCGAGGCGCTGGCCGCCCTGAGGGCCGACCTGTTCGTGGTCGTGGGCTTCCGGATGCTCCCGGAGGCCGTCTGGAGCATGCCGAAACTCGGCACCTTCAACCTCCACGCCGCCCTGCTGCCGCAGTACCGCGGCGCCGCCCCGATCAACTGGGCCGTTATCAACGGCGAGAACCTCACCGGCGTGACGACCTTCATGATCGACGACAAGATCGATACGGGCGGCATCATCCTGCGACAGGAATGCCGCATCGCCCCGACCGATACGGCGGGCGACGTGCACGACAAACTGATGGCCATCGGCGCCGACCTGGTCGTCCAGACCGTCGAGGGAATCGTCGAAGGCAATGTCGAAACCCGCGTCCAGCGCAGTTTCATCCAGGGCTCCGAACTGCTGAAACCCGCGCCGAAACTCAGCCGGGCGCTCTGCCACATCGACTGGAACGACTCCACCCGGCACATCGTCAACCTCATCCGCGGCCTCAGCCCCTACCCGACGGCCTTTACCGAACTGGTCCGGGAGGGCAGCGCGCCCGTCCAGCTCAAGATCTTCTTCGGCGAGCCGGCCGAAGGGCTCCATGCCACGCCGGGCACGGTCCTCTCCGACGGCAAGACCTATCTCGCCATCGCTACGGCCGACGGCGCCGTATCCGTCAAGGATCTCCAGCTCGCCGGCAAGAAGCGGATGGATGTCAAGGCCTTCCTGCTCGGATTCCGCGATCCTCAGACCTACCGCTGCACGGAAGGCAGCTCCCGGGAAGAGGTGGCGAAAACCAAACCTGTCGAAGCATGACGGCCGCGATCCTCTGCGACGGGCTTTTCCCGAAGAAAGCGTACCCGCTCTACCTGCTGGAAACGGCCGGGGCGGTCATCTGCTGCGACGGGGCCGTCCGGGCCTATGAGCGGCATTTCCACCGCCTGCCGGATGCCGTCGTCGGGGACATGGACACGCTTCCCAAGACGCTCCTGCGTCGTTATGCGGCGCTGATCCACCGGGAAGCGGAACAGGACGACAACGACCTGACCAAGGCAATGCGCTACCTCCTCTGCCACTATCCGGCGGTAACGGAGATCCACATCCTCGGCGCCACTGGGAAGCGCGAAGACCACACGGTCGGCAACCTCGGCCTGCTGATGGAGTACCCGCGCCTGTTCTCCCTGGAGGGGATTTCCGTGGACATGGTATCCGACTACGGGACCGCTTTCGCCATCACGGACAGTTGCACCCTGCAGGTCGGAGAAGGCCGCCGCTTTTCCCTATTCTCCCCCGACAACAGCCTCCGCATCCAATCGGAAGGTCTTGAATATCAGACAGCCGGGGTTGTTTTCGACAATTGGTGGCAGGCGACGCTCAACCGCGCCACCGCGGATGAGGTCCGCCTGACCTTTTCCCATCCCTCCCGCGCACTGGTAATTTTGGATTGAACCATGATTGAAGAAGCCCGCATCCGCAAAACCGTCGACGACCTGTTCGCCGGCATCGAATTCACCCGCGAACCCGCCGGCCTGTACGACCCGCTCCGGTACATGATCGCCATCGGCGGCAAACGGCTCCGCCCCCGGCTCTGCCTGACGGCGTATGCCCTGTTCCAGGACGCGTTTACGCCGCAGATCCTTGAACCGGCCGCCGGTCTGGAGGTCTTCCACACCTTCACGCTCATCCACGACGACATCATGGACAAATCCCCGATGCGCCGCGGCTGTGACACGGTCTGGAAGCGCTGGGGCGCCGATACAGCCATCCTCAGCGGCGACGTGATGTGCATCGACAGTTACCGGCGGATCGCCTCCGCCCCGGCGAAGGTGCTTCCCGCCGTCCTGGACCTCTTCACGACAACGGCCGCCCAGGTCTGCGACGGCCAGCAGTATGACATGGAGTTCGAGGGGATGCCGTCCGTCGGGATGGAAGACTATATGAAGATGATCGGCCTCAAGACGGCCGTGCTGATTGCCTGCTCCGCCAAAATGGGCGCCCTGATCGGCGGTGCGCCGGCGCAGGTCTGCGAGGCCCTGTACCGCTACGGCTACGAACTCGGGCTCGCTTTCCAGGTGGCCGACGACTACCTCGATGCCTACGGCGACAGCAAGGTCTTCGGCAAGCCCATCGGGGGGGACATCCTCAACGGCAAGAAAAGCTGGCTGACGGTCCGCGCAATGGAAAAGGGCGCCGAGGGCCTTGCCGAAGCGCTCTCCGTGCCTTCAGGGGACGATCCGGCCGGCAAGATCGCCCGGGTCATGGCCCTGTATCAGGCCGTTGACGTCGCCGCCGACGCCCAGGCGGAAATCGCCCGCCTGCACGGGCGTGCCCTGTCTGCTGCCACCGAAGCGGTTTCCGGCGAAGGCTACGACCTGCTCCGCCGCTTCGCCGACAGCCTCCTCGGCCGGACGAAATGACACGGCGGATCATTCTGGAAATGAAGGAGTTGTTTGTTTCTGGCAAGAGAGACACTCGAAACAACTTATTTGGCCATCGCGCCACATCATCAACGCTGTTTGGCCAAACAGCGACATTAATTCCCTGCTATCTGCATCCGGCGTCTTTTGAGGGCGGTGAGAATGCTGCGCTCGGCCATAGGGGTAAGGCCGGTAAAAGTGGTCTTTGACTTCAACTGGTCAAGTGACATTTCAAGAAGGAGTTTGGCGATGCATTCATCTGCGAATGAGTTGGTAACGGTGTCCACGCCGGAGAAATCAAGCACAACTTTCTCATCCCCGTCCAGCAGCGGACGAAGGTCGGCCCTGATTTTGGCACCGAGGAGACGCGTTCCCATACTGTCTCCATATGCGGAAAACTTGAATACTCTCATTCTACCATAGTTTATCAAGCCCGGAATCATTGTCCAGGAACCATTCATCAAACTCTTCTGCAGGGTCTGTCCGGTGATCAACGACTAACCCCGGATCGATTTCCATATTGGAGCGCAGTTCAAAATAAACGATGGTCCCCTTCCAAGGTTCAGATTCGGTTATGGCCATAGATCCATTGGCCGACAATGTCCGAAATGTCCTTATAATCCCGGTTCTGAGCCAGGGAGGATAAGATTCCCATTCCGTCATCGGCCACCAGAATTTGAATCAAGTGCTGCGCTTCGGAATAACTGGTAATGACAATTCCATTCATTTTTCCGGAATGGATGAGCACATTATCCATCACTTCGTAGAAACAATAACTCATTGCCTGATGTTCTTCTCGTCGAACATCTCAATACAGATATCGCTACTTTCGGCAAAGTACTGATGAAGTAATGTATCTACGTTCATATTCAGTTATGCGGATTATCCACATCATTGCAAAGATAACGATTCTTGCAATAAGAATAAAAAAAGTGTCGAGATTCCTCGGCATGAAAACCGAACAATCTTTGTACTCCCCTGAATGCAACTGTACACGATGTCCTCACCCTGCTCCAGCGCTTCGCCGACAGCCTCCCCGGCCGGACGAAATGACACGGCGGGTCATTCCGACGGGTTACCCCCCTGTTTTGGGCGGGCCGTCAATTCATGTACAGCATTATGCGACGAACGAAGTGTCAAATGATCCGAAGATATGGAGACGATCTCCAACCACGAAGCACGATTCCCGGGCTCCTTACTAATAATATAATGACTTCCTTGCGCTTGTCCCATTTTGGATGCGACAAATACAGTATCCGCGGTATCGCTCAGATAAAAATCATCATCACATTCATAATTCGAACTCTCAGTTTTATACATCCGAAAATGAAAGACAGTCGGAGAAAATGTGAAGGAATACGGCCGTCCGAAGTGAAGAGCACTCCACTCATATGACTGCAGGAGTTCATATACTTGATCTGCCGTCAAATCCTGCGCAGTCATTTTTAAACAAACAAAAAAGGAAAACAAAGTCAATATGATTTGTTTCATAATTCATGAAACTGGGTATATCACTCCATATTAAACCATTGATCATAACAGCAATGGGTCCGAAGGAAGGAGAGTTGCTCCTCCGTCAACGGGACTATCGGGAAGGCAGGCTTCCGGCAATACAATCGCATGTAATCCCGCTCCAATTCCTCCTGCGAATAGATATGTGAAGCATAGCGCGCCAAAGCATTCCGGTATATCCAGGAGTAAACACCGTCCGTAACACTGGCTGTCACGATCCACCGATGAGCCGGGGCCGAAAGGTATGTGCAGAATCCGGATACGAAATCACCGTTACGGTAAGTCCCTTCCCTGAACAAATACACCCAGCGCTCTTCCGGGACCAGATTCGTGTAACGGTAGCGGGTACGGGAACGGACGACAGGGGTCAATTTGATGCCCTCGCCATGAGGTTGTTTGTCAAACATGCTCCCAACATAAATCGTCCCGGTTGAATAATACATTGTATCGCGCCCGGTCGCCGTATTGTTGAAGAAATCTCCTGTAATCACATTCCCGGCAAGGGTGAAGTACCGTCCATTCCCGAAATACTTCCCATCCTGCATTTCACCTTCGTAGATGCTGCCATTAGTCCGGTAATGAATGCAGCGACCATGTGGTACGCATTCCTTGAACCACCCCATGATCATACCCTTTTTCTCTGAATACAAAACGCCCTTACCGACCGGATACTGCCCGACATAACGACCATTATCTAAATACACGACAGTATCTGTGGGGGTAATCAGATTGAGGCCCGAGAAAAGTATAAATGATAGAATTTCCATATTATTGACAAAAACAACTTGTCAAGACGAAAGACAAAAAAAATAATATGGTAGCTGGTCTGGTTATCATGTCGTGTCACAGAATGTGTTATCTTTGCAAATATAATAATAATGAGTTCATCTACAAATAAATCTGTTAAACTGTCGCTCACTTTCGTGTGCGCAGTTTGCTTTTGGGGACTGCTTACAGTTCAAAGCCTTTTACAATCATCGTTGCTTGGTCTTTGTTTATCCATCCTACTTTTTTTCGGATTTGCCGCCGGTTTTTGCAGCAAACAAAACCGATGGGATGAGGGGAACATACTCATTATCGCCTCGCTGATTCTGTGCATTCTTCAGGCATACAACGTTTTGTTCCGGCAGCCCGTCTTATTCTCACTCCTGTTCGGCAATCATTCGGCGCTGTTTGGCGGAATCATGTCCTTAGGTGCTATCGTTGTATTTGAAAAGATGCTGTCCCGCCGGAGTCCCTATAATGACTATCTCCGGATCTTGACAGAACAAGGTGTGCCAGCACTTCTTCTATTTTTGATGGCATTGTGCTCCGCCGTATTCATTCCCATGCCCGGAACCGTCGCTATTGAAAAAGCGTTGTTGATTGCCGGTCTTGTACTGATTCCTGTAACGAATCATGCGTGGAGACAATACGGCGAAACAGATAAACGAGCCCAGATTGTCCATATCGAATGCTCCCCCTCCGAATCGCTCCCCGTATTACAACAAGCATGCTCGGTAATGCCATCAACGCAACTACTTTGTGATTTGGGCGACTGTTACATGGCTTGTGGAGACCATGACAAAGCGATTGCCTCCTATCAGAAAGCATCCTGGATGGTGCCGAGAAGAATCCTGCCGCGATACAAACTATTTGAGTATTATCGTGTCAATGAAAACCAAGACCAAGCAATGCGTATTGCACGGGAAATACTTCAATATGAGCCTTATTACATCAGAGGGACGATAGTCATCCGTATTCTGGCTGAAATTCACGACTATCTGGAAACAATCGAGGAATAATGCCGAAGACACATAATAACATACAGAAAAAAGAACTGGAAATCATGGCGCCGGCGGGGAACTTCGAGTGTCTCCTCGCAGCGGTCGAAGGCGGGGCCGACTCCGTCTATTTCGGCATCGGGCACCTGAACATGCGCTCCCGCTCGGCCAACAATTTCTCCGAGGAGGACCTGCCCGAGGTAACCCGGATCTGCCGGGAATATGGCGTCCGGTCCTATATGACCCTGAATATCACCTTGTTCGGGGATGACCTCGAGGCCGCGTACTCCGCGCTGGATGCCGCGAAGGCGGCGGGAGTCGATGCCATCATCGCATCGGACATGGCCGCCATCCTCTACTGCCGGAAGATCGGTCTCGAGGTCCATATCTCCACCCAGCTCAGCATCTCCAATGTCGAGGCGCTGCGCTTCTACGCGCAGTTCGCCGATGTGGTCGTCCTGGCGCGGGAACTGAACCTCCATCAGGTGAAGGCCATCGCCGATGCCATTGCGAAGGAACACATCTGCGGGCCCTCAGGGAACCTCGTCCGCATCGAAATGTTCGCCCACGGAGCGCTCTGCATGGCCATTTCCGGCAAATGCTACCTCTCGCTCCACACCTACGGCGCCTCCGGCAACCGCGGGGCCTGCTTCCAGGTCTGCCGGCGCGGCTACGAGGTCACCGACGTGGAGACCGGCAACCAGCTGCTGATCGACAACGAGTACATCATGTCCCCGAAGGACCTGTGCACCATCGAGTTCATGGACAAGATCATCGGTGCCGGCGTCAAGGTCTTCAAAATCGAGGGGCGCGCCCGCAGCGCGGAATACGTCAAGCGCTGCGCCGCCTGTTACCGACAGGCGGCGGATGCCGTATGTGACGGAACGTACACCCCGGAACTGGCCGCCAGCCTCAAGGCTTCCCTTGCCGAAGTATTCAACCGCGGCTTCTGGGACGGCTACTACCAGGGTGCGCGCCTTGGCGAATGGAGTGCCGTCTATGGCAGCCAGGCCACCCGCCGCAAGGTTTACTCGGGCAAGGTCACCAACTGGTTCAACCGCATCGGCGTGGCGGAGATCCTCGTCGAGTCCGCGCCGCTCTCCGTCGGCGACGAGATTATTATCCTTGGCAAGACCACCGGCATCCTCGAGATGAAGGTCGAAGACCTGCGCGTCGAGCATGAAAGTGTCTCCACGGCAGGCAAGGGCGTCTATTGCTCGCTCTCCGTGCCGCTTGAGGCCATGCCCGCCGACCATGTCAACGACCCGGCACTCCTCGCTCCCGGCGAGCCGCTCCATCCCCGGCGCGGCGACAAGGTCTATCTCTGGAAAACGGAAACGGCGGCCGGATAAGGGCCGCCGCTTCGTTTCCACGCGAGATCCGCTATTTCTTGACAGCACGGACGTACATGCCCATGTAGCGGGGACTCACCTGCCCGGTCGTACCCTTTCCGGCGCTCTTGTTGGCCACCATCGTCTTGGCCGAATCCTCATAACCGCCCAGGCGCTCGGAGGTCCAATAGATGACCGATGTGCCATACAACTGGAGCGTCGTACCGACATAATGCCCGGCAATGGGGATATAGATGTATTTTCCGTTCGGCCCCGTAATCTTGAAGACGTTGACGCCGCTTAAGGTCGTTGCTGTCCAGGTACATCTCGTACAGAGGTCGGAGAACTCCGCATTGGTCGGCATCCGCCAGCCCCAGCCCCACCATACCTGGGCGACGTCATCATCCGCCTCCAGGGTCATCTTGCCATCCCTGGCCGTGTATTTTGTAAAGGAGGAGCCGTCGTACCACAGGTAAGTCGATGCGGCGTAATTGGACTTGCCCTGCGTCTCGCCCCAGGCGAAGAGATTGCCCGGTTCCTGTGGCTGGCTGGCCCCGATATTCACCGTCGCCCACTTCACGCCAAGGCCCAGGTCCACCATATCGCGGTCATTCCGGACCGAGTAGGTGATGGACTTGACCAGATCGCCGTTGTAGCGGAACGAGATGGTGCTGGTGCCGGCCTTCAGGCCTTTTACGTACCATACCTGGTGACCGGAATACGTTCCGACCGAAGCCGTCGCGACGGACGTGTTCGAAGAAGAGACGGTCAGGCCGCTGGTGGGATTGTAATACTTACCCGTGAAGCGGTCATACATTTCAAAACGGACCTGGTCCCCCGACAGGTATCCCAGCACGTAAGGCTCTGTCGAAGCCACGGCCTTTCCGGTGATCTGGGAATGGACCTCGGGGACGGGGACGACCGTCACCACCGTAGTCAGCAGGACCTGGGAACCGGCGAGGAACTTCAACGTGGCCGTACCGGTGGACAGGGCTTCCACATAGGCGTACTGCGCGCGGTAGGATTTGAATTTCAGGACCTTCTCATTCGAGGAGGTGATGGTGATCCCGCCTGTCGACGGATCCACCATCTGGCCGGTATAGCTGTTCTTGAAGGAGAAGGGCAGCAGGTTCGAGAGGGTCGATCCCGGAACATAGGTGAAGGCGGAAGCGGAGAAAGCATTGTCATTGTACTGGATGGCATAATTGGCCCGGACCTCCACCTGATAGGAGTCGGACTTGCCGCCGCAGCTGGCCGTAATGGTCGCCGTCCCCGGGAAGACGCCCTCCACATTGGCCAGGAGGCCACTCGACTGGGCGATTTTTGCCACGGACGGATTGGAAGACTCCCATTTTACCGTCTTGTCCGTCGCATCGGAAGGCGTAATCACTACGCTCTCCGTGAGTTTCTCCCCGACCCGGAGCGTCTTGGACGGATTGTCGATCTTGACCGAGGTCACGGGGACCGTGTTGGAGACCGTCACCTTGACCGTGGTCGGCCCGATGGTCATGCCAAAATAGGAATAGGCGATGGTCCATGAGGTCGTGCCTTCCTTGACTCCCTTGAGGACCAGGGTCTTCCCGTCCGCAGCCCGTTCCAGCGTCGCAATCGAGGCGTTCCCGCCCGTAAGCTTCAGGCTGTCAAGGACGATGTTCTCGTTCCGGTTCCGGTCGTTGTTGCGGAACACGAAGGACAGGGTCTCCGCCTCCTTCAGCTTGAATTCAATATTGTTGTACACATGCTGGTTCTCGGTCGTCCGGAGCACCAGGCCGGCATAGGTATAGAAGCACAGGCGTGCGGAGGCCTTCTTTTTCTCCCCGCCGTTGAAGCGCACGCCGAGGTTGATGTAGCCGGGCGTATTGAACTTGATGCGGATGCACTCCGACTGAGGAGTCACATTCTCGACCGAGGCTTCGTACAAGGCGGAACTCTCACCGTCATTGTCGGGATCCAGGGAGAAGGTGCCGGAACTGGGAATCTGGCCGGTCGATTTGTCCCATGCGCGGACCCATAAATAGTAATCCGTCTGGAACACACGGTTATCCACGTACATGGGGCCTTCATACAAATTGCGCAACATCGCCACTGCGGCGACCCCGGGACCGGCAACGAAACCGATGTCGTGGACCTTGTCCTCCACGGTGAACTTGATGGTCTTGGAGAAAGACCGGGTACCGTCGTTGAAATTCAGGGTAAACTCGGCCGTTCCGGGAGCCAGGAACCGGATCACATACTGTCCGCACTCCACACCGGTGAGTTTCTCCACGTAAACCATTTGCTTCTCAGTATCGATGACGCCCGACGCAGCCTTGATGTCCGAGACGGAATAATGGGACGCGTCCTTGTCCCCGTAGGGGGTCGAGCCGTCTGCCGACAGGACGAACCTAGCCATCATGGTATTCTTGAAAAATACGGACTCGACCATCTCGTCCTCGGCATTCCGGGCACCGCTGTAACCGCCTACCGTAAAATCAGGCGAGAAATAACGCACGGTGAAGAAATCCGTTACCGTCACCGCACAGGTGGCCGTCATCCCACCATCCATTGTCGTCACGGTTATTTTGGCACTGCCGGGCTTGAGGGCCGTCACCTTGCCGTCGGCATCGACAGAAGCGACTTCCGGGGCGTCGGATGCCCAGCTGACCGCAGCATCCGTGGCCTCGGCCGGCAGGACCGTCGCCGTCAGTTGCAAGGTCTCCCCGACCTTGATTTCAGCGGTCTTCCTGTCCAGGGACACATCCGTCACTGAAACGGTTTTCTCCTGACAGGATACAAGAAGGAAAGCGAAGGCAACGAGCATGCCTGCCATCAGCGAAAAATACCTTTTCATAGGACAATATGTATTTAGTGAGTTTCCGGGCTTCTACGGGCAAAAATAAAAAGAAATATGTAAAAACGCAAAAGTACGCATGCGTTCTCCGAGACAATGGAGGAAGCGGAAGGGCAGGTTTCGGCAGGGCCGGTCTGTAGTTGCCAAGGGCAAGGTTGCGGCACGACCGGGCGGGCTTGATACGGGGATCGGTTCCGGCAAGGCGAGCTGTTTTGCTCCGGGACAGGTTGCTGCAGGGCCGTCCGTTTTTGCTACGGGACAGGTTGCTGCAGGGCCGTCCTGTTTTGCTCCGGGACAGGTTGCTGCAGGGCCGTCCTGTTTTTGCCACAGGACAGGTTGCTGCAGGGCCGTCCGTTTTTGCTACGGGACAGGGCTCCGGAGTCAGAAGAAATTCCTCCGGAACCCTGTCCCTGCGCCACCGGACGACCCGACATCCCTTTCAAACAGGACTGGCCAGAATTGGCCGTGGCGGATAAGCGTCTTGTTATCAGCTATTTCCCACAAAGAGCCCCCTAAAAAGAGGTGGGGCTCTCATGCTTTATCACTTGATTTGCTGGTGTTTACCTGCCACGGCTGGGGACAAAGAGTCGGCAGACGGAGGGTGGCGGCGGATATTAAGGGGAACGGTTACAGAGGAGCCCGGGGAAAGGGGTGTTCCGCCAGGACGGCCGGCGTGTGTTTGAGCGCGGGGTGCTCCGTCGACCCGCGCGAGTTAGCCGGACGAACCCCTTTCCCCGACCGCGACCGCCGTTCCCCGCCATGGAGCCGCCACCCCCCGTCTGCCGACGCCTCCCTCACCTCAGGCCCAATATCCCGACAATTCGGGCCGGAACTATACCATGCCGCCCACCTCCGGCCCGATATCCCTTATTTTCGGGCCGGAG